>JAZKHE010000003.1:0-116491 GCA_040385525.1 Bacteroidota bacterium
TAAAAAGAAAACAAATAAATTTTCTTTAATTTTATCAAGGAGGTTCATTTATTTGATTTAATGAAGTTTGTTTAGCATTGCCGCTAATTTACATATTGTATTTCTATCCAAATATAGTATTTTTCAAATATAAATCATTACATTATTTAGTTATGCTCGGATTCAGTAATCCATAATGCACGGTATCTAAAAATTCGTTTTTGTAAAAAAAGTTTTGTTTAAAGTGTGCTTCTTTTATAAAATTACTTTTTTGTAAAACTTTTTCGGAGGCAATATTTGCTGGGTCTATAACAGCTTCTATGCTGTGTAATTTCATGGTATCAAAACCATAATTAATACAAGTTGTAATGGCTTGGTGCATCAAACCTTTTCCTTGGTATTTGTAATGCAACATATAACCAATTTCGGCACGGTGGTTTTCTTTTTGCATACGAACAAAACCTATTGAGCCTAATAATTCACCCGTGTTTTTTAATGTTATTGCCCACGAAATACTTTTGTTTTCGGCTATTTCGTTATTCATTAAGTTTATTAAATCTTCTACATCTTTGTGTTGTGTTGCAACAGGGCGCGGTATAAAATGCATTAATTTTTCATTACTTCGCATTTCAAAAAAAGCAGACACATCGTTTAAACTAAATTGACGCAACAGTAAATTTTCTGTTTCTAAAATAGGGAAAGGATTAAAATTAACTGTTAGCATAATGATTAAATTTTACTTTCTTCTGGCTCAAAGGGATCATTACTGAAGTGTTTTTTCTTAAACTCATAAATTTCATTTACCAAATCTTCTTTTCTTGAAAAGGAATTATATGCATGTTTAAACCATAATGAAAACTCTAAAGAAAGTAAATCTGCAACTGCTTCTCGTGTTTTTTTTCTTGGTAATTTATATATAACTGTTCTTGTTAGTAATTCATATTTTTTTGGATTCTCATTTAGACTTTCTGTTTGCACAGGATCATATCTATTAAATATCTCTTGAAGTTTGTCAAAATTAATTCCAGTGATTTTTCTTAAAGTTGTTATGTCTGGAATATCTTTATGAAAAATATACCTCTTGTTAATCATCAACATATCAGAATTATCTGCTATTTGAGATTTTTTTTCTTTTTGAAAAGATTTAAAGACAAACTTAAAAACATCAAAAATCATATTGTTTCTGTTTTTTATTTACAAAATTGTTGTATTAAATCGTAAGCTTCCATTTCGCCTAATTCGCCTGCTTTGCTAAGGTCGGCACAGCCTTCTAATTTTTTGCCTTGCTCGCACAACAATACTCCGCGAGCTAAATAAGTAGGCGCGTATTCAGCATCTAACGCTAAGGACTTGTTGTAGCATACAATAGCTAAACTATCGTTGCTTAGTTGGTCGCAAGTAAATCCCATGTTTTTATAAAACTCTGCGTCTTCGTAACCCAATTCTTTTGCAGCGTAAAAATCTTGCAAAGCTTTTTCAAAGTTTTGCATTCTTCCATACGCCGAACCTCTATTGTGTAGCGCTAATCCACTTTTTGGATCAATTTTTAAAGCAGAGTTATAATCTGCAATTTCGCCCAACTCATCGCCTAAGTTTCCTTTTAATACACCACGATTAATATAACCATCAACATCGTTCGGCATCAACTTTATGTAGGCATTGTAGTTTAGCATTTCGTTTTGATAATCTTTTAATTCGCCATAGGTTATTCCACGATTATAGTAAGCAGAATAAAACTTAGGATTTAGTTCAATGCAATTGTCGTAATCGGCTAAAGCGCTATTAAAATCGTTGAGTTCGAAAAATGTTTTGGCGCGTAAAAAATAGATGCTATCGTTGTTTTTATTATTTTCTATAGCTGTGTTAAGTAACATTAACGCATCAGAAAATTCTTCTTTTTCGAAATGAGTTTTTGCTTTTTCGTACAATTCTTTTTCTTTGTTCATTGAACAAGAAAATAAAACAAGCGTAAACAAAATCAATAAATAGTTTCTCATTTTATGTTTCTAAACTAATATATTCCCAAACACTTTTGTAAGCGTTAATTTTTTCGATGTAATTTAAGAATTTTTCGTAAAACGGATGACTACCCAAGGTTGCGCTATCGCCAATTACTACTAATTTCTTTTTAGCACGCGTAAGTGCAACGTTCATACGGCGAGTATCGCTCAAAAAACCAATTTCGTTTTTATCATTACTACGCACCATGCTTATGTAAATTATATCGCGCTCTTGCCCTTGAAAACCATCAATCGTTTTTATTTTAATGTTTTGTAAAAAGTCTTTGTCAAAAATGTTTTCTTTTAAAATTTCGTCTAATAAAATAATTTGTTCTTTGTAAGGCGAAATAATTCCTATGCTCAATTTATTGTAATCGGCATTGTGTTTTATGTATCCTTGCAAAACTAAATTTAAGTGTTTAACCAATATCAACGCTTCATCTCTGTTAGATACACTCATCGTTTCGTGATTGAGTGTTTCGTTGTAGCCACTACCAGCAGTGTCAATAAATTCAACTGGCGTATTTAATAACGTATTGTCGCTATCTGAATTTAACACATGCATTTTATTTTTTATATCGGCAACTAAATTACCTTCGTAAAACTGCTGATTAGAAAACTGCATAATGTCTTGATGCATTCGGTATTGTGTGGTTAGCATTACAGAAACATTGGGAATATCAACAGCTTTTTCAAAAAGTGTAACAGCTAAACCTGCTGCTTCGGCATTTTTTGATTTTACAGTAGGAGCTAACTGATGGTGGTCGCCAGCCATAATTACTCTATTAGCTTTGCTAATCGGAATCCACGTTGCAGGCTCTAAGGCTTGTGCGGCTTCGTCGATAAAAACGGTTTCAAAATGTTTCTTTTTTAAATAACGATTGTTAGCACCAACCAAAGTGCAGGTTATTACTTGCGCTTTATCGAGTTGTTCGTATAAAATATAATCTTCTAATAGTTTGGCTTCGCCTAAAATTTTGCGTGCTTCTAAATACAATAACTGTTTTTGCTGACGCTCTCTAAAACCAAAATTACGTTTGTATTTTGATGCCATTCTAAAAAACTCTTCTGCATTTTTGCGATAGTTTTTTAAATCTTTGTACATCTCATGCGCCATAATTTTAGCATCGAGCGTACTGTTTAATAAGTTTTCGGATACACGTGCAGGATTACCAATTCGAATAACATTTACGTTGCGTTGGGCTAATTTTTCGGTAAGCACATCTACAGCGGTATTACTTGGCGAACAAACTAAAACCTGTTTTTCTGTTTTTAGTGTTTCAATAATGGCTTCAATAAAAGTGGTTGTTTTGCCTGTGCCAGGAGGGCCGTGAACGATAGCGATATCTTTTGCAGAAACAATTTTTTCTAATGCTTGTTGTTGCGATGTATTTAGTTTTGAATTTTCGAAATGAATTTTTTCTTTACTATACTCTGGTGCATTTCCTTCGTAAATTATATCACGAATTTCTGCTAATCGTGTATGCTTTGCTTTTATAACTTCTTGCAAAGCATTATCCATTTCTTTGTAACTATTTTCGTCGAATTGCAGGTTAATTCCCAGTTTTCCATCGTCAGCCCAATCTGGTAATTCATCAACCGTTAACGAAATTTTCATTTTGTTTTTGTTCAAACTTTTAATGGTTCCGTTAAGCGGTGTTTCGTCAGGATAGGCGTTACTAAAAAAACTTACATTTTTACCACCATTAAAATGATGTGGCTCAGATAAATTATTGGTGCGTTCTATTTCAATAATTAAATAGTCGCCAAAACCAATTTCGGTTGAATTGATAACGATAGGATACCAAGTATAACCATGTTTTTTGCGTTGATCGATATTGCTGCGTAAAAATTGATCTTGATAAATTTTAAAATCTTCATCGCGTTCTATTTTTACGAGTTTACGTAGTTGGTCTAATTTTTCGGTAGAATTTAGCAAGAGTATTATTTTTATTACAAAGTAACAATTTTTTTGATTGATTTTAAAACGAATGAATTGCCTATAAATAAAAAGACTGCTCTGTTTTAAACAAGAGCAGTCTTTTATAGAAGTTTAGTAAAACTATTGCTTTATTATTTTAGTTCTGTAATTGGTATTTTTATTTCTAAGTTCAATTAAATAAACACCAATTGGCATTTCGCTAAAATCTATTTCTGTATTCGCATCATTATTTATTTTACTAGAATAAACTGTAACACCTGCAATTGTTGTTATTGTAACTTCATCAATAGCTAAAGCGTTAGATATTGTTAATTTGTTGTGCACAGGGTTTGGATAGATACTTATATTGCTGTTTTTAAATGTAGCAATACCAACAATAGCTGGTGCTGTAGTTGGGTTTGTAAATACTTTATTTGAATCAACATAGTAATCCAAATTAATCCAGTTTTCAGTACCTGCTAACGAAATAGTATGGCTCGAAACCATTCCAGAACCAGGAATATCAACTAAAACAGTGTAGTTACCATCAGAAACATTTGAAAATTGATAGTTACCATTGCTACCAGTTTGTGTATTGGCTATAATAATTCCTCCTGGGTTTTGTTCTAACGATACATCAACACCTGGAATTGGATCGCCTAATGCATCCGTTTTTCCACTTCCAAAATTTGGCCCTCTAGCAACTGTTCCGCTAATAACACCACTACCAGCAGTTAAACTGCTAAGTGTTGTTGTTTCAATTGTAAATGTTTGAGTTGAAGAACAATCCATTGTAAAGGCTGTTGCATCTTGCCAAAAACTTACACTGCCGTTGTATGCTCCACTATTACCAGTAATTGCTGGCTGAGCAAGAATAAGATAATTGCCAGGAGCAACATTATTAAATACAAATGAATTGGTAGCCGTTTGTGTAAATGTTTGAATAGTATTCATTAAAAATGTGTTGTTGTATTCTAATAAATATACAGTTCCATTTGTAATTGCGCTACCGTTTGCATTAACAACACCAGTTATTTGCGAACCATCTTCTACAAAAATAGTTTCAGAACTGGAGTTAAAACAACCATTCCCATCTGTGTAGCCATAAGTAACAGTTTGGTTTCCGCTTAAGGCACTTGTTTGTAAAACACCAGCTATAACGTTAGCTCCTGTAAATATACCTCCTGCTGGCATTCCGCCTGTAAGAGTGTAAGTAGAAACACTAAAACAAACAGGACTAAATGTGCTAATAATAGAAACCGATGGAAGTGCATTAGCTGTAATTTGTATATCGTCAACAGAAGTAGAACAAGGCGCAGCTGTAGTTGTTGTCCATCTATATGTGTTAGTGCCTGGCGTAATACCAGTTACTGATGTGCTAGGATTTGAAGGAGCTGTAATACTTCCAGTACCAGAGATAAGACTCCAAGAGCCTGTACCAACTGTTGGTGTGTTTGCTGTTAAAACAACTGAAGAGCCACATATTGATTGATCTGAGCCTGCCATAGCGATAGTTGGTGCATTGGTTACAGTTTGAGTAATTAGTGCAGAGTTTATACAACCTTGAGCATTAGAACCATGCACTGTAAAAACACCACTAACACCAGGACTTAAAACATAATTTGAACTAACAGGTCCGCCATCCCAATTGTAACTAGTACCACCACTTGCCATTAATGTAGCTGACGTAGAAGAACACGAAGGGTTTGAAGTTGAGCTTATATTAATTACTGGATTGTTAGTAGCATGTGCATTTACATTTATGTTAATTGCATTGTTAGATAAATTATTATCCGAATTTTCAGTATAATCTACTGCAGCGTAAAAAGAAAATGTTTGAGTTAATGATGAAGTTAAGCTTCCATTTATTGTTAACGTTCTTGTTACTCCAGATGCAAGCGAAGGTAAATTCCATATTCCTGTTGATGCCGTGTAAGTTCCTAATGAAGTGCTAGAACTCGAGTAATTAAATTGGTTAGGGATTGCCGTTTTTATTACAACATTATTAGCGGTAATAGGCCCGTTGTTTGTAACAGTAATTGTTGTAACAAAATTACTTCCTATACATAAATTAGATTTGTTATTAATATTAACCGCTAAATCAGAAACAAAAGCATTTTCGTAACCAAAATTAACTACTCTATTATTTCCGTTGTCAGCAATAAAAGCTCTACCATACATGTCGCAAGCAATTCCATTAGGAAACGTTAAACCACTAACATCTGTATTTGTTAGTGCAGTAGTAAAATCAACTTGACCTAAAACAAAATCTGCGCTTGCAGAATTTATTGTTGGTACTGAGTTAAAACCTAAAACACGATTATTATTTCTATCGCAAATAAATAATTTTCCATCAGGAGTGTAAGCTAATCCTGTGGGTGTATTTAAATCGTTTGAAGTAGTTCCCATACTATTAGTTCCTATAAAATTTTCAGCTGTTGGACCGATAATTGATAAATCACTATCATCAAATATTAATATACGATGATTGAATTGATCTGAAACAAGTAATTTACCTTCTTTGGTAACTATGCAATTAGATGGATAGCTAAAATTACTTAAAGAAGAACCAGAATTTCCTATAGCAAAATTATTTTGCCCAATTACATTGTCTGCTAATGCATTATTATTTGTAGGAATTGAATTATAAACTAAAACTCTATTATTGCCTGTATCACATATAATTAATTTACCATCTGCAGTTACAAACACACCAGTTGGTTGGTTTAAGGTAGATTGACTTACTCCAAAAGAATTTGTTGTAAAATCGACTTGACCAATTACAACATTAGCAAGCTGACCATTTGATGAAGGAGTATCAAAAATTAAAACTCTGTTATTGTCACTATCGGCTACAATTAATTTATTTCCATCAGGAGTAAAACAAAGTCCGCCAATACCAGTATTTAAAGTGCCTTGCGAGCAACCTGTGGAAGAATTAAATAAACTAACTTGACCAATAACTAAATCGGCAGCTTGTCCTGCTGTAGTTGGTAAACTATTCCAAATTAAAACTCTTGCGTTCATAGCTACAGCCAAAACTCCTTTAGAGCTAATAGCCACTGCTGTTGGACTTTCCATCTCAGTAGGCGAAACTCCAACTCCTGAAGATGCAAAATTCGTTTGACCCAAAACATTGTTGGCACTTTCGCCATTAAGAAATGATTGTTGTGCGTTTACTGAGATTGCAAATAGTAAGCAAACTAAAATTAAAATTGATTTTTTCATTGGTCGATTGGTTTATAGCAAATATCTAAAAAAAAAACAAATTCACAAGCTGTTTTTTGTAATCACTTTTGTTAAATTATAATTTAATAATTTTAATATTCCATATAAAAATTGATGTTTTTGAGTGTTTGTAATTGGAAATGAAACGATTATCAACCAATAAATAAAATTCAATTTTACTATATGATTGTTTATGGTAATTTTTTTAGTGTAAATTAGTTTAAAATTTGGTTATGATTTTAATAGCAGATAGCGGTTCTACTAAAACGGATTGGCGTTTGATTGATGCTGACAAAAATATTCAGCAATTTAGTTGCGATGGAATTAGTCCGTATTTTTTGAACGAAGAACAAATTGTAAGTTTAATCGATAATCAATTACAAGATAAATTTGATTTTAAAAAAATTGAAAAACTATTTTATTACGGCACTGGTTGTTCATCGCCAAAGCAAGTTGAGCTTGTAAAAAACGCATTGCAAACTAATTTTAAAAATGCAAAAATAGAAGTTAATCACGATTTGTTAGCAGCGGCACGAGCAGTTTGTGGAAAGCAAAACGGAATGGCTGCAATTTTAGGAACAGGTTCAAACACTTGTGTTTTTAATGGAAATGAAATAACTCACAATCAATTTTCTGCTGGATTTATTTTGGGAGATGAAGGAAGTGGAGCACACATTGGAAAAACATTTATTCAAAATTTTTTGCGTGACGAACTTCCAAAAAATATTTTAATAAAATTTGAAACCGAATATAAATTAAGTAAATACGATATAATTGAAAAGGTTTACAAACAGCCAACACCTAATCGTTTTTTAGCTTCGTTTGCAAAGTTTGTATTTCAAAATAAAGACGATAAATTTTTAAACGAAATGGTTAAAGATTGTTTTGTTCAATTTTTTAAAACTACCATTTGTAAGTATCCCGATTATAAAAAAATGGAATTGGGTTTTGTGGGTTCTATCGCCAATTATTATCGCGAAATTATTATTGAAGTCGCCAATAGTTTTGAAGTGAAAATTTCTAAAATTATACCTTCGCCAATTGATGAATTAACGCAATATCATTCGCAACATTAATTTTTAATTGGCGAACTTATTGCAATTATTTGTGTTTAGTAAACAAAACATACAATGGAAAATCCAATAGATAAAGATAAAGTAGCTGACTTACCAGGTTTGTTAGCGTACGCACATCATGTGGGAAGTGCCTTGATAAAACCCGAAGACAAAGGCAAAATTAAAAGCAGAGCATTAACTTCTATGCGTCAGCAAACCGAAATGCAAGTAAATCAAGTTTACAAGCAAATGAAATTATTGCTCGACCAAATGAACGATATCAAAACGCGCGTAGAAATTTCGGAACAAATTTATAATACCGAATTACCTTTTGAACCTATTGTTAGTCATGTTTATCATTTATATAGAAAAGACGATGGTAAAACAACGTTATCAATAATTGCACCTAACGAATGGGGCAGAGGTGGTTGCCCGTTTTCTGAACACGTTGCTACTGTTAAACTTTTAGCCGATCACACTTGGGATGTGCTGGAGTTAAATTCGCCAATTTAATTTTTATAATTATGTCTATTATCGATAAATACAACGAGTTTAATAATTTTGGCAGATTACTAGGAATGACTTTTACAATTCCAAAACCCGGACTTGTGCATTATCATTTAACAATAAGCGAACAACATTTGGCAACTCCAATTGCTTCACACGGTGGCGTTATTTCAGCTATGATGGATGGTGTGTTGGGTATTCCTGCTTTATCGCTTGCTATAGAACAAAACAAAGTTGTTTCTACAGTAGAATTTAAAATTAATTTTTTGTCGCCAGCATTATTAAACGATACTTTGTTAGGCATTGGAAAAGTAGAACAACAAGGAAACCGAATTATAATTTCGAGTGGCGATATTGTTTGCACCAACAGAGATAATGTTTTGATAGCCAAAGCAATGGGTACATTCAATGCTTATCCAGCAGAAAAAGCAGGTTTCGTTATATAGAAAACCTTTCGTGCCCAGTTTAGTTTATAAAAAGTTTTATTAGGATTGAATACTTTGCTTTATTACTTTAGTAAAATAATGTAGACCTAATTCAAAAAAAGTGAAACTTAAAATATGAGGATATATAGTTTATTGCTTTTTTTTGTACTACTCTTTTCTATTGCTACAGCGCAGAATATTGATTCGCTTAAAATAGAACTTAAAAATGCAAAGCACGATACAACCCGTTGCAATTTATTAAACTTACTTGTTGAAGTAGAGCCTGATGAAAATGTTTGGCCAGAATACAATCTTAAATTAAAAGAGTTAAGTCAAAGAAATTTAAAAATCTACAATGCAAATCATCCCTTACATAAATTTTTTCTAAAACATTATGCGGTTTCAATTTCTAATGATGGCTATTTTGAATTATCAAATAATGAAAACGAAAAAGCAATTAAACTTTTGTTAGAGAGTTTAAAAATTCAAGAAAAAATTAATGATAAACTAGGAATCTCAACCACATTAAGCAATTTAGGTTCTGCTTATCAAAACATAGGTAAAAGTGATGAAGCACTTGAGATGTATAAAAAATCGCTAAAATTAAGCGAAGAAATAGATTATAAAGAAGGTATTGCAATTGCAATTAATAATTTAGGATTGTTATATAGTTCAACAGGCGAAATAGATAAAGCTATTGATTATTTTATTAAAAGTTTGATAATGGATGTTGAGCTTAAAAATAAAAATGGCGAAGCTGTTTCATTAAACAACATTGGTTATATGTACCAAGTGCAGGGTAATTCTGCCAAAGCACTATACTATTACAACAAAAGTTTAGCAATAAGAAAAGAGCAGAATGATATTGTTGGCTTAGCTATACTTTATAATAATATTGGGTTAATTTATAACAATATGGGAGATATCCCTAAAGCGTTAGAATTTCTTAATCAGAGTTTAAAATTTGAGGAACAATTAAAAAATAAAAAAGGTATTGCTTCAACGCAAGGTAATATTGGTAAATTATACAAGCAACTTAAAGACAATAGCAAAGCACTCGAGTATTTTAAAAAATCGTTAGCAATTAATACCGAAATTAATAATTTAGAAGGTTTGTCAATTTCTTATGGAAATATTGGCGATGCTTATTTCGATAATGGAGACACTGAAAAAGCTTTACAATGTTTTACAAAAGCATTAAAATTAAATCAAGAAATTAACGATAAAAGCGGTATTGCAACTTCTTTAAATGATATAGGAAACGTTTATAAAACCAAAGCTAATTATGCAATTGCATTAGATTATTTTCTTAAAAGTTTAAAAATGAAAGAAGAAATCAATGACAAAGAAGGTATGTCTGTTTCTTTAAATTGTATTTCGGAAGTTATGTTAGCACAGAATAAAATAAATGAAGCGCTTAGTTACGCAACTCGCAGTATATCTATTGCAAAAGATATTGGTTATCCAGAAGATATTAAAAAAGCAAGTAAAATTTTGAGCATTATTTATGCTAAAAAAGGCGATTATAAAAATGCCTATCAAATGCAAGTTTTGTTTAAGCAAATGGATGATAGTATTCATAACGAAACAAATAGAAAAATATCTATGCAGCAAAGTTTTCAATACGAGTATGATAAAAAAGCTGCGGCAGATAGTGTAAAAGTTGCCGAGCAAAAAAAAGTATTTGATGCTGAAATGAAACAAGGTAAAACACAGCGCACAGCATTGTTTGCGGGTATTGGTTTAATTGCATTGTTTTCTATATTTATGTATAATCGCTTTAGAGTTACCAATAAACAAAAAGCCATTATTGAATTACAAAAAATAGAAGTTGATAAACAAAGAGAGTTAGCAGATAGTAGAAGAGAAATTGCCGAAGCGCACAAACAAATTATACAAGCAAAACAAAAAGAAATATTAGATAGTATTCATTACGCCAAACGTATTCAGCAAGCTATGCTAACGAGTGAAGAGTACATTAACAAAAATTTTAATGCAGAATACTTTATATTTTATCAACCAAAAGATATTGTAAGTGGCGATTTTTATTGGGCAGCTTCGCACAATAAAAAATTTTATATTGCGACGGGAGATTGTACAGGGCATGGTGTTCCTGGAGCTTTTATGAGTTTGTTGAATATTAATTTTTTAAACGAAAACGTAATTGAACGAAATATTATTGAGCCCGCACAAATATTAAACGAACAACGACGATCTATTATTAAATCCTTAAATCCTAAAGGAACTGAGAACTCTAAAGATGGAATGGATTGTATTTTATGTGCTTTCGATTTGAATAATTCTTCGCTTCAATTTGCTGCTGCTAACAATCCTTTGTGGTTGGTACGAGATAATAAACTATCTATTTTTAAAGCAGATAAAATGCCTGTTGGTAAATACGAAGAAGATTCGAAAGATTTTACACCACAAAATATTGATATTAAAAAAGGTGATGTTATTTATACATTTACTGATGGTTATGCAGATCAATTTGGTGGCGAAGCAGGTAAAAAATTCAAGTACAAAAGATTAGAAAAATGGGTAATAGAAAATCATCAATTACCTATGAACAAACAGCGCGAAGCACTTGCTACATTAATAAACGAGTGGAAAGGCGCTAACGAACAAGTAGATGATATTTTAATGATTGGCGTTAAAATTTAGCGGTTAGCTTTAAATTTATTCGGCGGTTAGTTAGGTAGTTGGGTATAGCGTATTGATTATTAGAAATATCTTTTACCCACATATACGACACCGTATTTTGTATGCCCAACAAATTAAAAACTTCTAAACTTAAAATTATACTTTTAAAATTTCTAAATGGATTGTTTGGTTTTAACTCTTTATCTTCTGCTTTTAAAACTTTACTAAAGCCAATGTCAACTCTTCTGTACGGACGCATTCTTAAAGTGTCTTTATATCTATCGTAGCTTGGTGGACCAAATGGTAGCGGTGCACCAACAAGCACTGTTAAATTCATTTTATAACTCGGGAATTTAGGAATATAATCTTGAAAGAAAATAGCAAATGTAAATCGTTGGTCTGTTGGTCGTGGAATATAACCTGGTTCAGTTCGAATGCTGTCAACAGCAACAGCATTGGTTGTGTAGCCATTTCTAATGGTATCGCCATCACTGTTTAAGTAGGTATAAAAAAAGTCGTTTTTAATATCTTCTTGCGTTTTCATTATAGATAAGCTCATCCACGATTCAACTCCTTTTATAAATTCGCCATTTACTTTTAAATCAACACCTCGCGCATATCCCTTGGCGTTATTTTGTGCGTAATACCTTATTCTAACGTTGTCAATTTCATACGGAATAATATTGTCTAGATATTTGTAATACGTTTCTGCAATTAATTTAAACGGACGATTCCACGCTGTAAAATTATAATCAGCTGCAACAATAAAATGAATAGAAGTTTGTGCTTTTAAGTTGTAATTCAGTTGTCCGTCAAAACCTCTCAGCTCTCTGTAAAATGGTGGTTGGTAGTAATAACCCGTTGAAAAACGAAATAAAATATCTGGTTTTATATTTGGAATAATTGTGAAACTAGCACGCGGACTAAACAACAACTGATTGTTTAAATCCCAGTAATTGGCACGCGCACCAATAGTTAGCGAGTAATCGGTTGAGTCGCCCCAGTTCCAAGTATTTTGAACGTAGCCAGTAGTTCGGTTTGAGTTAATGCTTATATCTTGTTTTATTACATCTTGCAAATCAATTGTAAGCGGATTTCCAACAGGAATTGCATACCCCACAGAATCTATCAAACGCCACTCACTTAATTTATCCTGAATATTTTCGTTTTGATATTTTACGCCCCATTTTAAATTTTTGTTTACGCCAACATGCGAAACGTTAATTACTCGTGAGTTTAAATAATTTCTTCCATGTCGCAAATCACCACCAGCATTATTTTCAGAAATTACTTCCCCAAAATTATTTTTAGAAAAATCGGTTTCTAATTCACCAATAAAATATTCTGCGCTTACATCGTATGTTTCAGATTCGCTCGATTGAAAAGCCGATGCAATTAACTTTAGTTTTGTATCATTATTAGGTTTATAAATTGCTGATACAGCTGCTAAGCCAGTTTCGAAGTTAGATATTTCTTGTCCATCAAAATAAACGCGTAATTGTTTTGCTTTGTTTACGGTGCCAAATGTAGCTAATCTACTTTCAGGAATCATTTGGTATTTGTTACGCGCATAATTTCCTAAAACTTCAATACTAAACTCAGGCGTAAAATCGTAATTCATTAATAGCTGAGCATCTGTAAAGCTTGGTTTGTAATCACCTTGTACATCTATCGATTTTAAAATGTATTGGTTTGAGCGTTGACGAATTCCTGTTATCCACGAAAAACGTTTGCTTTTATTTGTACCTTCTAAATGCACTGCTGCATCTAAAAAACTACCACTTACCGAACCCGAAAATTCTTTTGGTCTGCGATATTGCACATCTAAAACCGATGCCATTTTATCTCCATATTTCGCATCAAATCCGCCTGCAGAAAATAATATGGACGAAACCATATCTGGATTAATAAAACTTAAACCTTCTTGCTGACCGCTACGAACCAAAAACGGACGATAAATTTCTATATCGTTTACATAGACTAAATTTTCATCAAAGTTTCCACCACGCACATTATATTGCGAGCTTAATTCGTTGTTTGATGAAACGCCAGGTAATGTTTTTAAAAGTGCTTCAACACTATTGTTTACGCTTGGCAAATTAGAAATTAATTTTGGGTCTAAACGTTTTAAACCTTCTCTGCGCGATGCTTTATCTTCAATAGTAACTTCGGTTATTTCTTGTGTTTTTTTCTCAAACTGAATTTCAATTGTTTCGTTTAAAGTCGCATCTTCTAAATTAATTGCTTTTGTTTTGTAACCTAAAAACGAAACGGTTATTTTGTTTTTATTGTTTTTTACCGAAACGTTTGCACTTCCATTTTTATCAGTAAACCCAATGTTTTTTCCGTTTTCTGAAATCGATGCTCCTTCAACTGGCGTTTGTGAAAATGCGTCGATTACTTTTATACTAAGTTTTGTTTCTTGAGCTAAACTCAAAAAGGGAATTAAAAAAAGTAAAAATAAAATTTGAATTTTTAAAAAACGCATACAAGTAAATAGAACAAAAAAAAGACGTATTTATTGTATGATTGGCAGATTATTTAGCATAATCGTCCTCCTGCTCTTCGGGTTTTTCTTTGCCAGTAGGAGCAAAGTCCCCACGTTTCCAAGCTTTTACAAATTGTGCCCAAGCTAAAGGATTTAACAAATTGTTTGGTGGCAATTGTCCTGCGTAATACAGTTTGCTATAGGTTTGTTGCATTACAAACTTTTGATTCATAGTGCCATCCATTGGTAAACTGCTTGCCATTTCTTTCATTTCGGCACGAGCTAAATTTTTGCGAGCACGTTCTAAATCATCATCAGGAATATTGGTAGTTAAAAATGCTCGTTTAAATTGTTCGCGGGTAGGCCACGGATAAATTACACTTTCTTTTAGCATAATGGTATCGCTATTCATAACCTGAATTAATGAATATCTGTTTTCTCTCATAGAATCGGGAATAGAAAAACGAGATGTTTTGTAACCCACTGCACTAAAATTAATTACATCGCTTTCTTGCGCCACAAACGAAAAATAGCCGTAGTAATCGCTCACAGTTCCATGATTAGTTCCTTTAATGATAATGTTTACAAAGGGCACAGGCACAAGGCTATCGGCACTAACAACTACACCCGAAAATTGAATTAATTTTTTTTCTTTTGTTTGTTGCGAAAAAGCAGAAAAACTAATGGAAATTAAACAAA
The DNA here is from genome assembly GCA_040385525.1 of Bacteroidota bacterium. GTDB lineage: Bacteria > Bacteroidota > Bacteroidia > UBA4408 > UBA4408 > JAZKHE01. The sequence continues at coordinate 14,946 of JAZKHE010000003.1, forward strand.
AGAAAATAAATAAAAATCGCATAGCAAATGTTTTTGTAAAGGTAATAAAAATGAGGGTTGATGTAAAACATTAAACGAATTGATTTAATATGTCGCACCTACGGCGCTTAACTCACTTATATGTTATTTCTACCAACATTTTGTTCCTACGGAACTTCAATTTTAGAAAAGTGCAAAGGAAATTGTTTTGAAACTCCGTATGAGTGAGCTATCTATAGAAATTAAATTTTAGGTTGTTAAGCTCCGTAGGAGCGAGCTCTTTTTAACTCTGCACTTTTAACTCTCAACTCTTAATTCTCAACTCAAAAATACAAGTAATAGTCTTTTGTAAGTTCAATATATTCTGCGGTATACGCATGCCTATCGTTTTTTTCGATTACGAGTTCCGTTTCAATTAGCTTTTTGTTTTGTTTTTCAAACTGCATAATAAACCGTTTTTCCGTTTTTTCTTTTTTGGTTTTTATTAAGGTTAGTTTGGTTAAATAAAGGTTGTTGGCACAAGCTAACTCTCTTAATTTATAACCTTCTGTAACGGGCATAATCACACAAAATGCTCCATTTTCATCTAATAAATTTAATACACCTTTAATAAGCTCGCTAAACGGTAATTGATCAGCATGGCGCGCTGAGTTACGCGCTTCGGCATTCGATTTAAACGAATCGACAAAGTATGGAGGATTACTAACTATTAAATCGTATTTGTGCGTAGCGTTTTTACTAAAATCTTGTAGGGAAGTATGATGCACATATACTCTATCTTTCCATTTACTGGCAGCTACATTTTCGGTGGCTTGTTGATAGGCATTTTCATCAATTTCGATAGCATCAACTATGCCTTCGGTTTTTTGCGCAATCATTAATGCAATTACGCCCGTGCCCGTACCAATATCTAAAATTGCTTTTGGATTGTTTGGTGTAACCCAAGCGCCAAGCAAAACAGCATCTGTGCCTACTTTCATAGCACATTTTTCTTGATGAATTGTAAATTGCTTAAAAGCAAATTCTTGGTTTGGCATAAAATAATTACATCAATGCAATTGAAATTGTTATACCAATGTACAAAAAAATGTTGAATTACTCCTCTTCGTCTCTATTATTGTTTTGTGGTTGTGTATACAGTTCAATTAGCCCATCGGGTGCTTCAATATGAATTTCTTTTTTTTCGCGGTCAACATTTTTTATAATGTGATCTAAAACAGGCACTAAAATTTCGATGTAGTTTTGTTTAATTTGCAGTACATCTTGGTAGCTAAAATCTAACACTTTTTCTACTGCGCCAATATTTCCGTGTGCGCTATCAATAACGTTAAAACCAATAATTTCGTGGTAATAAAACTTGTTTCCTTTTAATTTAGGAAGCAAAGTTTCGGGTAAAAACACATTTTTAGTAATTAATCGTTCTGCTTTGGTAATGGAATCTACACCTTCAATTTGAAATTGAATGTATTCGTTATTTTTAATTACAATGTTTTGTAAAAAATAGGGCACAAGCTGTTTGTTTTCTTCAACAAAAATATGCTCTAGTTTTTTGTAGCGGTTAATATCATCAACATCAACTTTAACCGATACAACACCATTTAAACCAATGGTTTTGTGTATAATACCGAAATAAAAATAATCTTTAAATTCCATAGTAACGAGTAATAAAAAAGGCCGGATAAACCGGCCCTTGTTTTATAATAAAAGTAATATTATGCTTCAGCAGAAGGAGTTTCTTCAGCAGCGCTTTCTTCAGCCGGAGCTTCAGTAGCAACAGCAGCTTCAGCTTTTGCAGCAATAGCTTTTGCTTTAGCTTCGTTTGATGCTTTTTCGGCAGCCATACGTGCTTTATTAGCAGTAACTTGAGCTGTAGATAAGCCAGAAACTTTACCAGCTATTTTAGAATCTTTTTCGCTAATCCATTTTGCAAATTTAGCATCTGCTTGATCTTGCGTTAAAGCACCTTTTTTAACACCAACAGCTAAATGTTTTTTTAACATTACGCCTTTGTATTTTAAAATTGCTTCGCATGTTTCTGATGGTTGAGCACCAGTCATAATCCAGTTAAAAGCGCTATCAATGTTTAAATCGATAGTTGCAGGGTTTGTAGTAGGATTGTAAGTTCCTAATTTTTCAATAAACTTTCCGTCTCTCGGTGCACGACCGTCCGCAACGACAATATGGTAAAAAGGAGCACTTTTTTTTCCATGTCTTTGCAATCTAATTCTTGTTGCCATTTTGTTTTAATTTTTAATTTGGACTGCAAATGTATAAATTTTAATTTAAAAGCCAAAATTATTGAGTTTAGAATACAATATTCAACTAATTTTGCCTTCACAATACTATAACAATTATGCAAAGCTCAAATTCTAAACTCAGCATTACTAAAAATCAAAACGATACCGAAATTGTTATTACAGGGCATATTAATAAAAAAAAATACACTTTATTGTGGGTTTGGTTGCTTTTATGGACTTTGTGTGGTATGATTGTTTTTTCGCAATTTTTTGTAAATCACTCTAAAGAAACTAAACTATTTATGTTTGTGTGGGTTATTTTTTGGGTGTATTTTGAATATAAAATTGCTTACGCTTATATGTGGCGCAAAGCAGGTAAAGAAATTATTAGACTTAACCGAGAAGGTATTTCTATTAAAAGAGATATTAATGGAAGTGGTAAAGAAAAATTTTACTCAAAAGATACCATTAAAGATTTTAAAATAGTTGATTTTAGCAGCAAAAACATTGCTTTGCACATGAATACATCTTTTTGGGCTGTTGGAGGCGAAACGCTTCGTTTTGATTCGTTTGGTAAAGCCATTGCGTTTGGTATGCAGTTAAGCGAAACCGAAGCTAAAGAAGTGTATAAGCAAATTAAGTTTGTATTGCGTTAGGTTTATCAATTTATTGGATTGTACAATCGCACCAATAGATGATTTCTAAGTATAAAACTACACCTCTAGATATAAACTGCAGGTGCTCTTTTATGTTCATTTTTTGTCTTGACACAAAAAACGAACCAAAAAAAGTCAAGACAAAACGAATGCTTTGCACAAAGCCACTCGCTTTCGCGTTTTGTCAGGCTAGCGCGCGTCTCTTGAATATAAGTTAATGCTTTGTTCGTAAAGTTTTGTGGTAAATATGCTAACAAAAAGTTCTAATATTTATATCTTTCTACGCATTAAAAAATGCTGTATAGAGTAGTACAATAAAAAAGTTTTTTCTTCAATTTTATAGCCACAGGCTTTGTAAAACGGAACTGCGTTTTCTCTTGCTTGTAATATTATAAATTTAGATTTTAGTTGGTGTTTAGCAAACTCTTCGGCTGCATCAATTAGTTTTTTGCCAATTCCTTTTCCGTGATATTTAGCATCAACAGCCATAAAACGAATTTGCGCTATTAATTCGCTGTTTTTTTGAATGCGGCAAACCCCTATAATTTTATTATTGTGTTTTGCCATAAAATGAAAAGACGAGTGTTCAAACTCGTCTTTTTCTGAGTCAATTGGTTGACTCCAAGGTTTTCGTAATACTTCCCATCTTAACTGATAATAAGCGTTAAAGTCTTCTATCGAATTAGGATGTGAAATAAATATTTCCAAACTATTAGAATTTAGCTCTGGTTTTGTAAGTTTTACCTAATTTATAATTTAGTGTTACAAAAGCAAACATGTAGCCGTCTCTATCTTTAGGATCTCCTCTTTGTTGACCAGCAGTTGCATAACCTGTAGGATTTCCAGATGGGTCTGAGAAATATTCTGCAGCTGGGCCATACGCTTGACCAATTGCTTTAGGGTCGTAGTAATTTGTGCTTACATCATCCATATAATCAGTAAGTGTATATCTGTAACCATACTCCAAACCAATAGTATATTTTTTAGAAATAGAATATCTAAAACCTAAACCAACAGGGAAACAAGCTGTGATACGTGTATATTTTTTTGTTCCAGGATCAATTCCTTGTCCTTCAGTTCCTAATGGTTGTAATGCAGTCCATTTGTTGTTATAAAGTGCTTTTGGGTTAAAGTATACCAAGCCAAAGCCAACAAAAAAGTAAGGTTGCACCATAAAAGATTTCCATCCTTTTACGTGTTTAATTTTGTAATGGTGACCATCTTTTTGTTGAATTAAGGTGTATTCTAATTGTCCAGAAACTTCAAAAATATTAGATCTAAAAGTTAACTCTCTACTACGGCGTGCATCTTCAGATGTAAGAAAATCACTGCTTTTTATTCTACCCCAATAAGCACTTCCTTTTACAAAGAAATAAGGGTGTACTCTATAACGGTAACCGCCACCAATTGAAGGACGCGTCATAGACATTTCTAAATCTTTTACGAAATTTGTACCTATTTGATTGGCACCTCCCAAATCACCAAGAAAATTAGCTCCGCCAGCAGAGTAAACAATTTCTTTCCTGTTTTTTTTCCAACGTTGAGCGTTAGAAAAAAATGGAAGTGTTAGTAAGGCTAAAAGTAAATACTTCTTCATAGTTTTAGTTTTGCTACATTTTAAGCTAGAAGCGAAAATATAAAAAAAATAAATACAAGCCAAATATTTAACCTTTAAAATTAATGGGTTTAACTTAGTTTATAAGTCTTTAATACTAAAAACGCTTGATTTTATTGATTTTAACTGATTATCATTGTTTTTTAAAAATTTATCAGCTTCTAAATTGTCAATTACTTGTTTTAGGTTTTTTATGGTGCCAAACGGTATTTTGTTTTGTTCTAACAAAAAACAAAGGTCACTATGTTTTTTTTGCGAAATGCTCAAATTTAGAATTTCAAACAACTGAGTTCTATTGTTAACTCGTAATGTATTTGTAGTAAAATCAGGATTTTGGGCTAATTCGTATAAGTTTAGCAGTTCGCAAAGTTTATAAAACTGTGCATTGGTGCCAATTGCTAAAACAATTTGAGTTCCGTCAAATGTTGTAAAAGTTTCTCCGTAAGGAGCAATATTAGGGTGAAGTGAACCAATTAGCTGAGGTATTTCTTCGTTTTGCAGGTAGTTGCTTGCTTGGTTAACCAAACTTGCAATGGCAGCATCAAATAAAGAAACTTCAACAACAGAGCCTTTATTTGTTTTATATTTTTTTAGTAGAGCAACAAGTATACCTTCTTTTAACTGGTGTGCAGCTAACACATCAATAAACGCAACAGGCATTTTTAAAGGACCGGAAGCTTTTGTTCCATTCATGCTCATAAAACCAGTTTCTGCTTGCAAAACTACATCGTAGGCAACTTTATCGTTATCCGCACCAAAGCCATTTATTTTTGCAATGATAAGATTGGGTTTAATTTTTTTTAAAGTTTCGTCATCTAATTTGAATTTAAAGTCATCACCTTTTTTGAAATTTGAAATTACAACATCAGCTTCGCTAATTAGCGATACCAAATGTTTGTAATCATCATCATTTGTATAATCTAAAAAGTAAACTTGTTTTCCCCAATTAATTGATGCGTAATAGGAAGAAGAGCTTTGTGCGTCTATTTCTTTTTTTGTTTTCCAAGTTCTAGTTACATCGCCACCTGTTTTTTTATTTTCAATTTTAATGACTTTTGCTCCTAATTCTGCAAAAAACATTCCTACCGATGGACCTGCCAAAACACTTGCTAATTCTACAACTACTAATCCGTTAAAAGTTTTATTCATTCTAAAATTTATTATTGGTGCTAAATTACTAAGTTTACATACACTTTCAATATTTTATGCTTAGCGATTCTAAAATAAAAATAAGAGCCATGTTTTGGGTTTTAATGGCAAGCATTGTTATTGCTGCTATTAAATTTTACGCGTTTTTTTATACGGGTTCTAACGCTATTTTCACTGATGCTTTAGAGTCGATAATTAATGTTGTGGCTGGCTCATTTGCTTTGTTTAGTGTTTACTATGCGTCGTTACCAAAAGATGAAAACCATCCATACGGACATGGTAAAATTGAATTTTTATCGGCAGGTTTTGAAGGCGGATTAATTTTTTTTGCAGGAATTTCTATTTTTATAAAATCTATTTTGGGTTTTATTCATCCTGCAGAAATTAAGTCGTTAGATGTTGGTATAATTCTTTCTGTAGTAACTGGAGTAGCAAATTTTTTTCTCGGAAAATATTTAATCAATTTAGGTAATAAAAAACATTCGGTTACATTAATTGCTGACGGAAAACACTTGCTATCGGACACGTACACATCTATTGGTTTAGTTGTAGGATTAGTTTTAATTTATTTTACCGGTTTAGTTTGGTTAGATAATATTGTGGCGCTAGTTTTTGCTGTATTAATTATTAGAACTGGTTTTGTTTTGTTAAAACAATCGATTAACGATTTGTTAGACGAAGCTGATTATAAAACAATGGACGAGCTAATGAAAATTATGAATAAACACAGAAGACCAGAATGGATTGATGTGCATAATTTACGTTTACTAAAATATGGCTCGCATTTGCATGTTGATTGCCACGTTACTTTGCCTTGGTATTTTACTTTAGAAGAATCGCATAAACATGTTACTGATTTTGAAACTTTAGTAAACAATGAAATGAATGGAAGAGTTGAATTTTTCATTCATTCAGACCCATGTTTACCATTTTCGTGTTCGATTTGCACAATGGAGAATTGTGCTAAAAGACAACATAAATTTGAAAATAAAGTAGAGTGGAACATGCATAATTTGTTGCCCAACAAAAAGCACGGAGCAATCTAAAAACTAGTTCCCGATTGTTGCATTTTATAAAGCGTGTGCCACTTTTTTACTTCGGTATAAAGCTCATAATTAGAGCCATTATCAATTAGTTGAGGTGGTATTTTTATAAATAATAAAAATTCGTTTATATCTAATTTTTCATCTTGTGTAATGTTTCTAATTAATTCGTTTGGTAAACGCTTGCGTAGTTTTTCTTCACGAAGTCGTTCGTTGTAATACACACTTAGTTTTTCTTTTTCTTTGGCTTCGCTGCTAAATTTATTGTATAATGCAGTTATTGGACTTAATGTTCTAATTTCGGGAGTGTAAATATTCCGTTCAAAATATTCTTTTTCTTCCTTACTAAATTCATTTGGCATAACAATTACCGTTTTTAAATCGACAGATTTTGCGTCTAAAAAAAGATTTAAAACAAGCTTGTTGTTTTTTATAGAATCTTTATAATTAGTTAAGTAAATGTATTTTTTTGTATAACCTAAAAGCGATAAAATTAAGGTGTCTTTTGGTTTTGAATTTACACTATAAAGACCAACAAAATTAGTTAATACAACTTCTTGTGTTCGCTTGTTTAAAACGTAAACAAATTGTAATGATTCTTTTGAATTTTTATCTGAAATTTTTCCTGAAATTTCGATGTTTTGGCATCTTAATGTAGTGTACGAAAAAGTAAAAATACTTATAAATAAAATAAATGAGTAAAATCGTTTTCTACTTTTCATTTTTAGACAACGTAAATTTTACTCATTTAGTATTTTAACCACGCATAATACCATTAACCGATTCGCGGATAAATCGAAGTATTTGGTCTTTTTCTTTTGTGGCTGGAGCTTCTAATTCTACAACGTTTACAGCATTAGTAATGTTGTAATCTTTAACATAAATGGTACGGTAAATATCTTCAATTTGAAGAATTTGTTCGTTTGTGTAACCTCTTCTTCGTAAACCAACAGAATTAATTCCAACATATGATAGTGGTTCGCGAGCGGCTTTAACAAATGGTGGAACATTTTTTCTAATTAATGAACCGCCAGCAACAAAAGCGTGCGCTCCAATTTTAAGAAATTGCTGAACACCAACAAATCCTTCTAAAATTACAAAATCTTCAATTTCAACATGTCCTGCTATACCAACCGTATTAGCTAAAATAACATTGTTACCAATAATACAATCGTGCCCAATGTGAACATAAGCCATAAGTAAACAATTGCTACCCACAACAGTTTTGTGTTTATCAATTGTGCCTCTGTTAATGGTAACACATTCTCTAATGGTTGTGTTGTCTCCAATTTCGGTTGTGGTTATTTCACCAGCAAATTTTAAATCTTGCGGAATAGCAGAAATTACAGCTCCAGGAAATATTTTACAATTTTTCCCAATAATTGCACCTTCCATAATATTAACATTAGAACCTATCCAAGTTCCATCGCCAATAGTTACATTTTTTGCAATACTTGTAAATGCTTCAATTGTAACGTTGTTACCAATTTTTGCATCAGGATGTATGTCTGAATATTTATGTATCATTTCTAATTTTTTACCTTAACAATTTGTGCCATCATTTCTGCTTCCATAACGGGTTTGTTACGCACATATGCAGTTCCTTTCATATGGCATAACCCTCTGCGAATTGGTTCCATTAAATCTAATACAAAAATTACAGTATCGCCCGGCAAAACTTTTTGTTTGAATTTTACTTTATCTATTTTTAAGAAATAAGTTAAATAGTTTTCTGGATCAGGAACTGTTTTTAAAACTAAAATTCCACCAGTTTGAGCCATTGCTTCAATTAACAAAACACCTGGCATAACAGGAGCTCCAGGGAAGTGTCCTTGAAAAAACTCTTCGTTCATGGTTACATTTTTATAACCTACAACTTTTTCGGGAGTTAATTCTAAAATGGCATCAATTAATAAAAACGGATAACGATGAGGTAATGTTTTAGATATTGCATCAATATTCATTATTGGTTCTTTGTTTAAATCAAACAAAGGAACTTCGTTTTTTTTCTTTTTTTGCTCTGCAACTAATTCTTTTAATCTTTTTGCGAAAGCTATGTTGCTCGGATGACCAGGGCGTGCAGCAAGTATATGACCTTTAATTAATTTTCCGCACAGAGCAAAATCGCCAACAATGTCTAATAATTTATGGCGAGCAGGTTCGTTATAATAATGCAAAGTAGTGTTGTTTAACACACCTTTTCCTTGCACTTTCATTTTAGGTTTATTAAGCAATGTTGCTAATTCATCTAATTTATCTTGTGGTAACTCTTTATCTACAAGCACAATTGCATTGTCTAAATCGCCACCTTTAATTAAATTATTTTTAGATAAAAATTCTAACTCATGTAAAAAAACAAATGTTCTGCACTTAGCAATTTCTTGTTTAAATTCGCCAATGTGATACATTGTAGAGTGCTGTGTGCCTAGCACATCAGAGTTATAATCAACCATAACGGTTAGGCGATAGTCGTCAGCAGGAACAGCTAATATTTCTGATTTTCTGCTAGTATCTTCAAAAGTTATATTTTCTGTAATAACTAAATATTCTCTATCAGCTTTTTGATCTTCAAAACCCGCTGTTTCAATAGCTTCAACAAAGGGAAGTGAGCTACCATCCATAATAGGAATTTCGGGAGCATCAACAGTAATGAGTGCATTATCTATTTGCATACCAACTAAAGCAGCCATAACATGCTCAATTGTATGAACTTTAGCTCCGTTTTTTGCTAAGGTTGTACCGCGTGAAGTGTCTACAACTAAATCAACATCTGCTTCAATAATTGGTTTTTCATCTAAATCAATTCTTTGAAATTTATATCCGTAATTTTCGGGAGCAGGATTTAAAGTTAAATTACAAGGTTTACCAGTATGCAAACCTACTCCTGAAATTGTTACCGACTTTTTAAGTGTTCTTTGTTTTTCAGCCATAAAATTAGTTTCCAAGTTTTTTTTCTAATTGACTTATTTTGTTGCTCATTTCTGGTAATTTCCTAAAATAAACATATGATTTTTTATAATCACCAATTCCAAACGCTGGCGATCCTTGTAAAATATCTCCTTCTTTAGTTATGTTTGTGCCAATACCAGATTGAGCAGCAATTTTTACGCCGTCGGCAATTGTTAAATGTCCAATTATACCAACTTGTCCGCCAATCATACAATTTTTTCCAATTTTTGTAGAACCAGCAACGCCTGTTTGAGCTGCAATTACAGTATTTTCTCCAATTTCAACATTGTGTGCAATTTGAATTAAATTATCAATTTTCGCACCTTTTCTGATAATTGTTGAGCCTAAAGTAGCCCTGTCAATAGTTGTGTTTGCACCAATTTCAACATGGTCTTCTAAAATTACATTACCAATTTGGGGTACTTTTTTGTAATTATTTTCGCTATTAGGAGCAAATCCAAATCCATCGCCACCAATAATAACGCCCGAATGCAAGGTGCAGTGCGAACCTACAACACAATCGGAATAAATTTTTACACCACTAAAAATAATTGTATTATCGCCAATAGTTGTATTATCGCCAATATAAGCTTGCGGAAATATTTTTACGTTTTTTCCAATTTTCACATTTTGACCAATGTATGCAAATGCGCCTACATAAATATTTTCGCCATATTTCGCGGAAGCATCAATAAAGCTTGGGTTTTCAATTCCTGTTTTGTTGTTTTTTATTTGATTGTAAGCTTCTAAAAGCATTGCAAATGCTTTGTAAGCATCTTCAACACGAATCAATGTGCTTTTAATTGGTTTTTCGGCAATAAAAGTATTGTTTACAATTACGATAGAAGCATTTGTAGAATAGATGTAGGGCGTGTATTGCGGGTTGGCTAAAAACGAAATAGATTCAGGAACACCTTCTTCAATTTTCGCTAATTTGTTAACGCTTATTGTACTGTCGCCTTCAACTTTTCCGTTAATTAATCCTGCTATTTGCTCTGCTGTAAATTTCATTTAAAAACAATAAATCGTAATGTAATAGGCTTAAAGGTAAGTTTTTATCTTAAATCTTTTGGGTAGCACAAAAAGAATTTTTCAACAGTAACGCTAAGTGTAGATATATTAAGCAAATCAGCCGCTTGAGCTATATCTTTTACAGTTCCATCTTTAAAATAAATTTTTATGCTTTCGGTATCGGCTTTATACGCGCTATTGCTGATGCTTGACGAAAAAATTAAGTAATTAACATCGTTTTCACTAATATTATATTTTTTAATTGCTTTTTGTTTTAAATCTTCAATTTTTTTGGAGTCAAATGCTCCGTTTTGAAGTTCTACACTAAATAAATTTCTATTAATTAAATTAGAGCAAAGCATAGATAAAATTGGGTCGCTGTGTTTTTTCCAAACTTTAATAGAGCACATTATATCATCGTCATCTAAATCGGTAAACAACTCAATAATTTGAGGATTGTTGTTAAAATCGCTTTTTGAAACTTTGTTATTTAAAAAATATAAAAAACTTGGCGAACCAAACAAAACTTCTCCTTTTAGCGCTAATTCTTTGGCACGAGCTAAAATATTTACCAATAAATTTTCGGCAGCTAAAACGGTTTTGTGTAAATATACTTGCCAGTACATTAAACGACGAGCAATAATAAATTTTTCTATCGAATAAATTCCTTTCGATTCAATTACCAATTCATCGTTTACCACATTTAGCATGGCAATAATTCTGTCGCTGCTTACAACACCTTCTGATACACCCGTAAAAAAACTATCGCGTTTTAAATAATCGAGTCTATCCATATCTAACTGAGATGAAACCAACTGATGCAGGAATTTTTTGGAATATTTATTTTTAAAAATATCAATAGCTAAACTTAACTCACCTTTAAATTCAGAGTTTAATTTTGCCATTAAAATTTCTGAAATATCTTCGTGATTTACATCGCTAACAATACTTGTTTCTAAAGCGTGAGAAAACGGTCCGTGGCCAATATCGTGCAATAAAATAGCAATTGTTACAGCTTTTGCTTCATCATCACTTATTTCGTTTCCTTTGGTACGCAATACTTCTATGGCAGTTCCCATAATGTACATAGCGCCCATTGCATGATGAAAACGAGTGTGTAGCGCTCCTGGGTATACAAACGAGGTAAGTCCTAATTGTTTAATTCTGCGTAAGCGCTGAAAATAGGGGTGTTCAATTAAATCGAAAATTATTTCGTAAGGAATGGTAATAAAACCATACACTGGGTCGTTAAATATTTTTAATTTGTTGTGTTTGTTTTGCACGAATAACATTTTTTAACTGCTAAAATCTAAATTAACACGAAGTTATTTTTACTTTAGCTAAATAACGATTTGAAGATATAGTTTTTTTATGGAAAAAGTAAATATTTTGTGGGCTGATGATGAAATAGATTTGCTAAAACCGCATATTCTTTTTTTAACTGAAAAAGGATATGAGGTAATAACTTCAAATAATGGGACAGATGCCATTGAGATTTTAAAAGGCAAAAAAATAGATTTAGTTTTTTTAGATGAAAATATGCCAGGCATTTCTGGAATAGAAACGCTTTCGCGAATGAAAAAAATTGATCCTGAAATTCCGATTATAATGATTACCAAAAGCGAAGAAGAGCATATTATGGAAGATGCTATTGGTACTCAAATTGCTGATTATTTAATTAAGCCAGTAAATCCAAATCAAATTTTATTAAGCATAAAAAAGAATTTAGATAAAAAACGGTTGGTTAGCCAAAAAACATCGAGCAACTACCAGCAAGAATTCCGAAATATTGGAATGAGTTTGAGCGATAAGTTGAGTTTTGACGAATGGTGCGATGTGTATAAAAACATTGTGTATTGGGAGTTGGAGCTCGAAAAATCGAAAGACTCTGGCATGTACGAAATTCTAAAATCTCAAAAGCAAGAAGCCAATAATTTGTTTAGTCGTTTTATTGAGAAAAATTACATTGATTGGTTGCATGCAAAAAATAGTTTCCCCAATTTATCGCATACTATTTTTAAAAATAAAGTTATACCAACTGCCGATAAAGAAAATTGTACTTTTTTGTTGTTGATAGATAACTTGCGTTACGACCAATGGAAAATAATTCAACCCATAATTAATGAATATTATAGAACTGATGACGAAGTATTGTATAGCGCTATTTTACCAACAGTAACGCACTATGCACGAAATGCTTTTTTTGCAGGATTAATGCCTTCCGAAATTCAAAAGTTGTATCCACATTTGTGGGTTGGCGAAGATGATGAAGAAGGAAGGAATTTGCATGAAGATGAGTTAATGCGTGAACAATTTAAACGTTTAGGAAAAACGTATTCAACATCATACACCAAAGTTACCAACCTAAATGCGGGTAAAAAAATGGTAGAAAGTTTACCGCATTTAATTAAAAATAAATTTAATGTAATTGTTTACAATTTTGTAGATATGCTTTCGCATGCACGCACAGAAATGGAAGTGATAAAAGAGTTAGCGCAAGACGAAGCAGCTTACCGTTCTTTAACTTTATCGTGGTTTGAGCATTCTCCTTTGTTTGAAGCCATTAAATATTTAGCTGCAAAAAAATGCAAATTAATTATTACTACCGATCATGGAACTGTTTGTGTAAACGAAGCTAGTAGGGTAGTTGGTGATAAAAACGTAAATACCAATTTACGCTACAAACAAGGAAAAGCATTAGATTACAATAAAAAAGATGTGTTTGAAGTGAAAAATCCAGCAGATATTTTTTTACCAAAAGTAAATGTATCAACTACTTATATTTTTGCTAAAGAAGATAAGTTTTTTGCATATCCTAATAATTTTAATCACTACGTTAGTTATTATAGAAACACATTTCAGCACGGCGGAATTTCGCTCGAAGAAATGTTAATTCCTTTTATAACGTTAAGCGCAAAATAATTTTATGTTACACCTTGTTATAAATTCATTAGATGAACTTTCTGAAGCTTCAAAACAATTAAAAGACACTTTTGCTAATGCTACTTTTTTTGCATTTTATGGAGAAATGGGAGCAGGGAAAACTACATTTATTAAAGAGTTTTGTAAAACATTGGGACTTAATGAATCGGTTAGTAGTCCTACTTATTCTATAGTAAATCAGTATGATTTAGCGAATGGAAAAAAAATATTTCATTTTGATTTTTACAGAATAAAAAATATTAACGAAGCTTTTGATATGGGAGCGGAGGAATATTTTTACAGTAAAAATTATTGTTTAGTTGAGTGGCCAGAAAAAATAGCCGAATTATTACCCGATAACTTGGTTAAAGTTACTATAAGTGCTATGCCAAACGGACAAAGAGTGTTAGAAGCGATAAATCTTTAGATTAAATTTTTATAATTGGATTGTTTAAGCGTACTAGTTCGTTTTGGCTAAACTCTTACTCCAATAACGCACACATCATCAACTTGTTCTAACTCGCCTTTCCAAGACAGGAAGTGTTTTTCGAGCTCTTGTTTTTGCTCTGCCATTGCTTTGTTTTGTAATGATAGCAAAAGTTCTTTTAAAGGTTTGTACATAAATTTTTTACCTTTTTCGCCACCAAATTGATCGGCATAACCATCAGTAAATATGTATATTGTATCTCCTTTTTGTAAACTTATATTTTGTAAATTAAAAGGTACATTTTGTTTAACATGTTTACCTATAGGCATTTTATCGGCGTTAAATTCAATAAGCTCATTATTTCTAAAAAGCCATAATGGATTGTTTGATAAGGCAAATTCTAATTTATTGTTTTTTAAATCAAAGCTCAATAAACTACAATCCATTCCATCTTTTCCTCCTTCAGCACTTCCATCATTTTTTAAATTCTCAATTACTAAATTTCTAGTTTCATTTAAAATTAAATCAGCACTAGTTATTCCTTTGGTTATTGCTTCTTTTAAGCAAGCAATATTTAAAATACTCATTATTGCGCCTGGTACTCCGTGCCCTGTAGAATCTGCAGCAACTAAACAAAAATTCCCATTACTTAAATTTGTAGCCCAATAAAAATCGCCACTAACTGCTTCTTTAGGATTTAGATAAATAAAATTTTGTGCTAAACGTGAATCTATTAATTCTGTACTTGCCATTAATGCACGCTGAATACGTTCTGCATAATGAATACTTTGATTTATTTCACTGTTTTTTGCTTCTACAATTTGTTTTTGAATTTCGATAATTTGTTTTTGTTTTATAGTTACTTTAAAACGATTGTATATAAAAATTGCAAAAAATATAACAAGGCTTAATCCACCATAAAGTGCATAGCGTTGTGTTTTTTCTTGCTGTAATTTAGCATCAATTAATTTTTTGTGTTCGGCTGCTTTTAAGCTATCGGCAGCAGTTTTTTGATCGTAAGCATATTGAAAACCTTTTTTAAGAATAATTTCTCTATTGTTTTCGTTACTTATACTGTCGTCCATTTGCTTAAATAAAATTTGCATTTGCAAAGCAGATTTGTAATCTCCTTTTTTGGCATAAATTTTACTTAAAATTTCGCTTGTGCTTTTTATATGTTCTGGAAATTTAATTTGGTTAGCTATTTCAAAACTTTGTAATGCATATTTTTCTGCTAGCGGTAAATTATTTTCAATAAAGAGGGCAGAGGCTATGTTATTTAATGAAGACGAAGCACCTTTTCTATCTTTTATTTTTTCTTGAATTTGTAAACTTTTATTGTAATATTCTATCGCTTTTTTTGTGTCGCCTTTGCGTTCGTAAATACCTCCAATGTTACTGTAAGATTGTGCAATACCATGTTGGTCGTTTATTGAATTTCTAATAGTTAAACTTCTTTCAAAGTAACTTAGTGCCTCATCAATTTTGTTGATTTGAACACTTAATCCGCCTAAATTATTTAAAAGAGTAGCAATGCCTTTATTGTCTTTCATTTCTTCTCTTAGTGCTAAACTTTTTGTGTAATATTCTAATGCTTTATCAGTTTCTTTCTGACTTTCATAAATTACAGCAATATTGTTTAGCGAATTTGCTTGCCCTTTTTTATCATTTATTTTTTCGCGTATGCTTAAACTTTTTTGATAGTAGTGTAATGCCTGAGAAATGTTCCACTGTATTTTATAGATATAACCAATATTGTTGTAAGTGTTGGCTATTCCTTGTTCGTCGTTTATATTTTCTTGAATTGTTACACTTTTTTTATAGTGTTCAAGGGCTTTATCGTAGTTACCCATATTCATATAAATAAAGCCAATGTTGTTGGTTGAATTTGCAGCACCACTATAATCTTTTAGTAATTCTTGTATGGTTAAACTTTTATGAAAGTAGGTTAATGCTTGCGTTACATTACCATTCATGTTTTCTATAAAACCTTTGTTGAATAAGGATATAGCGTAGTATTTTAAATAGAATTTTTTTAGTTCGCTACTTTGTTCTGTTTTAAGATTTTTATCTACAATTTGTTTGAGTTGTTCGTTGTATTTTGGCCAAATATTATCATCAGATTCTGCATCAACCAACTGATTTAAAATTGAGCAACGAGTAGTATCGTCTTTAGCGTTTTGTAGTGCAATTTTTAGTGAATCAACGCTTTGAGCTGAAACTAGGCAAGAAAGAAAAAAAAACAAAAGCGCTAAAAATTGACTTTTCATTCTTTAAAAGTACAAATTTTTATGTGTTTTAGCATAAAAGACTTTGTAAAATTGTATCAATTTTACTTGACTTTAGCGCAAAAAATATTTTTGAAACAAAACAAGCTTTACTTTTTAAGTAATTGACGGATTGATACAAAATGACCAAACAATACTATTGGCACTACAAATGTGGGTAACCAGCAAAACGGAAAATTTAAGATAGCCATATTGGGTTGCTCAAAAGCAATTTTTTGCAAAGGAGATGGTGCAGATATAAATGCAATAACAATAATGTTTATTAATAAAGCAAGGCAAGCAAAATTCCAAATTAGAAGAAATGTTTTGTTTAATTTATTTTTTGTAAACACCAAGTAAGCAACAATGGGTGCGCTTATGCCTGCAACAATATCAAAGTTTAATCCTTCAAAAGTCATAATTTGTGGAATAGCTTTGTTTATGAATAACCAAAATAAAACCAGTTCAACAGGAATTCTTATAACGTTTAAATAAGTAATTGTTTTTAGTGCTAAGCTATCAATAAATTGTTTGCCATTTTTTGTAAAAAACAAAATAACTAAAAACAACATGGTAGGCAATATTCCAAAAATAGCTATGCGAGGAGGTAAGCTGTTAGTGCTCGAATTATAAATATTTAATAACGCTAAAATTGCCTGAAGTGCTAACCAAAATAAAGAAACTAAAATTACGAGTGTAGCTTTTTTTCGTGTTGTTTCTAAACTCGAATTTTTAACAGAGAAGTAAAAAAATAGGAGTGTAGCTAATGTTGTTAAAACAAAAGTTACTGAAATATAGATGGGTAAATTTGCTATCATTTTTTAATTTATTTTGATTGTATAAAGCTCCATTCGTGATTTTCGATAAAGTTATTTATTTCTTCAGTAAAAGTATTTTTTGAATGATGATTTTCTTGATTGTGAATGTATTTTCTAACTGATTCTATATTTTTTTCGCTAACACCAACTGCCCAATAATCATCTTGCCACATAAATTTTTCTGTTGTTAATTTATTTTGATTTATCCAAAATGAAGTCTCGCCTTTTATTAGTTGCGCTACTTTGCTTATGGTTTGCTCTCTGCCAAGCGATATTAAACAATGACAATGGTCTTGATAACCATTTACACAGTCGAGCCAAATACCTTTTTCTTCTGCATTTTTTTTAATGTGCTGAAAAACTGCTTTTCTTAAATCTAACGAATTTAAAAATGGCTCCCTATTTTTTGTAGAAAACACCATGTGTATATAAACTCTTACCCAACTCATCTTTATGCGGCTAAAGCCAATTTTTGTTTTTTAATTCAGTTAGCTGAAGCCAACTATAATATAAATTTTCTGTTTTTAATTTTAGCTAATTTAGGTTTTAATTTAGTCGGTTAAAACCGACTGTAATATAATTTTTCTTTTAATTTTTATCCCTTTCAAGTTGGCTTTAGCCAACTGCAAAAATTATTTTTCTTATTCGCTTTAGCTGCATTTTAATTTGGTTTACAATATTTAAAATTATATGTCAGAGTAGTTGCAAATTATGATGAGTTTGCGATTTTGATTATAATGGATAACCCCAATGTTCGAATTGTTTTTTTAAATCATAGAATGATTCTTTAACATCTTTATTGTATTCTAAATATAAGACACCAGAGATGTCAGATGGTATTTCTACATTTCCTTTCTTTAGAATAATTATTCTTCTGTTTTTTTGCTCTTGAAATTTCCCTAAGAAATAACCAAGTTCAAATATTACATTTTGTCTTGCTCTTTTATTTAACCCAGCGTCATCGTCAGGTGTAAATAAAACAATTGCTGCAGAACATTCGCATGCCAATCGCTCAAATTTAGTTATAATAGTTTCTATACTATTATTTGGTTTTTCTTGGAGGACAATTGGTTCAAGTTTAAAATCATCTTTTAGAATATTACATAGTTCTAATCTTGACTTATCATCTTTACCGTGAACGACAAATATTTTGTCTGAGTTAAATGTTATATTAGGAGGTACATTATCAAACTTTATTTTTGTTTCTTCAATTTTTATAGGTTTTTGTTCCTGTATTTTTCTAAAATCTTTTGTAAAAGTTAGGATTTCTTCTTTTCTAATTCCAATTTCTTTAAGATTGAAAATTATTCCAGTATAATCGAGTTTAGTTGGGTTCCATTTAGCAAAGTTTAGTAATATTCCTAAAATTAAATTGTCAAAAGAATCATAATCTTGGTCGTACCAAGTGCTCATAAATAACATAAATGCTTCTTCTTGGTCTTCATTACTATGAAATCCTAGTACAATAGTATTTTTTTTTCTATTAATCTCTATTTTACACTCTTTCCAAAGATCATCAAAATTGTTTTCAATAGCAGAAAGTTTAAATTCATTTGTATATAAATAGTCGCCAATCCTGAGTCGTTTTAAATTAGCGTATAATGGTTTGAGTTTAGGTTCTATATACATTGGCTTAGTTTGTAAATTAAATTAGATTAGATTATAACTAAAATTTAGTCGTCTTATTGGCATATGTTTTAATAAGATATTACCAAATATATTCCTTTTTTACTGATAAACAAATTGTAGTTTTTCACATTGTTTTCACAACAAAAAAAGGAGGCAAATTGCCTCCTTTTTAATGTATTTAGTTTGCTTCGTAAAACAACTCGTAATTCATTAATCCGCTTGCAAAAACGGATAACGGTAATCTGTTGGTGGTACAAAGGTTTCTTTAATAGTTCGTGGAGATACCCAACGTAATAAATTTATTTTAGAACCTGCTTTGTCGTTTGTACCCGAGCCACGCGCTCCACCAAATGGTTGTTGGCCAACAACTGCACCTGTTGGTTTATCGTTAATGTAAAAGTTACCTGCTGCGTTTACTAATTTTTTTGTTGCTAATTCTATCGCATATCTGTCTTGCGCTAAAATAGAACCTGTTAATGCATAAATAGAAGTGCTATCAACTAAGTCTAAAGTCTCTTCGTATTTGTTTTCGTCATATACATAAAGCGTTAGTACGGGTCCAAATAACTCTTCGCACATGGTTACATATTTTGGGTCGTTTGCTTTTATAATAGTTGGCTCAATAAAATAACCTTTGCTTTTATCGTAATTTCCGCCAGCTACAATTTCTACATTTTTATCTGCCTTAGCATCATCAATGTATTTAGCCAATTTATCAAACGATTTTTCGTCGATAACGGCATTAATAAAATTGGTAAAATCTTCGGTTGGTCCCATTTTCATGGTTTTTAAATCTTCTTGCACATATTTTTTTACATCTTCCCAAAGGTTAGAAGGAACATAAGCACGAGAAGCCGCCGAACATTTTTGTCCTTGAAACTCAAATGCACCGCGCGATATAGCTGTTGCTACTACTTTAGCATGAGCCGATTTGTGTGCCATAATAAAATCTTTTCCGCCTGTTTCGCCTACAATGCGCGGATACGATTTGTATTTGTAAATATTGTTTCCAATACCTTTCCAAATGCTTTGAAACACTTCTGTAGAACCAGTAAAATGTATTCCTGCAAAGTCTTTATGATTAAAAATTACTTCGGCAGCATCGGGTCCGCTTGGGTAAATTAAATTAATTACACCATCAGGAACGCCAGCTTCTTTAAAAATTTCCATCAATACGTTTGCTGAATACACTTGTGTATTACTTGGTTTCCAAACTACTGTGTTGCCCATCATTGCACACGATGTAGGTAAATTCCCAGCAATAGCTGTAAAATTAAAAGGTGTAAGTGCATACACAAAACCTTCTAAGGGACGCCATTCCATACGATTCCAAATACCGGGAGAAGACACAGGTTGTTCGCTATAAATTTCAGTCATAAACTGAACATTGAAACGTAAAAAATCTATGAATTCGCAAGCAGAATCAATCTCTGCCTGAAAAGCATTTTTAGATTGCCCCAACATAGTTGCAGCATTTAATTTAGCTCGGTATGGGCCAGCAATTAATTCGGCAGCTTTTAAAAAGATAGAAGCGCGGTGTTCCCAACTTAAATTTTCCCACTGTTTTTTTGCAGCTAATGCAGCGTTTATTGCATCGGTAATATGACTTTTTTCACTTTTGTGAAAGTAACCTAATGTGTGTTTATGATCGTGTGGAGGGGCTAAACGCGATTTGTTTTCGCTACGCACTTCTTTTCCGCCAATATACATGGGTATATCAATTTCTTTAGAGCGAAGGTGTGCAAGCATAGCTTGTAATTCTTTACGCTCAGGGCTTCCAGCAGCGTAGCTTTTAATGGGTTCGTTGTGCGCAACTGGCACATTAAATATTCCTTTTGGCATAGTAATTTTATTTATACAGCTAAGTTAGGAATTCTAATGATTTTTTTGATTAGAAACAGGAATAAAAAAAGTGTTTTTATTTAAACTTACAACTAAGGTGTTTCTCTTAACTAAACAGCAACACTTAATAACAAGCTGTGGTGGTTCTTTACGTTCATTTTTTGTCTTGACACAAAAAACGAACCAAAAAAAGTCAAGACAAAACGAATGCTTTCACGCAAAGCCACTCGCTTTCGCGTTTTGTCAGGCTCACGCGCGTCTCTCGCATTAACAAGCGCATATTGTCCAAAAATTTTGTGGTATGTTTCAAAATAAAAGAAGCGCAAATAATTTGCGCTTCTTTATTATTTAGTTTAAAACTTAGAATTAATTAAGCCTGTAGGGCGCAACCAATTCAAATTCGGGAATATCTACTTTAAATTGTGCACCATCTACTTTGCGCTCAAACAAATAGGTTCCGTACATTGTACCCATTTCAGAAAGTAACGAGCACGATGATTCGTACTCATAAACATCTCCAGGTAGCAATTCTGGTTTTTCGCCCACAACGCCTTCGCCTTCTACTTCAGAATATTCTCCAACCGAATCGAAAATAAACCAATGACGACGTAAAAGTTGTACTGGATAATCGCTTGTGTTTTCCATACTTATACGGTAAGAAAAAACAAACTGTGAGTTTTTTAGACTCGAGAACTCTTCGCGGAATGTTGTTTCTACCGAAATTTTAATTCCTTTTGTAATTTGAGAAACCATAGCGTTTAGTTTTGGTTTATGCAATGATAATTATTTACCAAAAGTATAACAACCAACGTGCCAAATAGTTTTCAACACTACTTTTTAACAGAGTTAATACGGCTAAAACCAATTAGTTGCTGATGAAACTTGCCAATTGTGGTATGATAAACCAAAATAATATAGTCGTTTTCGGTTTCAGAATGGCTACCTTCAACTGTCATTTCGTCTATAATATTGTCAGAATTAGATTTAAAAGCGTAGTTAAAATTGTAATAACCTTGTTTTAAAGTTGTTTTTAAAGTGTAAGCTTTTTGTTGCGCATCAAACTTTAGTCTAAAATTTTCTTTGCATTGCCAATCGCTTAGTTCGCCAAAAACATAGTAATTTCCATTTTCTTCGGGATAAGGATTGTTGAGTGTAAAATGTACATTAACATATTCGGCATCTAACTCGGGTTCGTTAGAGCCTTCAACTCTAATGGAATAGGAGCCATTTAAATCGTTGTTACTAAAATATTTTTTGTACGAACGTTTTTCGTCTGGCATTAATCGAATGTGATAATTTTTTTTGTCGTCAAAATCGATGCTTGCAATTTCTTGTGTTTTGTATTTTAAATTTCGAGTGTCAAAAAAACGATATTCGTTACCGCCCCAAAAAGTATTTTCTTCTTCGTAGTTGTAGGTTAATAAATTATTGTTTACAAACTGAGGTTTTAATTTTTTGCAAGCATTATCAAATCTAAAATTTTGAAGAATAACCACTTCAATATCATCGTAAGGATTACCAACTTCGTAAGAACCTAAATTTATATCAAAATCAATTTCTTGTTTAAATTTCCTGAAGGCTACATCTGTTGCTTGGTTTACAGTCGCACTGATACTAATTTTTTCGTCAACAACCATAAATCTTCTACTCAGCACAATTTTATCTTCGTCATCATCTAAAAAAACTTTTAAAATATAGTTGCCGCTTTTAATAGGTTTTAAAACCTCTGTAGGGAATTCTAATTTATAATGTAAGTATTGCGTAAAGGTGTTGAAAGAGTATTTATAATCTGCAATTATCTGACTTCTGTATCCATCAATATAATCGGAAGGAGAAATGTTTGTTGGTTCCCAGTTTGCATTGCAATGAATTATTGTGTACGAATATTGACGGATAGTTACATCTAAATCATCAAATTGTAACAGCAGTTTATCGTCGCTATTTAAGCGAATAATAGGGTAGGAGAACTCGTAGCCAATGCGGTTGAGTTGTACTGTTTTTATATTGTTTTTATAAACGGCATTATCGTAAACAAAAGCATTTACGTAATCTACTTCCGTTTGCGCTAACACAGAAATATTTAGCAATGAAAAAAGGAAAAAGAAATGTTTTTTTTGTTTAAGCATCATCTTTAATTAGTTTTCCTTTTCCTTCAATTTTTTTATTTATAAAGTTAGGGTTTCCTTTATAATATACATTACCAAGTTTTTGTATAAGTATGTCTGCATTTATACAATTGCCAATATAATAATCGCCAGTTCCATTGTGATTTACAATATACAGATTTGTACTGAAATTTGTTTCATAGCAAAAGCTAGAGTTTCCGGAATATAAATTTCTAACTTCGGAGTTTCCATTTAGATATAGGTCTGCTGCCCCAGAGTGTAAATATGTTTCAAAATAATAATTATTTAGAGTAAGATTTATTTTGCCATTACCAGACCAACAATCTAATCTAAAGTTAGTTTGTGTTATTGTATCTAAATTAGTTAACGATAAGGCGCCACTATAAGCTAATTGACTAACGTGTTTAAAATGAATTTTAATTTTAATTTTATTTTTTTCGTAACTGCGTAAAAAATTGCACATGTTTTTGTTGTGAATAATTAATCTGCCATTTATATTTTCTGTCGTAATAAATTCAAGCATATTTTCGCCAGCAGTTATCTCTACTTTTTCAATTGAATCTTGCACAATTATATATTCTATTTTCCCATAGACTTCTAAAGTATCAAAATTGCTAACATCTCTAACAATTGTTTTGTAGTTTCCAATTGTTTTTAAACATCTATTATCTTCTTGCTTTTGACAAGAAATTAAAAGGCTTAACATAAATATGAAGAGTAATGTTTTATACATTTAAAATTTATATCCTAAGCACCATTCAGTGCATTCTGCTTTTGCATAATGAGTTCTAAGCATAATGCTAAATAGTAAGTTTTTGTAAATGTTGTATCTAATACCTATTCGCTGATAGATAGGTCCATCTGCTTTGTATTTTGAAAATGCATAATAGCCCAATTGAATAGGAAATGATATTTTTGAAACCACAACTTCATAAGATAATGTTGTTCCTATTTGTGTTATACTAGCATCATCATTTGTAATATCATCATCCTTTATTAAATATTGTCTTATGGCTGCATTATGCATAAAATCAATACCAACACCCCATTTGCCTTTTTCGCTAAATCGTCTAAAGCCATTTATTGAGGTAATAAAAACAGGGTATTTTGGTCCTTGAATTGGATAGATTTCTTTTACAAAACCTCCTGCGGTAATAATATATTCATTAAAACTTTTGAATTTTGAAGTGTCTTTTTTATAAGTTAATTGTTTAGGTAAATCATTAAAATAATAAGTATATCCAGTAGCTAAAGTTACTAAGTTAATTCCTAAATTGGGTACTTTAAAAGCGCCATTAGATTGATGATGAAACTGAATACCAAAAGTAAAGTTACTTCTGTTGTTTATTTTAAAGTTTATATCTTGACCAAGATTAACATAGGCGTTTAACCTAGTGCTTATAGTTGTATTGGAATGATTTGTAAGTCTATTAAATGGTTTTTCTACACTGCCTAAACCAACACCTAATCTAAAAATTAAAGCGAGTTTGTTTTTTTTTACATAATTAAAATTGATGTATGGATATAATGCTTGTGTTGTACCTAGCAATTGTTTGTTGCCTGCATTACAAATATTATAGCCAATGCCATACGTTGGGTAGTAGTAGTGTTTTTTCCAATTATCACTTCCTATTGTTTGTATATTGTAGTTTAGTTCTAACATAGGAAAATGTGCATTACTCATATGTAATATACTATATCTATGTGCTATAAAAAAACCATAGTGCGCACGAACAGTTAATCCGTTCACATCTTTTAATAAAGAATCGTTTTGTTGTGCAAATACTAATTTACAGCAGAAAACAAAAACTAGTAAAGCAAATTTATTTTTCATTATTGTAGCATAAAATTACAAAATGAATTGGTATAAAAATAAAAATCCCGAACTAAGTCGGGATTTTTTAATGAGTTAAATAATTATTTTTTTTTAGCCATCCTTTTTTTAAGAACAAAAACTATGTTCTCAATTCCTTCAATAAACTTACGCATTACGTCAAAATACAAAGTAATTGCAAGCACTAAAGACATGCTCCAAATTACCATTGCATTTACCCAATAGGTATCGTAATATTTACCAAATAATACTTTACGAGGAGCATAAAAATGAGCAGAAACAAACGATTCTTTGCTTGGATCTAAATAAATAGGGTCTGTTCTTTGCAAAAACTCACCTTCAAATTCAAGAATTTTTTTGCTTTCTGTTCTCTTTTTTAACATGTCTGTTAAACTTTCGTTTTCATTTTCGTCTTTCATTTTCTGAAAATTCTCATCTCCACCAGCTTCTTTTTTCATATCAGAAATAATTTGATCTCTCTTGTCGCTAGCTTTGTTTGAAACTGAAATGTAATGTTTCTTAATTACATCATTTAAGTGTTTTTTAAGTTCATTAGCTATTATGCTATTGTAGCCTTCTGGAGTTAATTTATCCATGTGTAAAAACTTCACTTTGATCGAAGTTTCTTCTTTTTCTAATTCTTTTTTTATGGTTTTTAAATCATAAGCTAACTCTTCTTTTTTTGTAGCATCGCCAATTGCATTTTCGCATTTATCAGTTTTTGCAACCATTTCGCCAACCCAAAATGTTTTCTTAAAATCGGCATTGCTTATACGTTTATCATACACATATAATTTTTTCTCGTAATTGTTTTTCTTAAACTGATTTACCGCTAAAGCTTCAAAAGCCCATCTAGAAGCCATCATTTCGCCAACCAATGGAACTTTGTTTTGTGAAGTAATTGCTGGATTTAATTTCTCGAAAGATACAATTACACCACTTAACAATAATTGAGGAATAATTAAAAACGGAATTAAAATGTAAATGGTTACCGCCGAATTAAAGCTTGATGAAATATTTAAACCTAACATATTTGCAAAACATGCAGCGGTAAATAACATAAACCAATAATCGAAATACATTCCTTGTAACTCTAAAATTGAATTGCCTATCATTACAAACGTAAACGATTGTATGGCAGACAACACAAACATGATAGTTATTTTAGAATAGATATAACTCGATTTACTTAAATTTAAAAAGCGTTCGCGTTTTAAAATTTTTCTATCGCGTATAATTTCTTCAGCACTAACCGTTAAACCGATAAATAAGGCAACTACGACACTCATAAAAATAAATGCAGGCATGTTATCGTTTTCGCGATAGATATAACCAACTTTATTAGTTACATCGCTATTGTAAAACTTAACTAAGTAGGCTAATATAAATGCCAAAACTGGTGCTTCAAGCAAGTTAATTACCAAATATTGTGTATTTGTAAGTTTCGATTTTACATCTCTAGTCATAAATACAAAAAACTGTTTAAGTTTATTTGGTATTTTAAAAATACTAGGAGGTATTTCGGTGTACTTATCAGGATCTGCTTTAATTTGGTTCGGCTCTAATTTTTCTTGATAAAAACCATTCCATTCTTTTGGAGAAACTTTTCTTAATTGAGTTGGCTCACCATACTCATCTAATACTTTCGTTTCTATAATATTAAAAATCTGTTCGGGGTTAACGTTACCACAACTTGGGCATTCGCTTTCGTTTGCGTTTACGTGATTAATTAATTGTTTAAAATAAATTACACCTTCTACTGGGTTACCATTGTATATTGGGTAGCCACCTAAGTCTAATATTAATAATTTATCAAACATTTTATAAATATCACTCGACGGTTGGTGAATTACAACAAACACCAATTTACCTTTAAGAGCAAGCTCTTTAAGTAAGTCCATAATGTTCTCAGAGTCACGAGACGATAGTCCAGAAGTTGGCTCAT
This sequence comes from Bacteroidota bacterium, assembly GCA_040385525.1. GTDB lineage: Bacteria > Bacteroidota > Bacteroidia > UBA4408 > UBA4408 > JAZKHE01. Next base: position 41,395 of record JAZKHE010000003.1, read on the forward strand.
CTACAAACATAACCGATGGTTCTCTAATCAACTCTAATGCAATATTTAAACGTTTGCGTTGTCCGCCCGAAATTGTTTTTTCTAAAGGACTTCCAACTTTTAAATCGCGCGTTGCATCTAAACCTAAGCTCAATAAAATAGCATCAACTTTTTTAGTAATTTCTTCGTCGCTTAATTTATCAAAGCAAAGTTTAGAGTTGTAAAATAAGTTTTGAAAAACGGTTAGCTCTTCAATCAATAAGTCATCTTGAGATACAAAACCAATTACACCTTCAATTTGATCTTTTTGAGTATGAATATTTGTTCCGTTTATTAAAACTTCTCCAGATGAAGGAGAATCAATACCATTTAAAATATTTAACAAAGTAGATTTACCAGCACCAGAACCACCCATAATCCCAATCATGGTGCCCGATTCTTCGTATAAGTTTAATTTATTTAAACCAACCTTACCGCTTTTAAATCTAAATTCAATTTCTTTAGTTTGAAATACAATTTTTGAGTTAGAAGTATCTTGTAAAAAACGACTAATAATATCGCTATAATAAATTGGAGATACTTTAGAACTTCTGATGGTAGAACCTTGTGTAAGCAAGTGTACTTTGTTTGGATTTAATGGCTGACCATTTAAATACAAATCGCTAGTTCCAAAATAACGCAACACGTACATGTTTACGCTATGCACGCTAAGCACTCTAATTTCTCCACTTAGTGTATCAACTAAAATGTGTTTTGAGCGAGTATGTATTCTGTTTTTTTCGTTATTGATTAATAAAATATCTACAGAATCTGCAACTGTAGTTTCGTTATTATTTACAAAAGTTAACAAGCTTTTAAATTCAGTTTCATCAACATTAAATGTAGACGATACTGTTTCAACAAATTCTAATTCTTGCTCAGAAACTTCGCCGCTTGAGTTGATAAATTCTATTAATCGAATTAATACAACTATTTTTTGACGTTGTGTAAGCTCAGCATTAATTTGTGTACATATCATTAAAACTTTTACCGAGTTGGCTGAAGTACGTTTTCTTTTTTTAGCTGTATCAGATAAGCTATGGTGCTGTTCCATAAACTCATCAAACAATTTTAAATATTGCTCAACAAGTTCTAAATTTAATTGTTGCTTTAAAAAAGATTCAACAATATCGCGACCAGAGTTTGTTATTCCATCAACTTTTGCAATGATGGCAAACAAGTGCATTAGGGCTTTGAGTATATTTTCACTCATACAGGTAAAAGTTTATTTTCTGCTAATATAACTATTAATGCTAAAAAACAACAAAAAAAAGACACCAAATTTGGTGTCTTTAACTATTTTGTGGGTGAGTACTTGTTATTGCTTAAAACTAATCAGTAATACAGCACAGCCCGAGCCCGATGTATTGGTTGTAGGATTAAGTACAGCTTCAATAATACAATCCATTGTAGATTTGAATTTAAAATCCCAATAAGGTGCATTTTGGTACTCTGCATTTGTAAACAATAAGTTTCTGTCTTTATCAAAAATAGAAACAACTAAGTTACCATCTGTTAAGCCACTACATTGAGCTAAACGGTAGGTTGTACCACCATAAAATGTTGCGTTAAATTCAGCAACTTCTTGATCTAATAATAACGAAAAATAACGTTGACCATCAGAAATGTATTGAGAAGTTATGTGCTTAGCACAAGCTGTTGCAACCGTATCGCATTGTGCTTTTGCCTGATTAGAAAATGCTAAAACAGAAACAAACAGTGCGAAACAAAATATAATTTTTTTCATAATTTTTAATTCAGTAATTATCCTACAATTAGTGTTCTTAAAGCTTCAATTTTTTTAGTAATTGACTTTAATTGTTCGTCAGTAATATTAACCTCTGTGGTGCTATTAATGGTTGTAATTTTGTTTTTAATATCGGTAGTTGGTGCTACAAATGTGTATTTTGTTTCAATACCATCAAAGTCAGAAGCTAAGTCAATTAAACCATCTATAAATGGTGCGTATTCTTCTTGTTTGTAGTATGGCGTTAATAATTTAATTAAATTGTTTAACGAACTTTTTTGCTCACCAATTCTATTTATTAACTCTTTCTTTTGTTCAGCTTTAATGTTTGCGCTAATTAATTTTGTAGAAAAATAAAGTGTTTCTACCCAACCACCAGCAACAATAGCACCACTTACATCAAATTTATCGTTACTTTTAAAGTAAGAATCGCTCGCTTCGTAAGCAGATGAAGATAAATTAATTAATGAATCTTTGTTTCCTAAATTGGCTTCAAAACGTTGCATTAACTTAGCATCAAAAGCATTTGTAACACCTAGCTCATCGCCTAATGTTTTAATAGCTCCTAAATATCCAAGTGCATCTTGCGTTTGGTCGTAAATAGTTACATAACCTAAGTCAGCACCATAAACACCTAAGTTAATTGCTTTTTTAAATGTTGTAGTATAAGATGCTTTTTTTGAAGTAGCATTTAAAATACTTTTATTGTAATTAGCTCCAACTTTCTTAATTAAAATAGCCGTTTGTATTGGCGATGGTATGCTAATTAAAGCGTTACCAACTTTTAAAACGTTTGTTTTGTTGCTGTCAATTGTCTCCACATTTTTATCATCTGCATCTTCATCGCCACCACAACTAACAAGTAAAAAACCACCAACAGCTAAAGCTAAAACAAGTGGAAATATTTTTTTTCTAAATAGCTTCATAAGCTTAATAGTATTTATTTTAGTAATTAACGCCGAAATTACACAAAAAAAAAGCAATTATCAAAAATTACTTTTAGACAAACAGGCTGTTTTTTTCTTTAAAATATTATAATTTTAAGTATTAATGCCCTTTTTGATTGCGCAAGGCTGTTAATATTTATTAAAAGATATTTTCAGCGAAAATAAATTGCTACAAATTCTTAGTTTTTAGTTAGTTTTAACGAACGAATTTAACATAAAATTATACTTTGAGTCAGTTTCAACCCCAATTTAAATTAATAGCCAAAACGTTTTTTGGTTTAGAAGAAGTTTTAGCCGAAGAATTACAAACTCTAGGTGCCGAAAATGTAGAAACAGCAAACAGAGCCGTTTCATTTACAGGTACTAAAGAAATTATGTATAAAGCTAATTTACATGCTCGAACAGCTTTACGAATTTTAAAAGTTATAGTAGAAGAAGGCAAAGCTGCCGACCAACAAGAATTATACGATACAATTAAAAAAATTCCTTGGGAAGAAATCATATCTTTTAACGATACAATTGCGGTAGATAGCACAACCAATAATTCTAATTTTAACAACACCATGTTCGTGTCTTTAAAAGTAAAAGATGCCATTGTGGATAGGATTAGAGAGAAAATGAACAAACGGCCATCTGTTGATACCGAAAAACCAGATGTTAGAATAAATGTGCATGTGTTTAGAGAAACCTGCACAATTTCTTTAGATAGCTCAGGCTCATCATTGCATTTAAGAGGATATCGCGATGCAGTTGTAAAAGCACCTCTTAACGAAGTTTTAGCGGCTGGTTTAATCAAATTATCGGGTTGGGATGGAAATCAAAATTTTTTAAACCCCATGTGTGGCTCTGGAACTTTGTTGATAGAAGCTGCTATGTTGGCTAAAAATATTCCGTCAGGATATTTTAGAAAAGAATTTGCTTTCGAAAAATGGAAAGATTTTAATAGCGAATTATGGGAGCAAATTCTAGAAGAAGCAAAACAAAATATTGAAGAAATACATTGCACAATTGAAGGATTTGATAGCGCACGTAAATCAATAGAAATTGCAAAAGAAAACTTAAAATCTGCAGGATTGCAAAACGAAATTAAATTGAGTTTTACTTCTTTCGAAAAATTTGAACCTAACGCTCCGGGTGGTATCGCTATTATTAATCCGCCTTATGGCGAACGTATGGTGGAAGATGAAATTTCTGAATTATACAAAATGATGGGCACCCGAATGAAACATTTTTATAAAGGTTATGATGTTTGGATTATAACTGGAAGTAAAGAAGGGATGCACAACATTGGATTAAAAACTTCGCGCAGAATACAAGTCTATAATGGTGGTTTAGAGTGTAGATATATTCAGTACCAAATTTTTGATGGTAAAATGAAAGACAAAAAAACGATAGATAGTACAAAAGAGTAATATGAAAAAAATTGCTATACTTACATCTGGAGGCGATTCTCCAGGAATGAATGCTTGCATTAGAGCCATTGTTAGAACAGCTATTCATCATAAAATTGAAGTTGATGGTGTTTATCATGGCTATGATGGATTAATACAAAACGATTTTATTAAATTAAATAATAAGTCGGTATCCAATATAATTCAGCGTGGTGGTACAATTTTAAAATCGGCACGTAGCAAAGAATTTTTTGAATACGAAGGCAGAAAAAAAGCTTTCGATAATTTAAAAGCTAGAAATATTGATGCATTAATTACCATTGGTGGCGACGGAACTTTTAGAGGCGCAACAACATTTGAAAAAGAGTTCGGTTTTCCAATAATTGGTATTCCAGGCACCATTGATAACGATATGATTGGAACCGATTTTACAATTGGTTACGATACCGCAATTAATACTGTTGTAGAAGCTGTTGATAAAATTAGAGATACGGCAGAGTCGCACGATAGATTGTTCATTGTTGAGGTAATGGGGCGCGATGCAGGTTTAATTGCTTTGCGCAGTGGAATTGGAGTTGGAGCCGAAGCTATTTTAATTCCAGAATCTAAAAACGATTTACCCGCTTTGCTTAAACGTTTGGAGCAGGGTAGAAAAGATAAATCTTCAAAAATTATTATGGTTGCTGAAGGCGACGAAAATGGAGGCGCATTTAAAATTGCAGATGAAATAAAAAAGCGTTTCGATAATTTTGATATTCGAGTTTCAATTCTAGGTCATATTCAACGTGGTGGTTCACCAAGTTGTTCTGATAGAGTGTTAGCAAGTCGTTTAGGTTTTTACGCTGTAGAATCGTTAATGCAAGGCAAACGCGATTGCATGGTAGGAATTATTAATGGTAAATTACATTACACACCATTTTCTAATGCAGTAAAACACATAGAAGATATTTATCCCGATTTGATTAGAATGGTTGAAATATTATCGTAGTTAATCATGTCAGAAAGGATAACTCTTTTTGTTGATGTATTGCTTCCTTTAGCGGTTAAAGGAAGTTTTACCTACAGAGTTCCTGTTGAATTGAATGATGAGGTTGGCGTAGGAAAAAGAGTTGTTGTAAATTTTGGAAAGAGTAAACTTTACACTGCATTAATTGTAAAAATTCATCATCAGGCTCCTGCAGAATACACTGCTAAATACATCAATACGGTATTAGATAATAAGCCTGTTGTATTGCCTGTTCAGCTAAATTTTTGGAACTGGATTTCTAATTACTACATGTGTAGTATGGGCGAGGTTATGGCTGCTGCACTGCCTTCTGGCTTAAAGCTAAATAGTGAAACACGTTTGTGTTTAAATCAAGATTATGATGGCGATACCGATAAATTAACCGATAAAGAGTTTTTATTGTTCGAAGCCTTGCAAGCAAACAACGAACTAACGCTTCAAGACATTGTGCAAATTGTTGAACAAAAAAATGTGTATAGCATTATTCGTTCAATGTTTGATAAACGCGTTGTGCTTATTGAAGAAGAATTAAAAGAACGCTACAAGCCTGTTTACGAAACCTATATTGATTTAAACAAACAATTCGCTAGCGAAGAAGCAATGAAGTTGTTGATGAATCAGCTTGAAAAAAAAGCTTTTAAGCAATTACAAGTTGTAATAAAATATTTAAGTTTTTGTAAGTTTCCAGAAACGCAACCTGCAAACAAAAAAGAAATTTTAAAAGGCAACGACGATTTAAATTCTGCCTTGAGTGCACTCATTAAAAAAAATGTATTCGAAGTTTTTAAATTAGAAGCGAGTCGTTTAAAAAGTTACGATGCAACACATGCCATTAAGGAATTAAGCGATGTGCAGCAAAATGCTTTAACGCAAATACAAAATAATTTTGAAGATAAAGAGGTTGTTTTATTGCACGGAGTTACATCGAGTGGAAAAACAGAAATTTACATTAAATTAATTGAAGAAGTAATAAACAAAGGCGAACAAGTACTTTTTTTGTTGCCAGAAATTGCACTTACTTCTCAAATTATAAATCGTTTGCGTGCTGTGTTTGGTAATCAGGTTGGGGTTTACCATTCTAAGTTTAACGAGCAAGAACGTGTTGAAATTTGGAATAAAGTTTTAGATGCTGCCGAGTTTGAAATTGCCGAATACAAAGTTATTTTGGGTGCACGTTCAGCATTATTTTTACCTTTTACCAAATTGGGTTTAATTATTATTGACGAAGAACACGAAACATCATACAAACAGCACGACCCAGCTCCACGTTACCATGCACGCGATGCAGCTTTGTATTTAGCCAACTTGCATAAAACAAAAGTATTGTTGGGTTCTGCAACACCATCCTTTGAATCATATTACAAGGCAACAAATAATAAATTTGGCTTGGTGCAAATTGCCGAGCGTTATAGAGGAATTGAGTTGCCTGAAATTAAAATAGTTAACGTTAGCGACGAAACAAAACAGAAAACAATGCATAGCCATTTTTCTTCTGTTGTGCTCGATACTTTAAAATTAACATTAGAAAATAAAGAGCAGGCTATTTTGTTTCAAAATAGGAGAGGCTTTGCTCCGCTTTTAGAATGTGAGGTTTGCGCCTGGACACCGAGTTGCAAAAATTGCGATGTAAGTTTATCGTATCATAAAGCAGTTAATGTTTTGCGATGCCATTATTGCGGATACACCGAAAAAGTTCCATCTACTTGTGCTGCGTGTGGTTCTGCATCGGTGCAATACAAAGGTTTTGGTACCGAAAAAATTGAAGACGAACTTTCTATTTTTTTGCCAGAAGTAAAAGTAGAACGAATGGATTTGGACAGTACACGTTCGCGTTTTGCTTATCAGCGTATTATTCAAAATTTTGAAGAAGGACAAACTGATGTGCTCGTTGGTACGCAAATGGTTACTAAAGGTTTAGATTTTGATAATGTGAGTTTGGTAGTAATTTTAAATGCTGATAGCTTGCTAAATTTCCCTGATTTTAGGGCTTTTGAGCGTGCTTATCAATTAATGGAACAAGTAAGTGGTAGGGCAGGACGAAAAAATAAACGCGGTAAAGTAATTATACAAACGCGCAAACCCGATCATTTTGTAATAGAACAATTGTTAACGCATAACTACCAAGCGTTATTTAATGTGCAAATGAATGAGCGTGAGAAATATCATTATCCGCCATTTTATAATTTAATTAAATTAACACTAAAGCACAAAGACATTGATGCTTTAAATTATTGCGCTAATTTATTTACTGAACGATTACGTGCCGAACTTGGCGAAAGAGTTTTAGGTCCTGAGTTTCCAGGAGTAAACAAAGTGCGTAATTACCATTTAAAAGAAGTGTTGATAAAGCTAGAAAAAGATATTTCGCAATCAAAAGTAAAGCAATTTATTCGCTGGCAAATAGATAACGCTTTTCAAGAAAAAGAATTCAAATCTTTAATTGTTCAAGCCGATGTAGATCCGGTTTAGACTGAATGAAAATCTGGCATAAATTAGTTTAACTTTTTATTTATCTAATATTTTATAAAGAAAGTCTTCTTCTTTCGCTTCTTTTAAATGTGTATTATCTTCAATTAAATTATTTAAGTGCCATAATATAAAAAATGTGCATAATAAAAACTCACCTCTTGTTCCAGGATAAAGTAAAGCCATCTCTTCACTTTTTAGCGTATGGTTAGCATACATCATTGATTTCTTGAGTTCTAACACCCTTCCTTTGACAGAGCCGTTTTCAAAATCGCAGCCAAAAACATCATGCGCGAATGAATTTCTTATTTTTCTTATTAGATGAATATCTCTAGTTAGTTTATTGCTTATTAATCCAAGTCTATTAGCCATATCAATTTTTGAACTAAAATTTGCCAGAGGTGAATTAACTTCTTCAAAAATTGTATCTTTTGCACTAGAACAAGGAACTAAAAATGAACGAATTAAACTTGTTAAAGCTTCATCAAGTAATGAAGCTGTTAAAATTACAGCAGCACGATCACTTTCTTTTTGAAATTGATCACGTAAAAATATAGCTGTCCATTGATGAGACTCACTTTCGGAATTATCTGATTCTCTTATCATAAATTTTCTTTTTTTAATATAAATTAATTCTCACAATACTTTTCCAAATAAGTTTTAGCATCGGTGTAACCATTGTTTAAAGCCCTTTGCCAATCTTCACAAGCAGCTTCTTTATTACCTAAATTATAGTTAGCAATGGCTCTGTTGGTGTAAGCTAAATTATTATTTGCATCTAATTGTAATGCGGCGTCAAAATCTTTTTTGGCTTCTTCGTAACGTTTTAAATTTAGCAAGGTTAGTCCTCGGTTATTATAGCTATCGCTAAATTGTGGTTTTAGTTTTATTGCATTACTAAAATCGGTATAAGCACTATCGTATCGTTGCATTAAAAAGTAACAGTTTCCGCGGTTATGGTAACTATCTGCGTCTGTATTTTGTAGTTTTATTGCTGATGTAAAATTGTGTATTGCGTTTGCATTATCGCCTAATTCGTTTTGTGTGGTAGCTAAATTGTAATACGCTAACGGTATGTTTTTGTGTTTAGCAACAACATCAGTCCAAAGGCTTAAACTATCTTTCCACACTTTGTTGCGTTGTATGGTGTTATAACTTAAAAATAAAATATATACGCAAGTAATTGCAAAACCAATAGTAGTTAATTGTTTTTTTTCTTTTTGAATTGTATCAATAAAATAAGCGATTAACAAACAAAATCCAAGCAAAGGAATATAAGCATAACGATCGGCAGTTATGGCAGAACCAACAGAAATAATTTGCAAAACCAACACTAAATTAAACACAAAAAATAGTAACGAAAAAACGATGATTTTATTTTTTCTGTAAATAAATAGTAATGTTATAAACGCCACAGGAACTAATAAATATGTGTAAAAATAATTGGGTAGCGCATACGTAACCATATCAGGATACGGATAAAATGCAGATAAATTTATAGGTAAAAATGTTTTAGAAATGTATTGAAACAATCCAAACGAAGCAATAGCTATTTTTTGAAAAAATGTAAAATTAAATTCAGCTAAATAATTACTCGATGATTGCGCTTTTAAAGCGACTACACCAAAAATAAATGCTAAAATAAAATAAGGAAGTTTTTCAAGTATTACTTTTTTACTCAATAATTTTCGCGAAAAATAATAGTCAACTAAAGGAATACAAATAGCTAATGCAACTGCCTGACCCTTAGAGAATAAAGCCAAAACAAAAAATAAAATACTTAGAAAGTAGTTTTTCGTTTTTTCTGTAGTAGCGTAAATACAATAGTGATATAATGCCAATAAAAAGAAAAAACTATATAAAACATCTTTGCGTTCGGATAGCCAAGTAACCGATTCTACGTGAAGCGTGTGTGCTGCAAACACAAGACTAGCAATTAACACAGCCCATTTGTTTTTTACAAATTGTAATAGGATTTTAAAAATTAATATAGAATTAAAGATGTGCAACAAAACATTTGTAAAATGAAACCAAAAAGGTTTGCCATTGCCAATACTAAAATCTATACTTAATGATAGCAATGCAAGCGGATGGTAGTTACCATCAAAAAACTGTGTAAATAGATTGGAAATTTTACCCGATTTTACAGCATCTAAAAGTGGATTATTTGTAATGTATTTGTTATCGTCCCAGTTGGTGATTCCGTTGCTTAACGAATTGTAAAAACAAACTACACAAAGCAAAACAATTGCTCCATAAAATAAATAGTAATTGGAGTTTTGCTCTAAAGTAGGAGCAATAGATTTATTGTTTTTTAAAGGCTTGTTTATTTTTTTGCTCATAAAATTGCTCAGGACTGATTTTTGTTTCGACAATTTGTTTCTGTTGCACTAACTTAAGCTTTCTATTAGGTTAGAGTTGAAAAATTACTATCCCATACTATTTATTCCAATGTTTGTATGTGTTTTATTTGTTAAATTAATTATGAGTTCGAAATAACATTTTCCTCCGTCTTGGACTAAACCAAAATTACCATCACAAGCACAATAAACCCAAACTTCTTTCTCATTTTTGTCATTAACAACAGGAGTGTATTGTCTTTTGTAATCGATAAGATTAATGAACATATTGTTTTTTTCTTTTTTATTACTTGGATGTTGTTTATTGTATTCAATAAAATCTAATTCACGGTCAGAATTCCATTCAGTAATACTAACATGTAATATACTGTCTATAAGTAGAATTTCTTTTTGAGAAAGAGTTGCGACTTTATAAGTTTCATGTTTTGTATTTAATGAAGTATTATATGCCGCAATTATATAATTAGAAGAGTCTTTGTTAATTTCTTCATAAACTAATGTTTGGCTTGTTTTACGATTATTCTCATTTAAGTCGCAAGCTGATGTAAATATCAAAACTGAAATACAAATTATAATTATCTTCATATTTGACTATTTTGTTGCTTTTACTTTATTTATAATTATTGGCAGTATCATATACTTTTCTAGTAATTCAAATATACAATTATTTCAAAACTAATAAAATGCAGAAAAGTCATTAAATAAAAAAGCCCCGAATTTCGGGGCTTTTGTTTTGGACTACATATTAGTAGCTGGCACTTGGCCATACAAGTTTTTGTTACCTTTTTTCATGGTTAGGGAAATTTTGGTTGATACAAATTTCCGCTAATAATTCAGGTGAATCAATCCGTAGTGCAGGGCATTTTATATACCCACTAGCACGGATACGTTATTTTCGTTTACTCATAAACAAGCTGAACTTGCCATCAACATGTTTGTGATAGTAAATGGTTTTGCCATCATTTGTAAGCGTGGGCGCTTCTACAAAGCCATCAAAATTTTCAATCAAAACAGCTTTTCCAAAAGGAGCATCTGTAGTTTTTCTGGTGCAGTAATAAATTTGTGGTTTAGAATTGCTGTTTATTGGCGTTTTTAATCGTGTAAAAAATAATTCTAAGTAATTGGAAGATATGCACGGCGCATACTCTAATTCGTTAGTATTTACAGTTGCAAGTGTTTTAGATGAACTTTCTATTTTTTCAAAATTTGTATTATTTTTTTTAGCAATAAAAATATCAGCTTTTACTGGAATAGCTTTGCTATCCATTTTAGCTTCAACATAAAACAATTGATTGCCATCGTTTGTAATTTCTGCATCAAAATTTATCCAATAATTTTTTTCTTTTGCAATGTTTTCAATTGTTGTATTGTTGCTTAAAGTGCCATTATTAAACTCTGCATAATACAACGATTTTAATGTGCTCGCGTAGTTGTTTGTTGATACATAATAAAAATTATTATTGGCATCCATACTGGCAACGCCTTCAATTTCGGGCGAATTTACGTTTGCTATTTCTCCTTGATATGAAAATAAGGTGTCGTTTATTTTAAGTGCCCAATGCAAATTGGTGTTTTCTGGTTGCGAATTCAAATTATTAAAAAACAATATTTTGTCGTCTTTAGTAATAAAAGGCTCCATAATATTGCCTGTATAGCCACTTATTGTTGCTTTTACAGGAGTATCAAAACTTATTACTGCCGATTGTTCTTCTTTTTTACAAGAGAAAAATGCAAGAATTGAAAAAAGAAAAATTAAATTAAAAATGAAATTTTTCATTGTGAAAAATTATTTTGAAAGTTTTTCTGCTTCCGCTAAAAGTTGATTTTTATCGATAGAAACTACACCTAATTTTTCGCAAACTAATCCGCCTGCAAGGTTAGATAATTCAGCTAAAACCTGATTGCTTGTGTTTTTAGCTAAACACAAAGTGGCTACACTTATAACAGTATCGCCTGCACCCGATACATCTGCAATGTTGCGAATGTGCGCTGGTGCTGAAAAATTTTCGGTTGGCGTTGCAATATAAACACCCAATTCAGAAAGTGTAATTAATGCTTTTTTTGCCTGCAATTTATTTAATAAATCGTTTACAGCATTGTTTAATTGAGCAGTGTTTTTCGCATCAAAATCAATTTTTAAACCTTCTTTTAACTCGCGTAAATTGGGTTTAAAAAGTGTAACGTTTTTGTAGCTTAGAAAATTATTTTTTTTCGGATCAACCGCAGTTGGAATAGTATGTTTGTTGGCAATACTTACAATACGTTCAATACCAGCAGGAGTGAGGCAACCTTTGTCGTAATCTTCAAAAATGATTGCATCTATTTTTTTTGTTTTAATGCAGTTTTCAATTGCAGCAATTAATTTTTCTTCTTCGTTTTGGTTTATGTTGTGCAACATTTCTTCGTCAACACGAAGCATTTGATGATTGTTACCAATAATACGAGTTTTAACGGTGGTAGTTCTTTCGTTAGATAAAATAATTCCATCGCTGTTCATTTGTTGATTTTGTAACAACGCACAAAACAATTTTCCATTTTCATCGTTTCCAATTACGGAACACAAAACAGGATTTGCTCCCAAAGCTTTAATATTTAAAGCTACATTGGCAGCGCCACCCAAACGATTTTCTTTTTTGTTAACAGCAACTATTGGCACGGGTGCTTCTGGAGAGATTCGTGATACATTACCAAACACATAAGAATCAATCATAACATCGCCTACAATTAAAATATTTAATTGATTAAACGATTCGAATAATTGATGGAGTTCGGTTTTGTTTAGCACGTTTAACTTAGTTTAGCAAGTCCTTCTTTAATTCTTTTAATTGACTCAATAATTTTATCTTCAGAAGTTGCATACGAAAAGCGGAAACAATTGTTGTCGCCAAATGCATCGCCCGAAACCAAAGCAACATGAGCTTCTTCTAACAAATATATACACAAATCGTAAGAGTTATTAATTACGCCTTTGCTATGTTTTTTACCAAAGTAGTATGAAATATCTGGGAAAATATAAAACGCACCTTCAGGAATATAAGTTTTAACTCCAGGAATTTCATTTAATAATTTTATTACAATATCTCTTCGCTTTTTAAAGGCGTCGCACATTGGTTGCGTTACGCTTTTTGGAGCAGAAACTGCTGCTAATGCTGCACGTTGAGCAATAGAACAAGCACCAGATGTAAACTGACCTTGCATTTTTTCGCAAGCATCGGCAATCCATTTTGGAGCACCAATAAATCCTATTCTCCAGCCTGTCATAGCAAAACCTTTTGATACGCCGTTAACAGTAATTACTCTTTCGTACATTTCTGGAAACTGCGCTAAACTTTCGTGACCACCAACAAAATTTATGTGTTCGTAAATTTCGTCGCAAATAACAAATAAGTTAGGATGTTTAGCAACCACTTGTGCAATAGCTTTTAATTCGGTTTTTGAATAAACCGAACCAGAAGGATTACAAGGTGTGCTAAAAATAAGCATTTTAGTTTTAGGCGTAATTGCTTTTTCTAATTGCTCTGCAGTAAATTTAAAATTTTGTTCAACTGATGTAGGAATTTCAACTGGAATTCCATCAGCTAATTTTATAATTTCGATATAACTTACCCAATATGGAATTGGTACAATAACTTCGTCACCTTTGTTTACTAAACTCAATACTACATTGGCAATTGATTGTTTTGCACCTGTTGAAACTACAATTTGATTTGCATCGTAGTGTAGGTTGTTATCACGTTTAAATTTTTCAGCAATAGCTTGTTTTAAATCTAAATAACCGGGTACTGGTGTGTATCTTGTAAAATTATCATCGATAGCTTTTTTGGCTGCTTCTTTAATAAAATCGGGCGTATTAAAATCGGGTTCTCCAATACTTAAGCTAATAACGTCTAATCCTTTTGCTTGTAATTCGCGCGCCATTTTTGTCATGGCCAAAGTTTGAGATTCTGATAATTTTGTTATTCTGTCTGAAAGTAAGCTCATAAATATAATGTTGTAGTACAAATCTAATAAAATGATAGAATAGTTGGTGTTTTTATACGAATTATTTAGGTGCTATTTTGATTAAGTATAAAGCCAAAACCATATAAATCATATGCGGAATAAACACGGCTATTTGAGCCGGAACGTTAGCGTTTGTTGCAAATGTAATTGCAATTTGCATAAATAATATAAACGAAAAACTAATAAGCAAACCGATACCAATATGCACTCCAATACCGCCGCGCACTTTTCGGCTCGACATAGCAACACCAATTAATGTAAGTACAAATGTAGCGAGTGGATAAGCCATTCTTTGGTATTTTTCAACTTCAAAATAAGGTACTTCGTCAGAGCCTTTTTGTTTCTCAACTTCAATAAATTTATTTAGTTCAAAATAATTCATTGTTTCAATTAAATTATCTTTTCGCACGTTAAACTCTGTGTCATTAAAGATAAATGCAGTATCAAGTGTAATGGTTGTTCTTAGTGTTTCTTTCGTTGAATCGATTGTTCTAATTCTAACATTTTCGGCATGCCAATTTTTTTTAATAGTATCCCATCTAAGTACATCACTCATAAATTTGTAATTCACTTTACCGTTTTTAATTTTTTCGTAGCTAAACTGATAGCCAATATTATCGTATGTATTAAAGCTTTGAAAATAAATAAATTCGCCAGGTTGTATTTGTTTATGAATATTCATATCGCCATTCCAGTATCGGTTGCGCACATATCTGGCTTCAAAAGCAAGTCGTTTTTCGTTTGCAGGAGGAATTACAAAATTGATAAGGTAAAAAGACAATATTGATAGAATTGTTGCCGCAATCATAAAGGGTAACAAAAATCTTTTAAAACTAACTCCGCTACTTAGTATGGCAACAATTTCGGTATTAGCCGCCATTTTTGAAGTGAAAAATATTACGGAAATAAATGTAAAAAGCGGACTAAATAAATTAACAAAGTAGGGTATAAAATTAAAATAGTAATCGAAAATTATAGCTTCTATAGGAGCTTCTTTCTCAATAAAATCATCAATTTTTTCTGAAATATCAAATACAATTACAATAGAAATAATAATAGCTATAGCAAAAATAAAAGTGCCTAAAAACTTTTTAATAATGTATAGATCTATTTTTTTTATCATTCCTTTTTTAGTTTATGGTTTTTAGTTTATTGTTTTCAGTTTAAAGTTTTATTTGGGTTAATCACTAATCACTAACGACTAATCACTATACACTAAAGTCGAGTTGCCAAACGTTTTACCATAATATCTTTCCATTCAGAAAAAGTTCCTTCCATTATTTTTTCGCGTGCTTGCTTAACTAGTTCCAAATAAAATGCCAAATTATGTATACTTGCAATTTGCGCAGCTAAGCGTTCTTCGGCAGCAAACAAATGTCTTAAATAGGCTTTGGAGTAACTTTTATCTACGTAAGAAGTTCCGTTTTCGTCTAAAACAGAAAAATCTTCTTTCCATTTTTCGTTTTTAATATTAATAATTCCTTCGCTGGTAAACAACATTCCGTTTCGTGCATTGCGCGTAGGCATTACACAATCAAGCATATCAATACCCAAAGCAATGTTTTCTAAAATATTTACGGGAGTACCTACGCCCATTAAGTATCGCGGTTTATCTTTTGGTAAAATATCGCAAACTAGTTCGCACATTTCATACATCATTTCGGCTGGCTCACCAACAGATAAGCCACCAATAGCATTGCCTTCTCTATTTTGAGCTGCAATAAATTCGGCCGATTTTATTCTTAAATCTTTGTAAGTACTGCCTTGCACAATTGGAAACAACGACTGCGAATGACCATATTTTGCTGGTGTTGAATCAAAACGATCAATACATCGAGTTAGCCAACGATGCGTCATTTCCATTGAATTTTTCGCATAATTGTAATCGCAAGGATAAGGCGTACACTCATCAAAAGCCATAATAATATCGGCGCCAATGATACGCTGAATATCCATTACATGTTCTGGAGTAAAAATATGTTTTGAACCATCAATATGCGAGTTAAATTTTACACCTTCTTCAGTAATTTTTCGTGTTCCCGATAAAGAATAAACCTGAAAACCACCACTATCGGTTAAAATTGGGTGTTCCCAACCCATAAATTTATGTAAGCCTCCCGCTTTTTCTAAAACTTTTAAGCCTGGTCGTAAATATAAATGATAGGTATTTCCTAATATAATTTGTGCTTTAATATCGTCTCTTAACTCGTGTTGGTGAACTGCTTTTACGCTACCAACAGTACCCACAGGCATAAAAATAGGTGTTTGTATTGTACCGTGGTCGTTTGTTATTTCTCCAGCTCGAGCCTTAGTTTTTGCGTCGGTTTTTAAGAGTTTAAATTGCATATTTCTTAATGTAGATACAAAGAACGTAATTTTTTGCAAAGAATAGAACAAGTTACAATTGTTAATTTCTTTGTTTAAAGTCTTATTTAAAAAGTAAGTTTTTAACTCGCCATAAGTTTACTTTTGCACTAGAGTTACTATATTATGACGTTAAGTGTTGTTTTTTATGTGCTGTTAGCACTTTTTGTTTTGGCTTTTAGTGTTCAGTTGTATTATTATTTGGGCATTTTTGCAAAATTATCTTATTTTAAAAAAGAGGTTTCTAATAATAAACCACCAGTTTCTATTGTTATTTGCGCTCGTAACGAGTTCGAAAATTTAGAAAAGCATTTGCCTTTATTGTTTTCGCAAAATTATCCGCAATACGAAGTTGTAATTGTAAATGATTGCTCTTTTGATGCCACAGCCGATTTGCTAAAAGAAGCCGAAAAACAACATTCTAACTTGCATGTTGTAACCTTAAAAGAAGAAGAAATTTATCGTCATGATAAAAAATTGGCTTTAATGTTAGGCATTAAAGGTGCTAAATACGAACATTTATTGCTTACAGATGCTGATTGTATGCCTAATTCTGAAAATTGGATTAGCACAATGGCTCAAAATTTTGATAAGCAAACAGAAATAGTTTTGGGTTATGGGGCTTACGAAAAAAGAAAAGGTTTTTTAAATAAAATTATTCGCTTCGATTCTTTTTTTGCTGCTGCTCAGTACTTGTCGAGCGCAATAGTTGGCAAGCCATATATGGGAGTTGGGCGAAATTTAGCCTATACCAAATCATTGTTTTTTAAAAATAAAGGTTTTGCAACACATTACCACATACAAAGTGGCGACGATGATTTGTTTGTAAATAGAGCAGCAAATTCGGCTAATACAAAAATAGAAATTGAGCATAGTAGTCATACTATTTCGGTACCAAAAGAAACTTTTAAAACTTGGTTTAAACAAAAGAAAAGACACTTAACCACTGCAAAACATTATAAGAGCGAAGATAGAAATAGACTCGCTTTGCATCATTTATCGCACTACCTTTTTTGGCTTTCGTTTATTGCATTAGTTGTGCTTAATAATTTAATTTTTGTTGTTTTAGGTATTTTTATTTTGAGATTAGTTATTCAAATGATTATCTTTAAAAAAGCAATGGAAAAATTAAACGAAAAAGATTTGCTTTGGCTAACACCCATTTTTGAATTCTTTTTATTGTTTTTTTATCCTATACTTGTAGTGTCCAACACGTTTGTAAAGCAACATAAATGGAAATAAACGAAAACCTATCCGACAAAGCGCAACACGATTACAAGCTAGTAAAACTGGCTATTGAAACTGGTAATCAAAAAGCCTATGCCGAATTAATGGACAGATATCGTGACTCTGTTTACTACATGCTTTTAAAAATGGTAAACAATAAAGACGATGCTGATGATTTAACCATTGAAGCCTTTGGCAAAGCATTTAATCGTTTGCACCAATATGTGCCGAGTTACGCATTTAGCACTTGGTTATTTAAAATAGCCACCAACAATTGCATTGATTACATTAGAAGAAAAAAATCGAATACTTTTTCTATCGATACAGGAATGCAAAACGACGAAGGTGGTTCTATTAATTTAGATATTAAATTTGATGGAATTGGACCTGAAGAAACGGTAATTAAAAAAGAAAAAATAAAATTAATGCACGAGGTGGTTGATAAACTAAAGCCACGCTACAAACAATTAATTGAGCTGCGTTATTTTGAAGAATTATCTTACGAAGAAATTTCTGTTCGTTTAGATTTACCAACAGGTACAGTTAAAGCGCAATTATTTAGAGCAAGAGAGTTTTTATACAACATCTTGAAAAATTCTCACGATAAAATTTAAATGTTAGAACAAGCATTGCAAGCAACACCTGATGTTGATTTAATTTACAACTACTTTCCAGAACTTAACAACAAAGCGAAAGAAAGATTTAAAAAACTATTTGAAACTTATTTTTTTTGGAACAATCAAATTAATGTAGTTTCTCGAAAAGATTTTCAGTTTTTTTACGAACGACATGTTTTGCATAGTTTAGGAATTGCAAAAGTTATTCAGTTTAAAAAAGGTACTACTGTTTTAGATGTTGGCACAGGTGGCGGTTTTCCAGGCATTCCTTTAGCAATAATGTTTCCAGAATGCGAATTTGTTTTGGTAGATTCTATTGGTAAAAAAATAAAAGTAGTTAACGAAGTAGCAGCTGCGTTGGGTTTAAAAAATGTAAAAGGAATACACAGTAGGGCAGAAGAAATAAATCAGCAATTTGATTTTGTAATTAGCCGTGCTGTTACGCAGTTTAACGATTTTTATCCGTGGGTAAAAGGAAAGTTTTTAAAAAAATCGCAAAACGATTTAGCTAATGGAATTTTGTATTTAAAAGGTGGCGACTTAATCGAAGAGATGAAAAACTTTTCGCAAAAAGTAACGTACTTTGATTTAAGCAATTATTTTTCCGAAGAGTTTTTTGAAACCAAAAAAGTGGTTTATATTCCTTGTTAAATCAATACTCAATAAAATAAAAATACCTCTAGTTAGCGCGAGCTTGCAGCTCGTGCTAACACAAAACATTAATTAGAAAATAATATTTAAAGCAAAATTTGTCACGAGCCACAGGCTCGCGCCAGCGGAGGGATGTTAACGGTAGTACACAAAAAAGTATTATTATTTCTCTATCACCCAAATTTTACCATGCACATGAGTAATCCAATTCGGTCCATTCCTATTTGGATCATTAGATGAGAATGTTTTATCCAAGAAAATTTTCCAGTTTCTATTTTGGAAAACAGAGCCAATTATTTTTGGAGGAATTTCATTTGTATCTTTTTGTCCAGTATCCTTTCTAAATTGATCTAATCTCTCCTTAGTTCCAACAATAATTACGCTTTTAATTGTTCTAGGATAAAATAACCATATTTGAAAGCTGAGATTCTTTTCTTTTAGATGAATATTTTTGTCCAATGATTTTTCAATTTCAAAAAATGCTTGAAATATTTCATTTGTAAATCTTTCAGGCGGATTATCTTCGCTGAACCAATAAAATGGAGGTAGGTTTAATCGGAAAGTAATTGGCTGCGCGTTGACTTTTAATTCCACAAATGGATACGCTACTATATATTGCATCCAGTTGGAAAGAGTTTTTTTCTTTCTAATGTAACCTCTTATTTTTTTTCTAGATGTTTTATGCATGTATTACCGCTAACTTGAATATAGGTCTGATAAGAGTCAGATATATTTATAACCAAATATACTATTTTTTGATTATAAATCCTATTGCCAGTGCGAGTTTGTAGTTCGTGCTAACACAAAACATTAATTAGAAAATAACATTTAAAGTAAAATTTTTAACGAGTCACAGGCTCGCGCAAGCGGAGGGATAAAATAAGTTTTAATTTTATATTGAAATATCAATACTCAATAAAATAAAAATACGCAATTTTTAGTTTGTTATCGCTGTCGTATCTCAATATAAACGCATCGTGTAGCGTAACCTTTTTATTTTCGTTTTTAACTACTACAACATAACGGTTGGATTCGTTTGTTACTGTGCTTCTTGAAATTGCTTTTGAAACAATTGTATGTTGTTTATGCTGCCCAGCAAATTCTGTCATTTCTTTTATAGTAGCAGAAATCATTTCTCTCGATTTTTGAAATTGCAAACTGGGGTGCAATAAATCATAAAAGGCATCTGCTTTGCTGGTGTCGATATTTGCATAAAAATCGTTTAGCAATTTTTCAGTTTCATTAATTACTTCATTATTATTTAAATCATGGTTTTCGCTTACTTGATAAAACGTTATATAAAACGTTCCATCGCTGCGCATACTTACAATTGTATTTAAAACAATATCTTTTTTAGTACCTTTTAATTGCAAAGCGGTGTAGCAAAAACTTTCGTTTTTACCATAGTAATTTAGAACAGAACATGTATCTAAAAATACTACAGATTTAAGTTCTCCAATGGTTTCGTTAATTTGATTTGTAGCAGTTTTAAAAGACTCTAAGGTGTATGTTTCTCGCATTTCTGGTTCGAATAACGAATATGCTTTTTCAATATTATTTTCTGCTATTTTTTTTGCAAATATTTCTGAAACTTTTGTTGCACCATAGCTTACAAAATAATCATCATGATTACCTAAAACAACTGTAAAAATATAGCCAGCTAATTTGTATTGTTTGTTTTCTAAAACAATAATTAGTTTTTCTTTAATTAGTGCTTTTTCGTGATACGAATCAAACTCTAATTGATAGAATTTTTTTGGTTCAGATTTTGAAGTTCTATACGTGCTATCAACTCTTCTTAAAAAAGTTTGTCCCCCAAACTTTTCTTCATTTTTTTTAATGGCATCAATAATTTCTTTTGAGTCAGATTTTGCCCAAATTAATGAAGAAATATCGTCAACCTTTTTTTTATTGATAGATGAATAAAATTTTTGAACCAGTTCGGGCACAGATTTTTGTGCGTAGCTATTTAAAAATAAAGAGACTAAAAGTAAAGTGCCTATGTATTTGATTTTCATGCTAATGAAATTTAATAATGCAAACAAAAATAAGCATTAAAAAGCAAAAAGCTGTTGTAATTACAACAGCTTTTTGAAGAAGATTTAAGAATTGATTATTTCAAGTTGGTTAAATTATCGCAGTCAACGCAGTTTAAGCCACGTTCTGTCATAACCCATCTTCGGTTTGGCATGTCGCCGTCCCAAGTGTTTTGTAAGTTATCTACATCGTGCAAAATTTGTTCCATTCCTTTTTCAAGCAAAATTTGTTGCCCAACAGGAATTTTAATTTTAATTTTTAAATTTTGCACTCTCCATTTATCTTCTTTGTTTAAAGAAAATCTGGGTTCAAACGTTAGTATAGAATCTGTTTGTGTGTAATTGTAATTTATGTTTTTAGCTCTTTCAAACGATTCTTTTCTGTTTTCGCCACGAGCAATTTTTATAATAGCAATTTCTACTCTGTTTGAGTCGTTTTTTACAATATCTAATTGTGCAAATTGAAACAAGTTACGTGCGTTTTCTCTTAGTTCTTTTATGTCATCATCATCAAGTTCGGTTTGGTAATAAGCATTTTCTAAATTTGTTGTTTTTAAAACAATTTGCTTATAGGTATTTACATAAGCAACTGATTTTGTAGTTGCTGTTTCCTTAAAATTATTGGCTAAAATAATTGCTGCATAAATGCAAATTAAAAGTCCTGTAGTCCATAATAATCCTGAAACAATAGAAACTACTTTGTTTTTCTTTTTCAGTTTTAAAATTATTCTAATTCCGCCATAAATCATCATTATTAGTGGCACAGCAATTAAAAGAAATAAGCCAACTGCTGCTAATAATTTGTGTGATGAACTCACAAAAATTACATCTAAAAACTGACTAATTGTATAATTGCTTTCTACACCAAATGATGTGATGTGAATGGAATCGTTTATGCCTAAAAATGAACTGATAAGTGCAATTAATAAAATAATACCAATAACTGTAAATGCAGCGCCAATTAATTTAGAAAGTGCTAAAAAGAAATACTGAATTATGTTTCCTAAAGCGGCAAAAAACGATTGTATTCCATTTTTTACTTTGTCTTTAGAATCTGGGTTATCGTATCTTTTTTTTAAATCATCAAACTCATCTTTAATTGTTTTTTCAATGTTTTTTAGGTTTACTTTTTCGCCTTTCATTTCTAGTTTTTCGGCGGCAGTTTTAGCTTCAGGAATTATTATCCATAAAATTAAGTATAGTAAAAATCCAAATCCAAAAATAAAGAATGATGCAACTAACGATAATCTTATCCAAAGAGGATCGATGTTAAAATAGGAAGCAATACCAGAGCAAACTCCACCTAATATTTTTTCGTCAGGATTTCTAAAAATGCGTCTAACTCTGTTCTCGTTATGGACTTCATTTTCTTGCTCTTTTTTATCAGAAGAATTGTTTGTTGTTGTAGAGCCATCGTCTTCTCTAAAAACTTCGGGAGCACCTAATATTTCAATAACTTCGGCTACATCTTCTGCAACAATAACTTGTTTGCTTGTTTTTAATTTTTGCTGAAATAATTCTGCAATTCTTGCTTCAATATCGCTAATAATTTCGCTTAAAGCGTCACTATTTTTTAAGTACGCTTTTATTGCATTTAAGTAATTACTTAAAGTTAGGTAAGCTTCTTCTTCAATATGAAAAACAAGTCCACTTATATTTGCTGTTACCGTTTTATTCATTTTAATTATTTTTTAGATAGTAGTTGATTTACAGATTTTACTAATTCGTTCCAGGTAATTTTTAACTCGTTTAAAAAGTTATCGCCCTTTTCGGTTAGTTTATAATATTTGCGTGGCGGACCAGAAGTAGATTCCTCCCAACGATAACTTAACAGTTCTTCGTTTTTTAAACGGGTAAGCATTGGGTATAATGTGCCTTCCACAACAATTAGTTTTGCGTCTTTCATTTGTGATATAATTTCAGAAGGATACGCATCGCCTTTTTCGAGTATGGAAAGAATACAAAATTCCAATATTCCCTTTCTCATTTGAGCTTTATTGTTTTCTATATTCATTGTTTAATTTTTAACACCACAAAACTATGTTAAATTATAGTACCTTGCAATACATAGTACTAAATTATTTTATAAGTATTTGAAAATCAGGTAATAAAAATTTTATAGAATTGAATTTTTTAGCGAATTAACATTAATTAGACTATATATTTATGAAGATGATATACGTTGAGCGGTATTTAATTGTACTTTTGCGCTCTAATTTTTAGACTATGTTTGATTACGCTGCCCTTTTTACCTCTCAGGGATTTGTTAGTTTGGTTACCTTAACTGCACTCGAAATTATTTTAGGTATTGATAACATTATTTTTATCTCAATAGTTTCTACTAAACTACCTAAACCATTACAAAAACGTGCACGTAGAATTGGTTTATCGTTAGCCTTAATTATGCGTGTTTGCTTGCTATTTGCTATTTCGTGGATTGCAGGTTTAAAACATCCTATGTTTTATATAGTTGATTTTGGTGTTACTGGACGCGATTTAATTTTATTTGCAGGTGGTGTATTTTTATTAATTAAAACCATACTAGAAATAGTTGAAAAAATTCAACACAAAGAAGCTTCATCAAAAGAATATGGTTTGTTGACTTTAAAAGCTGCCATTATTCAAATTGTGTTTTTAGATATTGTTTTTTCTTTCGATTCTATTTTAACAGCTGTTGGTTTAGTAAGCAATGTGTTTTTAATGATTTTAGCAGTTGTTATTGCCATGATTATTATGCTTGTGTTTGCTGATAAAGTGAGCGATTTTATAAACAGACATCCAACCGTAAAAATGTTAGCGCTTGCCTTTTTAGTGGTTATTGGTTTGGTTTTAACTTTAGAAGCTTTACACTTCCATATTGAAAAAGCATTTATTTATTCTGCATTAGCGTTTTCGTTAATAGTAGAATTATTAAATATGGCTTATAGAAGTCAAGGACACAAAAAAGGAAATTTGCACCACAAAAAAGAGCAAGAAATTTATAGTAAAGAAAAGGAAGAAGAAGCTTAAATTTCTTTGTAAACACCTAAACCAAATAAGGCGAAATCGTATTTTACTGGGTAGCAATTTTTACTTTGCAATAATTGTGTTATTTAATCAATCCACATAGAACTCTTCTGTGATAAAAAAAACTGTATCAATAAAGTGTAATACTCCGTCTTTAGTTAAAACATTTTCATCGTGTAAGTCTTCTAAAATTATTCCTAATTTAGGATGGAAATAATCATTATTCTTACTATTTAAAAAACCATTTTGAAATAAAAATTCTTTAACGGTTTGTTATTCTGTTTTAGTTGTTGCTTTAACAAATGGTTGTTTTACAACAGCATAAATAGTTTTGTTTTCTTCCCAAAAACCAACTAAAGTATAGGCTGTATCAGGAAAGAAAAAATTGTGGAGTAATAAATTATTTAGATAATCTTGCCAAGAAGTATAGAATATACCATCGTTTAGTTTGATTACATTTTTGGAGTCATTTAAAAAAACCCTTTGTTCGGCTCCTTCGCTAACATAGTTTGAAATGTCTATGTTTTTTACCCATAAATTGTTTTGTACAATAAAATCTTTTAAGATCTCTGTTTCTTGTTTTTTGAAGTGCTTTTGGATTTTAGCCATTTCACTTGTTCCAGCGCTTCTCTTAAGGTAACTGGAGATTGTTTGGATAATTGCTCCATTGCTAACTTTGCTCGTTCCTGAAATGATATTGCGTAACTCATTTTTCATTAATTTGTAAATCAAAGTTACGATTTATTGAATAAATATCAAAATGAAGCTTTTTGTACTATAAATTTATTATTATACAGCTTAAATTTCTTTGTAAACGCCCAAACCAAAAAGGGCAAAATCGTATTTTACTGGATCATATTTATCTATTAATCGTAGGTTAACTGTTAGTTCTTCCGCTGCTTTCCAATCGTTTTGAGTACGTTGTAATAAACCTAATTTACGTGCAACTGTTCCCGAATGTACATCTAACGGACAAACCAATTGCGAAGGTTTTAAATTTTTCCAAATTCCAAAATCAACTTTGTTTTTATCGTTGCGCACCATCCAACGCAAATACATATTAATTCGTTTTGCTGCTGAATTTTCATCAGGATTAGAAATGTGTTTTAAAGTTCTGCCAGGAGCATTTTTTATAAAATGATTTCTAAAATTTACTATTTGTTGCTGCGTGTTTACTGAATTATCGGGCAGTAGAAAATAATGTTCTAAACTATCTTTTTTAGTATATAATCGTTTTAATGATTCAATAAAAAATAAAATATCGGTGCCATTAAAAGTGCGATGTACAAAAGTGGATATTTTTTTTAAGTCGGTTTTTTTGTGATTTAAAATAAAATCGTGAGGCGCATCATCCATCCAATCCATCAATTTGTTGGCGTTGTTTAAAATAGTTTTGCGTTGTCCCCAAGCAATGATAGCCGCTAAAAAGCCAGCAATTTCAATATCTTGTTTTTTGGTGTAGCGATGCGGAATACTAATAGGATCTTCTTCAATAAAACTAGTTTGGTTGTATTGAAAAACTTTTTCATCTAAAAAGTCTTTTAGTTCTTTTGATATTTTTGAATTGATGATATGTTCAGTTTTTAAAGGCATTAGTGATTATTTTTTTAGATTCTTCACTGCGTTCAGAATGACAAAACTCATAACTTATATTTCACAACTCATAATTCACAACTAACTAATTCACAACTAACTAATTCACACCGTTTACTTTTTATTTTTTTTAGTAGTTAATTGTTTAGTCTTTTTTTCTTCGGGTAAATAATTTTTTGTTGATATTACTTTTTTTCCTGTTCTACTTTCTAACTCACGTCTTGCATTACCAGCAACTGCGCCACCTTGCTTTGCAACTTTTTGGTTTTCAACAAATCCTTTAGGGTTTTGAGTTTTTACAATTTCGGTTGTTGATGCCTCGCCAAGCATAGAAAAAATAAGTTCAAGGTCGTTCATGTGGTCTCTTAAATTTTGATTTTTTAAACCCTTTACTTTTTTATATTCTATTGGAGTTAAACCAAAAGTTGCTTTCGATATTTCGGCTGTTAATATTGCGTACTCTTTTTGCTCTTTTACACCTCTATTTTTCCATTCTTCGGTTAATTCCTCACGTATGGCAATGCTACGCATACGTTTTTCAATCCATTCATCAGAGTAGCCTTTTAATTTATAAAGCTCTCTTGTGCGTTGAGTTGCTAATTCAGGATTTTCTATTTCATCTAATCTATCAGAACCAACTTGTGCTAACCAAAGTTTAAATGGTTCTGCTTTTGGAGATGGAATTGATTGTATAATGCGTAAAAGACCTTTTGTATTTGCAGCTTGTACCTTGCGTCTTCTACCATCTGCCGCCTCCATTTCAACTAGGGGACAAATTGTCCCCCAGTTGGAATTTAACTGAGGGTCGCGTTTTTTCATTTTTTTAATGTAGTCTTTAACGTCAATAGTATCCGTTAAAATCTCTACAATATCTTGAACAGAAAAATACCATTTTTGCTCTAATTCATTCCAAACAGAGCGTATTTGTTTGCTTTCAAATAATTTAATTCCACTCATAATTTAAAACTTATAACTCTCAACTTATAACTCATCATTCATAACTCAAAACTATTTTCCGTTCCAAATTTGCCAAGCAGCTTCGGCTTGTTGTTGCAGCATGCTGTAACCATTTAGAAGTTGCGCACCGTTTTGTTCTGCTTTTTTTAAAAACTCAGTTTTTTCTGGATTATAAATTAAATCAATTACTAAATGTTGGTTGGTAATTCCTTCATAAGGAATAGGAGGGAACTCATCAATGTTTGGAAACATTCCGACTGGTGTAGTATTAATCAACAATGCACAAGCTGAAATTATTTCTTTTGTAAGTTGATTGTAATTTAATTGATTTTCGGTACTAATTTCTTTTTGTGTAACTAACCAAAACGGGATGTTAAAACTTTTTAATACACTTTGTACTGCTTTGCTCGCGCCACCTGTACCCAATATTAATGCTTTTTGATGTTGTGGTTCTAAAAATGGTTTTATGCTATTTTTAAATCCTGTAACATCGGTATTGTAGCCTTTTAATTTAATTACTTCGCCATTTTTGTTACGCGTAATTTTTACAGTATTTACTGCTTTTGTTTCTTGCGCTAGTTCGTCTAACTCATCTAAAAAATCTATAATTTTTTCTTTGTAAGGAATGGTTACATTAAAACCAACTAAGTTATCATGACGAGCAATTACATCTGTTATTTCGATTAAATTTTTTAATTCAAAATTTTTGTACTGCCACTGTTCGCTTATGTTTAGCGTAGTAAACTTATCGGTAAAATAGTTTTTAGAAAAAGAATGGCTTAGCGGATTTCCCACTAAGCCAAGCATTTTTTTTGGTGATGACATTATTTTTTAAATTTTGCTTTTGCGTATTCAAACAATATTGGAAGTACAGAAAATGCAATAATTCCTAGACAAACTAAATCAATATTTTTTCTAATCCACACCACTTCGCCTAATAAATAACCAGCAGTTGTAAGAGATCCAATCCAAAGAGCTCCACCTAAAATATCAAACGTTACGTATTTTTTATAATTCATTTCGCCAACACCAGCAGCAAAAGGAACAAATGTTCTAACAAAAGGAACAAAACGAGCCATTATAATTGCTTTAGTTCCATGTTTTTCAAAAAATGATTGAGCTTTATCGTGGTATTCCATTTTTACTAATGGTTTACCTCTAAACTTTAAGTTAAATACTTTTAAGCCTAGTTTTCGTCCTACCCAATAGTTTACGTTATCGCCTAATACAGCGGCAATAAAAAGTAAAATTATTAAATACGCCATGTTTAAATAACCCGAACGAGCAAATAAACCAGCCGTAAATAATAAAGAATCGCCAGGTAAAAAAGGCATAGCCACTAAACCTGTTTCAATAAAAATAACTAAAAATAAAATTACATAAATAAGTGTGCCATAATTTTGAAATAACCACTCAAAATCTAAATGTAAAATGTGTTTAAAAAGTTCAATCATGTATGCAGAGCGTTAGTTTAAAATTTTACGTTATTATCAATTTCTTCGCTCCAAGCTTTAATTCCACCTTTAACGTTGTATAAGTTGGTGTAACCTTGTCCTGTTAAAGCATTTAATACTGCGCCAGAACGAGCTCCACTTCTGCATTGTAAATATACAGGAACATCTTTTTTAATTTCATCTAAGTGATTCATTATTTCTCCCATTGGGATATGTTTACTGCCCGGAATTTGTCCTAATTCGTATTCGTGTGTTTCTCTTACATCAATTAATTGAAAATTTTCTTTATGATCTATTTTCGATTTTAATTCTTGTACTGTAATCTCATTCATTATTGGTAAACTTTAGAGGTTAAAAACTATTTTAATTCTTTTTTAAATTCGGCTGGTAAAAATTGAAAAAACGTATCGCCACGTAATCCTAAACGAAGTGTTTCTAAAGGAATAACATCGTTAGGAGCAATGTTACCAACGTTTACGTTTGCACCAAATTGTTTAATAAACCAAACTTGTTGTCCTTTTTGTGGAGCTTCCCACATAATATTTTCTACAGGAATTTTTGCAATAATTTTATCAATTAGCATAGTGTGTGTTTTTCCATCGCGGTGATAAATACCTACGTTACCACTTTCTCTTGCTTCTGCAATTACTTTCCAAGAGCCAGCTTCCAGTTCAGATTTCATCATCGTAATCCATTTGCTTGGATGAATTATAATTCCTTCTTCTTTAGAACCAACTTCAGATAAAACGGTAAAATCTTTAGCTAAAGTATTAATGTATTTACATTTTAAATCGTGATTCATTTCAATTGAACCATCAGAAACTTCAGCTGTATCAACACCTAAATCGC
Source organism: Bacteroidota bacterium (assembly GCA_040385525.1). Taxonomy (GTDB): domain Bacteria; phylum Bacteroidota; class Bacteroidia; order UBA4408; family UBA4408; genus JAZKHE01. The sequence continues at coordinate 70,086 of JAZKHE010000003.1, forward strand.
TAATTAATTTGCGGTAGTCATCAAATTTTCCTCTTATGGCAAATGCTTCTAACAATGTACCGCCTAAATAAACTTTACAATTATTATCGCGGTAAAATTTAATTTTTTCTTTAAGATTTGGAGTCATGTACGATGTACCAAAACCTAATTTTATTAAATCGATTAAATGTCCGCTTGCACTTATTAAATTCTCTGCTTCACGTAGGCTTAAGCCTTTGTCCATAACCATTGTTAATCCGTTATTTCTAGGTTTAGCAGGTCTTTCTGGGATGTGTGGTAATTCAAAATTCATATTGTAATTTATTTTTATTTATAGCTTTCTATCAATTGTAGTATTAAAATATTGTTTTTTAATTTGGGTTCAAATTCAAATAATGTATCGTGTTTTGAATAATCTAAGGATAAAGCATTTTCTAAATCTTTAGTTGCTTCGGCAACATAGCCAAATATAAAATTGTATGCTGCTAATCGGTAGTGCAACATAGCATTGGTAGGAAAACGATTAATAGCTTCGTTAATTATCGAAAAGGTTTCTATTTCGTTAGCTTGCTCATAAAATAAGTTAGAATAATCTAACCAAACTTCGCTATTATTAGCATCGTATTCAACTACTTTTTGGTAGGCTAATTCTGCTTCTTCGTAAAAGCCTAATTTTTGTTGTATTTCGCCAAAAATATACCAATAATCAGGATTTACATTGTCTAATTCTAATCCTTTTTTTAAGTAATGAATTCCTTCGGTTAAACGATTTTCGTAGTCTAAAACAACAGCCATTCCAACGTATGCATCGGCATAATTTTTATCGGTTTTAATCGACTTGTTGTAGTACACCATTGCATTTTGATAATCTTCTAACTTTTCGTAACACTCGCCAATGTAGTAGTAAGAAGTAGCGTCAGCTTGTTCAAACTGAAACGTTTCTTTATATGTTAAAATGGCTAATTCATATTGTTCTAAATTAGCTAAAGAGTTTGCTTTGTTAAAATAAGCTGACGAAAAATCTTCTTGAATTACAATGGCATAATCGTACGCATCAATAGCTTTTTCAAACAATCCGAGTTTGTTGTAGCTAATTCCTAAATTATACCAAGCCGATGGAGAATACGGATTTTCGTTTATAAAATGATTGTAATACGCAATGCTATCCTCTGTTTTTTCTGCTATATCAAAGCAAAAAGCTAATTCATATAAAGCGTATTCGTTTTCTGGATTTTCGTCTAACGATTTTTTTAAATATTCTATTGCTGAATTATAATCGCCTTTGTTTTCGTATTCAAAAGCAATATTCATAAATATTTCGTCTTTATCGTCGCTGCACTTTAATGCATTTTTGTAGCTTTTAATGGCATTATCGAAGTCGTTTATCTGACTGTAAATATTACCACGTGTCATTAAAATTTCAGGATTGTGCGGTTCAAAAGTTTCAGCTTTCGAAAGTAATTCTAACGATTTTTGAATTTGATTACTAGCGGCTTGCAATTGCGCTTGTCTAATTAAAAATACAATAGAATAGGGGTGTTGCTGAAAAGCTATTTGAGCAGCTTTCAGTGCTTTTGATATGTTTTTTTTATCAATTAAATTGTCAATTATATCTTCAAAGGCGTGTACATCAAAAAAGCCTACCTCGTTTTTATTAAGCATTTGCTCAAAACGATCAACCATTGACTGTATATCGCTATTGTGGGATAAAAAATCATCTTCGTCTTCTTTCATGCAGCTCAATTTAGTAATCGGAACTAAATCCAATTACAAAGTTACTAATTAATACCAAATTTAATAGATTTGAGCAGTAAACTGCCATTATGTTAAAAAAATGCCGAATTGTTGAAAAAAAGCATGCCAAAAGTGTTAAATAAATTTTTTAGTTCAAAACATTCAAAAAGCTATATTTGTAGTCCAAAAAAATTAGAAAAGTGGCATTAATAAAATCTATATCAGGAATAAGAGGAACCATTGGTGGTAAACCTGGCGAGGGTTTAAGTCCCGTTGATGTTGTTAAATTTACATCGGCTTATGCAGCTTGGCTTAAGTTACGCAATCCTAACAAAAAAGAAATTAAAGTTGTTTTAGGTCGTGATGCCCGAATTTCGGGAGCCATGGTAAATCATTTGGTTACTGGAACATTGTTAGGAATGGGTGTAAACGTATTAGATGTTGGTTTATCAACCACGCCAACTGTTGAAGTTGCTGTGCCCGATGAAAAAGCTGATGGTGGAATTATTTTAACTGCAAGCCACAACCCAAAAGAGTGGAATGCATTAAAATTATTAAACGAAAAGGGCGAATTTATTTCTGCTGCTGATGGCGAGCAATTACTTCAAATTGCAGAAAGCGAGAGTTTTACTTTTAGCGATGTTAATCATTTAGGAACGTATAAAAACGACGATACTTATATTCAAAAACACATTGATAAAATATTGGCTTTACCTTATGTTGATGTAGCCGCTATTAAAGCTAAAAAGTTTAAGGTAGTTATTGATTGTGTTAACTCAACAGGAGGAATTGCATTGCCGCCATTATTAAAGGCATTGGGCGTAGCAGAAGTTGTAGAATTGTATTGCGAGCCTAACGGAGTATTTCCGCATAACCCTGAACCGTTACCCGAAAATTTGAGAGATATTTCTAAAGAAGTAATAAAACAACACGCTCATTTAGGAATTGTTGTAGATCCTGATGTTGACCGTTTGGCCTTGGTTTGCGAAGATGGTGAAATGTTTGGCGAAGAATACACTTTAGTTGCTGTAGCCGATTTTATTTTAAAACACAAAAAAGGAAATACAGTTTCTAACATGTCATCAACTCGTGCTTTGCGCGATGTTACCGAAAAAGCTGGAGGAAAATATACAGCAAGTGCAGTTGGCGAAGTAAATGTTGTGGAGTTAATGAAAGCTACTAACGCTGTTATTGGTGGCGAAGGAAATGGTGGAGTTATTTTGCCCGATTTACATTATGGAAGAGATGCACTAGCTGGAATTGCTTTGTTTTTAACCCATTTGGCGCAATTTGGAAAAACAACATCTCTACTTAGAAGTTCATATCCAAATTATCACATCTCAAAAAATAAAATTGAGTTAACGCCCGATATTGATGTTGATGCAATTTTGTTAGCTATAAAAGACAAATATAAAAAGCAACCTATTAACGATATTGATGGTGTAAAAATTGAGTTTGATAAAGAGTGGGTGCATTTGCGTAAATCGAATACAGAGCCTATAATTCGTATATACTCAGAAAGTGAGAGCCAAACAACAGCCGAAAATTTAGCTGAGAAAATAATGATGGATATAAAAGAACATATTCAACACAAACAAATTTTAAAATAAGAAATACATTGAGCATGAAAGTATATTTTGATAATGCCGCTACAACGCCTTTAGATAATGAAGTTTTAGAAGCTATGATACCTGTTATGAAGGAGCAATTTGGTAATCCTTCATCTATACACGGATTTGGCAGAACAACTAGAGCCTTAATAGAAAATGCGCGTAAAAGCATTGCTAAATTATTGAATGCATCACCATCAGAAATATTTTTTACTTCTGGAGGAACAGAAGCTGATAACATGGCTATACTTTGCTCTGTTGAAGATTTAGGAATTACACACGCTATTACTTCTAAAATTGAGCATCACGCTGTATTACATACGCTTGAAGTGCTAGAGAAAAAAGGAAAAATAAAATTATCATTCGTTAATTTATTACCTGATGGAAGTGTTGATTTAACTCACTTAGAAGAATTATTAAAAAATAATGCTCGTTCGTTGGTTTCGCTAATGCACGCTAATAACGAAATTGGGAATTTATTACCACTTGATAAAGTTTCGGAATTGAGCAAAAAATACAATGCTATTTTTCATTGCGATACCGTGCAAACTATGGGACATTATCAACACGATTTGCAAAAAACAAAAATTCAATTTATAGTTGGTGCGGCTCATAAATTTCATGGGCCAAAGGGAGTTGGTTTTATTTATATAAATAGCGATATTTCAATTCATCCACTAATTAATGGTGGCGCGCAAGAGAGAAATATGCGTGGCGGAACAGAGAATTTATACGGAATTGTTGGTATTGCTAAGGCTTTAGAAGTTGCTTACCGCGACATGGAAGATCACCAAAAACATGTGCAAGAAGTTAAATCATACATGATAGAACAATTAGAAAAAAATATTGAAGGTGTTGAGTTTAATGGTGCATCAAGAGGCGAATCGTTATATACAGTTTTAAATGTTCGTTTTCCGCATACCGATCAAGCAGAGATGATGTTGTTTAGTTTAGATATTAATGGTATTGCTGCTTCTGGCGGAAGCGCTTGCAGTTCGGGTAGCAATGTTGGGTCGCATGTTTTACGCGGAATAAATGTAGATTTATCTCGTCCTTCTGTACGTTTTTCTTTTTCTAAATACAGTACAAAAGAGGAAGTAGATTACGTAGTTTCTAAATTGAAAGACATTTTTGTAAAATAATAAAGTCGTTTATACAAATAGCTCTATATTTTCATTAATTCAATGCGTTTAGTAACTTTGTTAAAAGTCTAAACCTTGAAGAAAATTATTTTTAGTAGATTTTTTAGTTTATTTCTAGCTGTTGCTTCATTGCTTGCAGCTTATTTTTTATATAATTTTAATAATAGCAAATACAATAATAAAGAGAGCGTAGCTCGATTTCAAGAGATAATAAATAAAAAGGAGGCTAAGGCAAAAGAGTTGCTTTTAATGCTTACTTCGCAAAATGATTCTTTGCGCACACCTAAATTTTTTAATAATTTTTCAAGCGGAGTTTACGATGAATATTTAAAAGAAAGTATTCAGTTTTTTAGATACAGAAACGATACACTTCGCTTTTGGAGTAGCAATCAAATTCCTTTAGAAAATCAGCTGCAAACTATTTGTTTGGACAACTCAGTTGTAAAACTGAAAAATGGTTGGTATAGAGTAATGCAATCGCCAAAGCGAGTTCGTCAGGTTTTTGTAATTTATCCAATTAAGCAAAGTTATTTTATTCAAAATGAATATTTGCATAATCAATTTCCGTTTTATCCTTCCTTCTCTGCTACAACAGAAGTTTTATTAGATAGCAAAGCAGAAAATACAATAAAAGATGCAAAAGGAAATTTTTTGTTTTCGTTGCACAGCATATCGTTTAATGTAAATCAAAACGTAAATTATTTTGTAATTGCTTTAATAATTTTGGCTTTTATTATGTTGGTGCTAACGCATTTAAAAATGATAGCTAATAGCAATAAAAAGAATTTACATTTTATTGGTTTTGTAATTGTACTTTCTTTGTTACGCTTGTTTATGCTAGTGTTTAAATGGCCTGCATTTATTTACGATTTACCTCTTTTTAATCCTGTTGTTTTTGCTAATTCATTTTTTAATGCATCGCTTGGCGAAGTTTTGTTTAATACCTTTTACATTGCTTTTATTGTAATTTATTTGCGGGTATTAATCTTGCCGAGTATTCTTGCAAAAGAGTTAGATAAAAAGTTGTATTTAAATTATAGTTTAGCCATTCTATTTCATGTAGGCTTCACACTTTTTTTAATAGAAATTGTGCCCAGTTTTGTTAAGGATTCAACATTAAAATTCGATCCAACTAATATAATTTCTTTTGAGCCATTGGCATGGTTAGGTTTAATAATTATTTCGTTTTTAGTTGCCGTTTATTTGCTTTGGCTTGATTTTTACTTTAAATCGTTTTGGAGAATCAATAAACTTGTCTTGCTATTATCGTTTGTTGGTATTGGTCTTTTTGTTTTTAAGCAGAGTAATAATGAGTTTGTTTACGCACTTAGTTTTTACACCATTACACATGCTTTCTTTGTAATATCAACTAGTTTAAACAAAAAAGTTTTTAGTGTACCAGTTGTTATTTTGGGTATTATTTGCGTTTCAGTTTTGTTTTCGGCTGTTATTTATAATCAGGTTGATATAAAACAAAAAGAACAATTACGTTTAATGGCTGATAATTTTTCGCAAGAGCGAGATCCAATTGCCGAATATTTGTTTAACGAAGTTTCTACTAAAATTAAAAACGATACTTTGCTCGATTGGCAACTCAAACAAAAAAACGATAAAGTAGAAGTTTACAAAAGAATTACTACCAATAATTTTTCGGGATATTGGGATAAATACAACACAACAATTGTTGCTTACGATTCGCTTTGTAATGTTCTATTAAAACCAGCTTCTATGGTAGAAGATAGATTGTTGTTTTATGAAGAAACAGAAAAAAAACAAACTTCACTTTCTGCAGAAGCACAATTTTATTCTTTTTTATCGTCAGCAGATTTATCGGGTTCGTATTTGGGAAAAATCTCCAAAAGAGATAAAAATAATCGTTTGGTTTATAATTTATATGTAGAGTTAAAACCTAAAATTAATTATGCTGAATTTGGTTTTCCTAGCTTGTTATTAGAGAAAAAAATCAATGAAAATCAAATTGATTTTTCTGGGTTTTCGTTTGCTAAATATTTACAAGGAAAGCTCGTTAGTAATTATGGTTCGTATAATTATCATACCAATTTAAGTAGTTATAATTCATCAAAACTTAAAAATGATTTTATTGAAAACGATGGATTTATTCATGTTTCTAAAAAAATTAATCAAAAAAATGTAATTGTTGTTAGCCGTAAATCGCTTGGCTCAACAGAAGTATTAAACTTGTTTTCGTATTGGTTTTTGTTATTGTTATTTGCTGCTTTTGTAGTTTTTATTATCTATCAAATTTACAACAGGTTTAATTTGTTTACCAATCATTTACGTAATCGTATTCAGGCTTTGTTGGTTATTACTATTACTATAATTTTTGCTTTGGTAGCTTGGTGGAATATTAGTTTTATTAAAACTCAATATGCTTCAAAAAACAGTAGTTATTTAAACGAAAAAACAAATTCTATTTTATTAGAATTACAAGGTAAGCTGGGGAGTGAAACAACCATTAATTATAGTACAAACGAGTATTTGAATTATTTACTGATAAAATTTTCGAATGTATTTTATACTGATTTGAATTTGTTTGATAGGCGAGGAAACTTAGTTTCTACATCGCGTTCCGCCATTTTTGATAATGGTTTAATGAGCAAAAAAATTCATCCATTAGCCTACAATAAATTAATTTTAGAAAACGAATCTAAATTTATACATACCGAAGGTATTGGTGAATTAAAATATTTGTCATCGTTTGTTCCGTTTTTTAATAACGAAGGTAATTTACTGGCATACATTAATTTGCCTTATTTTACTAAGCAAAGTGACTTAGAAACAGAAATTTCTTCAGTAATAGTTTCGCTACTTTCTATTTATGTTTTGTTTTTTGTTTTTTCAATAAGCATGGCTGTGTTTATTTCGAACCGAATTGTTTTGCCTTTAAAAATATTGCAATCTAAACTAAAAAGTTTTCAGCTTAATCAACAAAACGAAGCCATAACTTGGACTGCCAACGACGAAATTGGAGCGCTTATTTTTGAGTACAACAAAATGATTAACGAGTTAGCGAGCAGTGCCGAAAAGTTGGCTAAATCAGAAAGAGAAGGAGCATGGCGCGAAATGGCAAAACAAGTAGCGCACGAAATTAAAAATCCGTTAACGCCAATGAAACTAAATGTGCAACAGTTTCAGCGTACATGGATGAGCAGCACTGACGAAGAAAAACAAAAACAAATTGATAAATTCTCGTCGGCAATGATTGAGCAAATAGATACACTGAGCACTATTGCATCAGAATTTTCTAACTTTGCACAAATGCCAAAATCGCAATTTTCTAAATTAAATTTAAGCAATTTAATTAAAGATGTAGCGCATCTTTTTGAGAGCGATAAATCGGTTAAAATAGAATGTCATCTGCAAGAAAATATTTTTGTTGAAGGCGATAAAGATCAATTGATTCGTGTGTTAAATAACTTAATTAAAAATGCTTTACAAAGTTTTATTCACACCGATTCAAATCAAATTACAATTGAATTAAAAAGCATTAACAACAAAGCTTTTATAAAGGTTATTGACAATGGCACTGGAATTTCTGACGAAATAAAAGATAAAATATTTACTCCTAATTTTACTACTAAAACTAACGGAATGGGCTTGGGTTTAGCAATGGTAAAAAGCACAATAGAATCGCACAACGGAACAATTTATTTCGAAAAAAATACGCCGAATGGTACAATTTTTACGATAGAATTAAACGTAGTTTAAACACAATTTTTGTTAATAACTTATGGTGATTATGCCTATTGTTGCACGTTTTTATATTAAAAATGTTTAAATTTGAATTAACAAAATAATTAGACATGGCTTACAAAAACTTATTAATAGAAGTTGAGAATAGCATTTGTAAAGTAACAATTAATCGTCAAGAAAAATTGAACGCTTTAACAAGTGAAATTATTAGAGAATTACATGATGCACTTTTTGAAGCATCAAAAATGAATGACGTTAGAGTAATTATATTAACAGGTGCAGGTTCTAAAGCATTTGTGGCAGGCGCAGATATTGCAGAATTCTCTGATTTTAATAGCAGCGAAGGCGCTGCGTTTAGTGCGGAAGGACATAAATTATTATTTAATTTTATTGAAAATTTAAACAAACCTGTAATTGCTGCCGTAAATGGTTTTGCATTAGGTGGTGGTTTAGAATTAGCAATGAGTTGCCATGTTAGAGTTGCTAGCAACAATGCAAAAATGGGTTTACCCGAAGTATCGTTAGGAGTAATTCCTGGTTACGGCGGAACTCAACGTTTAGCGCAATTGGTAGGAAAAGGCAAAGCATTTGAAATGATATTATCTGGTGATTTTATTAATGCTGATGATGCGTTTAGATACAACTTGGTAAACTATGTTGTTGCTCCAGAAGATTTAATGAAAAAATGCGAGGAGATTGCTGGTAAAATGATTTCTAAATCATCAACAGCATTGGCAAGCGCAATTAAGGCGGTAAATGCATCTTACAAAAATGGTGTAAATGGTTTTGATGTTGAAATTATAGAGTTTGGTAGATTATTTGAAACAGAAGATTTTAAAGAAGGAACAACAGCATTTTTAGAAAAAAGAAAACCAGATTTTAAAGGACAACCTACTTTAACAGCTACAGCATAATATTATTAATTATACTAAAATGCGTTGCGATAAGCAACGCATTTTTTGTTTTGTAGCGTATATTTTTGAATTCATTTTAAGTGAGTAAAAATTATGAAACGATTTTTTAAAAAAGAAAATTTATTTTTTTTACTGGCACCGCTTCTTGTTGGAATTATATATGAAACTATTAAAGAAAGTTATAGATTTGGTTTTCTAGTAGGTATAAAACATTTTTTTGTTTATTTATTAATGGGGCCAGTTTTGTTTTTGACTTATGGAATTTTCTTTACTATTACATATATTTTGTGCATTTACATAATAGATTTATTTGTAAAAAAAATAACAAACGATAATTTGAAAATTACATTATACTTTACATTAATTTATTTAATAGGGATGAGTTCTTTTCTTTTTTATACTTATCGGTCAAATGATGAGCTTTTAAGTAATGCTATATATTTAATTTTGTTACCATTTATGGCTTGGTTTAAATATTCTGTTTTAAAAAAGAAAATTGTACAAGCCAGCGCGAGCTTGTAGCTCGTGCTAACACAAAACCTAAATTAAAAAATGCAAAATAGTATTTACAATAAAAACAAACTTTTGTCACGAGCCACAGGCTCGCGCCAGCGCTAAGGAAAATGATTGATTTTTTGGACATATTGGTACTAATTGTTGTGGCCATTTCGGCAATACTTTTAGGTGGATTTATTTACTTAGTTTATCTTCCTTTCAAAAGACGGCTACTAAAATCTGGTAAACTTTCAACCGAACGTAATCGGAAAATTAACTTTTTTTTTATTGTTTCTGTTTGTATATTGTTTTTTTCTATAGTTATTATTGGCTTATTTTTCAGCGACTTTGGAAGAACATCTAGTAATAACAGGCTTGAAAAAAAATGTGATGTAAAATTACCCACTGAATTTAAAGTTTTAAAAGACGAATATCATGATATGATGCAAGACTATTGTATTCTTTACGATATTCAATTTGACAAAAACTCAACAAAGGAATTTATTAAATCTATAAGGAAATCAAAATTCTATAATGCAAAATCATTTCATAAAGGAGTGTGGAAAGAAGATGATTTTATCTTGATTGACTCAATTAAAGCTGTATGGTGTTCATCACCAAATGGTTTCGACTTTAATAGAGATGACGGTTTAACTACGTACTACATAGAACTTGACACAATAACAAATATTTTAAAGTATAATGAGTGTGCGGACTAAAAAGGATGCCGTAACAGCCATTTTACAAAAAACACCAACAGCTTTTCTACTTTGCAATACCTCACAAAAAGTTTAGATATTTAGGCTTAAAATCTTAACTTTAAAGGTTGAAATAAATTACTAATTTTTTCAATCCTTAATTAAACAACAAAAAGGTTTGAGTTCAATTAAAAAATTAGCAGGGCAAACTGCTATTTACGGGTTAAGTACCATTGTTGGCAGATTATTAAATTATCTGTTGGTGCCTTTATTAACCCATGTTTTTAATCCCGAGCAGTTTGGCGTTATTACCGAGTTTTACGCTTACATTTCTATTTTAATAATTATTTTAACCTACGGCACAGAAACCACGCTGTTTAATTATTCGCGCAATTCAGAAAACAAAGAAAAAGTATATTCTACTTTGTTGGGTTCTTTGTTAGTTTCTACACTTGCTTTTTTTGCGCTTGTTTTGTTGTTTTTATCGCCAATTTCAAACGCATTAAATTATGCCAACAATTCAAACTATGTTGTGTATGTTGCTTTTATAATTGGTATTGATGCTTTTACAGCTTTGCCTTTTGCTAAACTGCGTGAAGAAAACAAAGCATTTAAATTTGCTTTTTTTAAATTAATAAACATTGGCATCAATATTATTTTAACGCTTTATTTTTTGTGGATTTGCCCTGTAGTTATTCAAAATTCTGATAGTTTTTTGTTTTCGTTTGTAAACGCAACTTACAATGCAAGCAATGGAGTTGCTTATGTTTTTATAGCCAATTTGGTTGCTTCGGTTGTTACCTTATTGCTTTTATTACCTTCTATTTTTAAAATAAATTTTGTTTTTGATAAGCAGTTATGGAAAACCATGATTCGTTATTCGTACCCATTGCTGTTAGCTGGTTTAGCGGGTATGGCAAACGAAACTTTAGATAGAATTTTGTTAAAATATTTGTTGCCAGCAGATATAGCCATGGAGCAAGTTGGTATTTATGGTGCTTGTTATAAAATATCTATTTTAATGACCATTTTTACACAAACGTATCGCTATGCTGCCGAGCCTTTTTTCTTTTCGCATGCTAAAAATAAAAACAGCAAAAGTTTGTACGCCAAAACCATGTTGTATTTTGTAATTGTGTGTTCGGTTATATTTTTAGGAACTATGCTAAACATGCAATGGATTAAATATTTTGTAGGAAAAGATTTTTGGGTTGGTTTAAATGTGGTGCCCATTTTATTGTTAGCTAATTTGTTTTTAGGCATATTTTTTAATCTTTCTATTTGGTATAAGTTGGCCGAAAAAACTCGTTACGGAGCAGTGTTAACTTTTTTTGGAGCTGCAATTACTATTGTGCTAAATAGTATTTTAATTCCTGTGTTAGGCTACGTTGGCTCAGCGTGGGCAACTTTAATTTGTTATGTTTCTATGACGATTTTATCGTATTACATCGGTCAAAAATATTTTCCAATTCCGTATCAAGTGGGCAAAATTTTATTGTATTTGTTGCTTTCGGTAGGCTTGTTTATTAGTACTAAGTTCTTAATAACTAATAACGACACCATTAATTTAGTTGTAAATAATTTTATAGTATTGTTCTTTATTGCTTTCGTGTATTTTAACGAGCGCAAAAATTTTAAATTAAATACCAATGAAGATTAACATAGTTAATAAATCTAAACACGCATTACCAAGTTATGCAACGCAATATTCTGCCGGAGTAGATTTAAGAGCCGATTTAGAGACAGCAATTGAGTTGCAACCTTTAGAGCGTAAATTAATTTCGACAGGTTTGTTTATTGAGTTGCCCGAAGGTTACGAAGCACAAATTCGTCCGCGTAGTGGTTTAGCTTTTAAAAACGGAATTACTGTTTTAAATTCTCCTGGCACAATTGATGCTGACTACAGAGGAGAAGTAAAAGTGTTGTTGGTTAACTTATCAAACGAAAAGTTTTTAATAAATGATGGCGAACGTATTGCGCAAATGGTAATTGCAAAACACGAAACAGCTATTTTTAATCAGGTTGAAATTTTAAACGAAACCGTAAGAGGTGAAGGTGGCTTTGGCCACACGGGGAAAAATTAATTAATGTGCAGATGTGCTAATTGTTAAATGTGCAAATAAAAGTAAAAATAAATAATATTAACACGTCCCGCTGTTCTCTCCCTTTTGGGGAGAGTTAGAGAGGGGCTAAAAATTTTAACAATGAGAATAATAGTTCCAATGGCAGGTATGGGTAAACGAATGAGACCACATACTTTAACAGTTCCCAAACCATTAATCCCAGTTGCAGGTAAACCAATTGTACAACGCTTGGTTGAAGATATTGCAAAAGTGTGTAACGATAAAGTAGAAGAAGTAGCTTATATTATTGGGCGTTTTGGTGCAGAAACCGAAAAAGAATTAATTAAAGTTGCTGAATCATTAGGAGCAAAAGGCTCTATTTATTATCAAGACGAAGCCTTAGGAACTGCGCATGCAATATTGTGTGCTAAAGAATCGTTAGATGGTAAAGTTATTGTAGCTTTTGCTGATACTTTATTTAAAGCCGATTTCAAATTGAACGAAGAAAACGACGGGACAATTTGGGTACAAAAAATAGAAGATCCGCGCCAGTTTGGAGTAGTAAAAGTAGATGCAAATAATGTAATTACCGATTTTGTAGAAAAGCCACAAACTTTTGTTTCTGATATGGCAATTATCGGGATTTATTATTTTAAGGATGGTAAAAATCTGCGTAACGAATTACAGTATTTAATTGATAACGATATTAAAGAAAAAGGAGAATATCAGTTAACTAACGCTTTAGAAAATATGAAAGCAAAAGGCGTTAAGTTTTCTCCAGGTAAAATATCAGAGTGGTTAGATTGCGGAAATAAAGATGCTACAGTTTATACCAACCAAAGAGTTTTAGAATTTATCAAAGCAGAAAAAAATACCGCACCATCAGCAAAAATAATTAATAGCGTAATTATTGAGCCTTGCTATATTGGCAACGATGCAGTTATCGAAAACAGTGTGGTTGGTCCGCATGTATCGGTTGGTAACAAAACAAAAATTACTGATGCAGTTGTAAAAAATTCAATAATTCAAACAAATTCTGAAATTTCTGGTTCGTTTATACAAAACTCTATGATTGGAAATTTTGCAACTGTAAAAAGTAACGCAAAAGATTTAAGCGTAGGCGATTACAATACAATTATCGACTAAATGAAATTTAAAATTCCATATTTATTTTTTGCTGTAGTTATAGCGCTGTTTTCTTTTTCGTGCAAGACAAAAAAAGAAGCGACTACAACTGCAAAATCTAATTTGTCGGAAAAAGACAAAATGGAATTTACATTTTATTTTTATGAAGGTATAAAAAGCAAATCGTTGGGCAACATTGATGAAGCTGTAGTTTATTTCAAAAAATGTATTGATAAAGATGCAACAGATGGTGCACCTCAATATGAAATAGCGCAGTTGTTGTATAGCAAACGCGATTTTCAAAATGCATTAATTTATGCTAAGCAAGCCGTAACTGCTGACGAAAAAAATCAGTGGTACAATCAAATTTACGCCGAGTGTTTGTTTAGAAATAATAAACTAGCCGAGTCTGCAAAAGTTTACGAAAAACTAATTGAGCAAGATCCTGCACACATCAATTATTACTACAGTTTGGCTAATGCTTATATTTATTTAGATAAGTTTGACGAGTCAATAAAAACGTACGATAAGTTAGAAAAACGTTTTGGAGTTTCAGAAGAAGTTTCCATACAAAAGCAACGTATTTATTTAAAGCTAAATAAATTTGACAAGGCTGAAGACGAAATTCAGAAATTAATTACAGATAATCCTAAAGAACTTCGTTATTACAATATATTGGCAGATATGTATTTAACTAACGGATACAAGGATAAAGCGTTGCTTGCTTTTAATAAAATATTAGAAGTAGATTCTTTAAACGGCTTTGCGCATTTATCATTATCTGATTATTATAAAGAAATTGGCGATGCCCAAAAATCACTTTCAGAAATGAAAATGGCTTTTAAAAGTAGCGATGTAGATATTGATACCAAAATGAAAGTTATGTTGGGTTATTATTCGGTATCAGAAAACTCTGAAGAAAAAAAGAAAGAAGCTTACGAGTTACTTGATTTATTGGTGAGCAATAATTTAAACGAAGCAAAAGCTTATTCCATGGAAGGCGACTTTTTATATCGCGATAAAAAATTGAAAGAAGCCAAACAAAGCTATTTAAAAGCAGTAGAGTTAGATAAAAGTAAATTCCCAATATGGTATCAAGTTTTAATAATTGATTCGGAGTTGAGCGATTACACTTCTATGAAAAAAGTAAGTGCCGATGCAATTGAGCTTTTTCCTAATCAGCCTGGATTGTATTTGCTAAGCGGAATTTCTAATTTACAAACCAACAATACGCAAAAAGCAATTGAAGATTTAAAAACAGGTTTGGCTTTTGTTTACGATAACAAAGAATTGCAAGGACAGTTTTATTCTAATTTAGGCGATGCGTATAATAGAATTAAAGATTTTAAATTATCGGACGAAGCTTATGATAATGCTTTGCGTTTAAACCCAAACGATATTTATGTGTTAAATAATTACAGCTATTATCTTTCGTTACGAAAAGAAAAGTTGGAGTTAGCCGAAAAAATGTCGAAAAAAACAGTAGAGTTAGAACCCAACAATAGTTCGTATTTAGATACCTATGGTTGGATTTTGTATGTTAACCAAAATTACACCGAAGCAAAAATTTATATTGAAAAAGCCATTAACGCTGGTGCCGAAAAAAATGCTGTAATATTAGAACATTATGGTGATGTTTTATATAAACTAAACGATACTGAAAATGCTTTGCTTTATTGGAACAAAGCTTTGCAAGCAGGTAAAGGTTCAGAGTTTTTGGAAACAAAAATTAAAGAAAAGAAATTAATAGAATAGTGATAAAATTAAAACATATATATAAGTATAATAGTGTAATTGTTTTAGTAGCAATGCTATTGTTTACAGCTTGTAAAACTTCTAAAAAAGCGGTTTCAACAGAACCGAAAAAAGAAACAAGTAACAACAGAGTAGATTTTAAAACAGCAAAAACACTTTTAAAATTGTTGCGCGAAAACGAGTTCAAATTCGAATCGTTGAGTGCAAAACTAGATGTTACTGCTTTGGTAGAAGACAAAGACAATAACTTGGGCGTAACATTACGTGTAAAAAAAGACAGCGCAATTTGGATGTCGATTTCGCCAGCTTTAGGTATCGAAGCCGCTCGCGTATTAATTACAAAAGATTCTGTGAAATTTATGGACAGAATAAATAGTAAATATTTTGTAGGCGATTTTAATTACTTGAGTCAGATGTTGCAAACCGATTTAGATTATCAAATGATAGAATCTTTATTAATTGGTAACAGCGCTGAGTTTTACGAAGAAGATGAAAAACTAAAAGCAGCAAAAGACAGTTCTAAATATTTATTAAGTACAATTCGCAAACGTAAAATTAGAAAAGCTTTAAATCAAGAACAGCCAAAGCAAGAGCTTATTCAGCGAATTTATTTAGATCCCAATACATTTAAAGTAAGCTCAATTATTATAAACGATTTTGTTGCTAACCGCGAGTTTAAGTCAGACTACACTAATTTTAATGAGGTTGATTCTTTAAAATTTCCGCACACCATTAACATTGGTATTAAAGCCTCAAAAAATATTAAAATTAAAATTGATTATAATAAAGTAACCACAAACAAAACGCTAACTTATCCTTTTAGTATTCCAAATAAATATGAGCCAATTGGTCAAAAATAGTTTATACCTTTTATTTGTTTTACTATTTTCTTTTTCTGCATTTAGCCAGAGCAAAAAAGAATTAGAAAAGAAAAAGCAAAAAATTCAGAAAGATATTGAGATGACGAATGAGTTGTTAAATACAACACAAAAAAACAAAAAGACATCTTTAAATCAATTAGCAACGCTAGAGAAAAAAATTACGCTTCGTCAGGATTTAATTACAACCATTAATCAAGAAGTTGCTGCAATTGAAAGAGAAGTAGAAGAAAATTCAATTGTAATTCAGCGTTTATCGAGCGAAATAGACAAGCTTAAAAAAGAATACGCACAAATGATTGTGTTTGCGCATAAAAACCAAAGTTCTTATTCGCGTTTAATGTTTTTGTTTTCGGCTAAAGATTTTAATCAAGCTTATCAACGCGCAAAATATTTTCAGCAATATGCGCAATACCGCCAACACCAAGCCTTATTAATTACTAAATCGCAAAAAAACTTAACTGAAAAAATCAATGTGCTTATCGCAAAAAAGCAACAAAAGCAAGCTTTGTTGGGGAACAAGCAACAAGAAAAAGAGTTGATGGAAAGCGAAAAAGTAGAAAAAGAAGAAATGGTTGCTCAGTTGGGTAAAAAAGAACAAGAGTTACGTGCCGATTTAAAAAAGAAACAGCAGGATAACGAAAAATTAAACAAAGCCATTCAAAAAATTATTGCCGACGAAATAGAAAAATCGCGCAGAGAAGCAGAAAAGGCTGAGGCAAAACGTTTAGCCGCAGCAAATAAAGCAGCAAAAGAAACACCTAGTAAAACTAAAACTACACCAGCCGAAACCAAAACAACTTCAAAAACACCTGTAAAAGAAACAACGAGTGATAAACTAAATTTAACGCCCGAAGCAAAATTGGTTTCTAATAATTTTGAAACAAATAAAGCTAAGCTCCCATGGCCAGTTGCCGATGGAGTTATCACTTCTTATTTTGGCGAACACGATCATCCTGTTTTAAAAGGAGTAAAAATTAAAAACAACGGAATTGATATTGCAACTCGCAATGGCGCACAAGTACGTTCGGTTTTTGATGGCGAAGTTACAGGTGTAATAAATATTCCTGGCGCTGGTAAAGCAATTATTGTTCGTCATGGCGAATACTTAACTGTGTATTCAAACTTAGCAGATGCCTATGTACAAAAAGGAGATAAAATAAGTACAAAACAAAATATTGGTTTAGCACAAGCCGAAGACGATAGCAACAAAGCCGAAATGCATTTTGAAATTTGGCAAGGCTCTACGTTATTGAACCCAATTGGCTGGATATATAGAAATAATTAGTTTTTAGTTAAAAGGTTTTAAAGTTTTAAGGTTAGAATGTTTTTAGTGGTTTATAGTTTACGGTTTTTTGTTTGTTATGCTGAAGTACGAAGCATCTCATCAACCAAAAAAAATTGAACTTTGAACCTGAAACCTTACAACTTTTAAACCTTAAACCAAACTTTGAACTTTCAACTTAGAACTTTAAACTAATAATAATGTCATTAGATAAATTTACAAGTAGCGTAACAACAGGATATACTTTTAACGGAAAGTACATTACTTTAGGAACAAGTGTTTTTGAAAAAAGTGCAGTAAAAAATCTACAAGTAAAAGTTCCGCTTACATCTATAAACCGTCATGGATTAATTGCAGGTGCTACAGGTACAGGTAAAACAAAATCCTTACAAAATTTTGCTGAATCGCTTTCAGAAAATGGAATAAGCGTTTTGATGATGGATATAAAAGGCGATTTAAGTGGAATTGCAAAACAAGGCACCGAAAATCCTAAAATTGCAGAGCGCCATCAGTTAATTGGTAGCGAATGGAAAGCTTCTTCGTTTCCAACTGAGTTGTTAACTATTTCTAACGAAACAGGTGTGCGTATGCGTGCAACGGTTTCGGAATTTGGACCTGTTTTATTTTCTAAAATATTAGAGCTAAACGATAACCAAGCGGGTGTTGTTGCTATTGTATTTAAGTACGCCGACGAAAAACAATTACCTATTTTAGATATAAAAGATTTTAGAAAAATTCTTCAGCATTTATCTAACGAAGGCAAAGCAGAAATAAAAGATAATTACGGTGCCATTTCTCCTGCAACAGCAAATGTAATTTTAAGAAAATTAATAGAGTTAGAAACGCAAGGCGCCGAAGTTTTTTTTGGAGAAACATCATTTGAAGTAGAAGATTTAGTTCGAAAAGATTCAACAGGAAAAGGCTACATCAATATTTTGCGATTGGTTGATGTGCAAGACAAACCAAAATTGTTTTCAACTTTTATGTTATGCTTATTGGCAGAGGTTTACCAAAAGTTTCCAGAAGTTGGCGATAAAGCAGAACCTAAATTGGTAATATTTATTGATGAAGCACATTTAATTTTTAACGAAGCATCAAAAGAACTTTTAAATCAGTTAGAAACAATTATAAAATTAATTCGCTCAAAAGGAGTGGGCATTTATTTTTGCACGCAACAACCTACCGATATTCCTGATGCAGTATTAGGACAATTAGGTTTAAAAATACAACATGCACTTAGAGCGTTTACCGCTAAGGATAGAAAAGCAATAAAGTTAGTTGCCGAAAATTATCCTGAAAGTGAATTTTATAAAGTTGACGAATTAATTACAGAATTAGGAATTGGCGAAGCATTTGTAACTGTGCTAAACGAAAAAGGAATTCCTACACCATTGGTTCATACGCTTATGTGCGCTCCACGTTCTCGTATGGATGTGTTATCACCCGAAGAGCAAAAAGAACTTATTGCAAACTCGCGATTGGCAGATATTTACAACAAAGAAGTTGACCGAGAAAGCGCATACGAAATGTTGAACAAAAAAATTGAGTCGGCTACAATAAATAAAGAAATAGAAGAAACTGCGCCAGCAAAAAAAGCAAGTACAAAAGCAGAACCCAGTTTTATTGAACAAGCTTCAAAAAATGCAATAGTAAAATCGGTTGTAAAAGAAGTTACCCGTGGTTTGTTTGGAATGTTGTTTGGAAAAAGACGGTAGTTTTTTTTGAGTTATGAATTATGAGTATTTGGTTTTAAGGTTGCAAGGTTTTAAAGTTGGAAGGTTAAAGGTTTCTTAATTCTTATTTCTTAGCTCTTGAATTTACTTTATACTTTGTCATCCTAACGCAGGAAAAATCTGTTTTCAAAAGCAGATTTCAAATTACAGATTAGCAGATTTTTACCCAGCTTGTCATCCTGACGTAGGAAGGATCTAATCATTTATAAATTAGTTTTCAATTTATATTTGTAAATTAGACTTATGAAAATTTTTATAGTTTTTATTTTATTAATATTTACCACAGCTTTATCTGCGCAAACTAAATTAAAGGGAGAGTATTGTAGGTCTAGTGGTTTTGAGGGTGAATGTTTTACTTTTAAAAATAATAATAAATTTGATTATAGTTTTTGGTCATGCACTGGAGGAAAAAGGGGTGAAGGCGATTTTTCATTAGTTAGAGATACTTTAGTACTAAATTTTAAAAAAAGTAAAACTGAATTCCGAGGAAGTAAATTCACCGTTAAGGAGTCAGCAAAAAGTCAGAATGATTCAATTGTTATTGAAGTAACATTATATGATGAATTAACAGGAGAATTAATTCCATTTGCAGTATTAGCTTTAGATAATAAACAATTCTCCGACTCTCTTAGTTTTATAAAAGGAGTATCTACTGATATTGATGGAAAAGCTTTTTTTAAAATTAAGAAAAATGATAATAATATATGGTTGAAATGTATTTATATAGGTGTTAGTCAATTTTCGATTCAACTAAATGGGCATTTAAATTATAATATAGTTGGCAATGTTAGCTTTTTCAATATAAAGACTATTGAAAATGAAACGTATTTCTATAATATTGATAAAGTGGATAAAAAGAAATTAACGTATAAAATTAAAGATGAAGAAGGGAAAGACTATTTTATTAATCTGTATAAGAAAAGTAGATTTTAATTGATTTAGTAATGTACTAAAAAATAGATGCTTCGTTCCTCAGCATGACAACCAACAACTAGAAACTAATTCACCAATTCCCTAATTCACCAACTTTAAAACCTTCCAACTTTTCAACCTTAAACCAAACTTTGAACTTACAACTTTGAACTTTAAACTATCGATTACAAACCCTCGCAAAATCGCAATAGCTACAAATTTCTAAGTCATAGGTTTGGCAAAAATCTTTTTCGGTATTTAGTAAATCGCTTAGTAAAAGTTTTAACGATTCTTCAAACTCAGCTAAAACGTCATTATTAATTTCTGATTTGTTTTCGCCCCACAAAACGGGCATTACTCCATTGCTTAATTTTCTAAACGAGATAATTCCCGATTGTAAAGTATGTTCTGGATGCGCTTCTGTTTTGTTATACAGCCAAGCGTATATTAAAAGCTGAAAAGCTTTGTTAAACTTTTTGTCTTGCAACAATTGCTCTATATCTTTTACTTTTAAATCGTTAGGTTCTACTTTACCCGATTTGTAATCTATAATACGTATTAAGTTTCCTATTTGATCTATGCGGTCGCTTTTACCTATTAGCTTTACTTTTTTGTCTGCAATTTCAAGCTCCAATTTCATTTCCTTTTCTAACTCACGAATTAAAAGTGTTTTGTTTTGTTCTTTTAGTTCTTCGCAAAAATCTATTTCGGTATTTAAAAATGTTTTAATTAACTGACTAGCTACTTTTACAGTGAGTAAATTTTTCCCCGTATCAATATCCGAAGCATCAAAGTGAGTTAAAAAATTAGCCTTAACGGCTTTGTCGACTTTGGTCAACATATCTTTTAAACTTTCTTTGTTTAAGTTATTACCTATTAAAGGTGTGTAAAAATCTTCGAGCACTTTGTGCATTACATCGCCAAGTGTTGCGGCGTCAATGTTTTCTTCAACCTCGTCGCTTTCTTGTATTTTGGCAATGTATCTAAAATAAAATTGTAGACTACAATTTTTTAAAGTGTTCAATGATGATGGCGATAAACCCGACTCACATGCTTTATGTAAAATGAGTTCTTCAATGCTTTTATCTTTTTTAATAGATAAGCTTTCGATTTCTAAAGAGTTGGCAATTGGCAACGAAAATATTTTTTCAGTTATCTTAACATTAGGATTTGCTTTTGGCAATTCGTAAAGTAGCTGAGTTATAAATCTGCTTTTTTCGCCACTCCCAAATTCATCGTTCTCGGTATTATATGTAATGTAAATGTTTTTGGCGCGTTGCAATAATCTATAAAAGTGGTAAGCAAAAATGGCATCTTTTTCGGAATAGGTTGGTAACTTAAAGTTTCGCTTTAACTCATAAGGTATAAACGAATTATCGTTTCTGCCAGCAGGCAACACTTCTTCGTTAACTGAAAGAATAATTAAATTTTCAAAATCTAAAGTTCGGGTTTCGAGCATACCCATAATTTGTAAACCTTGTAAAGGCTCTCCAAAAAAATCTAACGTTTCGCTTGCAATAGCTTGCTGAAACAGTTGTTGCAGTGTTTTTAAATCTTCAATAGCATCGTAATCGTCAATATAATTTTTTAACTGATTAAGTTGTGTGCTAAACCTAAACACATATTCTAACTCCAAACTATTATCCGATTTGCCAGTCGCAAATTTTTGGTTAAGCTGTTCGCACAATTGTATTAAACTAACAATTGCTTGTTGAGGTTGATTGTTCCAATTTGTAAAAAGGTACTCTATATAAAAGGTATCAGTATCGTTATACCAAGTCTCAATATTTTTTAAACTAAAGAATACAGCATTTTTGGTGTGAATGGTTTCTATCAGCTGTTGTAGTTTTTTACTTTTTCGTTGATATTCAAATAACGATGCAATATATGGATGCTGAATTACCTTTAATACATCTTTATAATAAAAGCTATAAGGTTTGTTTTTGTCCTTGGCTAAGTTGTATGCATTTTCGTGTAAGCTAAATAAGGAATCAAACAAATCGAACAAAGGAATCTTTTTTAAAGGATAACCCATTGTAATGTTTACATGTTTTACTTCTTCGGGCAAAGCATGCAACACTGGCAATAATAAGTTTTCATCAGCCAGCACAACTGCCGTGTTAGTTAAGGTAGGATCTATCTTACTTATTTCTTTGAGCCATTGCCCAGCTAATTTTGCTTGACCTACATGTTGAGCAACGCCAACAATTGTAAAATCTTTTTTAGAAGTGCTTAAATAATTCTCAATCCACTTAAACGATTTTTTGTCCCACTTCTCGTAAAAGCGTCTCACAAATAATCCAGCTTCTTGATTGGTGTTGTTTAAATAATACGAATCGGTATCCCAAAGCACTTCTGCTTTTTTCTCCTTTAATAAGGTATCTATAATTTTTTCTTCAGAAGCATTAATGGCATTAAAACCAACAAACAATATTTTTTCGTAGCTAATGTGTTCAATATAGCTTTCAATATTGTCGGCAGTTTTCCTAAAAGCTAAACCTTGGTAAGCAATGTTTTTATTTTGTAAATGCTCGCTAAGCAGCTGGTAGTAGTTGCCTAACGATTCCCAAAATTTTAAATAGCTTTTTTGAAACTCAGTTGGTTCGCTTAACTCCGGACTCCAAACTTCCATTGCTCGAGCTTCGTTTATATAACCAAACAATTTTTTAGCATCAATTCTATAGCGGTCAATTTCTTGAAAATCGTGAAGAAGGGTAGTAGCCCATTTCGAAAATGAATCGAATGGTTCGGGAGCAGTGTTGTTATTTTTATAGACTTCATAAAATTCAAAAAGCAATTGTATGTTATCTAAAGTTTGTAAGCCCGATAGTTTTTTAATAAAGTCTTCGGTAGAAAATATAGCTGGTGCCCAAAATGCTTTTTTATAATAATAAGCCAAATGCTTTTTTAAGAATAAGGCTGCACGCTTGTTGGGCAGCACAATACACAGGTTGCCTATTGCATCGGCATAGTTGAGGTAAATGTGTTGTGCCGTTTTTTTTAAAAAGGGTTCAGCGTAATTTTCTGTCATTGGTAGTTAAGCAATTAATTATTATAAAAGTAAAACATAAATATGTTGTTTGCTCAAACAATGGTAAATTTGTTTTAAAGATGTTGAATTATGACTTATCCACAATTTAGAAAATACCCTCACAACAAAACCTTCTTTAAAATTAATTCGGCTTCCGATTTTGACGAGTTACAAATTTTAGGGAACACTTTTAGCCTTACAAAACTAGTTGCGAAAATTTTACCAGATAGAAATTATATAAGTGATATGCTTGAAAACACTAATGAATATTGGGTTTTAAGCAATGAAGAAGAATTTAATGAGCGATTAAATTTTTGCAAACAGAACTTAAAGCAAGTTTAAGTTTTTTCTAAAATTGAGCTTTTAGATTTTAAACCTTGTTAGCAAGTCAAAAAAAAGTGAAAATATTTTTAGGATTTAAACCGACCTTAAAAGCAAAAATAAAACGATAGTTTATTTTGTTGTGTGCTTCTACACGTATTGAAAATTCAGTTGTTTTGAGAGATGATGTTTTTTATAACATGCAAAAAAATAGTTTATAGGTAAATTACAATTGTTGAAACAAACAATTAAATGTTAATAATTATTAGCGAATAATTTTTTTTCTTTCTAACTATTTATTTTCTTTGTATCGATTATTAATTAATGGATCAATTAAAATTAAAAACAATGGCAACAAAAACAACAGCAAAAAAAGCAGCTCCAAAAAAAGCTGCAGCTAAAAAACCAGCAGCTAAAAAAGCAGCTGCAAAAAAACCAGCAGCTAAAAAAGTAGCAGCTAAAAAACCAGCAGCTAAAAAAGCAGTTGCTAAAAAACCAGCAGCTAAGAAAGCAGTTGCTAAAAAAGTAGTTAAAAAAGCAGCTCCTAAAAAAGCAGCAGCTAAGAAAGCAGCTCCTAAAAAAGCAGCAGCTAAAAAAGCGGCTCCTAAAAAAGCAGCAGCTAAAAAAGCAGCTCCTAAAAAAGCAGCAGCTAAAAAGCCTGCAGCTAAAAAAGCTGTAAAAAAAGCAGCTCCTAAAAAAGCAGCAGCTAAAAAAGCAACTCCTTCTGCTAACTAGTATAAGGATTTTATCTTAAAAAAAAATCTCTCACTAGTGGGAGATTTTTTTTTACCCAAACTTTTGCAAGTTACTTGCGTTTAAAAGCTATATGCTCTCCAAATTAAAAATAACTTTTTGTTTTTTTTTATTTCCCTTGTTACTTAAGTCGCAATGCTTAAGTAAAATAACTTCGTTTAAAGAAGGAGAAAAAGTTTCGTACCAAATATATTACAATTGGGGTTTTATTTGGGTAGCTGCTGGCGAAGCAATTTTTACTACCGAAAAAACAACCTTTGCTACCCGACCCGTTTATAAATTAAAAGGCGAAGGACGTACATTTCCAAAATACGATGCATTATATAAAGTAAGAGATAAGTTTGAATCGTATGTAGATACGGCAAATTTGCGACCATACCGATATTTAAGAGATACTAAAGAAGGTTCGCATGTGGTTTACAACGACAGCTATTTTAACTATACCAAAAAGAGAATTGTAGGTTATTATAAAGAAAACGAAAAGCCAATAAAAACAGATACACTTGCTTTACATAGTTGTGTGTTTGATGTTATGTCTATGATTTACTATGCTCGAAACATTGATTTTAGTAAAAGTAAAATCGGCGACAAACTACCTATAATAATGTATTTAGATAATGAAGTTCATTATTTATATATAAAGTATTTGGGTAAAGAAAGTATTAAAACAGAAAAAGGAATGGTGTCATGCATAAAGTTTAAACCAAAACTAATTCCGGGTACAATGTTTAAAGATGGAGATGAAATGACCGTTTGGGTAAGCGATGATGAGAACAAAATTCCGATGTTGATAGAAGCTCCAATATTAATAGGTCAAGTAAAAGCGGTTTTAAAATCAGCATCAGGAACAATTGTTCCTTTTAATCTGTAAATTATTTTGTTGTAATTTTATTAAAAAATTAATCTCAAGTATGAATAGCATAGGAAAATTGTTGGTTAACATGGGTTTGGCATATAGTGTTATGAAACGCGAAGATTTTGTTGTGCGTTTTACCGAGCTTGCCGAAAAATATCAATACGACCCAGAAAAAGTAAAAGAATTAACGGAAGTTATTTTTTCGCAATTAGAAGATTTGCATGCGCAACGCAAGGCCTCAAATTTTATGAAACCCGAAAGTAGTGAAAGTGAAACGGAAGAAGAACTTCGTAAAGAAATAAAAGAACTTAAAAATGCAGTTTCTGAATTGGCTGAGGCAGTAAAACAATTAAAAAAATAAAGTATGTGGATTCCAAAATTTAGATTAGTTGTACTACAATTTTTTAGGTTACTACAAATACTGGGTATAGTTATAAAGCACTCTATAAACGAATTGCTTGCGAAAAATTATTTTATAAAAAAGATTAATAAAAAAAGAAAACGAGTTAATAATTTACAAGAAAGAATACGTATAACTATTGAAGAGCTAGGTCCAACGTTTATAAAATTTGGTCAGATAATTGCCGACAGACCTGACCTTGCTTCCGAAAAATTAAGATTAGAATTAAAAAAATTACAAAGTGCAGCTGTTCCTATGGAAAACGAAACAGCAATAAATCTTATTGAAAATGAATTGGGAGGTTCTGTAGATATTGTTTTTTCTAACTTTAATAAAGAAGCATTAGCTTCGGCTTCTATTGGTCAGGTTTACTCTGCCGAATTAAAAACAGGAGAAAGTGTTGTAGTTAAAATACAACGTCCAAATATTAAAACAAAAATTCAACTCGATTTATATCTATTAAAATATTTTGCAATTCGTATAGTAAAAGCATATCCTGAGCTAGCCGCTATGAATATTGTAAACGTTGTAGATAAATTTGGAGAAACTTTATTAAGTGAACTTAATTATTTAAACGAAGCATCAAACATTTTGCGTTTTAAAGAAATGTTTAAAAACGACAACAGAGTTTACATTCCTAAAGTATATATGGAATACACAACACCTCGTTTGCTAATAATGGAAAAAATTGAAGGTGTTCCGCCAGACGAAATACATCGATTTAGCGAAGTGGGTGCCGATAGAAAAATTATAGCTGCAAATGGTGCCGACATAATTGTTCAAATGATATTGAAACATGGGTTTTTTCATGCAGACCCACATCCGGGTAATATTTTTGTAATGAAAAACAATGTAATTGCATTTATTGATTTTGGAATGGTTGGCGTTTTAAAACCAGCACACCTTAATTTTTTAGCAGGTTTTATTTTAGGCTTTGCTCGAAAAGATGTAAAAACTATTACTAAATCTTTGCTAACACTTGGCGAATTAAAATTTTTTGAGCAAGAAGAAGAACTTGAATTTGAAATAGAACAACTACTTAAAAAGTATGGTACATTACCTTTTAATAATATTGATATTTCGTTGGTGCTTCAAAATAGTGTTGAAATAATTTTAAAATACAATATTATAGTACCATCGTCTATTTACTTTTTATTTAAGGCATTAGCAACAATACAAAAGTTTGCAAACAACTTAGATCCCGATTTATCTCTACCCGAAATTATTGAGCCACACGCCAAAGATTTAATCAAGAAAAAATATAGCCCAAGCGAATTTGCAAATGCAATTTATAATACATTAGGTAATTACGTTAGTTTGTTAAGAGATTTTCCTTTAGAAGTAAATGAAATTTTATACAAAGTAAAACAAGGTAAACTAATACACGAAATTAAATTTCATGATAAAAAAGGATTGGGTAAAAACATATACAGTTTTGCGCGTTTAACTGGCGCAGCATTTTTAATTGGAGCAATGTTTATAGGTTCTACCATGTTATTAATATACGATCACGAACCAGCTCTGGCTAGAGTAGTTTTTGCTATTTCGGCTATTTTAGGCACATTTATGCTGCTCCGCTTTTTATTTAAATCGAATAAATATTAAATTATAAAACTTAATATTAAAAAATCAATCAAATTTTATAGATTTGGTGTACAAATACTTATTACTATGAAAACAGAAAACAACCATAAAAAAGATTATCGTAAAAAAATAGAAACGCAATTGCACAATTTAGTTGAGGCACATTTGTCGAATATTAACAAAGATGCTGCTTCTAAACTTGGTAAAACAATTCAAGAAGCTGTAAAACAAATTGCTAAAAAGTTTTATAAAACGCATTTTTCTATTGAAACAGATAAAAACGAAAAAGTAATTTCTCAACTAGTAAAAGCAAAGTCAATTAAAAAATTGCCTTCAAAAAGTTTGCCTGCAAAAGCGAGTTCAATTAAGTTTGATAAAATTATTGAGAAAAAAGTCCCGAAAGTAAGCGCGACTAAAAAAACGGTTGCAGTAAAAAAAGTCCCGATAGCTATCGGGATTAAAAAAGCAACTCCTATAAAAAAAGCTACGGTTAAAAAATCTACTACAAAAAAACTCCCGATAGCTATCGGGACAAAAAAAACAAAGTCAAGTGCACCTAAATCTAATTCCTTATTAAGTAGTATTCCTAAGGAATTTAAAATGACAATTTCTAAAAAGACATCTAAAAAGTAGTTCACCAATTTTTTTATGGCGCTTAAAAATCCAAAGTTTGTAAACAGAGATATTAGTTGGTTATCTTTTAACGATAGAGTACTTCAAGAAGCTGCCGATAAAACAAATCCTTTAATAGAAAGAATAAAATTTTTAGGCATTTTCTCAAACAACCTCGACGAGTTTTTTAGAGTAAGAGTTGCTACCGTAAAACGTATGATTGGCTTGGGAAGTAAAGCCAAATACGTTATTGGTGAAAACCCAATTCGTGTTATGGAAACCATACATGAAACCGTTATTTCGCAACAAAAAAAATTCGAAAAAATTTATCAAGAAAATGTAAAAGAACTCGAAAAAGGTAATGTTTACATTATAAACGAAAAGCAATTAAACAAGGAGCAAGGCGATTTTGTACGTAGTTATTTTCAAGAAAAAGTAAGGCCTGCTTTGGTTCCAATTATGATTCAAACGGCGCCAAAGTTTCCTTATTTAAAAGATAAGTCAATTTATTTGGCTATTAAATTGGAAAAAAATGGCGCGGTAAAAAATACCATGTATGCTATGTTAGAGGTGCCCGATTCAGTACCTCGTTTTTTAATTATACCTAAGCGCGATAAAAAAGAATACATTATTTTATTAGATGATATTATACGATATTGTTTAGATGAATTATTTTCTGTTTTTGATTACGATATTTACAATGCTTACACTATAAAATTAACCCGTGATGCGGAGTTAGATATAGAAAAAGATTTATCAATCAGTATTCCCGAAAAAATTGCAAAAGGATTAAAAATGCGTAGCAAAGGAAATCCTGTTCGATTAGTTTTTGATAGTACAATTCCAAAAGATTTGCTCGATTTTTTATTAAAGAAAATGAAGTTTGATAGAAGTCAAACTTTAATTCCGGGTGGGCGTTATCACAACTTTAAAGATTTTATTAATTTCCCATCAATTGGTCCAAAAGAATGGTTAAACAAACCAATTGAGCCTTTAGCACATCCCGATTTTGTAAATGCAAAAAGCCTTTTTTCTGTAATTAGAAAAAAAGATATTATGCTGCATTTTCCTTATCAAAAATTCGATTATGTAATTGATTTGTTACGCGAAGCAGCCATCGATCCAAAAGTTACAGATATTAAAATTACCATTTATAGAGCGGCAAAAAATTCAAACATAATTAAGCCATTATTAAATGCAATTAAAAATGGTAAAAGTGTTACAACTTTAATTGAAGTGCAAGCGCGTTTTGACGAAGCAGCCAACCTAAAATGGGCTAACCTTTTGCAAGACGAAGGTGCAAATGTTGTGTATGGCGTGCAAGGTTTAAAAGTACATTCTAAAATTATTTTAATTACTCGTAAAGAGCAAGATAAAACAGTGCAATACGCTTATGTGGGCACAGGTAATTTTAACGAAAATACATCGAGAATTTATGCCGATGAAGGACTTTTAACTTGTGATAAAAGAATAACGAACGAAGTAGAAAATGTGTTTAATTTTTTCTCAAGTAATTTTAGAATTGGTAATTACAAACATCTTGTTGTTTCGCCATTTTTTATGCGAAATAAAATTACAAAACTTATTCAGCAAGAAATAGAAAATGCCCAAGAGGGTAAACCTGCTTACATGATGATTAAGCTGAATAGTTTGGTTGACGAAGAAATTACTTTAAAATTATACGAAGCATCGCAAGCAGGAGTAAAAGTAAATTTAATTATTAGAGGTACTTGCTCTGTAGTTCCTGGAATAAAAGGAATGAGCGAAAACATACAAATTATTAGTTTGGTAGATAAGTATTTAGAGCACTCGCGTATTTTTGTATTTTGTAATGGCGGCGACGAAAAATATTTTATTTCATCTGCAGATTGGATGATTCGAAATTTAGATCATAGAACTGAAGTAGCTTGCCCTATTTATGATACAGCACTACAAAAAGAAATAAAAGATATTTTAAATATACAATTTAAAGGAACTTGCAAGGTGCGCGTTATTAACGAAAAACAAGATAATGTGTATAAAACACCTGCTAAAAACGCATCAAAAGTTAGAGCACAAGACGAGATTTATTCGTACCTTGAAAAAAAGTTATTGATTAAAAAAGCTAAATAGTTGTGAAATTTGCATCGATAGATATAGGCTCAAACGCAGTTAGATTATTGTTTTGTAATGTTTACGAAAAACCAAACGGCGAAACAGTTTTTAAAAAAGCATCTTTAATTCGAGTTCCGCTTCGTTTAGGCGAAGATGCATTTATGTTAAAAAGAATTTCGGACGATAAATGTGATAAAATGGTAAAAACCATGCGTGCATTTAAAGAGTTGATAGAAGTGCACGAAGTGCTTGCATTCAGAGCTTGTGCAACATCAGCCATGCGCGAATCAGAAAACGGAAGAGAATTAATTGAGCGTATAAAAAAAGAAGCCGGTTTAGAAATAGAAATTGTTGATGGCGCAACTGAAGCCGAAATAATTTATTCCAATCACATTGAAGAAATGCTTAATCCTAAAAAAGCATATTTATACATTGATGTTGGTGGAGGTAGCACCGAGTTAACTGTTTTTGATAATAATAAAATAGTTGCTTCAAAATCGTTTAACATTGGTACCATTCGTATTTTGCAAAACAAGGTTGATAAAGAAACTTGGAATCAAATGCAAGAATGGATTAAAATAAACACCGAAAATCATTCGCCTTTAATGGCAATTGGTTCGGGTGGCAACATTAATAAGTTGTACAACATGACCAAGAAAAAAGAAGACAGAACCATTTCGTTTAGAAAACTGAATGAGTTGTACGGCATGTTAAACTCTTATAATTACGAAGAAAGAATAAAATTATTAGATTTGAATCCAGATAGAGCCGACGTAATTGTGCCTGCAACTGAAATATTTATAACCGTAATGAAAACCGCAGATATAGAGCGAGTTTTGGTTCCGCAAATTGGTATGAGTGATGGTATAATCCATTTGCTTTACGAGAATTACAAAAAACAAAACAAGTCACAAGAAAAAACTAAATTTTGGTTTTAAGGAAGAATAGATTGTACGTTGTAACTTGTATATTGTTTAAATAAGAACATGAAAAATAGTTTCCTAATCTTATTTCTTATTTTTAGTAATATAAACTGTTTTGCACAAACAATTACTAAGCAACAAAAAGATAGTATTCGTTTTGAGTTAGAAGAAATGCTAATTCTCGATCAAGCTTTATCTTATCATTATGATGGAACAAATGATTCATTGAGGAATGCTATGCGAGAAAGAGTTTTGGAAGCTAGTTTTAAAAAACTAATTGAAATTACAAAAATGGGTGGTTTCCCAAAATTTTCTGAACCAGGATTTGGTAATGTAGCTCCTACAACTATTATTGTTGGTATTATGCAAACAAAACCGCATTTAATGTTTGAAGGTAATGTCCCGCAATTAATAAAAGCACAATTAGACAATGGGAATTTACCGTGGGAGAATTTAGAAATGGCAATATTAATGAGCATGCGAGGAAAAATGTGTATAGAAGACAAAGCTATAATCAATAAAACTTTAAAGTATTGGGGACATCGCGATTTAATTGACGATGAATTTGTAAGATGTAGTAATTAACAATAAACAAAATATAACAATGATGAAAAAATTACTTTTTATTTGTTTGGGTACTTTAATAATTGTATCGTGCTCAAAAGACGTTAAAATTAATAAAGAATTGCAAGGTACTTGGAATGTAACAACTTGGGCAGATTCGTCTGTAAGTACTGGACTTGTTAAAATGGAATTTGCTAAAACAACTAAAAAAGAAGGAACTGGAGTTATAACCTTAACTCAATCTATTATTTCAGTAACTCAAGAATATACCTATAGTTTATCCAATCAAAAGTTTACAATTAATGCGCCCGAAAAAACAATAGTTATTTTAGGTGTTTTTCCATATACTATTCCCGCATTTAATGCTACTTGCAGTGTTTTAGAACATTCAAAAACTAAATTTGTGGTTAGTGATGATTCTAATGGAAAAGATTATGTTTTAGTTAAATAATTTTCTGTTTATCTATTATAAAGCCTTTTGTCATAACGATAAAAGGCTTTTTTTATACTTGAAATACTAAAACTATAAAAATTCTGTTTACCTAGTATGAAATATTTTATTTGTTTTTTAGTAGCGTTTCAGTTTGTTGCATCAGCTCAAAATTTAGAGCCAGATAAAACTACTTTGTTTATTAATCTTATAGACAACAACAAACAGCCCGTTCCTTTTTTTGATATTTTATTGATTGATAAAGAAACAAAAGCAGAATCTAAAATTATTACAAATATTAAAGGTAAAGCTGAGTTAACGGTAGTATTAGGTAAAACATATTCCGTAAATTTTAGAGATGTACAAAATCATTCCGAAATTAGTGTGCCTGCAAAATACACTGGCAATTTAGTTAAAACAATTGTTTATTCTAATGTTGTTTCTACTGCAACTAACTTAAAAGTAGATACCGTTTTTCAAAATTATGCAACATTACCAAAAGCTACGGCAACAACTGCGGCAGTAAATATAGTGCTTCAAAACGAAAGCAATTTAGCTTTACCGAATGTGGCAATTAAACTTTCTTGCCCAAGTATAAATAGAGTTTTTACTGGTAAAACAAACAATAAAGGCGAAGCTTATTTTTTGTTGCCTATAAATAATTCGTATGCAGTTTCGGTTGCCGAAATTAGTAATTATGATAATGTTTATATTCCGAATAGAAATGGAATTGTAATGACTAAAAAAATTCGTTACATACCAACCAATGTAAATGAAATTAGTAAAGGAGACACTATCATTCAAAATTTACAAGTAACTGAAAAAGCAACATCAGCAAGAGTTTTGGTATCTATTTTAATTTTAGATTTAGAAAAAAATAAGTTACCTAACGAAAATATTTATTTAAATATAAAAGGAACTTCACAAGTTTATGTTGCAAAAACAAACGCACAAGGCAAAGCAAATTTGTTGTTGCCAAAAGGTAAAAAATACGATTTAAGTTTTCAGTACGAACGAAATGTTGATGTTTTAGATTACAGTTTAAACGACAATGGAATTAGAAATACTGAAATAGAATATAGTTATGTGGGTTCAAAAAAAATTGAGGAACATTACAAAGCAGCTAAAAAAACAAAAGATGGTTTTGTAATAGAATTTATGTCCATTCCTACCACTCGAATAAATGCTTTCAATCAGCAAAAAGTTACGAAAAACGAAAATGGATTTGAAATTAATTTTGGTTCAACTAATCCTGTAAATTCGCCAGCAATACATAACGATTTGCTTTTTTTAAGCGAAGGTTTTCAGTCTAAAAACTTTTATTGTTTTAATTCTACAACAGGCAAATTTGTTTGGGGACAAGAACTCACCGAATCGGGTGCTTCATCTGCTGTAGTTGCCGACGAAATTGTTTTGATAAATACTTATTCGTGCACATTGTATGCCTTAGATTGCAAATCAGGAAAATTACTTTGGTCAAAGTGGTTGGGTTCGTCTATTTTTTCTACACCAACTGTAGCCGATGGAAAAGTATATGTAACTTATCCTAATGATATTTATTCTGGAAATAAAAAAAACAAATATGTGTTAACCGCTTTTAATTTAAAAACAGGTGAAGTTGAATGGCAAAATTGGTTAGATAGCGAAGCATTAGCAAGCGCAGTTGTAAGCGGTTTAAACGTTTTTGTTACAAGTTTAGAAGGAACACTTTACAGCTTTAATAAAACTAACGGAAAATTAGAACAGCAACTTTTAGTTAATGCAGTTACGCCTCCAACAATTTCGGAATCGCATGTTTATTGTTTTGTTAATGAATCTCAAACTAGCGAAAAAATAAATTTGATAGCCTTGGATAAAAATGATTTTAAAAAACAATTTGCATTTTTAAATTGTAGCACTAATTTTTCTATTAAAGAATTTAAAAATAGTTCTCCCAATCAATTAATGAATTATACAAATTGCCGACCGGTAATTTCAAGAGACAAATTATATGTTTCGTTTAATAATAATATAAAGTGCATTGATTTAAAAACAAATAACGAATTATGGAATTATAATTTGAACATAAATTCTGTTGAAAAAGTAAATTTAATGCCCTTGGTTTTAGAAGATAGAATAATTGTAGCAAGTGCCGATGATAAAATAACATCCTATACATTAAATTTTAAACCCATTCAATCTTTTACAATAGAATCGGTAATAACAGAACCAATAGCACATAATGGTTGGATTTATAGCGGTTCTTCATCAGGAAAACTTTTTGCAATAAATACTAATGATAAACTAATTACTGGCTGGCAAATGTGGGGTGCAAATGCGCTTCATAACCCATTTTTTAAGTCTAATTAAGGTTTTTTTAAGCGCAACCTATTGTTTTTTGCCACCAAATTTATCAATTACCTATTGTTAGTAAACATAAAGCACATAATTTGTTAATTTGTATGCTTTTAATGATTTATGACTTAAATTTGTAGTAAACACAAAATTAAATTATGTCAAAAGTAACCTTTAACAATTCAAAAAGTCCTTTTTTTGATGCATTACGTTCAAGAGTAGATAATTATTTTAAATCGCAAGAAGCAAAACCAACGGGCAACATTAAGTTGTATTTTAAAACGGGAGTTTTATTAACCACATTAGTTAGCTTATATTTAGTTATTGTAATTGTTAATCCGCCTTTATGGATAAGCAATATATTATTTGTTTTAGAAGGTATAACAATTGCTGCAATTGGCTTTAACGTTATGCACGATGGCGCACATGGCAGTTACTCTAGCGTAAAATGGGTAAACGATATTATGGGGCATTCACTTGATTTTTTGGGTGGTAGCACATTTATGTGGAAAGCAAAACACAACATTATTCACCATACGTATACTAACGTAGAAGGTATGGACGATGATATTGCAATACCTTTAATGCGCATTAATACAGAACAAGAAAAAAAATGGTATCATAAATACCAACACATCTACGCTATTTTTATGTATGCCTTATTATACATTGTGTGGATATTTTATACTGATTTTGCAAAATACTTTACAGGTAAAGTAGGCGACATTAAATACAGAAAAATGAAACCCTACGAGCATGTTGTGTTTTGGGTAACAAAAGCAATTTCTATTTTTACTTTGTTTGTATTGCCAATTATGGTTTTAGGATGGTTAAAAGCTGTTGTAGGTATTTTAATTATGACAACTTCTGTTGGAATTACAATATCAATTGTGTTTCAGTTAGCGCATATAGTAGAAGATATTAGCTTTCCTACTCCACACCCTGATACAAATAAAATAGAAAGCGAATGGGCTGTTCACCAATTAAACACAACAGCAAACTTTGCTACAAAAAGCAAAATTGTTTCTTGGTTTGTAGGTGGATTAAACTTTCAGGTTGAGCATCATTTGTTTCCAAAAATTAGCCACATTCACTATCCAGAAATTAATAAAATTGTAAAAGAAACGTGTAAAGAATTTAATATCAGATACCAAGAATTTCCTTCGGTAATGAGCGCTTTCCGTTCTCATTTATCTTACTTAAAAAATATAGCAGTAGCTTAGTTTAAGCGAAAAGTAACAAAAAAAATCCCGTCCCGATAGCTATCGGGACGGGATTTTTTTGTTTTAAAATAGTTTTTAATTTACACGAACGTGTTTTTTTTCGTTTAACTATACAGCAACTCTAACTAACAAGCTTTAGTGGCTCTT
The DNA here is from genome assembly GCA_040385525.1 of Bacteroidota bacterium. Taxonomy (GTDB): domain Bacteria; phylum Bacteroidota; class Bacteroidia; order UBA4408; family UBA4408; genus JAZKHE01. The sequence continues at coordinate 105,395 of JAZKHE010000003.1, forward strand.
TACGTTCATTTCTTTTTCTTGAAAAAAAGAAACGAACCAAAGAAAATTCAAGACAAAACGAACGCCTTCGCACAAAACTATTCGCTTTCGCCTACACACATGCTCGCTCAAAAGTTCCCCAAACTTTTGCCGTGTCCTACTCGCTCGCGTCTCCCGAATTTAAGTCTATCCCAAGTTCATAAAGATTTGTAGTAATAAACGGACACTTATATATTAATTGTAAATCTGTAATTTATAGTTTTATTTTTTGCAGAAAAAAGTCCCGTATGGACGAACTATTGGTAGATATAAAACAAGCAAAAATTACAAGCGCCGTAGGTGCGAAATCTTTTAATTAAACACCAAATTGATTTAAGTGATGATCTAAATGTTTATAAAACATATAGTTCCATTCTGTTTTGTTTAATGCACCAAACGAAAGAGATTCTTTGCCATCAAAATGCGATTCGCCAAGCTCTTGTGTTTTAGTTATGTAGTTTATTAAACGCGTTTTTTCTGCTTCAAAATCTTTAGTTTCTTTAATAATAAAAGCAGGAGCGGTTTGACTACTTTTTTTGTAAACTTTATCAGTAACCACTATCTTTTTCACAAATAATTTAAGCATAAGTTTTGTAAAGCCACTTGGTGCAGCATGTTTGTTGTCGTAAACCATTTCGTAGGTTACATTACAATGTGCAAGCATTTGCCCTACATTCATTTTTCCCCAAAGTTGAGCTGTGTTAGCTGTTAGTTTATTAATACGATTAATAATTTCGGTAGCGTCTTCTTTTTTAAATACGTTTTTCATGTGTAAGTTTTGTTTGGTATAAATGTAAAAAATATAATTGAAATTAATAAAAAGCTAAATTGATTAAAAGTATAGCATTGATTTTGTTTAGTACATTTGTTGCAAAAATTAACGCAATGAACACTTTTAAAATTACAGGCGAATATATACAGCTTAATCAGTTAATTAAAGCGATAGGCTGGTGCGAAAATGGTGCAGAAGCTAACGATGTTATAGATAATGGTTTGGTAAAAGTAAACGGTGAAACAGAACTTAGAAAACGCAACAAATTAACAACTGGTGCCAAAGTAGAATACAACAAGCAAATTGTTGTTGTTGAGTAAATAAAATCTGAATTAGCTTGTAAAAGGTATACTAAATAGATTTGTTTCGAATAATATTGATTCTTTTTTAGAATAGTCTGCAATTATTTTAATGGCTATAATACAATGAATAAGTTCAACAAAATTAAATACTATAAACATTTTTGTTGAAAACATAATTTGTTCTATTGTATCACTTTTAGAATAGATTTTACTTAAAACTGATTCCGTTGTTCTTGCCGCTAACCAAAAGAACCACCATACTCCTATAAATGGCAATTTTGTTTTTTCAACCGAAATTCCTTTTTCATCTATTAAATAATTATCTGTTTTTTCATATAATTCTTTCATTATTTGATATGGGCGAAAAAGACTAATTATAGGTGTAACCCATGCCCAAATAGCCCAATTATCAGTATGCATTGTGTTTGCAATTAAACCTAAATTATAATAAGCTCTTCTAAACCAATAAATAAATGCAACACCAGAAACTATTATAAATAATAAGCTAATTAAATTAATAATTTGCTGTCTCTTATCGTTATTATCTGCTACAAGTTGACTTATTGATAAACCATTCATTACGGAATCAATAAGGTCGTATTGCAAATAATTTGAAAGCATAGAAATTATTTCAATTGTAAAAACAATCCAAATTCCAATAATTGCATACTTTGCTCTTTTATCGTTTGGCTTAAAGATGATAATTGATTCTGTTGTCATAAGAATTCTTTAAAAAAGCAAGTTTGATTATAGTATGAAATAAATTTTAATTTTTCTCAGCTATGGCTTTTACATTTGCTAAAGCTTTAGGGAAAATATCATTCATGTGTTCAATATTTTCGGGCGACATATCAATTTCTACTTCGAGTAAAATTTCGTTGCCGTTTTGTTTTAAAGTGTAATTTTCAAAACAGCCTGTCCATTTTTCTGCTTCATCATCTATAGCTTGTTCTTCAAAATTTTTAATTTCGCCAATGTGTTGAAACATTACGTTTTTATTTGGCACTAAAAAAAATACATTGCTATAAAGACCTCCACCGCTTGGCGATAAAAAATGAATTCTTCCACCTTGCTTTAAATCGCCTTTATAGTGCGAACCTTCAGTAAACGCACTTGTCCATTGTCGGTAGGTTTCGTCGTTAAATAATGTGTTCCATACTTTTTCGGGCGATGCATTTATTGTTGTTGTGTATTTAATTTTTTTTAAACCGTTGATGTAATTTTTTAAAATGCTCATAAAGCCATCCCAACCCATTTTATAATTTTCGGGCGCAAAAGCTGCGCCGCCATCTGCAAAATTTTCTATTCCTTGGTGTGTTAAGGTAACTTTTGTTTGATTGTTTTCTTCTTGCAAATGCCAGGTAACAATGCTTTCGCCTTTGCTATGACTAGGATGAGTCCAGGTGTGCGAAAACTTTTTGTTGGTTTCAATTTCTTTTATAACACAGCGGTGGTGGTATTCTTTTTTATCGCTTTCGTAAAAATTAAATGTTTTGCCAACTTCTAAAACAAAATCAGGAATATCAAAATACCATTCTTTCATTTGTTGAATTTCTGTTAATGCCGCCCAAATTTTAGTTGCTGGCGCTTTAATTATTATTGAAGAAGTTACCATGGTTTTTTTGTTGTAATAAATATGAATTTAAATATATAAACTATAAATTAATTTTTGCAATAAAATTATTAATAGTATAACAGTTATTTTTAAAATTCAAAGTTATGTAAGGTGGTTGCTCCTTCTTCCAAAAGGCTGCAAGGTACGAAGCAGTCTTTTGGTTTTTGTTTTGCTCATTAGTTTGCGTCGGCGTTCCTTCTCGCAAATTTTGGAGCTATTTATTTTACAAGCCCAAGCGGACACTTGAGCCAGAATTGAATTTGAAAATTTAACTAGTTTTTCTTTGTAACTTATTACTAATTAGAAAGAAAGATTCCCAAATTACAAATCCTGCAATTAAATTAGAAAGTGTTATGTCCCAAAAACCATAAAGGCCAAGATTACTTTTTATAAGTTGAATAGTTAACATTAAAAAAACAACACCAAAAATAAGAGTAGATAAAACCAAAGTCCAAACAATTTTTTTTGTCCAGTTTAGCTTAATTGCTATTAAACCAAATATTAAATGAACAATTACTATACCTGGAATTATTGCTAAAGTCATCCCTTTGTATCTGTCTCCGGTAATACTGATTAAAATCATTGTCGTCAAATATGGTATTACGATTGTGAGACTAATCAGTAATAAATAATACAAAAGTTTTTTTTTCATAAAAATATTTTTTTACTATTAAAATGCTTTTGAGAAACTTAGTTTAAGTTACGTTTTGAGTTTAGATTCTTTAACGTGTTCTGAATGTCAAACTCATAACTCAACACTCATAACTCAAAACCTTCCGTTAGACAACGCCATTAAATTACACATGCGGTATAAAATGCGTCCGCCAACGTTTGCATCCCAATCGCTATTGCCTGGGCCAACTTCGTTTAAATCGCAACCAATAATTGTGCGTCCGCTTTCTACCAACAATTGTATAATGTAAAGTGCTTCTTCAAACTCAAAACCTCCTGCAACTGGTGTACCTGTGTTGGGGCATAGTTTAGGGTCTAAGGCATCAATATCAAAACTGATGTACACTTTTTTTGGTAAATCTTTTATAATAGAGCTGTAAATTTTTTTAATGGTTTCGCCTTCAAACTGACGGTGTTTTATGTCTCTATCAAAATATGTTTTTACTCTTCCTTTTGATGTATTAATTATGTTTACTTCTTCTTCGCAATAATCGCGAATTCCTACTTGCACTAATTTTTCTACTTGTTTAACTTTTAAAACATTATACATAATAGATGCATGCGAGTATTCAAAACCTTCGTAAGCATTGCGTAAATCGGCATGTGCATCTAAATGTAAAATTCCAAAACTTTTGTGTTGTTCTGCCAAAGCTTCAACAATACCAAGTGGTGTGCTGTGGTCGCCACCCAAACCGCAAACTAATTTACCTTGTTTAAGGTGTAATAATGTTTTCTTTTTTACCCATTCTTTAAAAGCTTTTCCTTCTTTGTTTATTTCTAAACGTATGGTTTGCATGGTTTTGTTTTTCTCCCACGTTTTTCCTTCTTCTAAAAGGGCAATATATTTTTCTGCTTTTTTGCGTAATCTATCGCTGGTGCTTAACCATTTGGCAGAAATCTCATCCATGGCAATGCCTAATTTCCAAGCATCTTTTATATAAGGTTCGTATAAATCAATTTGAAACGAAGCATCGTAAACAGCTTCTGGTCCGCGTGCAGTACCTGCGCTGTAAGAAACGGTAACTTCCCAAGGCATTGGTAAAATAACTACTTCGGCTTCGCTAACGGTAAATGGTAAACCAAAAATGGTGTTGTCTTTATTACCAATATCGTTTGGGTTAAAATTTTTTATTTTTTCTGCTTTGCTCATTATTATGGTTTTTGGTTGACAGTTTTTGGTTTATAGTTTTTTTGTTGATAGACAAATATAAAAGTTTAATTGAGTACAAATTATAGGTTGAACAAAAACAAAAAGTAGTTACAGTTTAAAGTTTTAGCTGAATCAGAACCAGTTTTAATTCAACTACAGTTTTTGTCTAATTAACTCTTTCAATTCTTTAACTTCTATATCTGATAGATGCTTTTTGGGAACTATTAATGCTTGATTAACTGAGGCAAATAAAAATAAATATTGTTCTGTTTCACAAAGCTTTTCAAATGCTTTCCATTCAATTTCAGAATTCTCTGTGTCAGTTTTAAAATAAACTTTCGAGTCATTGAAGTTAATAGTACGGTGACCAATTAGGTTAATATTCTTGCCTCCGTTAAGCACTTTGTCTGCTTGTCTTTTAATTAACCATTTTGTAAATGAGCCAAAAAAAAATAGAGCATAAGCTAATCCCATTAATCCTAAACTATATTCATAAAAACCATAATTGCTTAGTTTATATCCCATAAAAAAAGGTATAAAAAACAAAACAGAAAACGTTATTAGTCGGTATATTATTCTATACCATTTTTTTTCAGGGCTTGACCACTGATAATAGTAATTGAATTCATAATAATCTTCCGCAGTTAGTTCAAAATTTATTGTCATATATCTATAGAGATAAGTTGCATTGTACAAACGCAAACTAAGTATATAAAAACCATATTAGCAAGTGTTTTATAAAAATATAGGCGAGAAATAACTAATAATTCATTTAAATTTTTGAAATTAATTTTAAAAGGTCTATCCAGTAAAATAGAAGTTTATTAAATAAAAAAAAGTCCCGACTTAGTCGAGACTCTTTTTAATTCAAAATAATTTTGAAATTATTTTTTCTTGTTGCTGTTTACAGTTTCAGCTAATTCAGAACCAGCTTTAAATTTAACAACAGTTTTAGCTGCAATTTTAATGTCTTTTCCAGTTTGTGGGTTACGACCAGTTCTAGCAGCTCTTTTAGCTACAGAAAAAGAACCAAAACCTACTAATGCAACTCTATCAGCTTTTTTTAAAGCTTTAGTAATTTGGTTAGTGATAGCCTCTAAAGCAGTTTTAGAATCTACTTTAGTCATTTTTGTTTCGTCAGCAATTGCGTCGATTAATTCTTGTTTGTTCATTTTTTTGATTTTTAAGTTAAACTATTAATGTTAATGTTCGTAGCAAATATAGGTGTATAGGCTTATCTGCAATACTTTATAGCGTAAAATCTCTTAAATTGTTAATAAAATGGCTTTTTGTTAAAAAAATAATTTAGCAATCACTTAAAAAAAAGCTTCAAAAGCATTGATTATTCAACAAAAGTATTTTCATTTAGCTTAAAACCTTTTAATAATTCTTGCACAGCTAAACGTTTTTTACCCGCAAGTTGTATATCTAACAAGTTTATAAAGCCTGAATTTACTGCTACTTTCAAGTAATTTTTATTGTCAGAAATAACTGTTCCTATTTTATAAGAATGATTTTCTTCTAAAAATTCGGCTTTAAAAACTTTAACTGAAATAATTTCACCATCTCTGGAAAGGTTTGTAAATGCTGTAGGATATGGACTTAATCCTCGAATTAAATTAATAATATTTTGTGGATTTTTAGTCCAATTTATTTTGCAATCGTCTTTAAAAATTTTAGGCGCATGTTTTAATTCTGCTTCAGCAAATAAATTTTGTGGCTGAGCTTCAACTTTATTTTGTTCTATTAAATCAATTGTTTTTACTACTAGTTTGGCGCCAGTGTTCATTAAATTATCGTGTAAATCGCCAGCACAATCATTTGGATTAATTGTTACTTTTTCGTTTAAAATAATTTTTCCTGTATCAATATGTTCGTCTAAGAAAAAGGTGGTAACACCGCTTTCTTTTTCGCCATTAATAATAGCCCAATTTATAGGTGCTGCACCTCTGTATTGCGGTAATAACGATGCGTGTAAGTTAAATGTTCCTTTTGCTGGCATTGCCCAAACTACTTGTGGTAACATTCTAAATGCAACTACAATTTGTAAATCGGCATTCCAATTTTTAAGTGCGGTTATAAAATTTTCGTCGCGTAACTTTTCGGGTTGCAATAAAGGTAAGTTATGTTGTAAAGCATATTGTTTAACAGCCGATTGGTGTAATTGTTGCCCTCTTCCGGCAGGTTTATCAGGCACTGTAACAACGCCTACAACATTGTATCCGCTTTTAACAATTGCATCTAAAATGGTAACTGCAAATTCGGGCGTACCCATAAAAACAATACGTAAATTTTTATTCATCTTTTTAAAAGTTAAAGTTTAATGACTGATTTCTGCAAGTATTTGAATTGTTTCAGGGTCAGTAGTTGAAATACGTAATAGTAATTTATCGTTTATTTCTAATGGAGGCTTTCTATATCCTAATTGTTTTTTATATTTTATTCCATCGTATTCATAACTCATAATAGCATATGTTCCCTTATGTTTACCATCCATTATTGTAAAATATCCAGAAACATACCCTTCAACTAATACAGAAGAATTGTTCAGCATATTATTGCAATAACGTTCATTTGCATAATCAAGCCCAAACCAAAATGAACCAGCAACTGAAAACACTATCAAACTGTCTATAAATTTAATTGTTCCGTAATTTAATTTTAAGTTAAATATTTTTTCATCGAAATAAGTAAGCCACAAATAAGCAGGAAAACTAAGTGTTAGCACAAAAAAAATTAAGGTGTAACTAGATTTATGTGCGTACAAAATGAAAAAAGTGCTAAAAATAATTGTCACAATGAGTGAAATAACAAACCCGTACCATTTTTTCCAAATAAATTTTCTGTTCAGCATCCCTAAAATTGTAATTTTCAAATGTACTAAATTCAACATACCAACTATTCAACAAATAGCTTAACTTTGAACAAATTTTTTAACAATGACAGAGAGAGCAAAAGTTATATTAGGTTCAGGTAAAGATTTATCAATACGTCGTTTTCACCCTTGGATTTTTTCGGGTGCAATTAAAAAAATAAAAGGCGAAGTGCAAGAAGGTGATGTGGTAGAAATTTATTCTAATCACGATGAACCATTAGGTTTAGGGCATTATCAAATAGGAAGTATTGCTGTGCGTGTTTTTTATTTTGGCAATGAGTTTCCAGAATTGAATCATGAATTTTGGAAAAGCAAAATACAATCAGCTTACGATTACCGCAAACAATTAGGATTAATTGATAATGCGACTACAAATGTTTATCGTTTTTTGTTTGCCGAAGGTGACGGAATGCCGGGTTTAATAGCCGATTTTTATAATGGAACAATGGTTTTGCAAACGCATTCAATTGGTATGCATTTAATTAAAGCAGAATTGATTGAAGCGCTTAAAGCTGTATTTGGAAAATCGTTAACAGCGATTTACGATAAAAGCGAAGAAACAATGCCTAAAATGAGTCCGATAAAAGCAGAAAATAAATTGCTTTGGGGAGAAGTTAAAACAAATAGTGTTTTAGAAAATAATTGCAAATTTGAAATTAATTGGGAAACTGGTCAAAAAACGGGTTTCTTTATTGACCAACGTGAGAACAGAGATTTGTTAGCCAAATACAGCAACGGAAAAAAAGTATTGAATACGTTTTGTTATTCTGGCGGATTTTCTGTTTACGCATTGCAAGCAGGAGCAGAACTTGTGCACTCGGTTGATAGTTCTAAAAAAGCAATTGAATTAACAGACAACAACATAAAATTAAATTTTGGTGAAACAGAAAAACACCAATCGTTTGCGATAGATACCTTTAATTTTTTCGATAATTCGAAAGAAGAGTACGATATTATTATTTTAGATCCACCAGCATTTGCTAAGCATCAAAATGTAAAACATAACGCAGTGCAAGGTTACAAACGTTTAAATGCAGAAGCTTTTAGAAGAATAAAACCAGGCGGATTATTATTTACTTTTTCTTGTTCGCAAGTAGTAGATAAATTTTTGTTTAACAGTACGGTTATGTCAGCAGCTATTCAGTCGGGGAGAAAAGTAAGATTATTACATTATTTATCTCAACCAACCGATCATGCGCATAGCATTTATCATCCAGAAGGCGAATATTTAAAAGGGCTTGTGTTGCAAGTAGAATAAATGCAAGCAGAAAATTCCTATAAATACATTTGGAAAATTTCTTATCCTATAATTTTAGGTGGTGTTGCGCAAACTGTAATTAATGTTACCGACACTGCTTTTATGGGTAGAGTTAGCGAAGTTGCAATTGGTGCATCGGCCATTGCAGCTTTGTTTTACGTTACTTTTTATATTTTAGGATTTGGTTTTAGCATTGGCGCACAAATATTAATTGCACGTTTAGATGGCGAAAAAAATCATATTCAAATAGGAAAAGTTTTTTCGCACACTTTGTATTTTTTATTGATGCTGGCAACAGTTGTTTTTGTGTTTTTAAAATGGTTTAGTCCTGCTGTGTTAAATTATTTTGTGAGTTCGAAAGCAGTATTGCAAGCTAGTTTAGATTATATTGATTACCGCGCTTGGGGCATATTTTTTGCATTTATTGGATTAGCTATTCGTTCTTTTTTTGTTGGAATTTCAAATACAAGAATTGTAATTTATACCACATTAATTTCTGCAATTAGCAATATAATTTTAAACTATATTTTTGTTTTTGGTAACGAAAGTATAGAGCCAATGGGCATAGGAGGTTCTGCCTTAGCAAGTTCTTTATCAGAAGTTTTGGCTACATTGTTTGCCATATTTTATGTATATCGAAAAAAAGGAATTGAAATTTATAAACTTTTTCCTTTTTCAAAATTAAATACAACTACAGTAAAACAAATATTAAATATGGCTGTGCCTATCATGTTTCAGAGCTTTATAGCATTGTTTTCGTGGTTTGTATTTTTTATGATTGTTGAACAAATGGGCGAACGACCTTTAGCGATTTCTAATTTAGTTAGAAACGTATATATGGTTTTAATGATTCCTTTAATGGGATTTGGTAGCGCAACAAATACTTTGGTTAGTAATGCAATTGGTCAAGGGTATTCAAAACCAAAAGTTTTTCAATTAATTAATAAAATAATGTTTTTTAGTTTTGCTTTAACACTTGCAATTACTTTGCTAAACATGCTGATGCCAGAATTGGTGCTTTCTATTTTTACAAACGATGCTGAATTAATAAAACAAACTATTCCGTCGTTATGGATAATTTCTGGCTCCATACAATTGTTTGCATTAACTAATGTTTTGTTGTGTTCGGTTTCTGGAACAGGAAATACAGTTGCTTCGTTAGTTATAGAAGTAATTACAATATTGTTTTACTTGTTTGCTACATACTTAATGGCAGTAAAATGGAAATATTCAATAGAGTGGGTGTGGAGTGTAGAGTATGTTTACTTTGGATTTATGGGCGCGTTATCTTTTGTCTATTTGAGATACGGAAAGTGGAGTAAGGGTTAGGTTGTATGTTGTCCGATGTATTTTGTAGATTGTATTTTGTACGTTGATAATAGTATTAGATGAATAAATTTTTAAATCACCAATTTCACTAATTTCCTAATTCACCAATTCCCTAATTCACCAATTTCCTAATTAACAGATTTCCCAATTCCCTATACGCGGACTCCAATAACGCAGACATCATCAACTTGTTCTAAGTTGCCTTTCCAATCTTCAAATGTTTTATCAATAATTATTTTCTGATTATCCATATTTTCATGTTGAATAGAAATCAATAATTCTTTCATTTTTGAAGATTTGAATTTTTTTCCTTGCCCTCCACCAAATTGATCTGCAAAGCCATCTGTAAAAATATAAAATGTATCTCCTTCGTTTAAATTTATTGTATGCGTTGTAAATGGTTCTGAGTTAATTTGCTTACCAATAGGCTGTTTGTTGGCTTTTATTTCTTCAATTTCAGTTTTGTTTTTTCTAATTATCCACAACGGATTATTTGCACCAGCCCAGTTTAATATATTTGTTTTGTTGTCTAATACGCATAAACTAATATCCATACCATCTTTTACTTCTTCGTCGCTTTTTTCAAATTCTTGAATTACAATTTCTCGAGTTTTATTTAATATTTTTCCAGCATCGCTAATAGCATATTCTTTAACGCTTCTGTTTAAACTGTTGTTGCAAATTACGCTTACCATTGCGCCAGGTACACCATGTCCTGTACAATCTGCGGCAGCAAATAAAATTTTATTGTTGATGTTTTCCATCCAATAAAAATCTCCAGCAACAATATCTTTTGGTTTGTATATAATAAAACTGTTTGGTAAATATTCTTTTACAATTCTAGTAGGTGGGAGTATTGCAGTTTGTATTCGTTTAGCATAAGTTATAGAATCTAAAATTTCTTTGTTTTTTTCTTCTACCAATTCTTTTTGATGTTCAACTTCAAGTTTTTGTTTTGTAATTATTGTATTTACTCTTTGTTTTACTCTTAAATTTTTAAATACAAAGAGCGCTAATAGTCCAGCTAATATAAAGCCAATTGCAAAAAATATTTTTTGCTGATTTTGTTTTTTTGCTTCAGCGATGCTTACATTTTTTTCTGTCTC
>JAZKHE010000004.1:0-426512 GCA_040385525.1 Bacteroidota bacterium
CTTTGTCTAATAGTTGCAAAATTGATTTTGAGCTTTGCCCATCACCGAACATATAAAATAAGCGTACCCATTTTAATGAAATTTGAAAGCTTTTAGTGAGCTCTTCTAATTTTTTTCTTAAACTATTTTTGGCTATTGGATAAGCTATAATTGGATTACTATCCATTTCTTCATTTAAACATCCTTCTTGCATGCCATATTCTAAACAAGTTCCGATACAAGTAAGATCTTTTAATCCATTTTTAATTAAATTCTCTAAAAATAGATAGTGAGCTGGCAATTCAATATCAACATGATCTTGACTTTTAAAATTACTTAAATTGCCCCATGCTAAATGGATAAGTACATCGGGAGAGTTGAATTTTTGAAATAGATTTTCTGTACTTGTTTTATAAATATCGTGTTCGATATAATTTACCTCGTTATACCAACTTTTTTCTTTTGCTTTAGCAGTATTGCTAGATGTTGCGACAACTTTAGCTCCATGACTCAACAATTCCTGAATAACATAATTACCAATAAAACCAGTTGCGCCTGTAACTAAAACTTTCATTATGTACTAAATAATCTCAAGCTTAGGAATTGGAACTACAAATTTGCATCCCCATGTTTTTGAATAATCTAATTGTTTTACAATTTCATCTTTAATATTCCAAGGTAAAATAATTATAAAATCGGGTTTGTCAGTTTTAATTTTATCTTCAGTAACAATTGGAATATGACTTGCAGGCATAAATTTATTTTGCTTTGCAGGATTTGCATCTACAACAAAACTTATCATATCGTTTTTTACGCCGCAGTAATTTAACAAGGTATTTCCTTTTGCGGCTGCACCGTAAGCTGCTACTTTTTTCCCTGCTCTTTTTTGCGTTAATAAAAACTCTAGCAAATCGTTTTTAATATTTTCAATTTTAGTTTGAAAGTTATTGTAATACTCAATATTCAACATACCAGCATCTTTCTCTTTTTTAAGTATATTGGCAACATTTTCGCTAATCGATTTTGAGCTGTCGTTTTTATGTTTTGCAAATATGCGCAATGAACCACCATGCGTTGGTACTTCTTCTACATCAAACATTTGTAAGTTATTCGCTTCAAAAATATGGCTTACTGAAGTAAATGATAAGTAAGAAAAATGCTCATGATAAATTGTATCAAATTGGTTATTTAAAACAAGTTGAAACAAATGTGGAAATTCCATTGTAATAACACCATCGTCCTTTAAAAGCAATTGCATACCAGCTACAAAATCCATAATATCGGGAACGTGAGCCAATACATTATTTCCTAAAAGTAAATCTGTTTTTTTTCCTTCTGAAGCTAATTGTTTTGCCAAACGAACTCCAAAAAAATCAACAACAGTTGGAATACCTTTTTTTATAGCTACTTCAGCTGTATTAGAAGTTGGTTCTATACCTGTTACTGAAATATTTTTCTGCTTAAAATATTGTAACAAATAACCATCGTTAGATGCAATTTCTGTTACAAGCGAATTTTCGTCATATCCAAAACGATTTATCATCATATCAGTATAACGTTTACAATGCTCTAACCAACTTATTGAAAACGACGAAAAATAAGCATATTCGCTATTAAATATATCTTCAGATTTTTTATATTCATCAACTTGAACTAAAAAACATTTCTCGCATACCACTACTTTAAGTGGGTAAAAAACTTCGGGTTCATTTAACTGTTGTGCTGTTAAATAAGAATTAGAAGCGGGACTATTTACTAAATCAGCAAATTCAGTTTTAATTTCGTGTTTACAAAAACGACATTTCATTAGTTAGTTTCCTTTAAAATTATTGTCAATCAATTTATAGTTTTTATCCTTATCAGAAACCATAACTGCCTCAAAAGGCCATTTAATATTAAGAGCTGGGTCGTCAAAACGAATCCCAGCATCTGAGCCTGGTGTATAATACTGAGTATGATGGTATATTAATTCTGCATTATTTGTTAGTGTTTGAAAACCATGAGCAAAATCCTCGGGCACATAAATCATTTTTTTATTTTCTTCAGAAAGTTCAACTGCAAAATGCTTTAAAAATGTTGGCGAGTTTTTTCTTAAATCAATAATTACGTCTAAAACTGCACCTTTTACACAACGAATTAATTTAATTTCTTGATAAGGCGCAACTTGATAGTGCATACCACGTATTGTTCCTTTGTGCGTGTTGTAAGAATGGTTTAGTTGAACAAATTCTTTTGTGTGATTTATTTTTGAAAACTCTTTTTTACAAAAAGTTCGAGCAAACCCTCCTCTTGCATCATTAACAAGTTCGAGCGAAACTACATAAGCGCCTTTTAAATTGGTCTCTTCAAAAATCATTTTGCCCAATCGTATTTTAATTCAACAGCTTTTTTAATATACTCTTCTAAATCCGATTCTGTATTTAAAACAAAATTTTCGTAATAATTTTTATACCACACTATTGTTTTTTCAATGGCTTGTTGAGTATTCCAAACGGGATACCAATTTAATTTTGTATTCGCTTTTGTGCAATCTAAACGCAATAATTTTGCTTCGTGCAAAGCGTTATTTGTATTTGGTGTTTGATATTTTATTTTTGGCCAAACTGCTGTTGATTGTTTTAAAACTTCTGATACGGGTAAAGTTTCGTTGTTTTTTGGTCCAAAATTCCAGCCTCCAGAAACATTGATGTTTTCTGACAAAATATTTTGACCTAAAACAAGATAACCCGAAAGTGGCTCTAATACATGTTGCCAAGGCCTTGTTGCATTAGGATTTCTAATTTCTGTTATTAAATTTGTATTCGTGTTTTTAACAACATCAGGTATAAGTCTATCCAACGACCAATCTCCACCGCCAATAACGTTTCCGGCTCTTGCGCTACAAATAATTGTGCTATGTGTTTTACCATAATTTTCGATAGAAAAAAATGAACTTGTGTAAGAGCTTACAACAAGTTCGGCACAACCTTTTGACGCGCTGTAAGGGTCGTACCCTCCCATTCTATCGTTTTCGTTATATGGTCTATCATCTTCAAAATTCTCGTAACATTTATCACTAGTAACAACAACAACACCTTTAACTGAGCTGTATTTTTTGCAAACTTCTAATAAATTTGCGGTTCCCATTATGTTTGTATTAAATGTTTCTAAAGGGTTTTGATAAGAATAGCGAACAAGAGATTGTGCTGCTAAATGAAAAACTAAATCTATTTTATGTTTTAAAAAAACCTGCTCAATATTTTTTATATCCGTAATATCTGTTTCAAAATATTCGGTATAATTATCTTTTAAAATTTTAAAATGATTTGGTTCGCTCGGAGTATCTTTTGACATACCAATTACGTTAGCTCCCATTTTTATTAGCCAATGAGCCATCCATGAGCCTTTAAAACCAGAATTACCTGTTATTAAAATTGTTTTGCCAAAGTATTTTTTACCAAATAGATTTACCATACTTTCCAAGGTGCATTTTGCGACTCCCACAATTCTTCTAACTCTATTTTATCTCGCATCGCATCCATACATTTCCAAAAGCCAATATGCTTGTATGCGTTTAATTGCGAATCATTTGCAATATCTATCAATGGTTTTTTTTCCCATTGAATTTTGTCCATATCGCCATCTAAATACTTAAAAATTGCTGGTTCTAAAACAAAAAAGCCACCATTTATCCAAACGCCATCTCCTTCTGGTTTTTCTTGAAATTTGGTAACAACTCCATTTTCATCGGTTTCAATATTACCAAATCTGCCTGGCAATTGAATAGAAGTTAATGTTGCCATTTTACCCGAATTTTTATGCGACTGTAACAATTTATTTATATCAATATCGGCAACGCCATCGCCGTAAGTAAGCATAAATGTTTCGTTTTGGACATGTTTTTGAATGCGTTTAATTCTTCCTGCAGTATTGGTATCTAAACCAGTATCAACTAATGTAACTTTAAAAGATTCGGAATTGGTAAAATGAACATCAACAACATTTTTTTCAAGTTCAACTGTAATGTCGGAATTATATAGAAAATAATTAATAAAATATTCTTTAATTAAATGACCTTTGTAACCCAAACAAACAACAAACTCATTATAACCAAATTGGGCATAAATTTTCATTATGTGCCAAATTATTGGCTTTCCACCAATCTCAATCATTGGTTTTGGTTTTATTGTAGTTTCCTCAGAAATACGAGTTCCTAATCCTCCTGCTAATATTACTACCTTCATTTTAACACATTAATTTACACCAAAAATTTAACACTATGCAAATATATCAACATTATGAATAAATATAGAATTTCTTTCTAAAATAGTTTTAATCACTTTTTTAACTAGATTTCTTATAATTTTTAGGATTAATGTAATTTTTATTACTTTTAGAAAATATAAAAAAAGGCTGTATTATTAGAAAACAATGAGTAACAAAATATCTTTAATTGTACCTATATATAATTCTTCAAAATTTATGAATAGCTTATTAGAAGCAATTGATAATGAAAGAATACATTCAAATTGGAATTTAGAACTTATACTTATAGATGATGGTAGTAAAGATGCTAGCTATGATAAAATAGTTGAATTATCGTTAAAATACAATTACATAAAGGGAATAAAATTATCTCGTAATTTTGGTCACCAAATTGCTGTAAAAACTGGATTATCTCATTGCACTGGCGACTATATAGCCGTTATTGATGATGATTTACAAGATCCGCCTAGTTTATTACCTCACTTTTTTAGTTATTTAGATAATGGCTATGATGTTGCATATGGCGTTAGAAAAAATAGAAAAGAATCTTTTATAAAAAAATTGAGCTATAATAGTTTTTATAGATTATTAAAAAGTTTAAGCAACACAGATATTCCTTTGGACAGTGGTGATTTTTGTGTAATGAAAAAACAAGTAGTTGAAAACATGCTTAAGCTAAAAGAAAAAAGTCCTTTTTTAAGAGGAATTAGAGCTTGGGTTGGGTTTAAACAAATTGGAGTTGAATACGAAAGAGCTGCTAGATTTGATGGTGAATCGGGTTATACATTAAAAAAATTAATGAAAATTGCTTTAGATGGAATATTTTCATTCTCATCTGTACCAATACGAATTATAACATTTATAGGCTTATTAGGTTTTGTTTTTGCAAGCGTTTATTCGCTACTATTGGTGTATGAATATTTTGCTCATGGAATAGAAGTAAAAGGATTCGCGTCTTTAGCAATTATTATTTCCTTTTTTAGCTCGCTAACATTAATTTGTTTAGGAATAATTGGAGAGTACATTGTTAGGATTTATGATGAAGTTAGAGATAGACCTTATACAATTATAGAAAAAACGGTTAATATATGAAGTATACTAACATTGCTATAATTGGCGCAAATGGTTTTATTGGAAAACATCTTATTGAAGAATTAAAAAAAAATGCAGAACTAAAACTTAATTTGTTTGGAAAAAGTACTTCAAGTGAATTTTCTAATTTATTCCCTTATCATCAAATTGATTTAAATAATACTGAACAATTAAAAGTAAGCTTTAAAGAAATAGATTTAATCTATTATTTAGCTTCTGAATCTATACCATCTTCTAGCTGGAATAACCCAGCTTTTGAGATAGAAAAAAACTTACTTCCGTTTGTAAATTTTTTAGAATGTGTATGTAAACTAAAATTAAAAAAAATAGTTTTTGTTTCAAGCGGGGGCACAATTTATGGAAATTCTAATAAAAAACTAACAGAAGAATCAGATAAAAAACCATTTTCTCCTTATGGAATAATTAAGTTAGCAATGGAAAATTATCTTACTTATTTTGAAGTAAAATATAAATTACAACATGATATTTTTAGGGTTTCTAATGTTTATGGAAAAGGGCAAAACACAAGTAAAGGATTAGGAATTGTTAATACTTTTTTAGAAAAAATAATTTCAGAAAAAAAAATAAATATTTTTGGCGATGGCAGTACTATTAGAGATTATGTTTATGTTGAAGATGTTGCTAAATTATTAAGCTTATCAATTCACTCTGCAACAAACAAATCTTCTATTTACAATTTATCATCTAACAATGCGCTAAGCATTAACGAACTTGTAACTATTACAAAAAAAATAATTCCCGAAACTTTTGAAGTAGTTTATACAGAAACAAGACAAAGCGATAATCCATCAATAATGCTTGATAATTCTAAAATTTTAGCTGATTTTCCAGATTTTAATTTCACGGAAATTGAAGATGGAATTTATAAAACATACACTTCGTTATTAGAAAATAAAAAATAAATCATAATTTAATTATGTCAAAATCAAAAAAAGTAGTTGCGAAAAAAAAACAAGAAGCTGTTTACCAAGAGCCAATACTAAAACCCACTTCAAAATTTAACTTTACTCTTGAAGAAGGCGTAGTAACTGGCCTATTAGTTCTATTGCTTTTTTTAGTTTACATCATTCGTTCTAAATTTTTATACATTCCTTTTGAAAGAGATGAAGGAATATACAGCTATTTTGGAAAACTAATATTAGAAGGAAAAATACCATACAAAGATTTTTATGAAGTTAAATTTCCGGGTATATTTTACTTTTATGGCTTTATGGTTTCCGTTTTTGGAGCAACAGTAAAAGGAATGCATTTAGGTTTTTTATACTTAAATCTGGCTACAATAATAATTATTTACAACGCATCTCGTCAGTTATTTTCACCAATAGCAGGTTTAATTTCAGCCATTACATTTGCGTTTGTTTCGCTTACACCAAACTTAAGCGGCTTTACAATTCAAGCTGAACATGGTGTTGCATTTTTTACAAGTCTTGGAATACTTTTTTACGCACTATCTAAAAAACATAGCAAATGGTATTGGTATGGATTAATGGGATTAGCAATGGGTTGCGCATTTATGGTTAAAACCAGTGGTGTACTTTTTTGCTTATGGGGCGGAATAATTATTTTATTAGATTTTATTTTTACTTCTCCTAAAAACTATAAATCATTTTTTATAAATATTTCTTCTTACACCATTGGTGGAGTTTCAATTGTAGCTTTATTATTTCTAATTATTTATAGTAAAGGTTCTTTTGATGATATGTATTATTGGACTTTTGAGCACTCTAAACAATACGTTGGAGCTATGCCTTTTGAAGAAGGAATTAAATATTTTAAATACACTAGAGATGCAATTTTAGAAAACTACAAAATGTTTTGGTATCATAGCATACTTGCGGTTTTACTAATTTGGTTTAAAGGCATTGATTTAAAATTGAAATTTTTTGGTTTAACATTATCATTGTTTTCATTTTTAACAGTAGTTCCAGGATTTTATTTTTACGGTCATTATTTTATTCAAACTATACCCGGTTTTTCTGTTGTTGCAGGACTAACTTATTACTGTTTTAATACAATTTTAAAAAACACATTTAAAGTTAAAAAAGAAGGAGTTAAATACCTTTATTTAGTCGTTTTCTGTTTTTTAACTTTTTCTCATTTTAATGCGCAAAAATCTTATTATTTAAGCCCGAATTATGAGCAAATTTTAAGAACCATTTATGGAAACAATCCATTTCCTGAATCAATGGAAATAGCGAATTACATTAACGCGAACGCAAAACCAGAAGACAACATTGTATTAATTGGATCAGAGCCACAAATCTATTTTTATACAAATAAAAAATGTCCTTCTCGTCACGCTTATTTTACAGCATTAGTAAATAATGTTCCTAAACATAAAGAATGGCAAAAAGAATTTATAAGCGATGTAGAAAAAGTTAAACCTCGTTATTTTGTTTTCTTTAAACATTCTATTTCATTATTAGTTCAACAAGGTGCAGATACTTATGTTTTTGAATGGGCAAATAAATATATTAATGAAAATTATAAATTAGTTGGCTTAATAGATATGCCTCCAAATGCGCGAAGCATTTATGTTTGGAACGAGCAACTAAATACTTATAAACCAACTTCAGAAACTATAATTTATATTTTTGAATTAAAATAATTGAAAAATAAAAACATAATTTTCGACTTAGATGGAACGCTAATTGACTCCAAATTAGAGGTGCTAAGCACCTACAAAAAAGTAATTAGCGAAATTGCTCCGTCACAAAAATTTGATGAAACAAACATAGATTATGGTGCTAACTTAAACTCTGTTTTATCATCAATTTATAAAAACGAAACAGAAAAAATAGCACAAGCAAAACAGTTATTTGTAAGTAGTTACGACAATTCAAATTACGATGATGCATTGTTGTATAGTGGCGTAATTGATGTTTTAACATATTTAAAAAGTAAAAATTACAATTTATTTATTGCTACAAACAAAAGAAACACACCAACAATAAAATTGCTCGAAACAAAAAAATTAACCCGTTTTTTTACTGGTATAATTGGTAACGAAATTGAGCCCGGAGTTTCAATCAACAAAACAAAAATGATTGAATTACTTAAGGCAAAACATTTGTTTACTTCTGGCTTTATGATTGGCGATACCATTGGTGATATAGAAGCTGGCATAAACAATAATTTAGATACAATTGCTGTTTTGTATGGCTACGGAACACTTGCTGAATTAGCTAATTTAAAACCAAATTATATTATTAATTCGATTACTGAACTCACAACTATTTTTGACTAAAAAATGTACAAAATTATTTTGCTATCTCTTTTATTCTGCGCTAATTTAGTTGCGCAAAATTCATTTAACATTGAGCAGTATTATTACAAAATAAACAAAAATGTTTTTTTGTGCGATGGTATAGAAAATACAATTTCTGATGCCGAACGAAAAAAATTAATAGTAACACTTGATAATAAAAATGGCTATATAAAAGCAAAACCAAGAGTTGGCGATTTGCAAATTGCACTATTTAAAAACAAAACTTTAAAAAAAGATTTTGTACTAGTAAACCTAACCTGCGGCGCAGGCTGCATGTGCAATACTCTAGTGTTTTATGAAGCAATAGCAGATGGTAATTTAAAACCTACCTCATCACTTTTCCCTAATGACGAAATAGATAAAGAAAACCAAAAGTGGCAAAAACAATTAAACACAGATGAATTGTTTACAGCAATTGTATTACCACAATTTGGTACTTTAATAAAAGTAATAAACGACGATAACGGCGAACACCTCTATAACTTAAAATGGAACGGAAGTGCATTTTTAGTTCAACAAAAATAAAGTAGCGTTATCTATGCACAAGCTTACGCTTGGGCTAAAAGTGGAGATTCACTAAATTTTCAGAAAATTATTGTTTGATAATTTTTTGAATTTCTTTGTCTGTTTTTATCAAATACAGGCCTTTAGGTAATTCAGAAATATTTATTGGAAATTTTGTTTGCTCTTTTGTAAAACTAAGTATTTCATTGCCCATTAAACTGTAAATTCGAATATCTGAATTATAATCGTAAAAAACATTCAACTCTTTGGTGGTAGGATTAGGATATAACACAAGATTGTTTGCAATTTTAACTTCGTTTATCGATACTGGAGAAAGTGTTGTGTAAATTTCTGTTTCGTAACCTTCCGCTCCTCGCTGAAATCTATGATAAACCCTCCCTAAACCTTTAGCATATTTTTCATTGATATAGGTTCCTTCAAAGCATCCACCAAGCAATGATACATATTCATAAAGCAAGCTATTGTTCTGATTCGAGAAATATGTAGTATCCCAAAAAGTACTACAGGAATCACTTTCGAATGCGAACGAAACTGAAATAATTGAATCAAGTGAAGAATAAGAAGCTTTAGTTTGATATGGAATACTGTAATCGCGCGAAACTGTTGGTGGATTTGTATTAAAATTTACTATTGGGCTCCAATAAACAGTTTCCATAACATAGTTAACAGTATCATTAGTTAATGATATTGTTTTACTAATTATCTTTTCAATTTTGCCTGAAGGCTGTTTATAATTTTGTTGTATACTACTATTCAAAACATCGCCAACATTAAAATCAAAAACATCCCTAACTCTTAATGTGTCTTGAGCTTGCAATTCTGAACAACATAAAACCAAGATATAAAGCAAAAATTTTCTCATTGAACTTTAAATTTAGTACTACTAATTTAGTAAAAATTTTCAATAATAAAAGTATCATTCTTTGAAATTGATTACAAATAGATAGATAATTTACCAACCAATATGGCGCAAGCGTCCGCTTGTGCTATACTTACATATTAAAATTCATTATTACACTTAATAAATAACAAAGTAAATGTATAAAAAAAGTCCTGTTTCGATAGCTATCGAAACAGGACTTTTTAACTTAATACTAAGCAATAAATTATTTTATCACTTGCACTTTTCTCATTTCAACTCCGTTTTGAGTTTCTGCTCTTAAAATATAAATACCTGATGAGAATTCATCTGTAGTAATTGTATTTACAGAAGCTGGCTCTACCTCAACAGTTTTTACTATTCTTCCCATTGCATCAAACAATGTAATTTTAGTAGTTGTAGTAACTGCTGTTGGAATTGCAACGTTAATTACATTATCAACACTTGGGTTAGGATAAACCATCATTCCTTCTAATAAATTAGTAGTAGAAATAACGTCGTCTTTTGGTACGATTTCGTCATCTGCTAATCTAGAAGCATAAGCTGTAGAACTACGAGTTGGTAACAATGAATAATACGTTGTAGCATTGTTTGCACCATTGTAACCAGAAACTTTAATGTAATACGTTCCTACTGGAGCGCTGTTATAAATTACTTTTTCGGCAGTTGTTGTTCCGTTTTCTGATTTGTATAACAATGCACCAGCTGCACTATATAAATACAAATCGTAATCAGCAGCTAAAGTGCTTAAAGCAACTTTAATGTGCGGATAAGTTGACGAATTTGAAATTTTATACCAATCTGCATCAGTACTTCCACAAATTAACGCTTTAATTGTTGTTCCTGTAGAGATAGATTTTGCTGCTGCTAATGTTTCGTTAGCTTCGTAAATATCTGTACCACAAGTTGTAGAACCAAGCGTTGTAAATGTTCTAGAAGCAGAGTATGCACTAGTAGAACCAGTGCAAGTAGCCATAACTTGCCACTCATAGTTTGTAGCAGGAGCTAATTGATAAATTATTTGAGAAACAGATGCGCTTGCAGCAACTGTAATCCAAGTTGTTGAAGAAACAGCTTTATATCTTAATGTATAAGAAGAAGCTCCTGTATTTGACCAACTAACGTTTGCACCTGTAGAAGTTATACTAGCTGTAGCATTTGTAACTGGTGTTGCACAAGTACTTGTTGTTGTAGGCGCTGTTGTTGTAAAATTTGCAGAAGCTGTAAACGCGCTTGATGCACCACTACAAACAGTTTGCACTTGAAACACATAAGCTGTTCCAGCAGTTAAACCAGTAATTGCTTTACTATTTGTTGTAGCTGTTGTAGATGTCCAAACAGTAGCTGCGCTAGTTTTGTAGTTAACATTATAACTTAATGCACCTGTAACTGCTGTCCAGTTTAAAGTTGCACCTGTTGTAGTTATAGCAGAAGCACTTAAACCAGAACTAAGTCCGCATGATGGAGTTGTTCCTGCTTGAATATTAATTGTATAATCTTCTACTTCACCGTATGTATAAACTTCGCATGGAGTAGCAATTGCTCCATCTTTCATAATTACTCTCATTCTTACAGCACCTGTTGCAGCTGTAGAAGGAATTGTTATTGAAGTTGAAACCGCTGCTGTTGTTCCTGCAGATGTATAAACTAACTCACCAGCATCAACAAAATCTAAATCGTTATTGTAATCAATATATACTTTAAAGTATTCGCTATAAGCTGTACCAACAAAACCTGGTGTTAAACTTAATGTATAAGCTGCACCTTTATTTACTGTTGTAGATAAAGAAGTAAAATTTCCGTAACCACCATTAGCAGCAGTTGTATTGTTGATTGTGTTTAAAGTAACATTTTTAATGTACTCGTAACTAACGTTTGTTCCGTTAGCAGCGCAATAACTTGGCGTTGGAGGAGTTACTGTTCCGCCACAAGCTGTTGAAGTTGTAATGCCATATCTAAAACCACCAGAAGCAAATAATGCTTGCATTCTATTTTTTTGTCCTGTAGAGAACATATACATACAAGCATCATCAGTATAATCCATGTAGTTCATAAACATCTCTGCAGTAGTTCCGCATGAGTTTGCTTTTGGGTGAGATGGACAACCAAAGTTTTTATCTCCATGTGTAGGAGTATCGCTAACTAAATCGCTTCCGCAAGAAGCATCGCCCCATATGTGACGTAAGTTTAACCAGTGACCAACTTCGTGAGTTGCAGTTCTTCCTTTATTGAAAGGTGCTACAGCAGTTCCTGTTGTTCCAAATTTATCGTGAGCAATTACAACTCCATCAGTTGAAGCTGTACCTCCTGGAAATTGAGCGTAACCTAAAATACCATAATCTGCTCCGTCTTTAATATCTGGAACAATCCATAAGTTTAAATATTTTGTAGTATTCCAAGCATCTTTACCACCTTGAGATGTAAATTTTGCATCATCTAAACTTGCATCATAAGCTGTTTTTGTTGTGCTTGTTCTTGTTATACCTGTTGTAGCGTTTCCGCTAGCATCTACAGTTGCTAAACAAAAAGTAATTTCAGCATCGGCTGCTAAAGCAGAAAATGTAGATGGAACATTTGTTCTATCTGCATTTAATTTTCTAAAATCGTTATTTAAAACTGTAATTTGAGATTGTATTTGTGCATCTGATATATTCTGAGCAGACGTTCTATACAATACGTGCACTACAACCGGAATATTTACAACAGTTCCTGCTTTCATTAATGGAGCACCACTGTTTTCGTATTCAAAAGTATGTTGTTCTATTCTTGCTCTTCTACCTTCTATAGACGGATCTCTTTGAAGTTGAGCTGCATTACTTTCCATAGTTGCACACTTACGTTGCGCAATTGCTGGCAAACCAATTAAAGCAATTAATACTGATAAATAGATTTTTTTCATTTTTAATTTAATTTAGGTTAATAAGTTAAAAAACACCGCGAATGTATTTCATTATTCGACGCAAGTC
Organism: Bacteroidota bacterium; assembly: GCA_040385525.1. Classification (GTDB taxonomy): domain Bacteria; phylum Bacteroidota; class Bacteroidia; order UBA4408; family UBA4408; genus JAZKHE01. Next base: position 12,977 of record JAZKHE010000004.1, read on the forward strand.
AAGTTTTTTTCGTTAAAAACTAAATTTTAACAAAAACACAAGCCGAAATGGCTTGTGTTTACGCATAAATTACTGATTACAAAGTTATTAACAATAACTATTTAGTTAGCCGTAACCTTAAATTCTGTTCTTCTATTTTGAGCTTTGCCCTCTTCGGTATCGTTTTTAGCTAAAGGCTGAGTATCGCCATATCCAACAAATGTAAGCCTTGTTGCAACTACTTTATTGGCAATTAAATAATCGTAAACTGCTTTTGCACGGTTTTGCGATAAAGTTTGATTGTATTTTTTATCCCCAACATTATCTGTATGGCCAGAAAGTTCAATTTTTAGATTTGGATTAGCTTCTAAAAAGGCAACTAACTTATTTAGCTCAATTTTAGATTCTTGCTTTAAATCGAATTTAGCGGTTTCAAAAAACACATTTTTAAGCACTACCTTCTCACCTACTTTAATTGGTGTAAGTGGCACATCTTTAATATAAGGTTTATTGTCTTTGTTTTCTTTTAACGAAAAGTTTTCTGAATAAAATAAGTAACCGCTTTTAGAAACGTTTAATGCGTAATTGTTTGTAGGTAACGAAACCAAAAACTCTCCATTACCCGAATTTGATGTTGATGTTACTGCTAAAATTTGAGTTTCTAAATTTATCAACTCAAACTTAGCTTCTAAAGGTTGTTTTGTTTCTTTATCATACACTTTTCCTTTCATGTACGAAATAATTTGTGGTTTGTTTTCTTCCGTTAGCTCAAATGCAAATAAATCTAATCCGCCTTGTGCGCCATCTTTCTCTACAGAAATGTAACCATATTTACCTGAACCCGATACTATAATACTACTTTCTTCATTATTTGTATTTATAGGGTAGCCCATATTTTTTGGAACTGGAAAATTCCCGTTTTTATCCATTGTTGATACAAATAAATCCGAACTTCCCATGCCTGGGTGACCATCAGATGAAAAATACAAAGTTTTTGTATCTGGATGTATGTATGGCGATTGCTCGGAACCAGCCGTATTAATTGTTGGACCTAAATTTACTGGTAAGCCCCAACCCTTTTCGGTAACAGAACTTACCCAAATATCACTACCACCATATCCCCCAGGTCGGTTACTTACAAAATACAAAGTTTTGCCATCAGACGAAAAGCTAGGCTGAGTATCCCAATGTTTAGTATTTACAGGTGCGCCAATATTTTTTGGTTTTCCCCATTTATCGCCTGTTTTTTTTGATAAATAAATATCGCAACTACCAAAACCAGATGGTCTATCGCAACCCGAATAAAATAAATATTGCCCATCGGCAGATAAAGATGGAGCACCTTCATTTACTTCTGTATTTATATCAATAATTGGGCGCGCTAAACTCCAAGCTCCATTTGTAAAATAAGAAATATAAAAATCTTCTTGCTGCATTTGTCCACTTTTTTCGTCACGTAAATTTCTGGTAAACAGCAATGTTTTATCATCAACTGTTGTTGCAGGAAAATACTCGTAATGAAAAGTGTTAACGCCGTTTCCTAAATTTATTGGATTAAACGGAACCGGATGTTTTATTGCTTCTTCAGCAAAAATGGCGCTTTTAAGCATTTGTTCGCCAATGCTTTTATTTTTAGAACTTGTGCCTGGTAATTTTACAAACTCTGCTAAAAACGCTTTTGCTTCTGGATAATTTGCTTGTTCAAACTCAACAATGCCTATTTGCAAGTATAGCGAAGAATTAAACTTTGGGTTTATTTTTAGAGCTTTTTTATATTGCTCTAATGCTTTTGCAGTTTCTTTATGATCGTAGTAAATGTCGCCCAAAAATTTTACGGCTTCAGCAAAATTAGGATCTAATTCTAATGCCTTATTTACTGCTTTAATTGCTTCATCATCTTTTCGTAAATCAAAAAACTGCAAAGCTTTTTCCATTTGTTTAATGGCTTTATCATTTGTAGTAGTTGTGTAAGTTGGATTTTGAGCCAATACAATTGTTGTACTCAAAATTAAAAAAAGTGCTAGGATTCTATTTTTCATTTTATGTTTATTTATATCTACTCAAATATTAAACCATTATTTTGATTGTTTTTCTTTAAACGACCAAGTTATTAAAAACTCAGCAACTGTTTCACCACTTTCGTCAAAACCTAAACTTTTGCAAACCACAGATTCGCTAGTGTTATTTGCTATACATTTTGCAATTGCATTTTCAATTAAAGTTCCATCGTTACAAATAAACGTAATTTTGCCAACTGCTTTTTTTATAAAATTAGCTTGCATACCCACCACCAACATTGATATTTTTTTGTTTGAATTTGTAGTGTGATAAACAGCTAAACTACCCGATGATAGCTCCGCAGCCATTGCCAAACAAGCAAAATAAATTGAACGAAAAGGGTTTTTAGTGAAGTAAGAAAATTTAATTGTTACCTTAGAAAAAGCTGCTTCGAATTCAGTAATTTTTAATCCAGTAATAAATGCTAGTGGCAAATTTAAAATGAAATACATTTTCATTTTAAAAGGATTAAGAAAATTCTGTTTTAAATTATTCGACATAAAAAAACCGCTCAGTGTATGAACGGTTAATTTACAATTATATTTTTAATTTATTTTACTTTTCAGAAAGTTTGTAGTTTACAACATTAGTATTTGTTGTAGTTCCCACAGAAGAACCGCTAACACTAGTTGATTGCGTAGTAGAATAAGAAATATCCATTGATCCTTTTTTCAAGTCGTTAACTGTCCAAATTACTGCTTGATTATTTTTTTCAGTAGTTGTTGTAGAAGTAGAAGATTCTGTTAAGCTAGCCGAAAGAGGTTCGTATTTAGTTACTAAACCAGAAATTATTTGTTTGTATTTATCCGATATATCTGCAGCTGTTTCTGTATCAGTTGTATAATACGAATACACATAATTTGAAGTAGAAACAGTAGACGAAGGAATAAACATAATTTGAGAGTTTTTCTTTACATCACCTGTTCCGCCAGTAATTCTGTAAATTCCATCTTCTACAATAGTTGTGTTTATTTCGCTTCTTCTTTCAATAAAACCGCCGCTTACATAACCGTTAGAAACAGCAGTATAATAAGAAACGTTGGTTTTTGAAGTTGTTTTTTGAACAGTAGTTGTTGTGTATTTATTTGTTTTTTTATCAAACTTAATGCTTAACGTTGTTGGTGTTTCTATTGTAGTTGTGTTTGGTTGATTTGTAGCACTTACATTTGCTGGAGTGTATTTAGTTGTACCTGATATTGTTACCCCATCAAAAGTTGTTGTTGTTTCGGTTGTTCCGCCAGAATTTGTGCTTGATGTACTTAATGAACCAGAAACCACATTCCACTCTCCGTTTAACTTATTATCAGAAACTTTTTTACAAGAATTTAAAGCCAAAATCGCTACTGAAACTAAAACTAAACTATATACCTTTTTCATACTAAAAAATTAAAATCAATTTATTAAAACGCAAATGTACGAATTTTAATAAATACAAAAGCTCTACTTTTTCAAGTAGAGCCTTAAATTTTAGTTAAAATTATCTTGTTAAAACTATTTTATTAGAACCAGTTTCTTCAACTGAGGTATTAACGTTTAAAAATGGCGTTCCACCAGAATTAACACTAGAAACATCTCCTTTGTAAGTGTTCTCAAAACTAGCTTCCGCTTTAATCTCTTTGTTTTTAAGCATTACTAAGTTCCAAACAAAACTTTTTTCGTTTGCAGCATAAGTATATTCATCAGTATAAGTATCAGACTGTGAGGTAGTGTTAGAACCAGCAGTAATATCAATTACTACTAAACGAACAGTTTTTGAACTTGTAACAGAAACCAAAATAGATTCTTTGCTTTTGTTTTCTTTTCCAACTCCCGAAGTAAAATCCCAAACGCCGCTCTCAATCTGAGAAAAAGTAGTTTTTGTTGTTTGCGTAAAGTTTGCATATGGAGTTACAACAGTTTCAGTATAGCTATAATTAGATTCCCAAGTTGCATCTTTTTTAAATGTGTAAGTATGCGCAGCTACAGAACCAGTTCCTGTACTTGTTTCGTTTGTGTTTGTTACTGAATTTGGGCTAACATAGGTTGAGCTATAAGTTGCACCATCATGAGTTACACTTCTTGTAGTTGTGTATGGCGTTCTGGCTATGTTTCCATTATAATAATTAATTGAAGTTCTTTCTGAAGCTGTTTCTAAACTTGTTACTTTCCATTCGCCAGTTACTCTAGCTTTTCTTGAAAGGATTGTAAAACCAGGATCTTCTTCACCTTTTTTACACGAAGTTATTGATAATGCAATAGTTAAAGCTGCTAATGCCGATAATGTAATTTTTTTCATAGTTTGAATTTTTAAACAAAATAAAGCTATTTTTTTCATAAAACAAAAAACTCAGCTTAAAGCTGAGTTTTTTGTTAAAAAATTATATTCTAATTATTGAGCTGTAAGTGTCATTTTTACAGTTCCTTTAGAGTAACCAGAGCTGGTGTTTGTAGAGCTAGTAGTAGTTGTTGTTCCAGAATAAGTGTATGCAAAATCAGAATTATTTGTTGAAGTGTAGTTGTTATCAAATGTACCTTCAACCATAATTTCTTTACTTTTTAATTGAGTAATTTTCCAAATGTTAGCATTTTCGTTAACTGCATAAGTGTTAGTTGATACATTTTTAGTTGTACTAACACTGCTTTGTGCAACTGAAGAATTTGGGTAAGTTGTAGTAGAAACTCTAGTTGTAGTATTATCAGAAGATAATGTTGAAACTATCATACTTTCTTTATTTTTAGCTTCGCCAATTTTGCCCAAAAAATTCCAAACACCACTTGATTTAGTTTCAGAAGTAATTTCTCTAACTTCAATCTCGTCACCATTTCTTCTAGTGATAGTTTCTGTTGTAGTATAGTGGTGCTCAGCAGACCAAGTTCCGTCTTTTTCGAAAACAAAAGTATGGTGCATTATTTTACCAGATAATGTAGATGATGTAGTAGTTGTAACAACTGCATTATTACCGAAATTGTAATTTTGGTCTGAGTTAGAAGAAATAATTGTTAAATTAGTTCCATCATGAGACTCATCATTTGTAGATGTATTTGTAGTATTTACAACAGAATTACTGGGTCCGTTGTTTGGAGAAGTAGAACTATTAGAAGAATTTACAGAATAATTTGTAACATTCCACTCACCAGCTACTCTTGATTTTCTTGATTTTAAAGACAATGCAGGGTCATTTTCACCTTTTTTACAAGATGTAATAGAAAAAGCAAGCGTTAAAACAGCGATTGCAGACAATGTGATTTTTTTCATTTTTCGTTTTTAATTAGTTGCCACAAAGGTATTAAAAATAAGCGAAAACCAGCCCTTAACTTTGGTTTCGTTTGTTAAAAATTGACAAAAAAATCACACCTAATTTTAATAAAACTTCGCTAAACTTGCTATTCATTTCTATAAAGTATATATTTGTTCGAATCACAAAATATTTAATTTTATGGGAAAAGGAGATAAAAAGTCTAAAAAAGGAAAAATTAGCATGGGTTCTTATGGAGTTAAAAGACCAAAGAAAAAGGCCAAAAAAGTTATAGTTAAACCAAAAAAAGAAACTGTTAAAAAAGTTACTGCTGAAGTTGCTACTGAAAAAAAAGTAACAAAACCAAAAGCAACCAAGAAAAAAGACGAATAAAACTTAAAAGCCCTTGCAAAAGGGCTTTTTTATTTTAAAGTTTTGTTTGAAAAAAAATTTGCTTTTATCTTATCTTCAATTATTGGCTCTAAAGCATTTGAAAGAATTCTATGCCCTTTGGCATTTGTATGAATATCGTCTCTGTAAGCATCTGGCACCATATAATTCATTCCTGTAATAAATTCCACTGAATCAGCCTCTAGTTTTGAAATTAACATATTTCCTAATGTATTGTATTGTTTTTTTTCTAACTCCGATTTCATTGGATGAATATATCCTATAACGCCAATATTTTTATTTTTTAGATCAACTATTTGATTCCATCCTTTATTAATTTGAAGATTTCTACTCCATTGTTCACGTAAAATTTTTGGAGCTTTTGTAGTCTTCGACTTATTTTGCAAATTTGATTTTAATAAATACCTGTTTATCAATTCTGAAATCGCAAAAGTAGGTTTTTTAGATGGGTAGGCTTCAAGAATACCAACTACTTTTTTATGAGTTATTGGGTCATGATAATCATGGGAACTAAAAACAAATACCAACAAAAAAGAATTAAAAGTTCCGTGCTTTTTAATAAACTCAACTGCGTTATCTGGTCCCCAACTTCCTGCAGAAATATTTAAAACTCTAATGGTTTGTTTAAATTTTTCAGACAAACTATTTTCTAGTATAGTTGTTGTTAAACTATCTTGATCAACTTGTGTACCTCCATTTAAAACTGAATCTCCTATTATCAAAACAACAATTGAATCGTTTTTATTTATTGGTTTAGAACGCATTCCAAACTCATTGGTAACAATGTGGTTTCCAAATCTTTTTACATCTTGATTTGGCGCATAAATATATTCATAATCAGCATCTTCAATATACAACACAGGATTACCTAAACCATATAATCTTAATGTTATTTCTAATAAAACAACTAACACTAGTAAAACAATTGATATCCTTTTAAACAATTTCATTAAGCGCTGATTGCTGGTTGTAGTTCTTCTTCAATTTCTTGTTCTTCTTCCTCATCAAAATCTATAAAAATAAATGTGGTTAACATTATTACCAGTAAAATTGTATACGGGTTTAAGGAAGAACCCAACCAAGGCTCAAAGTTAGCCATGAAGAAACAACTATACATTAATGGTAAAGCATAAATTGACTTTTTTGATGCTTTAATAAAACTACCTATTAATGGTGTGAAAAATGCAATTAATCCTATAATACCTTGATTTAACCAAAAAATTAAATACGAGTTATGCACTCCTCCTTGATGATTTAATGCGTTTAATTTTTCTTGAACTTTAGGATCTTCAAACAATATCTCATCATAAGACCAACCCAAACCAACTAATAAATTTTTCTGAATTTCTTGCCAAGCAAAAGTCCATGCAACTAATCGGCCAGAACCAGTTTCAATACCTTGCTCACCTTTTAATCTCAACTGTTGTGCTAAACCAAAATCAGATAATATGTCGGTAGTTATTACAACGATATATTGATACGTTACGATGATAATTATTAAGATAAAAAAACCTAAAAAAGGTGATAATTTATTTATTCGAGTAAACAAGAAAAAAATAGCTGTTGCTATTAATGCAGAGCGAGAGCCTGTCCACCATACAGATAAAAGTAGAACTGAATAAATAAATATAATTTCCCATTTAGAAAAAACACATCCAATATAGTTTCTAGCTATCTCAAAAATCATTACCGCAAAAACACAATAAATGGCATAACCATTTGGGTTACCAAACATACCTCTTAACCTTCCTCCATGAGATATTGCATAACCTGGATTTATATACTTTGATAAAAGACTTATTACAATTAAAATTACCATTAAGTAAATTAAATTTTTAAAGAATTCTGCTTTATATTTTTTGTATAAAAACAAGGTGTATGAAGGAATTGAAATAAACAATAGCAAATAGGAAGAATATCTTTGAAAGCTATAATCTAATTTTGGACTAAGAAATAATGTAAGTGTTGCTAATATAAAAAATGGAACAAATGCCTTGTGTAAAGGAGCTTTCATTCCAATTTCTTTATTCATAAAAACATTAAGTGTAATTAAAATTAATATGATAGGTTTAATTGTTTGTGCAAAAAACAAAGAATAATTATCTGACAAAACAATTAAAAAAAGCAAACTAAATAATTGCTCTTGAAACATTTCTTTAGCTACAAACAACAAAAAAGAAACCACCACTAAAACCATACCAACAGTAGGGCTCGACTTACCCACATAATACCATAGTAAGCAAACAACTATAAAAAATAATTTATCTTTTATCGAATTTATCAAGGTTGAGTTATGCTTTTAAATAAATTAAGATGTTGACGAGCTACTTCTTGCCAAGTAAAATTATTTGCAACTTTTTGATAAGATGAATTAGCCATTTTTTGCTTTTCATCGTTGCTGAGTTGATTAAACTTTATAATTGCTTCAACTAATTGTGAAACAGAATTTCTTTCTATTAAAAAACCATTTTCTTCATTTACCATACTTGATGTTGCTCCCACATTAGTAACTATGACAGGCATTTTTTTACTCATGGCTTCTAACACAACCGTTGGCATTCCTTCAAACAAAGTTGGCAAAACAAATAAATCGTTTTGTTCATAAAGTGTTTCTACATCTTCATCTTTTACAAAACCAATAAGTTTAACATTTTGTCGCTTATTTAAATTTAAATAATGTTCGTAAAGAGGACCTTTTCCCGCCAAAGTAAATTCAAAATTTTGTAACTGATTATTTTTATCCAATTCGTCAATTGCACTAAACAAAACATCTATTCCTTTATTACTAGCAAAGCGAGCAAAAAACAAAACCCGTGTTATTTTATTATCAAAACTTCTTTCAAAATCTTTTTTACTAAGGTTTACTCCATTAGGAATTACGCGCACTTTATTGTTTTCTAGAATTATTTTGTTCGAAATTTCAGTTAAAATTCCACCTGATGAAATAACAACTTTAGCTTTATTAAATATTCGTTTAAAAATAATTTTAAATGGAATTGCTATTAATTTATTTTTAAAACCAATTGCTTGAAAAGGCTCTAATCCGTGAGGATTAACTACTAATTTATTAGCAAACAAATCAATATTGTACCACACACAAAATCCTTCCGAATAAATTACATCAAATTGTAATTTATTTAATTCTGTTGCAACTCTTTTAGAAAAATTATACGATTCTAAAATATAGTTTTTTGCAGTATCTATTGGTAAAATATGAACTTCGGATACATTTTGTTGTGCAAAAACTTTTTCAGAATGGGGGTGCAAAACAATAATTTTTAAATCATTATTTTTTGTTAATTCATCAATTAATAAACGTGCATGCTTTTGCATTCCGCCCAAAGCGAAAGGATATAAACCATCTGTGCAAAATACTAACGTCATTTTAATTATTTGATTTTATCCAATTGCAATAGTTTTCAATTCCTGCATCAATACCCATTTTATTAGTAAAGCCTAATGATTTTACTTTTGTTAAATCTGCTTTCCAATTCAAAGGATCGCCTGCTCTAACTTTATTGTTGAATTTAATTTTTATAGTTTCGTTTAAACAAGAAACCATTTTTTTTGCAATATATTCTACTGTTGTTTCAACTGAAGATGCCAAATTATATTGCTCTCCGTTAAGGTTTCCTTTTTCTGAAATAATGTCAATTGCATCTACTAAATCTGAAATAAAAATAAAATCTCTGCTTTCTTTCCCTGTTCCCCACAACTCAATTTCGCCAGTTGAAGAATTAATTTTTTGCGAAATATCCCACAACAATTGCTTTTTCAAACCAGGACCAAATACTGAAAACGGACGAACAGAAGCAGTATTTAAATTATAAATTTGTGCATACTCAACACATAACAATTCGCTCATATACTTATGCCAGCCGTAAGGCGAAAGCGGCTTAAGTTCTGCACTTTCAGATACTGGCAAACTACTAGGGTTGCCATAAACAGCTGCACTCGAAATGTGAATAAATTTGCAGTTTGAATTGTGATTTTTAATGTTTTCTAAAACGTGAATTACAGTTTGTAAATTAGCTTCAAAATCGCTTAGCGGATGTTGCATCGAAAATGAAACATTGCCACTACCCGATGCATTTATGCACAAATCAAACTTTTTATTGATAAATAATGAAGAAAAATCGGAAGATAAAAGTGATATTTTTTGATAGCTGTATTCTTTTTTTTCTGGTGTTTCAATAATATCGCAACCAAAAACTTGGTATTTTTTTTGTGAATAATAATTTACCAAATGTTTGCCAATAAATCCTTCTGAACCTAATATCAATACCTTCATACTAGTTGTTGTTGTTTAATGCAAATTGAGTTAGCTCAAAATACTGAATATCAATTTCTTTACTATATTTTCTAAAATAATTATTAGCCAATCCTTGTAATCGTACTTTTTCCTCTATTGAAGTTTTTTCTACATTGAATTTATCTTCAACTGAACTTATTACAATTCCACAATTGTTTTTAGTAACAAAGTCAGAAAAATCGCCTAAGTTTTTACTGATTATAACTTTTAATCCGCTGTTTAAATATTCAGCAAATTTTGTAGGAGATGCAACCAAATTAGTATCAGATTGCTCCCTTAACAACAAACCGTAATCTGCGCAACTTAAATACGAACTAACCTGACCATGATTTAGCCATTTTATAATTATTCTGTCGGGAAAATCACTTTTCATTCGCAAATTATCTTCGTTTTCATTAGATAAAAATAGAACTTTAATTCTAGAATTAGATTTTAATAGCGGTTCTAAAAAACTTTCCATTAACTTAAACGACTGCCAAGCCGCAGTTGAACCTGCATAAGCAATTAAAATATCATCGCTTAAAATTCCCAATTCTGATTTAATTTTATTGTTATTTTCAATAGAATTAAAATTTTCCGCAACCACTTTATTATCTAAAGTACAAGGAATTACAACGTGTTTATTTGAGCTGTATCTATATTTTTCTTTCCAATAATTTACTAATTTTTGAGAAACTGCAATTCTAAAATCAACGGTATTAACTACTGCTTTTTCAATAGCCAATACATTTTGCTTTAAATAGGGATGTGGAAACGAATCGTACTCTCTTATTTCTGCCTCGTAAGCGCTGCGCCCATCTAAAATTACTTTTTTAATTACACCTGTTTTTTTTACTAGTAAAGCTGTTTTAGAACAAAATACGTTTCTGCAAATAAGCACTCGCTCTCTTTTAAACAAACAAACAAAAAACAAAAAAATTGCAGTTAGTTGAAAATTTGCAATACCCGGAAATGCAGGCAAAACAATTGCATTAGGGCTTAACTCTTTTATTTTAGGTTTAGCTGTTTTTATTTCTCTAATAGATAAAAAAGCACAAAGTCTGATTTTAGCATTGTGTTTTTCATTCAAATAATTGCATACATCAATTACTTGACTTGAATAAATACCTGGATGAAACTGATCTAAAAGAGTAACGTAAAGCATTTAACTCATTTTTGAAATAATTTCTACAATACGCTCTGTTGCTTTGCCATCCCAGTACTTGGGTACTGCACCTTTTTTGTAAGTTCCGTTTTCTATTTTATTTATTTCGTTTTTTATAACCGACAAATCAAATGGAAGCAAAGTATTTGTTCCTTCAACTACCGTGCTGGGTCTTTCTGTATTAGGACGCAAAGTCAAACAGGGTTTGCCTCTATAGGTCGATTCTTCTTGTATTCCACCACTATCCGTTAAAATAAATTTACAATCTTTAATTAGTTTTTGAAATGAGAAATAATCTAAAGGCTCAGTAGTTATCAAATTTTTATTGCTTTCTATTGAACTATATAAATCGAATTTTTTAAGGTTATTTATTGTACGTGGATGAATTGGAAAAACAACTTTATAATTAACGGAAACTTCGTTTATTAAGCTAACAAGTTTTTTTAATTCATTAACATTATCAACGGTTGCTGGTCGGTGTATCGTCATTAAAACAAATTGATTTTCAACTAAATTTAATTGTGTTAAAATAGTATTCTCAATTATTTTAGTTTCAAAAGCAACCATGGTGTCAATCATTGTATTGCCAACAAAGTGCATCATTTCTAACTTCTTACCTTCATTTAAAAGACAATCCCAACCGTGTTGTTCTGTTATAAAATAATGTTCAGAAATTTCGTCAGTTATAATTCTATTAATTTCCTCAGGCATAGAGCGATCAAAACTTCTTAATCCACTTTCTAAATGTGCTAATTTTATGTTTAGCTTATTTGCAGTTAAAGCAGCTGCTAATGTAGAATTAACATCGCCTACAACAACTAATAAATCTGGTGAGTATGTTTCAAATGTTTTTTCTAAACCTAACATTATTTCAGCCATTTGAGAATTTGGCGAGCCAGGTTTTACATTCAAAAAAAAATCGGGAACTAATTCAAATTGCTCAAAAAACACTTCAGCCATTTTTGAATCGTAATGCTGACCCGTGTGAACAATTTTTATTTCAATGTTTGAATAATTACAAGCAACCCGCTTAAACTGAGTAACCTTAATAAAATTAGGTCTCGTGCCAACTACTATTAATACCTTTTTCACAAATATTATTGAAATTTAGTGCTAATATAGCCAATTCTATTGATTATTGACCAAATTATTCGCCTCAATTATATCTTTTAGGTAGGTTTTAGGGATTAATGTGTTAATCTCTTCTTTTGCAAAAGTGTCTGGTATTTGTTCTCCTTTTAAAATCATATCAATCCATTTGTGATAAGATTTAGGAACACTTTTATTGGTTTTCATTTGTTCTAAAAACTGCATATCACTAAATCCAACTCTTTGCACAAAACAAAAAACAGATTGCAAGCAATATTCTGCAGCATTATCGCCTTTTGCATTGCGTGTAGGTGCAAAATAATCATCTTCTAAAATAGCCCAAAACTTTTTATCTTTTATATAAAACTGATGGGTTTCTTTGGCAGAAATACCAACCGATTTATCTAGTTTAAGTGCGTAAATAATTTTTCGTAAAGGCGATTTAAGTGCTTTTAATATTGGGTTTGAACGAAATTTATCTGTTGCTCTTTTTTTATCTGGACTCCATAAATTAATTGTAGCTGATAATGATATTGGGTTTATTACAACATGCGGTTGCCAAGCATCTACAGTATGCACAGGGCGTTCTTGCTGAGAAAAATGTTCTTTAATTTTTAATTTTGTTTCTTTTGTAACAGGATTAATATCAATTTCTTTTTCAAACAAAAAAGTTCTGTAACCAGAGCCAAATGCAGCCAATGTAGTTATTATGTAATTGTTGTGGTGGTGAATGCAATGCGCAACTTCAAAATCGTTGTAATTTTTTGCAGGCGGAAAAATATGCACTTTTAAATAAAAATCTTCATTCTCATAAATGTAAAAAAAAGGAATATCATACAATGTCCAATTTCTATTTAAATAACCTTCGTCAGTAAAATTCCTTTTAATTACTTCCTCCCAAAATCCTTTATCATTTTGCATTTGAGGCAATATGGTTCCTGCTTTGTGATGAAAATCTAATCGGTTTTCAACTTGATTACTTATGTTAATTATTTCAGAAACCCACTTGTTATTTTTCATGCCAATTTTTGATTCAAGTTTAAAATCTTTACGAACACAATTTAATGATTTTTATCAGATAAATAAATGAAAATTAAATCTTAATTTAAGTTTCATATTATTAACTTCGTAATAAAAAAACATGCTTAGCACTGCTCCTTTAGCCGAACGAATGCGTCCAACAAATTTACAAGAATATATTGGACAAAAACATTTAATTGGCGATGGTGCAGTTTTAAAAAAAGCTATTGATTCGGGCGTGCTACCTTCTATTTTACTTTGGGGTCCTCCAGGTGTTGGAAAAACTACATTAGCCAACATTATTGCTAATCAGTTAAAACGACCATTTTATTCGCTTAGTGCTATTAACTCTGGTGTTAAAGATGTTAGAGAAGTTATTGATAAGGCAAAAAGCAATAGTTTTTTTGGCACAAACAATCCTATTTTGTTTATTGACGAGATACATCGTTTTAGTAAATCGCAACAAGATTCTCTTTTAGGTGCAGTAGAAAAAGGTGTTGTAACATTAATTGGCGCAACTACCGAAAACCCATCTTTTGAAGTAATATCGGCGCTTTTATCAAGATGTCAAGTATATGTTTTAAAATCGTTAGAAAAAGAAGAGCTTATTTTATTACTGAATCAAGCTATTGAAAAAGATGACTTTTTAAAACGTAAAAAAATAAATATTATTGAATCCGAAGCTTTGCTAAGATTAAGTGGTGGCGATGCACGTAAATTACTCAATACATTTGAGTTGGTTGTAAACGCTACTTCAACTGAAACCATTGAAATTACTAACGATTTTGTAATGAACACTGTTCAACAAAACTTAGCGATGTACGATAAAAATGGTGAACAACATTACGATATAATTTCTGCATTTATAAAATCAATTCGCGGAAGCGACCCAAATGCAGCAGTTTATTATTTAGCGCGAATGATTGAAGGTGGCGAAGAGCCATCATTTATTGCCCGCAGACTTTTAATTTTAGCAAGCGAAGATGTTGGAAATGCTAATCCTAACGCTTTGCTTCTTGCTAACAATTGTTTTCAAGCAGTAAAAGTTATTGGCAATCCTGAAAGCCGAATAATTCTTTCTCAACTAACTGTTTATTTAGCTAGCTCGGCCAAAAGCAATGCTAGTTATATGGCTATTAGTAATGCGCAAGAATTGGTTAAACAAACGGGCGATTTACCAGTGCCGCTTCATTTAAGAAATGCCCCTACCAAATTAATGAAAGAGTTAGGCTATGGTAGCGAATACCAGTATGCACACAACTACGAAAACAATTTTATTTTTCAGGAATTTTTGCCCGAAGAAATTACAAATACAAAGCTTTATGAACCAGGGGCTAATGCAAGAGAAAATGAGTTAAGAAACTTTTTAAAATTGCGTTGGAAAGAAAAATATGGGTATTAAATTTCTTCTTCCAACAAATGGTCATCATGCTGTGGCTCGTAAATAAAATAATAAGCTAATCCTATTACTAAACCACCAAAACTCTGTTCGATTATTTGCCAAGATAAATCAATTAAAATAAAAGGCACGCTAACGTTTTTCATAAACGATACCCCTACAACCATTGCCACCAAATACAAAAACACACCTAAAGCCGAACTATAAATTAAAGCTCGTTGAATTGGTTTACGTTTAAACCGTTCGCTATTAATTTTTACCATTGCTGTAGAAATAGCAAAACCAATGATTAGATAAACTAATATTGCGATAATTAAAAATACAGAAAATGGGTACGATATTCGCTGAAAATCAGTTAAAATAACTCCATGCCACACATACGAAAGCGAAAACATCACAATCGCTGATACTATCCAACCCACAAAAAATCTTTTCGAAAACATAAATTATTTCATTCTATCACAAACAAAAGTAAGCATTTAATAAAAACTTGTCAAGAAAGAAATCAAAAAAAATTACTAACTTTTTTGTTACTTTTATACCAAATAATTAAGCATGAATAACTTATCTAATTTACCAAAAATTAAAAACTTAGACTCAAACAACTTTTTTTTATTAGCAGGACCATGCGTTGTTGAAAGCGACGAAATTGTTCTTGAAATTGCTGAGCGCGTAAAAAAATTAACTAGCGATTTTAAAATTCCTTATATTTTTAAAGCATCATATCGCAAAGCCAATCGCTCTCGTATCGATTCATTTACTGGAATTGGAGATGTTAAAGCCTTGGAACTTTTAGCAAAAGTGAAAGAAAAATACGATTTACCAATTGTTACCGATATTCACACCGCAGAAGAAGCTGCTTTGGCGGCACAATATGTTGATGTTCTTCAAATTCCTGCGTTTTTATGTCGTCAAACCGATTTATTAGTTGCTGCAGCTAAAACAGGGAAATATGTAAACATAAAAAAAGGTCAGTTTCTTTCTGCCGAATCTATGCAATTTGCCGTTACTAAAGTTAAAGAAAGTGGAAACAACAACGTAATGCTTACGGATAGAGGAACTATGTTTGGCTACAACGATTTAATTGTTGATTACCGTTCAATTCCTGAAATGCAAAAAAATAAAGTGCCAGTAATATTAGATGTAACACACTCGTTACAACAGCCTAACCAAAGTTCGGGTGTAACTGGCGGTAGACCCGATTTAATTGAAACTATCGCAAAAGCAGGAATAGCAGTTGGAGCAGATGGTTTGTTTTTAGAAACACACCCAAATCCTGCTTTGGCAAAATCAGACGGAGCTAACATGTTACATTTAGATAATTTAGAAGCATTGCTAGAAAAACTAGTTAAAATTAGAAAAGCAATTTTGTAATGAGTTCGTTTTTCAATAATAAAGTGGTTTGGGTAACAGGTGCAAGTTCTGGCATTGGTGAGGCTTTAGCGTATCAGTTATCGCAATTGGGAGCAAAAATTATTATTTCTGCACGTAGAGAAAATGAATTAGAACGTGTTAAAAATAATTGCACAAATAAAGAAAATATTTTTGTGCTTCCACTCGATTTATTACAAAAAGAAACATTTAAATCTATAAGCGAAAAAGCAATTACAAAGTTTGGCAAAATTGATATTTTAGTGAATAATGGAGGGCAAAGTCAGCGATCTACTTCGTTAGAAACTACTGAAGAAATTGAACGCCAGTTAATGGAAATAAATTACTTTTCGCATGTGGCATTAAGCAAATTGGTACTGCCACAAATGATTAAAAATGGTTACGGACAAATCGTTGTAGTTAGCAGTATTGCTGGTAAGTTTGGTTTCTTTTTCAGATCAAGTTATTCGGCTGCCAAACATGCTTTGCATGGCTATTTTGAATCATTACGATTAGAAAATTTTAAAAATAATATTCATGTTTTGTTAGTTTGCCCAGGTAAAATAAAAACTAACGTTTCGTTAAATGCTGTAAGCACGAATGGCGAAAAACATGCTGTAATGGATAAAAGTCATGAATCAGCTATGAGTGCCGAAAAATGCGCTGAAATTATGCTTAACGCAATGCAAAAACACAAAGAAGAAGTTTTTATTGGTGGAGGAGAATTAAAAGCAGTTTGGATTAAAAGGATATTTCCTACTTTATTTGCGAAACTTATAAAAAAACAAAAACCTGAGTAATGCTAAGTCAGCGACAACTTTTTTTAAACCACTTAGCACAAACAAGCCCCGCTCCTATTGGCTTAGAAATAGAAAGAGCCGAAGGGGTTTATCTTTTTGATGTGGAAGGCAAAAAATACATTGATTTAATTTCAGGAATTTCGGTAAGTAATGTTGGGCATTGTCATCCAAAAGTATCAGCAGCTATTTCGCAACAAAGCACAAAATATATGCACCTTATGGTGTATGGCGAGTACATCCAATCGCCACAAGTTGAACTAGCCAAAAAGTTAAGCGAAAATTTACCAGCAAATTTAAACTCGTGTTACTTTACAAATTCGGGGAGTGAAGCCATTGAAGGCGCACTGAAATTAGCTAAAAGATACACCAAACGCACAAAAATAATTTCTTGCAAAAATGCATACCACGGCAGCACTCAAGGCGCATTAAGCATAATGGGAAACGAATATTTTAAACAATCGTTTCGTCCGTTGTTACCAGAAATTTACTACATAGAATTTAATAATTTTAACGATTTAAATTTAATTACCGAAGAAACAGCTTGCGTTGTAATTGAAACCATACAAGGCGAAGCAGGTGTTATTGTTCCGCAAAACGATTATTTAAAAGCTGTTGCCGCACAATGTAAAAAAACAGGAACACTTTTAATTTTAGATGAAATACAATGTGGATTTGGACGAACTGGAAAATTATTTGCATTTGAGCATTTTGGAATAACACCAGATATTTTGTGTTTAGCAAAAGGCATGGGTGGTGGAATGCCAATTGGCACTTTTATTTCGAGCAAAGAAATTATGGACTGCTTAACCAATAATCCGGTATTGGGACACATTACTACATTTGGCGGAAACGCAGTTTGTTGTGCAGCTTCGTTAGCAACGCTGAATGTAATTTTAGATGAGAAATTGATTGATGAAGTAGAAGAAAAAGAAAAACTTTTTAGAAAACTTTTGCAACATCCTAAAATAAAAGAAGTGCGCGGAAAAGGATTGTTATTGGCTGTGCAATTACAAAATGTCGAACAAAATTTTGCTTCTATTGAAATGTGTATTAAAAACGGAGTTATAACCGATTGGTTTTTGTTTAACGATAGCAGTATGCGCATTGCGCCACCTCTAACAATTAGTAAACAAGAAATTGAAATGGCTTGTGAAGTTATTTTTAAAACGTTGGAGTAATTAAATTTAAAAACATTTATGAATAACTTTAATATGTTTTATGAATAAAACTCTTATATTTTTAATTATTTCATTTACTTTTTACTCAATAATTTACGCTCAGAAAAACCATGGTAAATTTATTATTAAGGGATCTGTAGTGGCTAAAAACTGTGAGATTAAAGATTCTAAAGTTGATTTTTTACTTTATAAAAATGGAAATCTCGAAAAAAGAATAAAAAAAAGTTCAAACAAAAAAATCAAATTTATTTTAGATTATCAAAATGAATATATTTTAAAAATAGAGAAAAATGGATATATATCTAAATCAATTATATTTGATACTAATATTGATGAAAACAAAATCAGAGAAGGTTTTGAGCCATATCCTTTTAAAATATTTTTATGCAAACAAACAATTGATTCAATAAAAGAATATCCGAAACCTGTTGTACTAATAAGATTTCTCGAAGACAAAGATGTATTTGATTTTGATAATTTATACTATTTAAATCGTCAAAAAGAATTTGAGGAAATAAAGTGCGATTAACTTTAAATTGAAGTCATCTATTCTAGCTCAAGCTTCCTCTTGGGCTTTTTTTTAGCATTGCAACCAAATTAAAAGCGAGGTAAATATTGGCTTGGTAGACTGCTTCGTTCCTGGCAGATTTAATTTGCGAGGCATGAAGCAAACTAATGAGCAAAACATTTCATTTTCAAGAGTAAGCTTTGGCACTATAAAACCCAATAACAAGTAGAACGAGAATGTTGTAATTACTAAAATTGTTAGACTGCTTTGTACCTCGCAGATTATTAAAAAAAAATGCCCGATTGCTCGGGCATTTTTAGGTTTTAGTATTTCAATTATTATTTTGCGATAATTAATCGTTTTGTTTTGTTGTTAATGTTTACCATGTAAATTCCGTTTTCTAAAACAGAAACATCTACTTTATCTGCATTTTTCACTTCCATTACTTTTGCTCCAATTGCATTGTAAATAGTTGCGTCTGTAGCTTTAGTAAAGTTTAAAATGTTTCCATTATTTGGATTTGGATAAATTGAAATTGAATTATTTGCATTTATTTCTTCGATAGATACAGTAGCAGTTCCAGTAAAGTTAATTGTGTAAACACCTTCGTTAGCGTCGTTGTTGTTTATTGTAATTCCGCCAACAAAAGCACCTTCTGAAGTAGTACTAAATCTAACAGTAAAAGTTGCTGTAGAACTAGCGGCAACACTTGTAGGCATTGTTCCAACTAAACTATATGCACTACCTGTAATACTATGAGAAGCAATATTTAAAACGGCATTCCCAGTATTTTCGATTGTAAACACAACATCAATTTCTGTTTGACTTGCATCTAAAGCAATATCACCAAACGCATAAGTATCACCACTTGCAATAGAAGTTGTAGCTTGTTTTACATTAATTTCTGGTGCAGTTACTGTACTTGTAGAAACAACTGTTGCACTTACATTTACTAAATAAGGATTTTCGCTTGCATCATCATTACTGAATGAAAACGCTCCTGTAATTGCACCAACAAAAGTTGCTGCTAATGTAACTGTGAATGTAGAAGATTGACCAGCTAAAATAGTTGCAGGTAAAGCAAAGCTCGAGCTATAAGAAAAATCAGAACTTCCTGTAAACGAATAGGTACTAAGCGTTAGCGAAGCTGTTCCTGTATTTTGAACTGTAAAGGTTACTAAGTTAGTTGTACCTTGATTTACAGAACCAAAACTATGTGTTGCTCCAGTTAAAAAGTTAGCGCCGTTTTGTGTTAAATTAATTTCTGGAGTAGTTGTAGATGCAACACCAGTATAACTTAAAACATAAGCAGGTTCGTTACTATCATTACTATCAAAAGTTATACTTCCGTTGTACGTTCCAACAGCAGTTGGAGCAAACGTAACAGAGAAAGTAGCTGTGTTACCCGCTGCAATTGTTAATGGAATTGGGAATGTAGATGTAGTTGTAAACTCTGCAGCACCAGCATCTGTAGAATTACTAATATTTAAATCGGCATTACCCGTATTTTGTATAGTAAATATTACTACGTTACTAGAACTTACAGCTGCTGTTCCAAAATTATAAGTAGAACCTGACAAGTATGTAGTTGCAGATTGAACAATGTTAATTTCTGGAGCTGGTGCACAACTTCCTTTTAACTTAACATCATCAATTCTATATTGAACTGTAGTTGAAGTATTTGTAAATCTAATTCTTAAGTTAGCTGCTTGCGGAATTGTACCACTTGCATTAACATAATTCCAGCCTGTACCTGTTGGTAAAGCAGGGAAAGTTAAAGCAGTATAGTTAGTTCCATCAGAACTTACCTCAACCAATAATTCAGAACCATTCGCTCCAGACACAGATTTTAAAACACCAAACGATAAGCTTAAACCTGTACAAGAACTCGTATTAATGTTTGAAATTTCAATGTTTTTTGTTCCTCCAGTAGTTAAAAAAGTATTTCCACTTCCTGATGCTCCAGTATACCCTGTTGAAGCAGAAGTTGTTCTAACATCACCTGTTCCTGTAAACGTAAGTGTTGGGTTAGACCAACCAGTGTATGATGCTATAACTGTTGTAGCTGCAGGCGTTCCAAAAGTTTCAGTAAATATTGCTGGCATTGCAACAGTTGCTATTCCAGTTAATGAAACCGTTAAACTTGACTCATCGGCATCGTTACTTGAAATGGTTACGTTTGCTGTAAATGTACCAGTAGTAGTTGGTGAAAAACGAACAGTATAAGTTGCTGAATTACCTGCTGTAATTGTAGTTGGCGAAGTTCCTGTAATTGAATATGGAGCAGTTGTTGAAGTAGATAAAACTAAATCAGCATTTCCTGTATTTTGCACAACGTAAGTTAAGTCAGCTGTTGTGTTTTCTTCAATCGATCCAAAATTTAAAGATGTTGTAACAACATTTATTTCTGGTGCTGGTGCGTTTTGTGCAACTCCAGTGTAACTTACAATATAAGTTGCTTCGTCGGCATCGTCGCTAGTAAAACTAACGCTTCCGTTATATGTGCCAGCAACTGTTGGTTGAAAAGTAACAGAATATGTTGCTGTGTTACCTGCGGAAATTGTTAATGGAATTGGATATGTTGATGTAACATCAAATTCAGAACCATTATTTGAAGTATTGCTAATATTCAAATCTGCTGTACCCGTGTTTTCTATTGTAAATACTACAGTATTGCTAGTTAATATAGTAGTATTAGAAAAATTATAATTGCTACCAGTTAAATAATTTGTAGATGATTGTTTAATATTAATTTCTGGAGCAACAGCATTAACAATGCTCGAAATATTTAACACATAAGGATTTTCGTCAGCATCATTATTGTTAACAGTTAATACTTCAGTATAAGTTCCCGCTACAGTTGGAGAATAAACCACTGTAACCGTAAAAATACCACCAGCAGCAACTGTTGTAGGTATAGCATCAGAAATAACTGTATATGCTGCTCCACCCGTAAATGTAGCAGTTGTTAAATTTAAAGTTGCAGTTCCAGTATTTTGAATTGAAAAAGTTAAAACGTTTGTTGAACCTGTGTTTACAGTTCCAAAATTATAAGTAGAACCATTTAAATAAGAAGTTGCTCCTTGTATAAAATTAATTTCTGGTGCAGGCGGACAAACACCTTTTAATTGCAGATCATCAATTCTAAATTGCGAAAGAGTTGAAGTATTTGTAAAACGTATTCTTAAGTTAGCCGCTTGAGGAATTGTACCACTTGCAGTTCTGTAGTACCAACCCACAGTACCCGCACCTGTTGGTAATGGATCAAAAGTTAAAGCTGTATAATTAGTTCCATCTGAACTAACCTCAACAGCTAGAGTGCTTCCGTCAGCAGTTGTTGCGCTTTTATAAACTCCAAAAGAAAGTGTAAAACTTGAACACGTAGAAGTATTAACATTTGAAATTTCGATATTTCTACCAGCAACATTAGTTAAAAATGCGTTACCAGACCCTGTAGCTCCAAAGTATGTATTTGAAACTGTTGTTGCTCTAATATCTCCAGAACCACTAAAAGTTAAACCAGTTGATGACCAACCTGTATAAGTAGCTATTGCAGAAGTTCCCCCAGGATTACCGAAGTTTTCAGTAAAAATTGCTGGAGTTCCTAAAACAGAAACACCTGTTAAGTTTACTACATACGAACCTTCGTTTGCATCGTTATTAGTTAACGTTACAGAGCCTGTAAACGTACCTAATGCAGTTGGAGCAAAACGAAGTGTGAACGATGCAACAGAAGAAGCTGCAACACTTGTTGGCATTGCGCCAATTAATGAATAGTCTGTACCAGTAATTGAATACGTAGAAATTGATAAAGTTGCATTACCTGTATTTTCAATTGTAAATACTGCATCGGTAAACCAGTTTTGGTCTGTATTGCTATACGAATAAGTTGAACCATTTGTATAACTAGTTGTACTTTGAACAATATTTATTTCTGGAGTTAATGCAGCTGCACCAATACCTGTAATATTAAATAGATATGGATTTTCGTCAGCATCATCGCTACTTAAAGAAAGAACACCAGTAAAAGTTCCTGCAGTTGTTGGAGTAAACTCTACTGAAAACGTTAAAACATCGCCAGCTGCAACAGTAGCAGGAATTGGCGCTCCGTTTACTACGTATTCTGAACCACCCGTAAATGAAGCAGTTGTTAAATTTAATGGCGCTATTCCTAAATTTTGAACAGCAAATGTTGTTACAACTGTTGTAGAAGTAACTACTGTGCCAAAATTATACGTCGAATTATTTAAATAATTTGTAGCTCCGCTTATTATATTTATTTCTGGCGCCGGAACATTCCCCACACCTGTAACATTAAACAAATAAGGGTTTTCATCTGTATCATCACTTGATATAGAAAGAACTCCAGTAAAAGTTCCTGCAGATGTTGGCGTAAACTCAACTGAGAAAGTTAAAACACCACCAGCTGCTATTGTTGCAGGAATTGGAGCTCCATTAACTATATACTCTGAGCCACCAGTAAACGAAGCGGTTGTTAAATTTAATGTTGCTAAACCTAAATTTTGAACTGCAAATGTTGTAACTACTGTTGTTGAAGTAACTACCGTACCAAAACTGTAAGTTGAATTGTTTAAATAATTTGTTGAACCACTAGCGATATTAATTTCTGGTGCAGAAACGGTAGATGTTGCAGAAAACTTTATGTTATCAAATCTATTATTTCCCGTTGCTGATGATGCTCCACTTACAGTTAGTTTTACATAAACATTAGCCTGATTATCTAAAGCTGTTACACTTGAAAAATCAACACTTTGAGAACTATATGTTGTAACATTTCTACCGCTAATAGTTGTAAATGTTGTAAAAGTTGTACCATCTGTGCTATACGCCCAATCATGTGTTGTAAAGCCAGTTGCCGTTCCTCTAGTGTCGTAATTTAAAATTAAGTTTTCGTAATTGGTAGTTGATAATTTAAATACAATACTTTTTCCGTTATAAGCGCTTAATACATTAACTAAAGATAAAGCACCTGTAGTTGTTGTAACACTACACAAACTTGTAGAAGGAATAACTCCGCCAAAAAAAACTTTACTTGTTGCATCAGTCCAGTTATCTGAGCCATTAGTACCATCGGCATAAACTGTGGCTGTACTAATCATTCCACACTCACTAGTAATACTGCTAGGTGCATTTCCTGACGTTGTTGGAAATGTCCAGCCTGCTAATACATCTTGTGCCTGCGCATTATTTAAAAACACAACAGATACTGTTAGCAATAAAAATAAGTAGATTTTTTTCATTTTATAATTTAATTTTAATTTATATAACTATTATTCTTTGTGATACTAATTCGTTTTTTGATTTTACTTTAACAAAGTACACTCCTTTTGCTAATTGAAGCGTATTAATGTAAATAGATTTTTGTCCTGTATACGTTTGATTAAGAACAGCTTTACCAATTTGATCAATAATACTCACCTCAACTATTTCGTTTTCATCAATTAATTGAAGGTTAACATATACATCTTTACCCAACTCAACTGGGTTTGGAAAAATATAAATGCTATTATTTAAATCGAAGTTAACGCTACGTATGTCTGAAAAAGTAATAGCTCCATTTGCATCAACTATTTTTAATTTATAATAGTTAATACCGATTTGCGGAGAATTATCTATTGTAAAATAATCTTTACTAGCTAAAAACTTATTACTTGTTTTAACAGATTCATTTAATTCAAAACTTTCTCCATCGGTTGAAGTCCAAATTTCAAAATAATTTATTTTATTGTTGTTTGATACCGACCAAGATAAATCTACGTTAGCACCATTTTTTACTGCTTCAAATTTATTTACTACAATTGGTAAAGGATTTAAAATACTTATTGAACCTAAAGTAAATGGACTGAAAGATGTAACAACTCCAGATGTAACTATAGTTCCTGTTGTTGTATTACCTGTTGTACCACCATTACCATGATCTCTCCACAATAAACCATCCCATCTTGCAACTAATAAATCTGCTAAAGTTGTTACTCCACAACTACGAGGTGTATCCCAACTTAAATCAACACTAACATTTGATGTTCCGTTTGTTCTATTAATTATCCAATGTTCGCAAATACTTAAGTGATCTATTGTAATATCTTTTAAAGTATTATCGTAAGTTGGATGCGGATTAACATCAAAATATTCAGCCGTAAAATGATCGGTTACTACACCTGGCGCAGTAATACCCGCTGGGGCATAAACACTTGTTTTACCTATTGGGAAAGTAAATGCATCGTTACCAATTTTACGAACTGGACCATTTGTAAAACTTAAGTTTGAAGCACCAACTGCTGTTGCTCCATCTCTAAAAATTAACAAATTAGTAAGTGTAGAGTTTATTAAACCTGTTGTGTAAGATGCTATTTGCTCTACTTCGGCAGTGTAATTTAAAGTTACTGCTCCACCAGTTTTATTTACGCCAATATTTGCAAACACTTCATTAAAACTATTTGTGTTTACACTTTGATTTAATGATTGTACAAAATTAATAGTGCCATTTCCTTGTACGAAAGCCGCCTCAGAAAAATTGTTTGTCCAATTACCTTGTAAATTAATTGTTCCATCTTGTACTGATGTGCCTGCATCCATATCTATACTTCCGTCTACAGTGTTGTTTATTGTTAAATCACCAAATATATCTAATCTGTCAGCAATATCTCCAGAATTAGTAGCTCCATTTCCAAACTCAAGCGCTTTTCCATCAATTGTTAATGTTTTACAAACGGCCATACGTACTCCCCCAACTAAATATTTATCTGAAGTAAAACTGCCTGCGCAACCAGTTAAAGCATAACCATCAACATCTATACGCGAAAAAGTTGATGCACTTGTAGGAATTACTACATCTAACAAGTTATCTGGAACAACAAGCCCCTCCCAGTTACCACAAGTAAACCAATCTGTTTTATTTGTAGGTGCATCTCCTACCCAATAACCTGGTAAATTACCACCAGTAATTGTAAAAGTTGTACTTGAAACTGCTGCCGGGATTGAAGCAGCAACAGTTGATGTAGTCCAATTTACAACATTACCAATTGAGCCTAGCAAAGTTCTTTTAGAACCAATGTGTACTTCTGTGGTTTTATAATAAGCAATATCTAATTGTGATAAGTTTAGGAAATTAAAACATTCCAAATCTGGATGTAATCTAGAAACACGAGTTGCACCACCTGTACCACCATTAGAAACAGCTGTGTTAAAAGGAACCCAATCTGCTCCATTAGTTAAGCCATATAATACTTGACCATTAAGTTGAACATTATTTGTGCCTAAACCAGTGAATGTGCCTTGTACTAAATATAATTGATCGGGCTCGGAACCAGAAATGTTTGGAGGACCTCCAGTAGTAGAAAGATTAAAATTTGTTACAACATTAGCACCATCATTAATTGAAATCACGCTTGCTCCTGTAGTAGTTGTTTCAAATCTTATAACACTTCCTGCTGGAATTGTAGAAGCTGTAGTTTTAAGCTGAATATTTAAAATAGCAGGATCAGCATCTGGATCATCACCAGGCCCTCCCCAATGCATTGTTCTTGTGCAAGCAGCTGCCCCTGTTTCAAACCTTGAGTTAACGTGAGCAAAAGAAGTTCCTGGTAAAATATCTACCATGTTCATAATATAAATTGCATCCTCAGCACTTCCATTTGTACAGTCATAACCAATATAAACTAAATCGCCTGGTCTAAATATTGTTGTAGCTATCAATACTGAACCACTTAAACTTACTGTTAAAGATGTTGCTCCAGTACTTGTTAAACCAATACTACCAGTATAAGTATTAACACTTAAACCTGAAATTAATTGAACATAAATAGGTGTTGAAGCAACAGTACCTGAAGAAGGCGATAATGAAATAGATGATGAAAATGGACCACCAGCTGATGTGGAAATTTGATAATTTGTTGATGCAGTTAAAACTATATCTGTAGTTAAATTATATCCTGCTGCAGTAAACGATTGAACAGCAGAAGGGCCAAAACCATCTATATAATTAAATGAAGTTAAAGATAATGGCGATGCTGATATTGAAGGTGTTGTTGAATTGCAATATACATTAACATTATCTATTCTCCAATAAGATGTAGTACTTGATACTTTTTGAAACCTAATATAAACCGTTGCAAAACCTGTGTATGCGGATAAATCAACACTACAAGGTGTTGTACCTGCAGATGTTGTGTTACTATGGTCAAAAGTATTAACCGTAACAAAGCCTGCAGTTTGACTTGTTGTAGATATTTGTATATTTAAATCTTTGGCTGTTGTATTTGCTGAACGAGTTAAGTCGAATGATAAACTTGTTGGATTGGCTATTGCAATTGTTACTAATTCGCCATTATTAGCAGCCATTTCTGCATAAACGCCAGCAAAAGTTGTACTTGTTGAAACCCATCCAGCAGGAATACTTGCTGCTGAAAATGTTTCGCTTAAACAAGGCCCTGCAGAAACAGTAAGTGTAGAAGCTCCATTTGATGTAACTGAGCCGCAAGCATTAACAGCATTAACTCTATATGCATATCCACTCATTGTTAAATCTGGATTTGTTACTGTTAATACTGCCGTTGTTGCTCCAGAATAAAATCCTCCATTTGAAACTGGATTCCAACCAAAACCTGTGTTTACCTCCCAGGTGTAAGATAATAAAGAGCCGGCAGTTACTGCGCTAAAACTGGCAGAAGTTGATGGTGATGCAGTTGCTGAAACAGGTTGCGATGTAATTGTTGGTGCGACATTACCTGTACCCTGTATTACAAAATCATAGGTTCCTTCATCACTATCATCATTTGTAATAGTAAGAGTAGCAACTCTTGTACCTGAAGCTGAAGGATCGAAAGTTACACTAAATGTAGTTGTACTGCTTGCCGAAATGGTAGCAGGAAATGAAATTCCTCCAACAGCAAAATCAGCTGCTGCTGCTCCAGTAAACGAAATGGTAGTAACATTTAACGTAGCAGCTCCCGTATTTTGTATAGTGTAAATATTTGTAATGGTGCCTGAACTTTCGCAAACAGTTGTAAAACTTGTTAAATCTGTAGATGAAGGAGTAACATCGCCATCAGCAATTGAATTACCATTACCTTGAATGTTTATTTCGGGTTGAGTTGGAGTTACAGTTCCTGTTAAAGCAACAGTTAAAGAAGTTGCACCTGTGCTTGTTAAACCAATACTACCAGTATATGTATTTACACTTAAGCCAGAAACTAAACGCGTAAAAATTGGCGTAGATGCTACAGTACCAGATGTATGCGTTAAGGTTAATGATGTTGAAAAAGGACCACCACTAGCGGTTGCAATTTCAAAATTTGTTGGAGCAGCTAATACAATATCGTTAGTTAAATTGCTTCCACTAGTTGTAAAAGATTGCACTCCTGACGGACCACTACCAACAACATAGGTAAAACCTGTTAAACTTGATGGAGAAGCTGTTATTGTCGGAGATGGCGCACCGCAAGTACCTTTTAAAACAATATCATCTAGCCTACATGCTATAGTGCCAGATTTTGTAAACCTAAGTCTTAATCCATTAATTTGCGCTCCTACTGGTAATGAAATACCAGATATTAAATACCAACCCGCTGCACTTGCAGATGTAGGTAATCCAGTTAATGTTACAGGTTGATACGCACTACCATCCCAATAATGTAAAGCAAAAGTAGCAAATGCAATACCTGCTGCACCTTCTTTTCTAACAGCAAAATCAATTGTTAAACTTGTACAAGCCGAAGCATCTATTCCTTCAATTGCAAAACCATATTGTCCTGATGTTGAAACAAACCAAACATTTGCCCCACCACTTGCACCTGAATATCCTGAAGAAACGCTAGTAGCTCTTAAATCACCTGGATTTGTAGCACCTCCAGCTGTCATAGTATATGTATCATTATCAAAACCATTTGCAGTCTCATGTGCTGCAATAGTAGTAGTCGCTCCAACAGTACCTAGGCTTTCTGTGAAAATCGTAGTCTGCCCAAAGCCATTAAAACTCAATAAAACAAAAATTGCATTGAGCAATAAAAATCGAAGTATGCCGTTGTTTTTCATTGTATATTTTTTTAAAAATAATAACATTAAAACATTACAGCGGTTCAGACAATTCCAAATTTTATACATTTTGGAACTCATGTAGGGTGTTCGCTTGCGTTAAAATAACCTATACAAAAGTATAGCTTACATTGTTTAACCAAGTTAAATTAATATTAATAATTTACAAAGTCAAGTTTTGTTGAAAACAAATAATATTTTTAAAGAAAAACACATATCTTATTTATTGATTATGAATGATTTAGATAATAACATTAGCTTTTTAGAATCAAACCCATTAAGATGGTAAATTCCATTTTTAAAGTTTAATAAATCTATTGTTAAATTGTTTTTACCTGTATTTATGCTAAATTCTTTTTCATAGATTTTATTCGCTAAAACATCTGAAACAATTAGTGTAATTTGTGAACTCTCTTTACTAAAAAAATATAAATTTAAAACGTTAGTTGCAGGGTTCGGAAAAAGAACTAAATCTTCAACTAAATTAATTGCTTTGTAATGTACTGATATAAGCTCAGAATAGTTTAACTCGCCATTAAAATCTGTACTTTTTAGTCTATAATAAATAAAGCCATCACTAATTTTTTTAGGTGTTATTGAATCGGTATATTCATATTTCTTATTCGATTTTGTTTTAACTTTAAAACTTTCTATTGGTAAAAAATCGAAACCATTTAAGGAGCTTTCTAAAGTAACATAATCTGTGTTTTTGGCTTCTTCAACTTGCCAATTTATTATTACATTGTTATTATTTTGTTGCGCATTAAAATTATTTAGTACAATTGGTAAAATAGCATCGTTACGTGTGTACCAAATTGGTGAAGTAAAAACTTTGTTTCCATCGGGTTGAGTAATAACAATGTAATAATAATAAGTTTCGCCATTTGCTATAGAGTGTGTGTAGTTAAGCGTGCTACTATTTGTATTAGCTGTTAATTGAGTTGCTAAAACACCACTACTAGGCACACCATAAAATACTGCGATTGAAGAAACTGTTTCTGCATCATTGTCGGTAACAGAAACAGAAATGGTTGGATTTCCAGAATTTGAAAAAATAGAACCTAAAACTTGTCCATTTATTGTATAATTTACTTTTAAATTCCAATCATCTGAAGCATACATACGCATACTTTTAACAGCATCTAAAACACTGTTTTGAGAGAGTTCTGTGGCTAAAATTACTAATCTACTTTGGGCAGTTCTACCAAAGGTTGTGTAATGATTATCATGATCTAAACCAGCACCTAAGTGATAGCCTCTACTTAGTGCTTCTTTATACCTAATTTCATAACTAAAATTAGAAGGATTTGTATAAGTTGTGTTGGTTGAAAAAGCGGGCCCACTCCTTATTGCACAACCTACAATAGCACTATCGTTTGTGGCATTATAATTTTTAAAAAACAAACTATCATAATCTGTATTTTCTGGATGAGCAAAATACGCAAAAGCTTTACCTGTAGGATAACGAGCAATTTTTTTAAACAAATCGTTGTAATTATCTATAGCGTTAAACACATCGTAGTTTCCTGCTTCCCAACCTATTAACTGATCATAACCATAAACTAAAACATGGCCTCCTTGGCTAATTACACCCCATTCCATTCCATAAAGTGCTACAAACGTCCCGTTAATTGTTGCTAACGAAGCTTCTTGTAAGCCATCAGCATAGCGTGGCAAACTCATTCCTGCACCAGAATGATTATGCTCTGAAATACCTAAAAAATCAAAGTTTTGAGAAGTTTTTGCATAATCGTAAGATTCTGCTGGGCAATCATATAGTATATTGTTTTCCTGATTTCCGTCAGAATAAGCTGTATGCGCGTGAATATTGCCAAAATAATAATTATAATTAACAACAGCAGAAATTACTGAACCACTAGCATTTATAAATATTGTAGTAGCTCCTGCAGAATTTAATTCAATTACATCTGCATAATTTCCAACACTTAACCCTGATACTAATCGAATATAAATAATAGTATTAGCAACACTTCCGGCTGTTTGCGTTAAAGTTAAACTGCTTACAAAACCAGTTGTAGAATTAGTAGATATTTCAAAATTTAAAGGTGCTAAAATTAGAATGTCAGTACTTAAGGTGCTACCACTAACCGTAAAAGTTTGCACAGCTGATGGTCCATTACCAACAACGTAATTTAATGGAGTAATATTTTGTGGAGTTGCAAATATCTGAGGAGTTGGTAGTCCAAAACCAGCTGTTACAGAAACATTATCTATACCAATACCTTGCGAACTAGAACCAGTAGTATTTAAATTCCAACGTAAATAAAAATTAGAAGAATTAGCTATGCTTAAACCTGTAATAGTTATTGCTGTTTTGTTTATTGTAAGTTGCGGTGCAAAACTATAAGAACTTGCGCCAGTAGGAATTGAAGCAGAAGTAATATCACCTGCATTAACTGCCACCCAATTTGAACCATCTAACGAATAATAAAACTCAACCGAAGCTATTGATGTATTTATTCTATAACGTTCTAAATCGTAGGCAATTGTAAGATCTGTTATTGCACTTGCATTATTGTTTTGATAAAAAGCCATAATGCTATTTGGACTAGCATAACTACCAGAAGTCATAATACCTAACGCTCTTTCTGTTGCAGAAGTTCCCCAGTTATATCTACCTCCAGCTGTTGGAGTTCCTGTTGATGCTTGTTGTGTAACATTAGTGAAATTGCCAGATGAAAGCCAAGTTGGAGCTACAGAACCAGCTGAACTAATTTTCCAGTTTGTTGGTAACGATGCAGTAGCGCTAGCTGCCATAGCATCAAAGTTTTCAATTACTGGTAATGTATTTATTATTGAAATTTGAGCCGAAGTAGTGGAAAAAAAGAAAACCAAAAAAACATTTAGCAAGTAAAACCGAAGATTACTGTTGATTTTCATTGTAGATTTAAAAAAATAATTTACACTAAAATATTCCAGCGGTTCAGATAATTCCAATATTTTGCATATTTGGAACTCATATAGGGTGTTCGCTTTTAATAAACTATACAAAAGTATAGCTTAGATTACCTAATCAATTTAGTATCAAGTTACTATTAATTTAATATACAAGCAAACTTTTGTTGATAATTTTAGCTTCGGTTTGCACAATTGCATAGTATAAGCCAGTAGGGTAGTTTTTATAGTTTACTAGCAAAACATCATC
Source organism: Bacteroidota bacterium (assembly GCA_040385525.1). Lineage (GTDB taxonomy): Bacteria > Bacteroidota > Bacteroidia > UBA4408 > UBA4408 > JAZKHE01. Next base: position 44,680 of record JAZKHE010000004.1, read on the forward strand.
ATTATCGGTACTTTCAACAATTTCTATTGGCATTTCTTGTCCAAACGCATTAAAAATTTTAACAATTAGTATTTCAGAATTATTAACAAGCTTTAAACTGCCAAAACCAGTTGATGGGTTTGGATAAAATTGTACAATATCGGTTTCGCTATTTATTTCTGGCTCAAAATAAACTAATTTACTAAAAGTAAAATTACCGTTTGCATCTACTTGCTTTATTCTATAGTATTTCCCTTTAAAAGACAAATCAACCGATATCGAGTAATTGTTTGTTTTATTACTATTTCCTGTTCCATTTATTTTTTTAATTGTTTCAAAATCTATTCCGTTGGTTGATTCTTCAACTTCAAAATACGAATTGTTTAACTCTAACGAAGTGCTCCAATTTATATCTAATACATTATTGTTTTGCACACAATCAAATGCAGAAAAAACGACTGGTAATGGTGTTAAACAAACATTATCAATATGCGCAACAACCGAAAAATTATCAATACCCATGTGGTGATCGTTTGCAGCATCATTAACATCAGTAAAGCGCAACATAATTTCTGAATTAGCAGGAATATCAACTAGTAAACAAGAAGAAACATTACCTGATTGGCTACACGGATAACCCAATAATTGAGCGGAGTTACCACCAGTATCGCCAACGAATTGAGAAAAATTTAAACTAGAAAAATTAGTGTACGTTCCGCTTGTTAAATCAGTTATAGCTGAAGATGATACTTTGTATGAAAAAATATTTGTATTCAAATTCCCATCGTTTTCGGCCAACGAAAACTGAAAATAATCGTAATTAATTTCTAAACTTTTAATAGTGCTCGCACTTGTATTTTTAATTCGTAAACCATAATAAATAGCGCCTGTTGTGCCCGATGGTCGAGAGCCAATTTTTTGGTCGCTACCACCACTACATCTGTACGAATAAAAACCACCCGTATTTGTTGGAGCAGTTGCTGTAATATTTAAATTAGTTACACCAAACGTTCCACCCGATTGTGAAGCGTACCAACCTGTGAACGTAGAGTTATTTGACCATGCAGAAATATTGCTTGCTCCAAAATTTTGAAGCATTTTGTTGTTTGCTTCATTTATTAAAACTTGAGCATTTGCTGTGTTTGCAATTAATGTTATAGCTAAAAGTAAAATTTTACGCATGCTGTTTTTTTTTTACAAAATAACAATGCGTATGTTAACTAAAGTAGCTTATGTAAGCTACTATATTATTACTATTGTATTAATAGTGTTATGAAATGGTTAGTGGAATTTTAATTAAAAATTACTTAAGAAAAAAATGATTAGTCTTTTAATTTTCAATTAAGTTCTATAAAACTGATAATTATCTATTAACGGAATATTTTTTCTTTTTCCTTGATGAAAAAGAAACAAAAAATCAAGACTGCTGAAAAATAAAACGAAAATCTACATTTCTATTTTTTCACGTAACCAAAGCCGTTCGTGCGCCACACAATGCTAATCAACTCACTCGTTGATTACTTACTTTTTTCCCTCGCTAAAAATATCATTTGATTTTCTTGTTTTATTTTTCAAAGGTCAATCCCTAGTTATAGCTAGTTACAAAAAAACTACTTAACTATAAATTTTAAAAATGTTTTTTTATATTCATCAATTCCCATTGTATTGGGAACGCTACCATGCCCGCCACCACTAACTCGGTGTGCTTCGCTGTAAAAACCTTTGTAGTTTTTATAAACTACTTCGCCATGTGTTTCAATACTTAAAAAATCATCTTTTGTGCCGTGTATCCACATAAATGGTTGCGAAACTTTTTTAATTTCTTCAGCATTATCAATTTTTAAATCGGTAAAGTACTCTGCAGGCATAGCCATTTTAGAGCCATCTTGCACCATAACCGCAGCCGAAGCAAATGGTGCTTCTAAAATTAATTTACTAGGAACTAACGTTCTAGGATTTGCAGTAAGTTCTGTTGCGGGTGCCGAACCTAAACTAAAACCATACATAATTAATCGTTTGTTATCCAATCCGTTTGCTTGCAACCATTGTAAACAAGCGTCAACATCTGCATACAAACCTTCTTCTGTAGCTACTCCTTTTGATAATCCATAACCACGATAATCCATCATTAAAACTCCGTAATGATTTTTTGCGCCTACGTTTGCTAACAATTTTGCTCGTTGCCAGTAAAAATCCATATGATCGCGATTGCCGTGACAATAAACAATAATAGTATCTGTTTTAATTTTAGAAATACTACCTATATAAATGGCTTTTATTTCTGTAGATTCTTTTTCGGAAGCTGTTTTAGAATTTAAAGAAAATAAGTGAATTAATGAATCAGGAATAGTGTAGGTTTCGTCTAATATAAAATCTACTTCGCCAGCATAATTATCTAAATAATATTCAGTAATTGTATTGTCGCTGTTGTATAAATTAGCATCTAATCTAAGACAAGAAGTAACTAAAATTAGAGCTGAAAATAGAAAAATATTTTTTGTAATTGATTTCATAAAGCATTTAAATTACTCTACAAAATTAGCAAAGAAAATATAAGTAACTAATAAATAGATACTTCGTATCGAGCACAATAATTAAATTTCAACCACATAGATACATAGTTTTTTAGTTAAAATTAGAAAAACATAGTTTTTCGCTATGCGAAAAAGCTATGCCATCTTAGTGTTCTTGTTTTTCGATGTTACTATTTGGTAAAAAAAAGACTGCTTCGTTCCTCGCAGAATAGTTGGTTAAAATTACAACCTAATTCCCACAAGGGAAACATCGTCTGTTTGGTGCATATTTCCTTTCCAAGTTTCAAAAACAAATTCAAACAATTCTTTTTGCTTTCCCATAGTTTCATTACTATAATTTTGCAAAACATTTAGCAATCTTTTTCTACTAAACTTTTTAGAATTATTTTCATCAAATTGGTGTTTTACTCCATCAGAAAAAAAGTATAAACTAGTAGCTTCTTTTAGTTCAATTTTAAAAGTCTCAAACGAACGATTTTTTTCTATTTGCCAACCTCCAATAGGAAAACTATTCCCCTTAAATAAATTTATTTCATTATTCTGAATTACAGCAAATTCGCCACCAGCAGAAGCGTACTCTAACGTTTTATCTATAGTGTTATAAGCAACTAGCGTTATTTCTAACCAATCGTTATTAAAATAAGTATCGTGAGTTTCGTTATTAAAAGTTTCAATCCATTTTTTATCTAACTCTGTTAAATAATCACCAATTTTTTCAAACTTTTTTTGAATAATGTAATTCAATAAACTTATTCCCAAAACCGACAACATAGCTGCAGAAGTACCATGCCCAGTGCAATCAGCCAAAGCAAAATAAACGATATTTTCTTTTTTTAATAACCAATAAAAATCACCGCTAATTTTGTTTTGTGGCGCGTAATACACAAAATAATCTGAGAAATGTTTTTCAAAATGTCGGCTTTTGGGAAGCAATCCATTTTGAATGGTTTGCGCATAAACAAGGCTTTGAACGTGATGTTCGTTAACTGTATTCAAATGTAGTTCTTTTATACTATTCATAGTACAAAGAACACGTTAGCATATAAACAAAAAGCTATGCCAAGGTTAGCGAATTATTAATTCGCCTAAACAAAAAATTTTAACGATGAATTTTAATTGAATTTTTCAAAAGACAATACTTATAATTTCAATGAAACTAAACTTTTAAAAACTGAAATCTAACTAAACACTGAGCATTTTTTCTTTTTTCTTGATAAAAAAGAAACAAAAAATCAAGACTGCTGAAAAATAAAACGAAAATCTACATTTCTATTTTTTCACGTAACCAAAGCCGTTCGTGCCTAGCGCAATGCTTTTCAACTCACTTGTTGATTACTTACATAACCCACGCTAAAAATCTCATTTGATTTTCTTGTTTTATTTTTCAAAGGTCAATCCCGAAAAAAAACTTGTGGTATAATTATAGAGATTAATTATTTTTAATAAGCTAAATCTTCTATAAAGAAAAAGAAAACTACAGCAGCTACCCATTCTTTTCTTACGCCTTTACATTCGCCTAATCTGCTGCCATTGTAGTAAATATCGCCATCGCTTTCTATTTGTCCAATTCGGCTTCCATTTTTGTAAACATCTCCATCACTTTCTATCTGGCCAACACGACTTCCATTTTTATAAATATCGCCATCGCTTTCTATCTGTCCTACTCTACTTCCGTTAACGTAAATATCGCCATCGTTTTCTATTTGTCCTTTACGAGAGCCATTAATATAAACATCGCCATCGTTTTCTATTTCGCCTTTACGACTTCCTTTAATGTATAGGCTTTGCGCAGAAACTGCAGTGTATAAAAAAACACTAAATAAAATTAAGATTGCTTTTTTCATTGTTTTATTTTTTAAGATTTATAATTAAAAATTACGTTGCACTCCAAAATAAATTCCTAATGCTCCTTTTTTACCAAAAAACTTTACATAATCAACTACTAAATTTTGATTAGAAACTGTTGGTAATAAATATTTTGCTTCTGTTGTAAAACTCCATTTTCCATTATTAAAAACATGCCCAATATGTGGATTTAACAACATAAAATTATTTTGTGGCTCGCCATGTGCACGTGTTTTTTCGCGTTCAAACCAATTGGTTAATCCGCCATAGAGCATATTTTCTTTATCTTTTTTATAATTCCAATAGGCATTTAAATCTACTTGTGGCCAAACTCTAAATCCTGTTTTAAATTTATGAACGGCAACATTTACAGCACCTAAAGCAGATACACCAAAACGTTTGTTTTCATTGAAATATAAATTTCTTACCGCACCTAAATCGGTTTGAAAATTACCAAACAAAGCCGATGTTGTGTGCAAGCCTGCAAACATTGTAGTTTTTTCGGTTACACCATATCCATAAGAAATTGTTGTGTAAGGAATTGGAATGGGCGCACCTGCAAAATTAATCATTGGCCCGCCTAAACTAACATTTACAGCTTGTTCATCTTTCTTTAAAGGCTTTACATAGCGTGTAGGATTACAAGCTACAAAAGCTAATGCTACTATAAATAAAAAAAAGTTTTTTAAAATCCTAATTCGCATAAATATCTTTAATTTTTTTAGCTACAATTTTATCAATCGAAAAAGTAACATCATCATCAGAAAAGTCTTTTAAATCAACCCACCTAAAACTTTGTGCTCCGTCAATATTCGGAATTTCATTTTTAGTTTCAACAAAACTTATTCCAAACTCGTTTTGGTGCTCCATTAAATAATAAATACTCATCAATTGCTCTTTTTTACCAAATGCCGATTTGATAAAAAAATCGGTAGTATAAAAGTGTTGTTTTACTTTTGCTTCAATATTCATTTCTTCCTTGCACTCTCTTAAAACACAGTCAATTAAGCCTTCTTCAGCTTCTAATCCACCACCAGGAAACTTAGTCATAAACATGCCAACTCTATATTCATCTGTCAACAAAACTTTATTGTTTTGTATAAAAATAGCATACGCACGAATATTATAAATATTACTCATAGCTAATTTTATTATTTTTACAGGTGTTTTCAGCACATCCACAGCTGTTTGCTTTTAATTTTTTAAATCGCATAAAAATTCGTTTTGCTATAAAAAGCAAAGCAAAAAGTAAACAAATTAAAGCGATTATAAACTGAAGCATAAGCATTAAAACTGAGTTCTAAATTACAATTTTATTCGCTCAAAAATAAAAATGAACATTTACTCCATAAAATTAAACAAATATTAATAAGTTTTCGGCTAAAAATATGGCTTTTTACAAAATTTATAGTAGGTTTGTTAGCTTACAGAAACCGACTAGTTTTTAATTGTTTATGCTAAAGTTTGACAGAAAAAAATACAAAGACGACGTATTAATTCATATCTACAAAAACATTGTAAAACCGCGTATGATAGAAGAAAAAATGCTTCTATTATTACGTCAGGGAAAAATTTCAAAATGGTTTTCGGGCATTGGCCAAGAGGCAATTTCGGTTGGTTCTACCCTAGCTCTTCAATCTGATGAATATATTTTGCCAATGCACCGCAATTTAGGTGTGTTTACTGCGCGCGAAATCCCTTTGTATCGCTTGTTTTGCCAATGGCAAGGCACAAGCAGTGGTTTTACTAAAGGAAGAGATCGTTCGTTTCACTTTGGTACAAATGAGTATTCAATAGTTGGAATGATTTCGCACTTAGGCCCGCAAATGGGCGTTGCCGATGGTATTGCCTTAGGTCATTTATTGCGTAAAGAACCAAAAATCACGCAAGTTTATACAGGTGATGGTGGTGCTAGCGAAGGCGATTTTCATGAGGCAATGAATACTGCCGCTGTTTGGAATTTACCAGTTTTATTTACGGTAGAAAACAATGGCTATGGTTTATCAACACCTAGCAACCAACAATTCCGTTGCAAAAACTTTATTGATAAGGGTATTGGTTACGGTATGGAAGCCATTAAAATTGATGGTAACAATGTGTTGGAAGTTTATGATACTGTTAAACGTTTAGCAGAATCGATGCGTACAAACCCACGCCCAATTTTATTAGAATGTATAACTTTTAGAATGCGTGGACACGAGGAGGCATCGGGAACAAAATACATTCCAAAAGAATTGTTTGAAGAATGGGGCAAAAAAGATCCAGTAGATAATTACGAGAAATTTTTGTTAGATGAATCTGTTTTATCAAAAGAATTAGTTGCTGAAATTCGCGCAGAAATTAAAAAAGAAATTGAAGAAAATTTAGAAATTGCTTGGGCTGATAGTCCTGTTACTGTTAGTACGGAAACAGAATACAAAGATTTGTTTACTGATTTTGATAACGTAGCGATTGCTCCTTCAACTCAAAATAAAACTGAAAAAAGATTTATCGATTCTATCAGCGACGGCTTAAAACAAGCCATGCAGCGCCATCCCAATTTAGTTTTAATGGGCCAAGATATTGGCGATTACGGTGGAGTTTTTAAAATTACTGATGGTTTTGTAAGCGAATTTGGCGCTGAAAGAGTTAGAAATACTCCGTTATGCGAATCTGCTATTTTAGGTGCTGGTTTGGGTTTAGCCATAAACAAACACAAAGCAATGGTAGAAATGCAGTTTGCCGATTTTGTTACCGAAGGTTTTAATCAAATTGTAAATAATTTAGCAAAATCACACTGGCGTTGGGGACAAAATGCTGATGTGGTTGTGCGTATGCCAACCGGTGCAGGTACTGCTGCTGGGCCATTCCACTCACAATCTAACGAAGCTTGGTTTTTTCATACACCAGGTTTAAAAATAGTTTATCCTGCTTTTCCAAACGATGCAAAAGGCTTATTATTGGCTAGTTTTGAAGATCCAAACCCAGTAATGTTTTTTGAACACAAAGCATTGTACAGAAGTTTGAAAGAAGAAATTTATGATGACTTTTTTACTATCGAAATTGGTAAAGCAAATTTGATAAAAGAAGGAGATAAAGTTTCTATTATTACATACGGATATGGCGTGCATTGGGCATTAGAAGTATTAGCTAAACACCCAGAAATTTCTGCTGACGTGTTAGATTTAAGAACGCTTTTACCATTTGATAAAGAAGCCATTGAAAAAACAGTTTTAAAAACTGGTAAAGCAATTATTTTACACGAAGACACTTTAATTGGTGGTATTGGAGGCGAAATTTCTGCATTTATTACAGAAAATTATTTTAAACATTTAGATGCTCCAGTAATGCGCTCTGCAAGTTTAGATACACCAATTCCTTTTCAAAGCGATTTAGAGTGGAATTTTTTACCTAAAAAGAGATTTGAAGAACAATTAATTAATTTATTAAACTATTAATATGCGAGTAATTAGCCTTGTAATTTTGTTTTTTTATTGCTCATTTACAGGGCAATTAAGCGCACAAAACACCAAAATATATTTTACATTAAATGATGCTATGGCAAATCCTACGCAAGTTTTTAAATTAAACTTAAGCGGAAGTAAACTAACTAAATTACCCGAAGATATTAGCCAATTTACAAATCTTACCTATTTAGATTTGAGTAATAATGAGCTAAAGGAACTGCCTAAAAACTTTTCGAAACTTCAAAACTTAAAATTTTTAAATCTAGGTTTAAATAATTTCGATCATATTCCTGAATCTATTTTTGAAATGAGTCAGCTACAAGAATTATTTATTTTTAATAATTACGTAATTGAAATTCCTAAAAATATTAATAAACTAAAACTGCTTCAAACTTTTGACTTTACATCAAATTATGTAAAAGAAATTCCTGCTGAATTATTGCAATTAGAACAGATTAGCGAAATATTAGGAGAATCTAACCGAATTAAAGAATTACCTGTTGGATTTTTAAATTTAAAAAACTTACATACTTTGTTGCTAGGTGATAATCCAATAAATAAAATACCAACAGAAATTTATAAACTTCAAAATTTAAAGTATTTATCAATTCCAATAAAAACAGAACAAAGTGCAGAGAAATCAGCACTTAGACAATCGCTTAAAAAAACCAAAATTTCCTTTAACGATTTTAAAGACACACTTAGTAACGATACTACTATTCGCAACGAAGCATTTAATTTAAAAGCTAAAGTACTTCGTGGTAACAGAGCCGACAACTCTCCTATCACTATGCAAAATATTAAGTTGAAAGAAGAAAATAGTGATGTTTATGTGTCTACTTTTTCTGACAGCAATGGTGATTTTGAGTTTATGAATTTATCAATTGAAAAAATATATACACTAGAATTAGAAAATCATAATTTAGGTGAAAACGAAAATATATATTTGGCAAAATCCAATGGAGAAATTATAAAAACACTAAAAGCAGACGATAATGGAAACTTTGTTTTTGAATTTTTACCACAAGAAATATACACCATCAAAACTTTAAAAGATGAAGATGCTGTGCTATTTACTACCCATACTCCAAAAAACAATTACGAAACACAAACCATTTATTTTAAATCAGCTAGTTTTGATTTAACTAATGAAGACAAATTAAAGTTAGATGCAGTTGTAAATAAATTAAAAAAAGAAGTTAAAAAAAATCTTGAAATAGTTTCGTACACTGATTCACGAGGAGAAGATAAAGACAATTTAATTTTATCTAAAAAAAGATCGGAAGCAGTTTTAAATTATTTAGTTGAAAAAGGCATTACTAAAAACCGAATTAAAGCTTTTGGTATGGGCGAAACAAAACTATTAAACAAGTGCTCTAACAATGCAGCTTGCACCGAAGAAGAGCATCAAATTAACCGAAGAACTGAGTTTAGATTTTATACTAAAAAGTAATTTATTTACTGCCTTGCAATTTAATTTTTCAAAACAATTCAATTTTCATGAAGAATAAATTTATTATTGCTGCTATTTCAATAATAGCAATTATTCCGTTTTTAATTCCAAAACAAAACGGCGTTAAACAAAAATTTGTTTTTAAAGGAAAACAAGCAATGGATGGACCATCAGAAAGATTATTGTGGGAATACAATCGTTTAGTTGATCCAGCAACAGGAAAAATACCAGCTAATATTCGCGAAAAAGAACTTGAGTTTGCAGCAACATTAAACAATAATACCAGTAATAAAACAAATGCTTTAGAACCATTATATTGGACTAACAGAGGGCCAATTAACTTAGGCGGAAGAACTAGAGCTTTAGCTTTAGATGCAAGTTCAGAAAGTGTTATTTTAGCAGGTGCTGTTTCTGGCGGAATGTGGAAATCTACAAATGGCGGAACAAGTTGGTATAAAACAACTTCACCTTCAGTTCAACAAAGCGTTACGTGTATTGCGCAAGATACAAGAGCTGGTAAAAGAAATATTTGGTATTATGGTTCTGGCGAAGGCTATGGCTCTTCTGCAACTGGCGATGGAGCTTTTTTTACTGGTAGTGGAATGTATAAATCTATCGATAATGGAGAAACGTGGACATCGCTAACAGCAACAGCATCTAATACCCCTACAAATTTTGATAATATTTGGGACATAATATGGAATGTTGCTACAGATGCCTCTAACGAAACGCAAGACGAAGTTTACGCTGCAACTTATGGCGCAATTTGGAGAAGTGTAAATGGTGGAACAAATTGGGCAGCTGTTAGAGGTGGAAGTAATGGTGATGCATATGCTACAGATGTAGCTGTTACACCTAGCGGAATAGTTTATGCTACAATTAGTAGCGATGGTGTTGGCAAAGGAATTTGGCGTTCTGTTGATGGTACAACTTGGACAAGTATTATTCCGCCAACATTCCCAACAACGTATAATAGAATTGTAATTGGTATTGATCCTAATAACGAAAACAATGTTTGGTTTTTAGGAGAAACTCCTGGTGCTGGAAAAACAACTACAAACTATCAAGGGGACCCTGAGCAAAATAGTTTATGGAAATACACCTACATTGCCGGAAACGGAAGTGGCGCAGATGGCAGCTGGACTGATTTATCAGCAAATTTACCACAAAATGGAACAGAGTTCGACAACTTTAATTCACAAGGTGGCTATGATTTATTAGTTAGAGTTAGTCCGTTTAATTCTAACCACGTAATTATTGGTGGAACAAATTTATTTTTCTCTACAGATGGTTTCGTAACAATGAACAATACAAAGCAAATTGGTGGCTATGGAGTTGGAACAAGTATTCCTATTTTTACTTCCTATCCTAATCATCACCCTGATCAACACAATTTAATATTCTCAAAAACGAATAGCAATGTTGTTTATTCATCGAGTGATGGTGGTGTAAATAAAACATCTAATTTATTTGACAATTCAGTTACGTGGACTACGTTGAACAACGGTTATTATTCATCACAATTTTATACACTTGCAGTTGATCAATATACTAGTAGTGATATTATTTTAGCTGGTGCTCAAGATAACGGAACACAATTTGTAAATAGTTCTTCAAAAAATAAACCTTGGGTAATGAGCGAAAATGGAGATGGTTCATTTTGCGCCATTGCTCGTAATGCTAAATATTTTTATACTTCGCGTCAACAAGGAATAGTTGTAAAAAGTAATATTGATATAAATACTGGGCTATTAATTTCATACACACGTATAGACCCAGACGCTGCGATTACAGCAGATTACGACTTTATTAATCCATTTATTTTAGATGCCAATAACGATAACATAATGTATATTGCTGGAGGCAAACAAATCTTTAGATGCAGTAATTTAGCTCAGTTTACGATTGATAACACTTGGAACAAAAAAACTACTGGCTGGGATGCATTAACGAATACTTTTGACGCAACAAGAAAAATAACTGCTTTGGCTTCGTCAAAAGGAGAAATTAAACGTTTGTATTATGGAACAAACAACCAACGAGTTTATAAAATTGATAATCCAGAAAGCGGTAATACAACTCCTGTAAATATTACAAGTTTACAATTCCCAGCTGGGGCAACAGTTTCGAGCATTGCTGTAGATCCAGAAAATGCGGATAGATTATTAGTTTGTTTTAGTAATTACGCTGTTTATAGTTTATTTTTAAGCGAAGATGGTGGATCAACTTTTACAAAAGTAGCAGGGAACTTAGAGCAAAATATTACAACAGGTGCTGGTAACGGACCATCATTTAGAGGCGCCACAATTTTACCTTTGCCAGATGGCACAAGAGTTTATTTTGTAGCTACAAGTATTGGTGTGTTTGCAACCGATAATTTAAGTGGAACTGCAACAATTTGGGAACAACAAAGCCCAACACAAATAGGAAATTTAGTTTGTAGCACAATACTTAGCAGACCTACCGATGGTTTAGTTGTAGTTGGAACACATGGTAATGGAATTTATTCTACTCGCTACCCAATTGGCTTAAGTGCAAAAAATAAATCAGAAAATTCAATTAAAAAAATTGTAGTTTATCCAAATCCTGCCAGCAATTATATTAAAATATCTATTCCCGAAAATATAGTTAATACTTCAGGAAACGTTCGTATTATAAATGCAAATGGCAAATTAGTTTATAATGAAAATGAAAAGCTGAATCAAAACAAAATGATTTCTACAAGCGATTTAAGCAATGGAAATTATTTTTTACTAATCGAAAATAAAGGAACAAAATACTCACAACAGTTTATAATCAATCACCATGAAAAAAATTAAATTAGTTGTACTTTCTATACTGTTTGCTTGCACTTTAGCGAGTGCTCAAACAAAAACTAAACTATTTTACGATAAAGATTGGAAAGTTACCGAATCGGAAAATAACGCTGCTTTTTATAGAATTTATTATTCTGATAATCAAAATAAAAACATTTTTACAGTTACCGATTATTTTATAAGTGGTGAAAAACAGTGGGAAGGCAAAATGTCGTATTTAGATAAAAAAGATAATTCTAAAGATATTGCAGAAGGACATTGCACTTGGTATTACAAGAGCGGAAAAGTACAGCGCACAAGCTTTATGGTTAAAAATAAAGAAGACAGCGTAACTAATTCTTATTATGAAAATGGAAATAAAATGAGTGAATCTCATTTTTTAAATACAGAGTTAAATGGTACTTCGCAAGAATGGTATGAGAGTGGGAAAACTAAATTTAAAGCCGAATTTGCAAAAGGAGTTTTAGTAAATAGCAAGTTTACGCAATGCGACGAAGCTGACCGTTGTCAAGAAGTTTTTATTGATGACTTTAAAAAAAATAATAACAAATGGCCTGTAGGAAAATACTCATCTTACGAAAGTAAAGTAGACGAAAAGAAAGGCTTAGTAATAAAATCGAAAACAATAAGTAGTAATTCGCAACTAATAAATTTAGAATTACCCAACGAAAAAAACTTTACAATAGAAACAGTTATAAAATTTAACGGAGGCGATATTGCTTCGGCTCACGGCGTTATTTTTGGTTTTGAAGATTGGAATAATTATTACGCAGTACAAATTACTGCCAACGGATTTTATCGTTTTGAAAAAACAGAAAATGGCATTAATAAAGCTACGCAAGGCTGGACTTACACTCCTTACATTCAAAAAAATAAAAAGGCAAACTATATAAAAATTAGTAAAGTTTACGATGAAATTTATGTTGTAATAAACAACAATCCTATTGGTGTTATTGAGTTTGATGAACTAAAAGGAAAAAAATTGGGTTATGTTTTTGCAGGTAAAAAAGAAATAATGATTAACACTTTAGTTGTAAAAACTGATGATGGAGATTTTTATGGAAAGATGAAACCGCCAACAAAAAAAGATAAAATTTGGAAAGGAAACGGCACTGGATTTTTTGTTTCGAACGAAGGACATATAGTTACCAATTACCATGTTGTAGAATATGCAAAAGAAATTGAAATTGAAATATTAGTTGGCGAAACACAAAAAATATACAAAGCAAAAGTATTAAGCACCGATAAGCAAAACGATTTAGCTGTGGTGAAAATTGAAGACGAAAATTTTGTTCCATTTACTAGTATTCCGTTTACAATAAAAACAGATATTTCTGATGTTGGTACAAATGTTTTTGCATTGGGTTACCCAATGGCGCTGAACGTTATGGGAATGGAAGTTAAGTTTACAGATGGTAAAATAAGCTCTAAAACTGGCGCTCAAGGCGATATTGCAACCTATCAAACATCAGTTCCTGTTCAACCAGGCAATAGCGGTGGGCCATTATTTGATTACGATGGTAATTTAATTGGTGTTATTAATTCTAAAATAATGGCAGCAGATAATGTATCATACGCTATTAAAGCAAACTTTATAAAAAACCTTTTAGATGTTTTACCAACTCCTGTAAAAATGCCTGATGGTAAAGAGTTAACGAATAAAACACTAACAGAAAAAATCAAAATTCTTTCCAACTTTGTTCCTATTATTAAAATAAAATAAATTTATGCGTAACAAAAAAGCTGCACTTAGTTTCATTTTTATAACGCTTTTACTCGATGTTATTGGTTTTGGAATTATTATTCCAGTAATGCCTACATTAATTAGCGAATTAATTGGTGGAAACATGAGTGATGCTGCCATGTATGGCGGTTGGTTAATGTTTTCGTTTTCTGTAATGCAATTTATTTTTGCTCCAGTACTGGGTAATTTAAGCGATAAATATGGCAGACGCCCAATTTTACTTTTCTCGTTATTTGGTTTTGGAATAGATTATTTGTTTTTAGCATTTGCTCCTACCCTTGCTTGGCTTTTTGTTGGGCGCATTGTTGCGGGAATTACAGGCGCGAGTATTACTACAGCAACAGCCTATATTGCAGATGTTAGTGAGCCAGAAAAACGTGCACAAAATTTTGGTTTAGTTGGTGCTGCATTTGGTTTAGGTTTTATTATTGGTCCTGTAATAGGCGGGTTACTTGGTCAGTATGGCTCACGTGTTCCATTTATAGCTGCAGCTGTGTTAACTTTATTAAATTGGCTGTATGGTTATTTTATTTTACCAGAATCGTTAAGCAAAGAAAACAGAAGAGAATTCAGTTGGAAACAAGCCAATCCAATTGGTTCGCTTATGCAATTAAAAAAATATCCTGTAATTTTAAGTTTAGTAGCATCTTTGGTTTTAGTTTATATTGCAGGCCATGCTACACAATCAACTTGGACATTTTTTACCATGGAAAAATTTAAATGGGACGAAAAAATGGTGGGTTATTCATTAGGAGCTGTAGGTGTTTTAGTTGCTATCGTTCAAGGTGGATTAATTCGCATTATTAATCCAAAACTTGGCGAAAAAAAATCAGTTTATTTTGGTTTGCTTTTATATGCCATTGGCTATTTACTTTTTGCTTTTGCCACAGAAAGCTGGATGATGTTTGTGTTTTTAATTCCTTACTGCTTAGGAGGGATTGCTGGTCCAGCCTTGCAAGGAATAATATCTAATCAAGTAGCAGATAACGAGCAAGGCGAATTGCAGGGCGTTTTAACTAGTTTAATGAGTGTAACTTCTATAGTTGGTCCGCCTTTAATGACGAATTTGTTTTCTTACTTTACACAGGCAGACGCTCCTTTTTACTTTGCTGGAGCGCCATTTTTAATGGGAGCAATTCTAACCTTAATAAGCTTGTTATTCGTAATGCGTTCGTTAAAAAAACATATTAAGTAAGTTTTAGAAAATTTAAATAACAATTATTTTCTAGCAGAGTTTTTTATCTTTAAAAAAATATGACCATGACAAAAATGTATAAATTCTTTTTGATTGCTGGTGCAACTCTTATATCAGCAGCTTGTTCTACACCGCCTGCTACTGAGCAAACAACAACAGTAGATTCCATTTCTTTGGCTACCAGCGATCCAGTAGAAGAACCCATTGGCGATTTGCCCGAACATAGCGATATCTTAACCTATATTGGTGAAAGCGAAAACGAAGATAATCACTTATCCATTTTTGTTACCAAAAAACAAGATACCATTAGCATGGTGTTGCCTGTAAATCAGTTTTTAGCTGAGAGCGATAAAAATCATTTGTTCTCTGCGGTGTGGGAAGTACGCATGTTAACATCTGGTGGTGATTCAACACATAAATACGAGCAAGCGTATCTTATGAAATACAAAAGAATAAATTAAATCTATTTTATTTTTGTTACAAAGTAATGGCAGTCGGTATTTTATCGAAACTTCTACTTTGTTTAACTAATTCAACCTAAATAAGCAAATTGATAGGTAAAAAACCTCTAGAATTTTGTTTAATAAAAAGCTATAAAAGCAAAAAAGCTCCTCATTTCTGAGAAGCTTTTGCGGTCCGGACGGGACACCGCCAAAACCTCCAGAACACTTGTATTTAGTAGTTTTTAATTTTTCAATTTTGCAAATTGTTAAACAATTGTGTTTTGATTAATAATATGACTTATTTTAATAAAAATTCGTTTTATCATGCAAATCTATACTTTTTATTATAAAAACTCGCTATTCCGGTTAAAAACAGCGATTTATAAGACTTAAAGACCCTTTTGAATTTTCAACTATGCTTTTATTGCATTTTCAAGCTCATTTATTTGGTTATTAATTACTGTTTCAAATTGAAAATAATCTTCTTTTTTAACAAACACATCATTTTTTACCCAAGCATCTGAAGCAAAATCACAAATCATTTTTTTAATCTCTTTTTCTTCAATTCTTGAAAAAGAAGTTAAGTGTTGTGCCATTTTAAGCAGCAATAATTTGTTGCGTTTTAAAATTGTTTCAGCCTCTTGTTCACATTCGTAAATTAAGGTCATTACTTCTTCACTATGTATTGATTTATGCACGATAGCTAAATCATCATGCGTATGTGAAAATCGGATAAATACAGGGTCATTACCCATCCCATATTCTTTTATAGCGCGATTAGCCATTTCACTTATTTTTTCAATATCACTAGAAACACCAGACGAAGTTTGTTCTTCCCCAAAAATAATTTTTTCAGCCACATATCCTCCTAAACCAATTATTATTTCTTTTTTTAGAATTTCACGCGTGAGTGGTCCCTCTGGCATATTCACCATACAAAAACCTTCAGCAGTTGCTGAAACAGTTTTAGAAACAACTAAAGAAGGAATAATACGTAGTGTTAATGCAGCCAAAATAGCATGACCTGATTCATGAACAGCTGTATGAGCTTGCAAATTTTTATTGTTAATTTTTCGGAGTTCGCCTACTTTAAGCATAGGCTTTTCAACATAAGTATTAATTGTATTATTTGCATGATCTTTAAAAACAAAAATGAAATTTTCATCTACATAATCCCAATTTACAGAATTTGTTTCTAGTTTTTTTTCAATAATTTCTAAAACTATTTTACTTATACTTCCTTCAATTACATTTTTAACCGTTGTGAAAATTGGCCTTGTACCTTGAGCTGGATAAACCCCCTCGCTGTAAACTACATCAACAACATTTTCGCTAAAATTAATTTCAAAATTGAAATATTCTTTTACATATATGTTTATTGCATTTAGTTTTTGGGTAATGATATCTCTAAAATTTTGATTGGTAAAAGAACGAAAGATGATATGATTATTTCCCAAACGGGCAATTTGTTCGTTTCGAAATCTTTCTTGAAGAGCTTTTTTTATATGCGCTACATTTATTTTTAGAGTTGCTTCATTCAATTCATCAGCACTAATATCTGGATTCATACTATGACTCATATAGTAAGCCTCATCTAAATTTCCTAAAACAAAAATAAGTCCTCTAGACAAATCCAATTGTTTAATAGCGGTTCTTTTGTTCATGCCTTCTATTAGCAAACGTTGAATGCCTTTTAAATCTGTATTTTCAATAATCTCCTTTAATTTGTTTCTAGTTATAGATAGATCATTATATAAATAGAAAACTCCATCAATAAAATCATTAGAAAGAAAATAATTGCTATTTACACTCTCTCCATTTCTATTAGCATTCTCAAAATAAAAATCGCTAAATGTATTTAAAAATTCACTTTCACTATTTATTACAACTCCATCTCTGATACCAACTCCTTTATCTTCGCATTTAAGCAAATAAACCAGACAAATTTCTGCACGCACAACGTAGTAAGAATTATGATAAGGTATGTAATTCACTTTACCACTATCAAGTAAATCCCATATTACTCTTAATTTATCTTTTCCTAATTCATTACCTTCTTTGTTTATCGTTCTCGCAAACTGAAATTCATCAAAACAAATTATACCCGGCTGCTCATGGAAAAATTCTAGGTCATCAGTAAACATTCCTTTTATCCACGAAGCCGAATCTGATTCAAATTCACCCATATCCATTTGAACATATAAACGCTTGTAATCCAATAATTCAACCATTTTGTTTACTAAAGCAGTTTTTCCAGATCCGGTTAAACCCCACATATTAATTACTGTTGGTCTTAGTTGAGCGTCAGGAAAAAGATACCACGGTGTTATTAAATTAATTACTTCATCAATAATATTATTTAGTCCAATAAATTCTTTTTTCAAAGTTTTTTGTACTTCGTTTAATCTTTGTTTCTTTAAAACTATATTATCGTATATATCGATTTTATTCATATTATTTTTTCTTTGTAAACTTTGATCCTTCATAAATTCTTTTAGGATTTCCGCGTTCGAGTAAGTTATGATTATTCCACAGTTTATATTGCTCTTCCATTGCTTGATGTAATTGCCATTTAGTATACTCTTCTTGTAATTTTAATGCAGCAATTTTTTTATTCTGTAATTGTGAACGGCTCTCATTTATAGTAATCTGTATTCCAGAGGAAATGTGTTTAGCTCTTACAGCCGTTTCCACTTTATTTACATTTTGACCTCCAGGGCCCGAAGAACGCATAGTTTGATATACAATATCCTTTTCATTCCATGGTGGGAGGTCTATTAAATTAATATTGTAAATTCCAATGAACCAGTTTTTTCGTTTATGCAATTTTCTATATGGGCTTTGATTGATCCAGAGTAAAACACCTGTCCATGAATTTATAAAACTATCTACATTTTTACCTTTCAATTTAATAGATACAGAAGAATAAGTACCTTCTTCAATTCCTTTAGTTTGTTCAATTATTTCATACATCAATTTTAACTCATTTGCTTCTTTTAGCAATTCATTTAAAGCTAACGCAACTGCCTTACAGCATTCTGAAGGGCCTTTTCCCGATGTTATTTGTATAATTTTTGTGTCCATTTTTTTAAAATTAAGAGGCTGTTTAATTACAACCTCTTTTGTTTAACTTTTATTCATCCTTACTATTCTTGGCGTAAACGAGCCTTCAACATTAACGAGGCCGGATTGATTACTCATAACTGTTTCAATATCTTTATAAGCTAATGAAGATTCTTGGACACTACCACCAATTAATTTAACCTTGTGTTGATCAAGAGTTACGTTCATTTGTGATTTTGTTATTTTTTCACTTGCTTCTCTTCTCGACATTTTTCTTCCAGCTCCATGTGAAGCAGAGTTCAATGAACCTGAAGCTCCAACACCACTAACAATATAGCCTTTACTCGTCATACTACCCGGAATGATCCCCAATTCACCTTTAGCAGCAGGGGTAGCTCCTTTTCTGTGCACTATTAATTCTTGCCCATCGTGGATTTCTTTCCATGCAAAATTGTGATGGTTTTCAACTTTACAAATGGCTTTTAAACCCATAAAACGTTCTAGATTATTATGAATTACATCGTGGCAAGCTTTAGCATAGTCGCCTGCTAAATTCATCGATAACCAATATTCTTGGCCAGCTTCGTCATCCATACTCAACCATGCCATAGAACGCATTTCTTTTGGAAGTTTACATTTTTCCATTGCAATTTTTGTGTAAATACCTGCAATAGTAGCTCCCATTCCTCTAGACCCGCTGTGCGATAATAAGCCAATGTATTTCCCTGCAGCAATTCCTAAAGCGTTATTTTCATTTATTTCCACATCACCAAATTCAACAAAATGATTTCCTGTACCCGAAGAACCTAGCTGATAACGAGCTTTTCCATGCAATCTTTTAAGCAAATCGGTTGCTTTAAATTCCCGTCGTTCCAAAACTTCATGATCTACATCAAAATCAAGCGTACCATCATTACCAAAATGAGTACATCTACGTAAAGCTTTTTGCAAATCATACTCTTTTTTAAGAATATAATTTTCTGGCAATTCATAGATACTTAAAGCCATTCTGCATCCAATATCTAAGCCAACTCCAAAAGGAATTACAGCGTTGTTAACAGCAAGTGCAGCTCCAATTGGTAAACCATAACCATGGTGCGCATCAGGCATTAAAGCTCCTTTAACCGATACAGGTAAACGCATCGCTGCTTCCATTTGAAGAATAGCATTTTGACCAATAAGACGTTGACCGTAAATAGTAAAATCGCCAGTGTTTTTAAGCACATGAACTTCGTAACTGGTTTTAATTTTTGGCTTACCACATAACTCATCTGATAAGGGTTTCAAAAATTCGTGTTCCAAATATTGTTCAGGATCTAAAAGAACGTTATTAATTATTTCTAATTTTTCATCTATCGAAAAGTGTTTATAGTTTTTCGACATAATATTTATAGCCACACTTTTGGCTATATCTGATGGGAAATCAAATTTTCTAAGATGCTTTCCCGTTATGAGATTTTTTCCCATGATATTTTTTAAATTTTATGGGCATGATTTTTCCTTTACAGTTTTTTTAATGCAAAGGATAAGTTCATAAAACGCATAGCATTTTTACCCTGTTTTTTTTTATAAAATGATTTTTTGGTTTCCGGATTTTTCTGTCTCCCCAGAATTTTATTTGTTTTTAGTTTATTTTGAAAAAATAAAACAAATAAAAAAGCCCGGCATTAAACCGGGCTGAATATATTGATATTAGCAGCTTTTCGGCTTAAAACGTCGTATGTGAATTTGCTACTAACATAATTTCTTTTCTTTTTTTGGTTGGTGTTTTTTAATAAATCTGTCACAAATGTAAATCAAAAAATTGATTTGTCAAGTACAAAATATTTTTTTTTGCGTTAAAATTATTTCATTTATTTTTTTTAACCTTCAGAAGCATTGTAAAAAAAGGTGTTATAGAGGTTAATTAAAATGATTATAAATTTACCAAAGTCAAAAAAATTAAACAAAGTTTTTGTTGAGCTATCAGTTATAAAACAGAATAGGGTTTCAACCTAGATCCTTCAATTTGTCAATAGACAGACGACGATCAACCGAAGTGTCTCTATTCATGTCACTTTTGAATACTTTAATCTTCTCTGCTGCCATCATCTGCCATACGAACAATTTTAGGAGTAAATTTTGCAACTACATCAATTAGGTCTTTTTGTGAAGCCATAACAGTTTCTATATTTTTATAAGCCATCGGTGCTTCATCTAAACCAGCACCAATTAATGTTACACCATGATCCTTTAGTACTTTTCTCATTTCGTCTTTAGAAATATTTTTAATTGCTTGTGTTCTACTCATTTGTCGACCTGCACCGTGTGATGCTGAATTAATTGCATTTGCTTCACCTTTACCTCTTACTAAAAAACCAGGGGCTGTCATTGATCCAGGTATAATACCCATTACATCTTTAGAAGCAGGAGTAGCACCTTTTCTATGAACAATTACTTCTTCTCCGTTCCACATCTCCTTCCAAGCAAAATTATGATGGTTCTCTACTTTAGCCAATACTTCTGCACCAATAGCTTTAGCTAAACGATTGTGAATTATTTCATGACAAGCTGATGCATAATCACCAGCTAAATTCATTGCCATCCAATACTCTTGTCCTTCAGCAGAATTCATATCTAAGTAAGCTAAATTTGCTGCTTCTTTAGGAAGTTTACAAATTTCTTTCGCTACTTTGGTATAATATCCTGCTATTGTTGCACCAAATCCTCTTGATCCCGAATGTGTTAACAACGCTAAGTATTTTCCTTTTTTGATATTTAATTTTTCATCATCATTTTCAAATTCAATAATTCCAAATTCTACAAAGTGATTTCCGCCACCTGAAGAACCTAATTGTTCAACAGCTTTTTGTTGAAGATTTTTTACAAACGGTGTCATATTAAACTCTGTTCTATCTAATATTGAATGCTCAGCTCTATATTTACCATGCCATCCAGCGCCAGCGCCAAATTTAGTCCAGGCAATTAACTCTCTTTTATATTTGCTTTCATTCTCTATAAAATGATTCTCATTAATATCATAGATGGACAAAGCCATTCTACAACCAATATCAACGCCTACACCATAAGGAATAATAGCGTTTTTTGTAGCCAATACTCCACCAATTGGTAAACCATACCCTTGATGAGCATCAGGCATTAAAGCACCAGCAACTGTTACGGGCAATTTCATGGCTATTTCCATTTGATTAATTGCGCCTTGCTCAATGTTTTCTGAACCAAAAATAGAATAAAACATTCCTTGCTCTTTTAATGCAACAGTAGCATCTTCATTTGGTTTTTCAATTAATTTTTGAGCAATAGCTTCAAGAACTTCGTCGTCTAAAAAGTTCTCTGGATATTGAACTACCTTAGTTAAAATTGCGATTACTTCCTCTTTCTCTAATTCAGCATAATTTTGCTCAACTACTTTAATGGCTATTCCAATTACTTTTCCTTCAGGATAACCTAAAGCTTTTAATTCAGCTCCTGATACGTTAACTATTTTCATCTTGTTTTTTTTAATTATGATACAAAATAAATACTAAACTACGCAGTCAAATTGCGCAGTTGATTTTTTTTCATTTTTTTTTAAAATCCCTCGCCCAAATTGACGAGGGATGCTACAATTTATTTACCTGGAACAAATATCTGTTTTAACTGATCCACTAAATGAGTTCCTCCTGACAATGAAATATTATTAATTTTCTCTGCAATCTTCTCTACATATTCCATTTCTTTCAATTTAAACAACATAGTGTTTTCTTCCATCAATTTAGCAGTATTCAATAAACTTCTAGTTGAAGCAGTTTCTTCTCTTCTCATGATGGTATTAGCTTGAGCCTTTTTCTCCGCAACTAATACTTGATTCATAATATCTTTCATATCTCCTGGCAAAATTATATCTCTGATACCACTTCCTTTCAATACTACTCCCAAAGATTCTACTTTTTCAGACATCGACTCCATAACATAAGCTGAAATAGATTCTTTTTTTTCTAACAACTCATCTAATGTTAATGAACCTATGAACTCTCTCAAAGCTAATTGCAACAGTACATATAGTTGTTTATCATACTCCTTGTTATTTACTAACGCCTTAACAATATCTTTTATATTGTATTGAGCATAGAAATTAACTCTTAGTGCTGCTTTGTCTTTTGTCAAAATCTCTTGTCCAGCAATTTCCATTTGCATAGTTCTTAAATCAGCTCTTGAAATCACAATAGAAGTGCTATTCTTCCAAAAGTTGTAAGTACCTGACTCCATGATTTTATGAAATTTACCATCAACATACATCACTGCTTTTTCATGTGCTTCAACTACAAAGTTCCTCACAAATGGGGCGATTTCTTTTTTAGTCAATAAAGATTTATCGATGTCATTATCAATTTCAATTTGATTTAAATCAATGATATTAAAATTGTAATTTATCAAGCCTTTCCAAAAAATGTATCTACCAGCATTTAATACAGTAGTAAATAATCCATTTTCGTATTGTAAAGCAATTTCATTATTTTTTACTTCAACAATCAAAGTTGCATTTAGAAAATCTTCATTTTTTAATAAGATATTTATATTAACTGGCGCTATTAATGGTTTTGACATATCACAGTCAAATACAACCATAGTTGGCCACAACCAATATGTACCTTCGTTTAAAACTTTTACCAAATTATCATTTTTAAACACTAAGCCTTTTTTCCAGGCATTTATTTTTACTCTTTTCATTTTATTTTTGTTTTAATGATGGATGAATCCGGCATCATACCATCGGGGTTATTTAATTTTTTATAAAAAAGAAGGAACAATTCATTCATTAATTTTAAGCGAAGTTCGACTTAAGCTCATGTCTCAAATGATGGTTTATATAAATTCATAATCCATTAAAAGGAAAACTATACTTTATAGAAAGCAGCATCTTTACAGAAGCGGTATCCGTGCCCCTTGGCAAATCATCAATTGCTTTTTACAAATTTATATGCTAAAGCTGAATGAGATTATCCCTTCTTAATTAGGAGCCTTTTTTATAGAAGTTGGCGTCTTCTTCCACTGAAACCACAATTCAGCGCTCTAACCAACTGAGCTATTCCAATTTTGAGCTGGAAGCAGGATTCGAACCTGCGCTTTGAGGTTGCTGCTCTACCAACTGAGCTATTCGCTATTAACGAAATGGGAATCGAACCCATGACACACAACGTGAGACACACAAAATAATTACGCAGAATACAAGCAATCAAAGATTGTTGCACTATGGGGAAAGGAAACCCTCATCTTGGCGCAAAAATTTATTTATGCATCATTCTCCTCTTTTCAGAGAAGATTTTTAATCCTGATTTTCAGGAAATATTTTCAAGGAACTTTATTACTTTAAATCAACGATGCAAATTTTATACTCATGTACGCAGTCGAATTGCGTACTAAAATTATTTTTAAATAGTTTATCAATTTAAAATGTAAATGACTGGTTTTCAACAAGAAAAAATCACTAGTAATTAGGTTAATTTTAAATCTACGCAAATACAATGCGTAGATGATTAATAAATAGTATATTTACGTTAACTAATTTTTCAAAACTTCAATATGCCAATTAATAAATTAGCTTTAGTTAGATACAAAACAATAGATAATTGTTTGCAAAATCGTTTTAGAAAATGGACATTAGAAGACTTAATGGAAGCCTGTTCTGATGCGATTTATGAATATGAAGGAATTACAAATGGAGTAAGCAAACGCACTATACAACTAGATATTCAGAACATGCGCAGTGAAAAACTAGGATATAATGCCCCTATTATAGTTACAGATAAAAAATATTATAGCTATGAAGAAAAGAATTATAGTATTACTAATATTCCTTTAACACAACAAGATTTAAGCACCTTGAATGAAGTACTTGATGTATTAAAACAATTTAAAGGTTTTGGTTATTTCCAAGAATTAAACGGAATGGTTACTCGTTTAGAAGATAAACTTTATAAACAACAACATAGAGGCAAGTCATATATTGATTTCGAAAAAAACGAATTATTAAAAGGATTAATACATATTGATGCACTACATAAAGCAATTATTAATAAGAAAACAATTGAAGTAACTTATCAATCATTTAAAGCAAAGCTTCCACAGCAAATTGTATTTTATCCCTATTTATTAAAAGAATACCGCAATAGGTGGTTTATTTTAGGTGCAAATAAAAATGGAAAAACAATAATGATATTAGCATTAGATAGAATAGAAAAATTTAAAGAATTAAATTCTGAAAAATATCACAAATCAGAATTTGATGTTAATACTTATTTTAATGATGTAATTGGTGTTTCAAAAATGCCCACCCAGAAGCCACAACTTATTGTTATGAAAATAATTAAAGAGCATGCTCCATATATAATTACAAAACCCATGCATAGTTCACAAAAAATTTTGAGTGAAGATTCTGAAGGAGTTATCTTTTCAATTGAAGTTATTTGGAATTTTGAGCTGGAAAGAGAAATTCTTGGCTTTGCTGAACATTTAAAAATAGTTAGTCCTAAAAGATTATCAGGAAGAATACAATCACGAATGAAGAATACACTCACAAAATATCAAATGGAATAATTTTAAAATTTATTCTTGCATTATTAAAATTAATATTTAACTTTGCAGTACAAAGTACTTTTAACTAATTCAAAATGACTGAAAATAACAAGCACTTAGAGAACCTTTCCGAAATTAGAACATTAATGGAAAAATCTTCTAGATTTATTTCATTAAGCGGTTTATCGGGCGTTGCAGCAGGGTTATTTGCTTTATCTGGTATTGTGGCAGCCTATTTATATTTGCCTACTGTAATGAAGTCGGGTGAATACTATAAAGCTGCATTCACTGATAATGGAGAAATTAATTTTCAATTTTTTAGTTTCTTTATAGTTGATGCAAGTATTGTTTTGTTAGGCTCTATTGTTTTTGGAATTTACTTTACCGTTAGAAAATCACAAAAGAAACAACAAGCTATTTGGGATAATACTTCAAAAAGATTACTAATAAATTTATCTATACCCCTAGTTACTGGCGCAATTTTTTGTTTCGTTTTATTATACCATGGCTTAATTGGTTTAATAGCCCCTGCTACTTTAATTTTTTATGGTTTAGCGTTAATAAACTCTAGTAAGTATACATTAAATGATATTAGATATTTAGGGATAATTGAAGTTATTTTAGGCTTAATTTCTTCTTTCTTTATTGGTGCTGGATTATTGTTTTGGGCAATTGGTTTTGGTGTGCTTCATATAATTTATGGTATTGTTATGTACAATAAATACGAAAAATGAAAACATACATTGAGGACTTAAATAAAGCTTTTGAAAGTAGAATTAGGCTCGGCATTATGTCTATACTTATGGTTAATGACAGCGTTGATTTTGCTACCATTAAAGAGTTATTAGATATTACTGACGGTAATCTTGCAAGCCACATATCTGCATTAGAAAAATTAGAATACTTAAAAGTTATTAAACAATTTGTAGGAAAAAAACCAAACACTTCATATAGCATAACTAAACAAGGTAGAAAAGCCTTCACAAACCATTTAGATGCTTTGGAAAAATTATTAAAAAATAGAGCATAAATTTTTTTACACTTAAACTTTGAAATTCAAAGTACTTTTAAATATGAAAACAAAATTTGAACTAGACCAAAAAAAGAAAATAAAAAGGATTCTTATCGTTTTTATAACTCTCTTATTATTAAGTGGTATAACTGCTTTCCCAATTGAAATTGAACTACAGTTATTGCAAAATATAGCCATAAAATCGCCAAACGTTTTAAGCGAATGGATTACTACTGTATACAACGCTATATCTATAACTAACAATAGTTTTCCATATCTATCTTATGGAACAGATTGGCTTGCTTTTGCTCATATAGTAATTGCGGGAATGTTTATTGGCCCATTAAAAGATCCAATAAAAAATATCTGGATAATTCAATTTGGAATTGTTGCTTGCATAATGGTTATTCCAACTGCTTTTCTTTGCGGATATATAAGACACATTCCATTTTATTGGCAACTAATTGATTGTTCTTTTGGAGTATTTGGTATGATACCACTTATAATTTGTAAAAAGAAAATAACCATTCTCGAAAACTTAAAAATAAAATAAACAAACCTAAAACAAACTAAATATGAAAACTCTACTAAACAAAATCCTAAATGATAAAACATTATTTACAGGTATAATTTTTATTATTTTATCATTAGTTGTATTTATTATACCTGAACTAAATTCTTTAAAAATCAATAACAACGCATTTTTAGGAGTGTTTTTTGTTAATTATTGTTTTATAATCATTTATATTATAGTACTGCTAGGAAAAACATTTTTTCAAAAATGGAAATTTTTAAACTTCAAATTTGAATACGCCACAGTACTTTCAATTCTATATTTGATAAGTGCATTTTCATTAAACAGAGAAATACCAATTTTTGAAGACTCAGTATTATGGGTAAGTATATTTTTGTGTATCCAGTGTACTTCAATTATACTATTATCGCTTTTAGACGAAAACTCATCTAAACTACTTAAACATATTTTAATCGGTATAAATGGAGTTGGAATAGTGTTTTATATTTATTACACAATCTATTTAACTCCCTTTTATTTAATTGGAATGATTGGTGGTCTTTTTTTTGGGGTTGGCTTACATGTGTTTGTACCTGCTTTTTGCGTGGTGTTAATATTACTTAGAGTTAGAAAAGAATATAAAATAAATAAGCAATTTATTTATTCTTTTGTTGTTGGCGTATTAATAGCTAGCACAGCTACTATCCTATTTGTATCACAATGGCAAAAATATTCAACAAAAATTAATTACATCATTAACGACCAAGTAGCTAATGATAATAATTTGCCACTTTGGGTTAATCTAAGTCAACAAATTGAAAAAAACCATTTTACTGAAAAAATATTTAAAAGCAATTTAGTTTATACGGTTTACAACAACAATAAATTCTGGCAATTTGGATTTCCGCAAGAGTTGTTTGATGAAGTTAAAAAACACGACCCATTAGTAATGATTGCTTCATTTTTCTCAAATGTTCCAGATATAAGTGATAAAGAAAAAATTAAAATATTAGAATCAATGTATGATTCTAGACACCAAGCTCAAGAAAGACTTTGGTCTGGCGATATGCTACAAACATCTAATGTAATAAGTAATGTTAAACTGTTTCCTGAATATAGAATTGCTTACACCGAAAAAATAATAAGCATTAGTAATAATGATGTAAAAAACAATTGGAATAACGAAAAAGAGGCAATCTATACTTTTTATTTACCAGAGGGAGGAGTTGCAACATCACTTTCGTTATGGATTAATGGAAAAGAAGAAAAAGGAATTTTAACTACAAAAAGCAAAGCAGATTCGGCATACAAAACAATTGTTGGTGTAGAATCAAGAGATCCATCTGTGGTTCATTGGCAAGAAGGAAATACATTATCTGTTAGAGTTTTTCCATGCACATCTAAAGAAAACAGACGATTTAAATTAGGCATTACCGCTCCTTTAAAAAAATATAAGAATAAACTAGTATATCAAAACATCTATTTTGATGGTCCTAATTCATTAAACGCAACAGAAAGCGTACAAATTCAAATTACTAAAGATGTTGCTAACATTGAGTTTCCGTTTTTATTTGAAGAAATTAAAAACAACGTTTATAAAGCCGAAAAAAAATATAGCCCTTATTGGGAAATAAATTTTGATGAAGTTCAATTATCAAAAGAAACTTTTTCTTTTGATAATAACACCTACTCTATTTCTAATTATTCAAAAACCTATGAAAGTTTTAATGCTCAAAAAATATACCTAGATATAAATTCATCATGGACAAAAACTGAAATGGATGAAATTTGGAAAGCAATTAAAACCAAAGAAGTGTATGTGTTTCAAGACGAAATGATAATTGTAAACAATAATAATTTAAAAAAATTGTTTGAACAATTACAGAAAAAAAACTTTAGTCTTTTTCCTTTCGATAAAATTGAAATGCCCGAAAAATCATTGGTTATTTCTAAAAGCACATCAACTTCTCCTAATTTAAAAGACATTCAAGAATCTGTATTTTTTGAAGAGCTTAAAAAACAATTACAAAAAAACACACAAGTTAGAATGTTCAATTTTGGAGATAATCTTTCGCCCTACTTAAAAAGCTTAAAAGAATTAAGAGTGTTTGTATACGACGAAGGAAGCACTAAAAAACTAAGTGATAACATTTTAAACTCCAAATTTATATTAAATCAAGAAAATGATTCTTCAATTGTAATTGATAACGCAGAAATTATAATACGAAAAGAATTAGGAAATAAAAATGAAAATGCACCCGATCATTTATTAAGACTATATGCTTACAACAATGTTTTAAAAACTGTAAGCAAAAATTATTTCAATAATAATTTTATAAATGATGATGTAATAAGTGAAGCCGAATTAGCATATGTTGTTACTCCTGTATCAAGTTTAATTGTTTTAGAAACAAAACAAGATTACGAAAGATTTGATATTGTAGCGAGTAAAAACAGTTTAAAAAATGCCTCTATAAAATCATCTGGCGCAGTGCCAGAACCGCATGAATGGTTGCTAATTATTATTGCAGCTTCAATAATAATTTACTTACGTTTTAAACCCTACTTTATTAAAAAAGCAGCATAATGATTATTGAATATTTTAAGAATTTTACTAAAAAGCAAATAACAACTTTAGTGTTGTTATTTGCTTACTTAATAACTGGTTTTTTTTTACTTAAAAACTTCATTATTGTTGATGTGAATGTGTTTTTAGGATTAGCTATTACTCCTTATGTTATTGATTTTGAAAAGGGAGCATATTCACAAAAATATTTAGTCCCAACAGTATTACTTCTTATTCTTTCTTTTTACATTCAAATTTATACTTTAGTATTCTTAATAGTTTTATTTGGTATTATCTATTTATTAGAAAGTAGAATCGGGAAAGTTAGCTACCTATTCTTTTTCTTACTTATTATTTTATCTCCTATTTTTAAATTCTTAAGTAATTCAATTGGTTTTCCGATAAGATTATGGCTTAGCGAAGTAACAGGAAATTTATTATTATTTACTGGAAAAAAAGTTGAAACCATAGGTAATATAATTATTATAGATGGATTTGAATTTTCTGTTGATCCTGCTTGTGCAGGCTTAAAAATGATGGCTATATCATTTATAATTTCTATTTTTTTAATTGCCTACTTTCAAAACAAAATAAAAAGTAGAATTTCATTTTTTCAGGTTTCAATTATTTTAATTTTCACATTTATACTAAATGTTATTTGCAATCTATTTCGGATAATTTCATTAATAATTTTTAAAATTTTACCTGATAATCCACTGCACGATTTTGTTGGTATAGTATGTTTGTTGCTTTATGTTATTTTACCTCTATTTTTTGTAATCAAATTAATTTTAAAATTTTCTAAATATGAGCCAAGCGCTAAACCAGAGCAAAACAAAATAAGTAGGCTAAACATTCTTTACAATTCAATAATTATTTGTTCACTCCTATTTTCAAGTTTCAAAATTCAAAATAGTAATTCAACAACAATAATAACAAACATCATTACTATTGACGGATTTAAAAAAGAAATTTTAAAAACAGGAATTACAAAATTTGAAAACAATAATGCACTAATTTATTTAAAGCCACTACAGTTTTACAATGCAGAACATAACCCAATGTTATGTTGGACAGGTAGTGGATATGAGTTTAGTACAATAAACAAAATAAAAATTAGTGGAATTGATGTTTATACTGGAGTTATGAAAAAAGGCAACGACAAAATATATACTGCTTGGTGGTTTGATAATGGCACAACAAAAACTATTAGTCAAATCGAATGGAGATGGGTATCTGCAAAAGAGAACTCTTTATGTTATTTAATTAATGTTAGTGCTAGTTCTCAAAAAAATTTAATTATTCAAACCGAAAACTTACTAAAGCAGCAAATCATAAAATAAAGATACTACAGCTACAACTTTTACGTCGGTTTATAAAATCCATATTAAGCAAGTACCTAAATCTCTGTTTAGACCTTTAGCGCTCTTTTTAACCTCAGCTTCTAAAGTTTCAATTAGTTCATGCTGAGTTTTTTTAGACTAACGAGGATTTTGCAAGCTTACTATAGAATTAACCACACAAAAAAAGCTCAATCTCACCATTTTAAGGTATAACATATCTAGCTCCTGCCATTTTCCAGCAGTTTTTGAGCTGCTTTTTCCGCATTTTGCCAACAATTGCGAACTTTTGCCAACTTTTGCCAACTTTTACGGGAAATTTGCCAACTTTTTCGGAAAATCAGCCAGCTTTTTCGACCTCATTTTCAAAATTCAGCTCCATTTTCCGTCATATTTTCGATTTTGACTACACTTTTTCAGTTTATACAGCATTTTTTTAGCATTCAAAATAGATTTTGGCTGAATTTTACTGCATTTTTTAAAAAACTCAAGCTTTTTTGTCCGATTTGTTTCGCAGATTACTTAAATCGCGTTGACTTGTAACTCTTCATTGTATTTAAATCTCATTTTCCAGCACAATGTTTTCTATTTTCTTGCTTTCGCGTCTTTCAAACTCCTTACAGTGTCAATTTTTAATGAAACTAGCATTATAATCTGGTTCAAATTGCCGTTCAAGATTTATTTCAGAACAATTTTATGCTGTTCTGCTTTTTAAACCAATTTTTGTGGCTCGCAAGTGCGGCAAATTAATTTTGAAACAGTTTATATTCTCAAATTGCTGCACAACCAATTAAGACAAGATTTTTTATGCGAAAAATGTGTTAACTGATTCAACATATAATAATTATATGTTGAAATAATCAATTATTTTCAACATATTATTGCTATATGTTTTGTAAAACAACTACCAAGAGTAAGAGATATTGTTAAGTTGCAAGATGTATTAATTAGAAATAATAATGGTCTAAGAAAACAACTAAGTAAAGTATTGAAAAACATTG
Organism: Bacteroidota bacterium; assembly: GCA_040385525.1. Classification (GTDB taxonomy): domain Bacteria; phylum Bacteroidota; class Bacteroidia; order UBA4408; family UBA4408; genus JAZKHE01. The sequence continues at coordinate 76,186 of JAZKHE010000004.1, forward strand.
AAACTTAAGAAGTTGTTTTTACACTTCCATTTTGATAATGCTTAATAGATGAGATAATTTAAACTCTTAACATCCTTTTTAAAGTATCTTGCATTGCAATTCTAAACGCATCGTCTTTTGCTAATAAGCGATATAATTCCAGTTCGTTTTTACGTTCAGAAGAAACTACATCCTCAAATATTTTCATAAAGGCAATGCCTTTATTTTGTTCATCCATGTTTTCTTCAAACTTAGTTTTGAAATCAGGATGAGATTGTATTTTACTGGCAAGGCTTACAAACTTAACACGTTGTTCTTCTGGTGTTATACTCCAGCCTTGAAACCAACGTTCGTTAAAGCTCTTAATAATTAAATCTAATTGGTCTTCCTCTGAATCGCTACCATGTGCACTTCGTGGATTTGGATTTTGTGGGTCTAATTCAGTTTCAGTTGAATCTAATCCAATGTGTGCATTTAATTTAACTCGTTCTAACCCATAGGTTGATAAATCAACTGAATTTAATAATTCGTCTAATGCATCTGAATTGCGGTCAATGATAACTAATTTTGGAATTAAGAATTTTAAAAACCAAAAAAGCTTTTCCCATTTTAAAACTTCATAAGGCAATATTGAGGCCATTTGTCCGTAAATCTTCACAAACTGCTTGGCTTTAATTTTATAATCTGCTTTTACCTTGTCTTCTAATTCGAGTTGATTGTTAAATCTATCGGCTGCAATATCAATTATGGGACTTAATTGCTCAGCATTAACTCCTTTAAAATATTTCTCTACAAAATCTTCTACCTCGCTCCATTCATAAACGCCTGCATCATCTAAATGTGTTTTTAATTCATGTAATACATTAACGTCAGTTGCTTTACTTAATGTGGTTGATGTATAAAATGGATCAAAGGCTTGTTTAATATCTTCGGTTGCATTAAAGAAATCGAGTACAAATAAATCTTCCGTTTTTTTCCCTAGTTTATCTGCTGCACGGTTTAATCGTGATAGAGCTTGAACAGCTAAAACACCTTGTAGTTTTTTATCTACATACATGGCGGTTAGCTTTGGTTGATCGAATCCTGTTAAATATTTATTGGCAACAACTAACACTTTATAGTCATCTTCATCAAATTTATCTCGTGTATCTTTTTCTGCAAAACCATTTAAACTATCTTCCGTGTACTCAATACCATTAACCAGTTTTGAGCCCGAAAAAGCAATAGCAGCCTTAAATGGATTTCCTTTTTCATTTAATATTTCTTGAATAGCTTTAAAGTAATGAATAGCGGATTCTATACTTTGAGTAATAACCATCGCTTTTGCCTTACCTTTTAATTTTTTGGTATTTACTATTTTGGAAATAAAATGATCCATCATAATATCTGCTTTGGTAGCAATGGTATCTTTATTTCGCTCAACAAAAGCACGTAATTTTTTTTGAGCTTTAGAGGTATCAAATAATGGGTTTTCAGAAATAGATTTTTCTATTTCATAGTAGCTTCTATAAGTTGTATAATTTGCTAATACATCTAAAATAAAACCTTCTTCAATCGCTTGTTTCATTGAATATAAGTGGAAAGGCTTGTACTTACCATCTTCTTGTTTTACTCCAAATTTTTCAAGTGTTATGTTTTTAGGTGTTGCTGTAAAGGCAAAATATGAGGCATTAGTACTCATTTTGCGATTATGCATTGCCTCAATAATTTTATCTTGAGCATCTGTTTCTTCTTCATCGCCAGTACTTGAAATAGCACGATTCATATTATCTGCTGCTGAACCACTCTGTGAACTATGAGCTTCATCAATAATAACTGCAAAGCGCTTATCACTTAAATCGGCGATACCATCTACAATGAATGGAAATTTTTGAATGGTAGTAATGATGATTCGTTTACCACTTTCTAAACTTTCTTTTAATTCTTTTGATGAGTAAGCTGGAGCCACAATGTTTTTTACTTCAGAAAACTCTTTAATATTTTCTCTTAATTGCTTATCCAATAATCTTCTATCAGTAACAATAATTACTGAATCAAATAATGGATTTGATACTCCTTTACTTCCAGGAACGGTATTGTTGATTGGATACGTTTCAATTAATTGATAGGCTGCCCATGTAATTGAATTGGATTTACCTGAACCTGCAGAGTGCTGTATTAAATACGTTTGACCTAATCCATTTTCGCTTGCATGATTTATTAAACGCCTTACTACATCCATTTGATGGTAACGAGGGAAATATAAACTCTTTTTATTTAAAGCATCTGTTTCTTTTCCATCAAAGCGAACAAAGTGTTGAATAATATTTGCTACACTTTGACGTGTTAATACTTCATCCCACAAATAACTTGTTTTATGACCAAATGGATTTGGGGGATTTCCTTTACCAAAGTTGTGACCTAAATTAAATGGTAAAAAGAATGTATTACCTCCATCTAATTTAGTTGTCATATATACCTCGTCGGTATCAACTGCAAAATGGACTAAGCATCTGCCAAATTGCAATAATGGTTGTGTTATATCTCGTTTAAACTTGTATTGGTTTTGACCATGTACCTTGGCATTTTGACCTGTCCATTGATTTTTTAATTCAACAGTGCTAAATGGTATACCATTAATAAATAATACCATGTCAATTTCTTCGCCTTTATTAACTTCTGAATAACGAATTTGGCGTGTAACACTAAATTCATTTTTATCAAAATTATCTTTAACTGTTTGACTACTGCTTGCTAGAGGCAATTGATATAATAACGTGAAGTGAGCGTCATCCACTTCTAATCCTTTACGCAACAAACGAATGATGCCGTATTTTTTAATTAAACGATCTAAACGTTCGAGTATCTTTAATTTCCAATCACTTTGTTTTTGTAGTTTAAGTAATTCTTCTTTTTGAGTAGTTTCTAGAAAATGCCAAAAGCGGTTTTCATCAATGGCAAATTGTGGATTAAAATCTTTGGCTTCACCTAAATAATAACCATTACCACTACGATAGAGTTCTGCTCTTTCGGCAAAAGCATTTACTACCCCTAAAGCTTTTAATTCTTCAAGAGTTGTACCTGTTAATTTTTTTTCAATTACAGCTTCAAGAGCTTGTTCGTTGGTTTGACTAGTCATTTAAATTAATTAATCAATTTGTTTATAATATCATGAGCTTTTTTAATATCAGCTGTTTGATCATTTTCGTTTTTGTATCCTATTTTACCAACATATACATTGTTATTATGTTCGGTGAAATAAACCCTTAGTGCGGTTGGTAAATAAACTCTCAATTCATAAACAGAGCATTCATATTTATTTGGTGTTACATCCTTGACTATTTTGGTGTCAGGATAATATTTTGTTTTTAAATTTCGAGCCTTAGCTTTTTCAAAATCTTCAATAATAGATACTTGCTCTTGAGGAGTTAATGTGTTAAATTCTTTTTCAAATTCCGATGAAATGAAAGCCTTTTCTAATGTCACTTTAAGTTTTTCATAAGTTGATGAACCAGCATAACACCATTCTTTATATGTGGAATCATTTATTATCTGTTTATCAGGACTAATAACACTTCCTGTGAAATTTATTCCAAGAAAAGCATATTTTTTTCCGTTAGTTTGTAAAATAGCACTTTCATCGTTATTTATATAGTTGCTTACTGAAGAAAGCTTACCAATGAATTTTATTATTTCTTGTACTTCTTGTCCATTATTAGCAAATAGTTCAACATAGTATTCTAATTCATAAACGGATTCATGCTTACAAAAATCATCCTCCTTCTTTCTATCAATTGTTATTAGTTCACTCATACCTTCTTTGAAATCAGAAAAATTACCCTTAGTTAAAGTTTCATTTATTAAAAACAAGTGGCTCATGACTTTCTCATTTTAAATAATTCAGCAAAATCATTTTGACTTTGGTCAAAAAATCCTTTTGGCCATTTTGATAACTCTCCTTTTTCTGAAATAGAAATAGATTCAACATTTGGCTGCTTGTCGCCTTCTTCCTGACTAAAAAAGTTTATGGTTACTTGTTCAGGTTGTATATCTTTTTTTGCTGTTGCTATTTGGATGCCATTTATTACATGATCGCTATGAGTTTCGACAATCACATTAACACCTGATTTAGCTACCATTGCTAAAAACTGACCAATTTTTGATTGTGCTGAAGGATGCAAATGTGCTTCTGGATTTTCAACAATCATGATACTATCCTTTTTAGCAATTAAACCAGTTACAATTATTGGCAATACATAACTTATACCAAAACCAATATTTGTTGCAATTGTGCTATTTCCTTTGGTATATATATTATCAACTCGTATTTGTGCTGAATGTGTTTGAGGCTCGTAAAACGCAGAAATTGAAACACCAGGCATTAATTCATTTAACCAAGCATTTACCTGTTGCTCAAGTCTTTTACTTTTAGAGGAAGTGTGTCTTCTTTCATTTTCAACTTCAAACTTGTAATTAGATTCAGTATCTGAAATTAATTGAGCAACGAATTCACCTTGATAACCGGCATTGGGATAATCATAAAATTTAATTCCTTGATTTATTCTTGGTCCAATTCTTTCAGCATTTAAATAATAAAACTCTTGCATAAATAATGATTTTGTCATTGGCATATCATTATGGACTTCAACTGGTTTTAACCATAGATTAATTTCGTCGTTTATATCGTAAACAACTTGAAATGATTCGGGTAAATTTTTAATATTATTATATATCGTAATAGCAGAAAAATCTGGAGATGTATTTTTAGGTATTATTAAATCACTTGTTCCTAGAGCTAAGCAATACGAACCATTTAGTTCAACATTTAAACCGTTCGGTTCATGAAAAAGATATTGTTCGATGTTTTTTTCCCAAACTGAACAATGTTCAACTGTTCTTCTCAAAAAAAGCAATGCCTGAATGACAGTACTTTTACCGCCCCCATTTGCGCCAGTTAAAATAGTTAATTGATTTAAAGGAATGTTTTTATTAGTAAAACACTTAAAATTTTCTATTTGAATATTCGTCATTATCTGATTGGTAAATGTTTTATTATTAGTTCATCAATTGCATTAAATACATATATTAAATTTGCTTTAGAGTTGGTACCATATGACAAATAATTAAAAAACGTTCTATTTTCTTCAATACCTCTGGCTAAAGGTTCTAGGAGAATATTTCTTTGATAATTACTGGAAATAATTTCATGATCAATTTTTGATAATAAAACTGAGCAACTTACAAATAAAGCTTTATTGATTAATTGTTTATTAGCGCCTGGTACAATATCTTTGGTTACAACCTTTCTAAATGCGTATCTACTTCCAAATAAATATTCAGCATTTTTCATGGCATTTGAAAAACGTGCGACATAAGTATTCAATTCTTCAAAACTAACTCTAGAGAGTGTATCCGTTAAATTATCTAACTCCGAGTCCATGTAGCCAGTATAATTATCAATTCTATTATCATTACCAATTAATCTATAAAATAAAATAAAACGTAAAGCAACTTCGTGATCGTCCATTCGGGTCGGTTTAATACTGTAATCTGTAGCCGTTAAAAACTCAGGCAAGTTAACCATTTCTTTTAGCGTATCTCTTAGACTTTTACCCGCTAAACAATTTCTTATTTCCTGATTATTTAATGGTTTACCACCTGTATTAATACGTCTGAAAATATCGTACTTAACTTTTTGCGGAGATGATGGATCAATTACATTAACTGAAAATTGCGTTTGATTAAACCATCTGAAATATTTTCCTTCAATAGATGGCAAACCATTAGATTCTCCGTTTTTACGAGTGCTAGAGTAATATTTACCTTCACAAGAAGATTTTAAATATTCTAAACCTTTTAATGGAAATTTATTTTCCATAAAATCTTTGATAGTTGTTAATCTTTGTAATCCATCTACTACAGTTATTCGACCTTCTTCATCTTCTGAAAAATAAAACATTGGTAAAGGAATGCGTAATAATATTGATTCGATTAATCTTGATTTTTGATGACTGTTCCAAACATAATTTCTTTGAAAATCAGGTGCCAAATCAATATCACCATCATCAATCATATCGGATATTAATCTTAAGTTGAATGCCTTTGAGTGAATCTTAATTCGTTCAGGGTCATACGGACTTACTTCAGCTACTTCAATAGATTCAGTGAATCCTGTGCCTGATTGTTGTTGTTCAATAAGTTCGAGAGCAACTTTATTTAATTTGACTTCAAGAATTTCATTACTATCTATGATTGCATCACTTTTATAAATAATTGAAAAACTTGAATTTTCTAATCTTAATGTCATCCAAGCAATGGAATTATTATCCATTAAATGAAAAATATTTTCCTCGTTGAATTCATCGAAAATTCTATATGGTGCAACTAGTACCGTTTCACCAATACCAATATTTAATTCTATATTCATAATTAATATTCCTATTTAAATATACTATACCTTTATCTTACCTGTTACAGCCGAATTTATTAAACTGGCTTTATACTCTTTTAATTTTTCTATTTCTCGAACTTTGAGGGTAATTGCTGTTATGATTTTAGTACTAAAAGTTTCGATATATTCTGCAATTTCTATTTGTTCTTTCATTGGTGGAATTACAACTGGCAACCTTTTCAATAATTCTTGACTTAAAGAGGCTCGAATAACCAAATTCATTTCGCCAACAAAAAATGACCTATGAGTTTTGCTGCTAAAATAAAATTTAGAATAACCTTTAAACAAAACATTTTTTTTAGGTCTGAATCTGATTAAAAATCCTGCAAAAGTTGCTTGGTCAATTGTATGTAAACAAGTTGATGCAAATCCTATTTCATCCACTGTTTCTGAAGTTCTAGTGAAAAAAACATCTCCTTCTTGAACCGAAAACTGTTTTTGATCTTTGCTATTTGATTCTGCCAAACCACTCAATTGATTTGGTAATTCAATATCATTATAAACATCACCATATGTTAAAAAAGGAAATCCTGTTCCAAAATATTCACCACCTTTACTTAAACCATTTTGAGTTTTACCTATAAATCGAAGAGGTTTCACTTCCCAATCTTCTGGTATCTCTCCAATCCATTCCACTCCGCTATCTTTTAGTTTTATATTTGTTTTAAGCCCTCGGGTAACACTTTTGTGTATGAGTATTTGCCTGCGTTCTTTAAGCAATTCTATTTGTTTTTCTTTAATACTGATGGCTTGGTCTATCAAAGCTGTTTTCCGGTCAAGGTATTCAACAATTACAGATTGTGTTTGGTAATCAGGGAAAGGAAGAATTATTTTTTTAAAATCTTCTTTATTCAAAGATTCTCTTAATTCCATGATGCCTGTGCAATATTTTATCAAAGACTTATAAAATGATGGATTTGAAAAAATATAAGAATAATAATTAATATTTATTTGACTAGTTCTAGGTTTATAAACAAGATAAACTTGGCTGAATGCCCCATAGTATTTTGACATACCCAATGAGCCAATGACAACATTCATTTTATTTATTACAAAATCATTGGGATAAACTAGTTTGTATCTTTCAATATCCTCCGATTTGTTGTTACCAATTGCTCCTTTTTCATCGTAGGGGATTACACCTCTATCTTTTGTAACTGATAGAATATAATCAGTCTTCCGACCTTCATTTTTTTCATTTCTTTCCTCAAATATCGCACGTATGGGAAGTGCGCCCCAATTCTCTGGAACTAATCCAGACCATTCAACCCCTGAATCCTTATAAGCAGGATAATTTTTGACTGATGTTTTATCTGTTACCATTTGCATTATTCTAGATTTAAAATTTCACGAATTAACCCATCACTCAATTCTTCCAATTTTATTATGTCAGCCGTTATTTCTTCAATAGCACGTAATGGTTTGTGGCGGTAAAAATATTTATTAAAACTTATTTCGTAGCCAATTTTCGTAGCATCTAAGTTTATCCAAGCTTCTGGTACATGTGGTTTAACTTCACGCAAAAAATAGGCGTAAATGTTTTCTTTTAAAGGCATGTTTTCAAAATCACGCAAATCGCTTTCGGTTTCATACTCTATATACTCGCCTTTTTTGTCGGTTACAAAATAACCGTAATCGCTCAGTTGGTCTTCGGTGCAGCCTAAGTGCTTTAATGTCACTTTTAATTTATCGCCAGTTAATTTTACAGTTCCCTTTATTACTTTTTCTGCATCTGCATCGTACCAACTAATGGCATTGAGAATGGTATTTTTTTCGGAAGAAGATAGTTTTAGTTCTTTGCTTTTTATTATTTTATCTAACTCTAAAATAAAGGCATTAAAATCGTTATACTCTTTAGTACCAAATACTTTCATTAAATTAGTAGCTAGGTTCAGTAAGTTTAATTGCTTTTCCCAAAGTTCTTTGCTAGTTAAGCTACTTAATTGTTTTGCATTTAAATTGAGTTCATTTTTCTCTACCCAATCTTTAATATCCTTTTCGTACTTTTTTGTATCTGAATAAATTTTATTTCCGTATGTTTCATAAGCCCATTCCATGGCTTCACGTAAGCTTTTATCAAAACGTAAAGTGGCAATGCGGTCGGCTGTAAATTGTGCTTTCAAACGCTTAGGACGTTCAATAGTTACTTTGTAATAACCAAAATCAGCATTATCAAATACTTTAGCGGCAATACCCTCATCGCCTGTGCGCTCTGCAGTTTTTAATTTTGTGTAAACCTCTAGAATTTCTTTAATGTGCGCGGGAGAAAACTCACAGTTTTTGTTACCTAAATTTTTTCGCAATTTATGGTACATTAAACCAGCATCAATTAGCTGTACTTTGCCTTTACGCTTTTTGTCTTTATTATTGGTTAGTACCCAAATATAAGTTGTTATACCCGTATTGTAAAATAGGTTGTTTGGTAATTGTATTATACAATCTAACCAATCGTTTTCAATAATATAGCGGCGTACGTTACTTTCGCCACCACCAGCGTCGCCAGTAAATAAACTAGAACCATTGTGAACTGATGCAATACGGGAACCTAATGGACTTTGTGTTAATGGTTTCATTTTATTAACCATCTCCATTAAAAATAATAATTGTCCATCAGATGAACGCGGTGTTGCATCAACAGTTTCCTCATTGCCCCAATAATCGGTTAATGTAATTTGAAAACGTGGGTCGATAATGTCTTTACCATCTTTAATATATTTTTGTTCACTCGCCCATGATTTACCATAGGGAGGATTAGACAACATAAAATCAAAAGTAATACCCGCAAATTCATTTGTAGAAAGTGTAGAGCCTACACGAATGTTTTCGGGATTATTCCCCTTAATCATCATATCTGATTTACAGATCGCATAGGTTTCATCATTAATTTCTTTTCCGTATAAATACACATCGCCTTTTGCGCGGATTTCTCCGTCTTCGTCCTTTACAAAATTTTGTGATTCTGTTAACATACCACCGCTGCCACAAGCAGGGTCGTAAATTGTCATTACTGGAGGTAATTTATCTTTAATTGGTTCAAACACGATGTGTGTCATTAAATCAATTACTTCACGAGGCGTAAAATGTTCTCCAGCTTCTTCGTTATTTTCTTCGTTAAACTTTCTGATTAATTCTTCAAACACATAACCCATTCCTAAATTAGAAAGAGGTTGAATTTTTCTTCCGTCAGGATCGTTCTTTTCAAATGGTGTTAAGTTGATGTATGGCGATGTGAATTTTTGTAAAACATCTAACAACACATCTTTACTAGCCATGTGTTTAATTTGTGTGCGGAGATTGAATTTTTCAATAATCTCTTTTACGTTAGCGCTAAAGCCGTTTAAGTAATCTTCGAAATTGGCTTGTAATATTTGTTGGCTATTAGTTGCTGTATCATGCAAGCGCTGTAAAGTCCATTCACTTGTGTTGTAAAATACATAACCAGAAGCTTGTCTTAATCCGTTTTCGTCCCACTCTGTAAAGCCTGCTTCATCGCGTTGAAAAGTTATTTCCTCCATTACAGCATCCTTAGTGTATTCTAGCAAAGCGTCTAAGCGACGTAACACCACCATTGGTAAAATGACATCACGGTATTTGCCTCGCACATAAACATCGCGAAGGCAATCATCAGCAATTGACCAGATAAACGAAACTAATTTGTTATGGGATGAGTTATTCATGAAATTTTTTATTTAGTAGTTTTTGAAATTTGAGAAATTAATTCTCTTGGTTCAACATTTAGTAATTGACCTATTTTAAACAATATTTCAATACTTGGCTGGCTTCTATTCTGTGCATATGAATTAACCATATTATAACTTTTACCGAGCTTTTCAGCTAACCAAATTTGTGTTTGCCCTTGTTTTTCAAGAACCTCTTTAATACGATTCATTATAGTTTTATATAATTAGATAAATATACATGAAATAGTTTTATATCTCGTTATTCGAGATATTAATTTATCAATCTCATGTAAAAAACCAATTATAAAAAGTAATAAAACACAATTAGAAGCTTGCTTTTCTTGAAAAAACGTCATCAAATTTTGACATTATAGAATAATATAATTACATGACAAAAAAGGGAAAAAGTAATTAATTCAAGAATTTAAACGTTATATATTTTCAAAAAAACTATTTTTTAATTAGAAAAGTTGACCATCCAAATTTATCATTTTTAACTTTCCATATAAATCCATCAATAAAATAATGCAATATTTGAGGCATAGAGAGTAATGGAATTAGCAATGATAATACATCTGAATTGTTAGATAAATCAGGCAAAAAATAGGTTGTAGGGAAAATTGAAAAGTGCTCTTTCCAAACTAAACCATCCCACAACATTTCTTCAAAATAAGCTAATAACAAAACAAGAGCTATAAATAATAAAATGTATTTTACTTTAAATAATTTACTCAGCAATGTTTGTTTAGATTCAATAATTTTTGACTTATTGCCATATGCCCAAACTAAAGCATAATAAGGAATTCCGTGGCTTACTACATTTAAAAAAGTAAAAGTTAAATCGCCTTTAAAATAAACTATTCCAAAATACCACGAAACTATAGTACCAATTATTATTAGATTTTTAGCTAGGTTAAATTCTTTATTTTTAATACTAAAAAAAAACTCTTTAGCAAAATATAGAATTAATACAGTTACAAAAATTAAGAAGAAAAAGGGAATTAAAACAGGTTTATCTAAATAAAAAAAATCGTTCTCTACAAACCAATTAAAATCTAATTTTCCGTTTAAATGCCAATATAAAATAGGATATATTGTGGCTGAATAAATGGTAATAGTATCAATAATTCTACTGAGTTTTGATACATCATTACGAGCGTACAATCTCATAAAACCATACTGTTGCCTTATAAAATGAAAAACAGCTAAATAGGTAATGCATCTCCAAAAAAATATTGAGTCGGTTGAATGAAGTACAACGCCAACAATGTATAATACTATTGGACTAAAGTAAAAAAGTAATTTGTTTTTATTTAACGTTTCTTTATCTAAATACGTTCTATAAATAGTGGTGTAAACATGCCCAACATCGATACATAAAACCAATACAAACCAAACTAACTGATTACTTTCGTGGGTTTCAAAAAAACTAGGAAAAATTACAATCAGCAAAAGGCAAACAAATGGAGGAAGTAGAATAAAAGCCAAATCAAAGCCTTTCGATTTTATCCAATTATTTTTATAATTCATTATTTGGTATTATTTAAAACACTTTTTGCAGCACAAATACCTCTATAAAAAGCCTGCTCAAATATTGAAATTCCGCTTACATCAGAATTTGCAAAGTAAATATTATCAAATCCATTTTCTAGAATTTGTCGAGATTTAGAGCTTCTAAAACCAACTTTTGGGCTTATCATTCCATGTCCCCAAACTACTATTTGTATTTCTTCTATTAAGTTTTCTATTTTTAAATGTGCGTTTTTTAAGTCTTCAATAATAAATGATTTCCAATAATTTTCGTCTTTTTCTCTAATTTTATTTCTTTCAATTTTAGATGATTCCTCCGAAAAATTATAATAGTAGGTAATAACGGTTCTTTTGTCATCACTATTAAAATTTTGATGGCAAGCATTTACATAACCAAGAGATTTTGAGCCATAAATCACATTGTCCCAAGATAGTTCTTGAGAGCCATTTAACTCTAACTTATTATTGATTGTAATACTCGCTACTATCCATGGATAGTAGTTAAAGTCATCAAAATTTAAATTGGTTTTAAAATCAAAAATATTTTTGTTTACAAATTGTGGTGTTGCTAAAATCAAATTTTCACACTCGTATTCAATACTTTCATTTTTAACTAAATCATACACATAACATTTAGTTTTGTTTTCAATTTTTTTAACCTTATAAACTATATGTTGTGTTTTAATTTTGTCGTTTAATTCAGCAGACAATTTTTTTACAAGAAAATTATTTCCCTCGGGCCAAGTTAATAACTCATGATTTGCAGCATTAGCAGCTTTTCCGTTACGAGATGAAAAATAATGAAAAACAGCCCATGCAGAAGTATTTTTTATATTAGTTCCAAAATCATCTTTACAACAATAATCTAAATACCATAAAATAAAATTCGATTTAAAATTATTCTGTTTTAAATAATCAAATATTGAAATTTTATCTAATTGCAAATATTTTTCATCGTTACTGCTTAACTCTAAGGGAATAGTAAATGCTGGCTTATTATCAGTACCTATTGCATTTTTAAATTCTTCTGTAATTTTTAAAAATCGAAGTAACTCTTCTTTTTCAATCTCATTCAATCCATTATCTGGAGGAATTCCATCTTGCCAAATACCTTTAAAATAAATACGTTCTTGTGGCTCAAAACACAAGTAATATTCATTGTATATTGGTAATCCATCAGAATTAAAGCCAGTTATAATTTTACTTTCTACTAAAAAATCAATTAGTTCTTTAAAATTAACAGTTGGTATTGGCAAATAATGTGCACCCATCGGAAATTCAGATACATTATTTTTACCCGCTTTAGAATTGCCTCCAATAACTGAATCTAATTCCAAAATTAAAAAATCAGTTTTATTATTTTTAAGTAGATGTCTTGCAGCACTCAACCCTCCTATTCCAGACCCAACAATTAGTGTATTAATTTTTTTACTTGTAATTGGTTCAGGAAATTTATTTTGCCTAATTAAATGGCCTACTTTAGGATCAGAACCAATAAATGCTAATTTAATTTGACGCTTATCAAACAATGAACACGAGCTTAAATAAGGAACTGCTAATAGCATTGAAGATAGTTTTAAAAACTTTCTTCTGTTTACAGCATTCAAACTATTGAACTTTTCCCCACTCATCTTCAAAATAATGTATCAATATTTGATTATTTAGCTTATTTATTTCAGTTTGTACATAGCCAATATCTTTGGGAAAATTTATCATTTCTGCAAACTGTTTTTCTTCATAAAATTTTAAATCTTTAGGCAAAAAAAAGTTTTCTTTATCTAATTCATTATAGGCCAAAACATATCCCCAATCGCCAAATGATGGTAAGTATAGATGATATGGAATAGTTTGAAAACCAAGTGATGCAATTGTATTGTTTATACACCAGTATGATTTTCTTGCAAAAAAAGGTGAAGTACTCTGAACAACAAATAAACCACCTTGGTTTAGTACTTTTTTAATTTCTTTATAAAACATTGTAGAATACAATTTTCCAACAGAAAAATTTGATGGATCGGGAAAATCTATAATAATAAAATCAAATTTTTCTTTTGTTTCTTTTATCCATTTAAAGGCATCAGTATTAATTACTTGTAATTTACTACTTGATAAAGAGTTATTGTTTAGTTTTTTTAAAGGTTCGGATGTATTGAATAAATGTGTTATAGAGTTATCCAAATCAATTAATTTAATTGATTTTACACTAGGGTATTTTAAAACTTCTCTTAATGCTAATCCATCGCCACCACCAAGTATTAATATATTTTCTGGGTTTTTAATTTTTGACAATCCGGGATGTACCAATGCTTCGTGATACCTGTACTCATCATTCGAACTAAATTGTAAATTGTTATTTAAATATAATTTTGTTACTCCTTTTTCGCTAGTTAAAATTATTCTTTGGTAAGGCGAAGATTTGCTGAAAATAATATTTTCATTAAACGAAATTGTTTCTGCCATACTTTGAATTTTATTTGAAAATACAAAGCCTAACAACAAGATTAATGTTACTATTAAAGCCTGTGTTTTAAGGAATTTTACGTACTTAATTTCTTCTTCAAATCTAAAACACAAAATAATTGAAACTACAACATTTAGTATTCCAAAAAAGTAAGACGTTTTTAATAATCCCATGTATGGAATCATGAAAAGTGGAAACAAAATGGAAGCAAATAGTGCACCTATATAATCAAATGTAAATACCTTAGAAACTAAATCTCCAAATTCAATTTTATCTTTTAAAATTTTCATTAGAATAGGTATTTCCAAGCCAACTAAGGTTCCAGTTAGCATAATTAAAAAGTAAAGAATAATTTCAAAACCAGCAACTTGTTCAAATGCAAAAAATAAAATAGTTGAACTAACTCCTCCAACTATACCTACCAAAATTTCGATTTGAATAAACCAAACTAGTAAATTCTTTTTAAAATACTTTGAAATGAACGACCCTATACCCATTGAAAAAAGGTAAAGACCAATAATAATAGAAAATTGTGTAACTGAGTCTCCTAATAGATAACTAGCTAAAGTACCTGCAATTAATTCGTAAATTAATCCACAAGTAGCAATAATAAAAACAGAGATTAGTAATAAAAAACTATCGTTTTTATTAGATTTTTCCATTAACCTCTTATCGCTGAAGAAATAATAATTCCAATTGCTAAAATAAATGCAGCAGCAATAATAGCTAGTGCCTTATTTTGTTTTTCAAAAATTTCTTTTCTAATATTTTCAGGTGTTATTACTTCAATTATCCAAAAAGCGAACAATAGAATCAAAATTCCTAAAATAGAGTATACAACGGCAGTGCCAATGTATTGTAAATGTAGTGCTTCCATATTAAATTTATTTATTAATTATTTATGATAATGCGTATTTGTTCTTTCTCTAGAATGGCTAGATTCATTAAAACTTAAAAATCTCCATCCAACAATCATTGAATAGATATATATTAAAATTAATATCAAACAAAATATTAAATAATATTTAAGTGCTTTTATATCTTCTAAATCAATCTTCATAAGGAGAATAGTTACTATTATACCATCTATTTTCTTCAAATTTTCTTTGCTTATAAAAATAATACGCTGGGAAAATTGCCATTAGTATTAATAAAATTAAACCATTAGAGGAAATAAAAACATCTCTTGTTAATGTTATTCCTATTGACATGTTGTTTAAAGAAGTTGGTTTTTCTGGACGAATTATTAAATAATACGTTCCTTCTGGTACTGATGACGCTACTTTTGACGACCAATTTGTTCCTTCACTCCAACTTTCTCCATCAGTATAACCGTGGTAATATTCTGCTTCTAATTCAAAATCATAAACATCTCCTGTTTTTTCATTAACTAGCGTTGCTCCTGCATAAATCCATGAATTAAATACGGATGTTACCATCGTTATTTCAACATTTTTGGTACCATGTTTTAACTCAAAAGAATTAGTATAGTAATCTTTACCTGTAGTAGAATCATTTACATTTATGTAGTTTTTAAAGACAACTTCCTCTTTAGCTAAACCATCAAAAACAACTTGCATAGTACCCCAAATTAATGCCAATAAAATTAAAACTTGCTTAAAAAATTTAGTTTTAAATTTTGCAACATAGGGTTGTATTTGTCCAACACCAATTCTATCTGGAACATCAACAAGATTGAATCCGTTTTTAATTTGATTTGGAGCATAATATTCGCCTTTTAACCAAACTAGATTATCTTCAGTTTTTTCGCTAGTAATTATGTATGGAGGCAATATAAATTCTTCAATTTGTGGTTTTTCATCAGGAGAAAAATTAAATAAAAATTCTCCAACAGCTCCATCAACTTTAGATCTATATCTCGAATACAATTCAAACCGTTCATTATTTAAATAAGCTGATCTACCTTCAACATTTGGTATCTCAGTAATTTCTTTTAACAGCATCCAATGCCCGTTATACATTGTTAAATATGCTAAACCATAAATTGGATTAAACAATGTATACTCATGCCAAGAATAATCTGTTCCACTTTCCTTTTTAAGTACAAAAGATAATGTAATATATTTTATCTTATCAATTACCCCAATAGTACCTATATCAATTATTGGTTTTTCTTTTAGTGGCTTTAGTTTCTTAAAAGATTTAATAAACCATCCATCGTAATAATTGTATACACAAGAGCATTTAGGACAAATTACATTGTAACTTGATGAACCTAAATAAGTTTCAATAACAGCATTACATTCGCTGCAATTCTTAATTTCTTTTTTTATTTCAGAAAAAGTACTCAAGTTATAACCAATTATTATTATTGATATTTTCTAAATTTAATTCATTAATATTTACTTTCTTCCCCAAATTTATTTCAACGTTTTCTTTATCAAAAATAGTAATAGTAGCTATCTCATCACCTAATTCAGAAAGCATATCGAAAATAAAAAATTGAGTAGGGTTTACGCTGTTTAATTCAATCTGACCTTCAAATAAAAATTCAATTTGTTTTGAAATACAGTTTATAACAAAATTTTTATCATTAAATTTTATTTTGCTTTCTGCTTTTTTAAATTTTACATTCTCAGTTATAAATTTCTTATTATCATTATCAAAAATATAATAACTACCCTGTACTTCAACAAGCCATTTCTTAGTCTCATCAGAAAATAGAATCATCCATTCATTTGAAATATAATAAGAATTAACGCTTCTAACATAACCAATAATTTCAAATGATTTGTTTTGGTACCTGCCTAAATCACCAATTTTTAAAAGTGAAAAGAAATTTAAACTATTATATTTAATACCTAAATCATTAATCTTTTCAGACGAAAAAACTTCAAAAGAATTGTTACACTTACTACATCTAAAAGCAAATGGAAAATCAATTTTTTGGTAAATAATTGATTTACATGATGGACAATCTATTTTTGAAGTAACAGATACCATAAATTAACGATTTAATTTTACTGTATTTATTTCTACTCCACCTAGAAGTTTTATTAATTCATTATGAATTGATTCAACAATTATGTCATTTTCTTTAAGGTAATTGCTTAGAAAAACATCAAATGTAACTTTATTAAACTCTGGCCAAGTGTGAATTGATATATGCGATTCCGTTAAACAAATTACAGCTGTATAACCACTATTTTCAAACTCATGATATATTTCTCCAACATTAACCAATCCATTAGCTGATATAGCATTATTAAAAAAACGCTTAACAATTGAAGAGTCCTTCAATATTTCAGGGTTGCTAACACTAAAATCAGAAATAATATGGAGGCCTTTTTTATACAAATTATTCACTCAAAATCATTTACAAACAAAACTAATATTATATTTTAATTTTATAAGAATAATCTAAATTTAATTACTAAAAAACATAACGCTCAGGCGTTTGGCGGTGCTTGGCTGCTTTGTTTCTCAATTATTTTTATTATTAATTATCTATCTGTCTCACTTTTGTATTTTTGTATTTCGGCAGCACTAATCATCTTATAGCGCTGTTTCCCTCCAAGAGTAGCTATACGACCCTTGCGTATATGAAATAATATACCCTGTCGCGTTAACCCGAGCTCTTTTGCAGCCTCTTCTGTAGTTAACATAGTTTGAGCTATTTTCAACTGCTTAAACTGCTCAAATTCATTCCTAAGCTCATCAAGAGCCAATTTTAGTTCTTTAATTTCTTCTTCTGTTTTCATTTTATTTTCATTTTTTTGTCAAAAATATGACATATTATTCATACTTTTGACATAGAAATTAACAAAAAGCATTTCAATATTTCATTTAAAACACAATCAAGTTAAACTAAAGTCATGGAAACAACTGTAAATCAGAGAATTAAAGACTATATTAAAATTAAAGGAATAAAATACACGGAAATTGCGGTAGCTGTAGGTTTAAGCAACCCAAATTTACATCGCTTATTATCATCTGACGATATAAAGGTAAGTATGCTTGTAAAGTTCTGTAAGGCTCTTAATGTAGATATGGATTACTTCATAGAAGGAAAGAGTAACCTACTTGCAGAGAAAAAATTTGCTTTAACGAAAAGCAAAAACAAACTAGAAAAATTAAATCAATTTTTAATAACCTTAAATAAAACATTAAATCAATTACCAGAAAAACAACAAAAACAAATCACTAGTATTTTTAACGAGTTTGATTTAGAAACTTTAAATATGGAAATTAAAAAAATTAATACCGTAAACAATCATCTCAAATCAATTGGTTTATCAGAATTACCTGTTCCAGATAAATCGAATAATAATCAAGATTTAATTCAAAAAACACTTTTAAATCAAAGTGATCTAACCCAATTGATATGGTTAATTGAACATGCTTTACAACAAAATCAAGAAGAATAAATTTACATTAGCTAGCTTTTTTTACCTGACTCCTATTATTCAACTTATCCATTTCATTAAACAAAACAGAGTCAATTATTTTAGCATAAATTTGGGTTACTTTCAAATCTTTATGACCTAGTATTTTACTTACAATGTGAATTGGAATACCTTTAGCAATTGCAATCACTGCAAAAGTATGACGACTACAGTGAAATGTAATTTGCTTTTTAACGCCAGCTTTTTCAATAATTTTTTCAAGCTGCCTATTTACAACTTGATTAGTTGCCACCTTAAACACTTTACTATCACTTTTATTAGATAAATCTATTAATTCTTTAGCAGAATCAATTAAAGGAATTCTTACTTGCTCTTTTGTTTTGTGCATTATTATTACAATTAAGTTATCTTTTATATCACTATAGCGCAAATTCTTTATATCTGTGTAGCGCAATCCAGTGTAACAACAAAATAAAAAATACTTTAAAACATATTTTTGAGCTTGAGAAATATCAGAATGCAACAAATTTTCCAAATCAATTAACTCTTTTTCGTTGCAATAATCTCTGTAAGTTGATTCTGTTTTTAACTTGTAGTTTTCAAAAACTTCATTTTGAGTTAAACCTTGTGCTTTAGCTCTATTCACAAAATTCCTAATAAAGCGCATAGATTTATGTATGGTGTTTGTTTTATTACCTAATTTATCCCGCATATGTGCAGCATACGCATTTAAAAAAGGAATCGTAATGTCATTAAACGATAAATTAGGGCTAAACTTTTTTAATTTGCTAGAATCACATTTTATTGTGTGAGATGAACTTACTGAATTATGCTTAGTTGTTTTATTTGCTTCAAGTTCATTATCAACAAAATCAAAGAAATTAATTACTTTTTTTTGTTTAAACTCATTTTCAAAATCATAAAACGTTAATGATTTACGACTTACTGCATAAGAAAAAAGTATTTCCTCAGCTTTGTTAGTTGCAGACTTTATGAGTAGATTTTTCTCATCAGTTGTTTCACAATTTTTGGACTTAATGTGAAACATTTTTTCATCCCAATCTTTTTCCTGACAAGAAACATTTAATGAATAAAGTTTTATTTGTCTGTTGATTGTTAATCTCAGGTAAATTGGATGTTCACCATTTTTCTTTTTAAAATCCTTTCTAAGGACTGGTTTTACTGTTGTTGCCATTTGTTTTACATTGTAAAACAATTGTTAAACATTTTAACCAAAATTGCTAAAATTAGAGATTCTCTATTTTTAGAAAACGCCGCCAAACGCCTATAAAACAAAGAAACCTAAAATTACATTTCTGTAATTTTAGGTTCTGAGCGGTCCGGACGGGACTCGAACCCGCGACCTCCGCCGTGACAGGGCGGCATTCTAACCAACTGAACTACCGGACCAATGTCTTAGTTTAACTCCGTAGCCCGTAGGGGAATCGAACCCCTGTTTCCAGGATGAAAACCTGGCGTCCTAACCCCTAGACGAACGGGCCAAAATGTTTTCCCTAATTGTTGGGACTGCAAAAGTAATACTCTTTTTATTCTCTGCAAATTTTTTATCGCTTATTTTTAAAAAAATCTACGTTTTTTCTTCCAAGTTTTTAAATTCTCCCTTTTTATTAAGAATTTATGCGATTGATACCTGCTTTTGCTTTTTGCGATAAGCTATTTTTATACGCATGATTTTTTAATGATTGACACTTTTTGTAATAATAAAGTGCTTTTGCTTCATTCCCTTCTTTTTCATAGATATTACCTAAATGCAAAGCAGCACTAGCTGCAAAATAAAGTGGCTCCTTCTCTCCTTTTTGTAAAGTCAACTCGTAAAATTGTTTTGCTTTTTCTGTTTTAAGTTGCTTATCAAATATTCTTGCTATTCTATACACGTATTCTAAATAGAAATTTTTATTTATTAGCTCTGTTTTGCTTGTTTGCTGAAGTTTTCCTAATGCTTTTTCGTAATAACCTCCATCAAACAATAATCTAGCTTTTAGTAAAGATAAACTAGGTAGCGCGTTTTGTTTTGTTTCGTTTACAGCTTGTTTATCCTCGTCGGCAATTAAATTTCCATTCTTTAAAAGATTTTGAAGCGCATTATTAGCTTGCGTTTTATTATTAAAAAGTAAATAATACCACCACAATCTTAAATAAGCTGCTTTTATGTAATTTTTACCTTTAAAATTATTAACATAACGCAATAGGTATTTATCTGCATCAGCATCTAAACGCTTTAGTTTACAATCGCCCAACAAATAATCTAAATAATAAAAATGTTTGTGCTTACTATTAAAATTTGTGCTTTGCAGAATTTTAATTGCAGCATCATTATTACCACTTTTTATATGCAAACTTGCTATACAAAAAACAATTAACGGTGTTTTAGGCAAACTATTTAATTCGTTTTGAAGCGATGAAAAATCAACTTTGCTGTTTTGTAAATTGCCTTCTACAAAAGTGCGGTATAAAATAATTTCGTGTGCATAGGCTTTGTTATTTGAATCTAACTCGCAAGCCATATATGTAGCTTTTAATTCGTTTAAACCTTGCTTAATTGTTCCTTTAAAACCGAGTGTTGATGATAGCCATTGGTAATCTTCGGGAATTGTGCCAATTAATGCATGCAACAATCCCATCGATTTTTTATTGAGATAAAATTCTGGATATAGTTTTTCGTTTTCGCTTAATAAATTGTATGCCTTATTAATTTCTAATGCAGCACTTACATAATCTTCGTGTTTTACTCTTGCAAAAGCCCATTGAAGATTAATCTCTGCTTGTAAAAATCGATAATAAGGACTGTTTTTCGGGCAATTTTCAGTTATAAAAGTTAAGTTTTTCTTTTTGTTATTTTTTAAACTTTTATAATCTAATTCGCTCTCATCTAAAATTAAATTTATACAATCAATATAATTGCTTAAATAAGCAGTGTAGGCATTTTTGGAATTTATTTTTTGTTCCTCTTCAATTATTTTTTTTGCTTCAATAAATCTAAACTCAAAACAAAATAACAATGCTTTTTGGCAGTTTTTATTTCTATCTAAAACAGCTTGAGCTTTAAAAAAACTTAAGAAACAAAAAATGAAAATTAATTTATATTTCATAAAAAAAGGGATTTCAAAACGAAATCCCTTTTACAAATGTATTAAATAAAAATTAAGCCAAAATACCTTCTAATATTTCGCCATCAACTAGCACTCTACCGCAGTGTTCGCAAACAATAATTTTTTTGTGTGTTTTAATGTCTAATTGAGTTTGTGGTGGTATTTTGTTAAAGCAACCTCCGCAAGCATCACGATTTAAAGTAACAACTGCTAAACCATTTTTAGTGTTAGAACGGATACGTTTGTATGCACTTAATAAACGTGGCTCAATATTTTTTTCCGATTTTGCTGATTTTCCAATTAAATCTGATTCTTCTTTTTCTGTTTCAGCAACAATGTCTTTTAGCTCATTGCGTTTATGATCTAAATCGCTTTTTCTTTCGTTGTAACGAGTTGTAGCTGTTTCAAAAATTTCTTTTTTAGAATCAATAGCAATTTTGTACTCTTTAATTCTTTTTTCAGATAACTGAATATCTAAATTTTGAAACTCAATTTCTTTCGATAAAGAGTCGAACTCACGGTTGTTTCTAACTTTATCTTGTTGTGCTTCGTATTTTTTTATTAAAGCTTGTGCATCTTTAATAGCATTCTTTTTTTCGTTAATTTGATTTTCAAGATTAGATAACTCTTCTGATAAATTAGTAATACGTGTATCTAAACCAGCTACTTCATCCTCTAAATCGCTAACTTCTAAAGGTAATTCACCTCTAACAATTTTAATTTTATCAATTGACGAATCAATTTTTTGAAGTTGATAAAGGGCTCTTAATTTATCTTCAATTGCGATATCTTTTTCTGCCATTTTTTATTGTTTTTTATAAATAATTAATAGGATTCGTGTTTATTTCCGTTAAACGGACAGCAAATGTAGTAAAATTTTTATTAATTATTTCACTAAAAAGTTGTTTTGTGTATTGTTCGCCTTCATAATGACCTATATCTGCAATAACAATGCGGTTTTCGGCATCAAAAAATTGATGGTACTTAAAATCAGACGATAAAAAAATATCTGCTCCAGCATTAATAGCATCGTTTAACAAAAAGCTACCAGAACCGCCGCACACAGCTACTTTTTTAACTTTTTTGTTTAATAACTTGGTGTATCTAAGGCTTTTAGCATCAAACACTTGTTTTATTGTGTTTAAAAAATCTAATTCGTTTTCTTCAACTTCTAACTCTCCTATTCTACCAGAACCCAAATCTGTCCAAACGTTATCAATTGCAACAGTTTCGTAAGCAACTTCCTCGTAAGGGTGGTTTTGCTTTAACTTACTAATAATTTGATTTCTTAAATGATTCGGAAAAACAACTTCAATTTTGGTTTCTGCCTCGCTGTGCAACTTGTTTAACTCGCCAACAAAAGGATTTGCGCCATTATTAGCCATAAAAGTTCCTGTTCCATTACTATTAAAACTACAATTGCTATAATTACCAATATTGCCCGCTCCTGCTTCAAATAAAGCATTACGAACTTTATCGGCATCAGCCAAAGGTGCATAAGTAACTAATTTGCTAAGTGTATTTGTTTTGGGTACTAGTACTTTTTGATTTTTTAATTGAAGCAAGTCGCATATTTTTGCGTTTACACCATTATTTACATTATCAAAATTGGTATGTGCAGCGTAAATAGCTATATCGTTTTTTATAGCTTTTATAACGCAACGCTGAATTAAATTAGCGCCAGTAATTTTTTTCAAACCACTAAAAATCAATGGGTGGTGGGCAACTATTAAGTTACAATTGTTTTTTATGGCTTCGTCAATGGTTTCTTCAATAACATCTAAAGTGAGTAAAACACCATTAACCACAGCGTTTTTATCGCCAACTAATAACCCACAATTATCATACGATTCTTGAAAAACAGGTGGTGCAAATTTTTCTAATACATTTATTACTTCGCTAATTTTTGTCATGCTCAATATTTTTTACAAATATCTTAAAATAGCGTCTTGAATAAAAATTATAATTTTTTTTGCTTATTTTACTTTGAAAAACTTATCTTTATAACGAAAGTTGACTGATTAGGAACTATTTTGCTATTTACATGAAGATTTTGCGTATTCTTTTACTTCCTTTTGCAGCGCTCTACGGCTTAATAGTTTCGCTTCGCAACAAGTTTTTCGATTGGGGAATATTTCACCCCGAAGAATTTACTACTCCAATAATTTCTGTAGGGAATTTAGTAGTTGGAGGCACAGGAAAAACGCCACACATTGAATATTTAATTCGTTTACTTAAAGAAAGTAAAATAGCTACTCTTAGTAGAGGTTATGGTCGCAAAACAAATCATTTTATTGAAGTTTTAGAAACATCTCCTGCGGCTGAAGTTGGTGATGAACCACGCCAATTCAAACAAAAATTTCCAGAAGTTTTAGTGTGCTGCGATACCCGAAGAGTTAGAGGAATAAAAAAAATCAATGAATTAGATTCGGGAATTGATGCAATTCTTTTAGATGATGCATTTCAGCACAGATGGGTAAAACCAGGAATTAACATTTTACTTACGGATTATTCGCAACTATTTATTGACGATTACATGTTGCCAACAGGCAATTTAAGAGAACCACGTTCTGGTGCTTTGCGTGCCGATGTTATTGTTATAAGTAAATCTCCAGCAGTGTTTTCGCCCATAGATAGACGTTTAATATTACAACGTTTTAAATTATTACCACATCAAAAAGTGTTTTTTTCGTATTTAAAATATGGTGAGTTTATTCCTTATCCAAAAAACGAAAACAAAAATTTAGGATTTACTAAAGAGTATTATTTCGACAGAAGATATTCTGTTGTATTGTTTACAGGTATTGCAAACACATCGCATTTAGAAGAATATCTAAAAGGAAAAGTTAAAGAAATAATTCCTGCTGCTTTTCCTGATCATCATCAGTTTACAATACAAGATTTAGAGCAAGTTAAAAAAACATTCGAAAACATTACGCGCGCCAATAAGCTTATTCTTACTACCGAAAAAGATATTATGCGAATTACTCAACCCGATTTGCTTGAATTTGTAAAAAAATTACCTTTATTTTACATTCCTGTGGAAGTTGCATTTCACGAAAAAGACGAAAAAGAATTTAATAAAATAATAATAGATTATGTTACAAGAAATTAAAAGCACAGCTGAATTTATTTTAAATAAAACAAACTTTAAACCTCAAATTGGTATTGTGTTAGGTACTGGTTTAGGTGGTTTGGTAAACGAAATTGAAATTGAACACACACTTCCTTACGAAGAAATTCCAAACTTTCCTGTGTCAACAGTAGAAGGCCATTCGGGTAAATTAATTTTAGGGAAATTAGGTGGCAAAAATGTAGTGGCTATGCAAGGTCGTTTTCATTTTTATGAAGGTTACGATATGAAAACCGTTACTTTTCCTATTCGTGTGATGAAGTTTTTAGGCATCGATACTTTGTTTTTATCCAACGCAAGTGGTGGTGTAAATCCTGATTACAAAGTAGGCGATTTAATGATTTTAAATGATCATATTAATTTGTTTCCTACCAACCCATTAATTGGTAAAAACGTAAATGAATTAGGTCCGCGTTTTCCGGATATGAGCGAAGCATACGACAAAAAATTAATTGCAAAAGCATTAGAAGTTGGTGGTAAATTAAATATAAAAATGCATCAAGGTTCTTATGCTGGATTAACTGGTCCTTGTTTTGAAACCCCTGCTGAATATCGTTACATACGCCGTATTGGTGCTGATGCTGTTGGTATGAGCACTGTGCCCGAAGTTATTGTTGCGCGCCACATGGGTATTCCTTGTTTTGCCATATCTATTATTACCGATTTAGGTGTAGAAGGCATTGTGGAAACGGTGAGCCACGAAGAAGTACAAAAAGTAGCGAAAGCAGCAGAAAAACTAATGACACAAGTATTTAAAAATATGATTGCAGAAATTTAATTTTTGCACAAATAAAAAACAAAAAATGCGCATCAATATTTTGACGCGCATTTTTTTTGAATCAGCATTTGATTAAGCGAATAAAAAAGTTTTGTTATCTTCTCAGTTTAGTAGAGGTTATACGCACCAAAAATCCGAGTAAATACAAGTTATAAGTAATAGGGCGACAATTCCGTTAGACAAAAAAATCTTCGACAATATTTCAGCAAACATTTCGTTTGATAGTAACGACGTTTTTTAAAAATAATTAAGTTGACATTTTTGCATTTAAAATAATGATATTGGTAAGGACATCTTTAATAATTATAGTAAGCCTTGGGCTTTTTCATAAATCATATTCCAAAACAAAGAAGGACAAAAAGACAATATGGATTACAGCAAAATTATATCCTTCCATGACAAGAGATATATTTGGTAGCTTTTCGCATGAAGTTGATTATTTGCATACCCATAGATACATAATCAATGGTGGTATAGAAACCATTTTTGAATTAGATAAAAAATGGTGCTTAGAAACGGGCTTACTTATAATGGACTGGGGATATAAGGAAAAAGAATCAAGTACTTTTTTTGCAAATTATACAACCAAATATATCACTGAAAGAAATATTTATCTTACTTTACCAATATCTATATTATATAAATACAAAATGTTTTATTTTTGCTTTGGGCCTAACGCTTCCTATTTCATTGAAAGACAAAAAACAGTTAATGGCCATGAGACGACAGATAAACTACCTCTTTTTGCCGGATATAGTAAGCATAAACATCTTGACTTTTGGCTTTTTGGCTTACAGACCAAACTCGGATTTTCAACTAAAATAAATAGCCGATTAACATTCAAATCGGAACTTCATGCAAATATTGCTGAACCGTATCTTTTACGTGGCAATGGTTTTTATAGTGTTGGTTTGGGCTTTGGACTCACCTATAAAATTAAATAAACATCAAAAAAGTTTCACTAATCTTCGACAAGTACGACGGACAACCAAGAAATATTTGTGTGCGTTCTACTTTAACCTCACCCGAAATTCGACAATTTTATAATATGATTGCAGAAATTTAATTTTCGCAAAACAATCAATAAAAGCGGTTTAAGCAAGCCGCTTTTTTGTTTTTATAGCTGTACGTAAATATTTATTACTTTTGCACTAAATCCTTTGTAAAACACAATCAATGAGCGTTTCTATTGAACACTATTTATTAGATAATTTAAAAAAGCCTTTGGCTCAGTTTTTAAATACAACTTTTTCTGCCAACATTGAAGCAGCACAAATTCAATTACAAAAAACAAATAAAGGTTTTAGTGGCGATTTTTCTATAAATGTTTTTCCATTTGTAAAAATTTTAAAATCTACTCCCGACGAAGTTGCTAAAAAAGTTACAGAGTTTTTGCAAAGCACATTTGCTAATCAAATTAGTGTGGAGATTGTTAAAGGATTTGTAAATATTAATTTCTCTAACCAGTTTTGGGTAGAAAAGTTTACTACATTGGCTTTTGACGAATCATGTGGATTACAAAATATTCAACCAACTAGTAAAAAAGTATTGATAGAATATCCATCACCAAACACCAACAAACCTTTGCACTTAGGGCATTTACGTAATATATTTTTAGGACAATCTTTATCCAACATTGTAAAAGCAAATGGAAACGAATTAATTAAAACTTGCTTGTATAACGATAGAGGTACAAACATTTCTAAATCGATGTTGGCTTGGATGCAAGAAGGCAAAAACGATACGCCAGAAACTGCCGGAATTAAAGGCGATAAATTTGTTGGAAATTATTATGTAAAATATTCGAGTGCTTACAAACAAGAAATAGAACAACTTAAACAACAAGGTTTAACAGAAGAAGAAGCCGAAAAAAAATCAGAACTAAATGCAAAAGTAAATGCACTAACCGTTAGTTGGGAACAAGGTGATGCAAAAGTGCGTGAACTTTGGAAAAACATGAATAGCTGGGTTTACAAAGGTTTTGAGCAAACATTTTCGCACCTAAATTTATCTTTCGATCGTTTTTATCACGAATCGGATGTGTATCAATTAGGAAAAGAAACCGTTGAAGAAGGTTTGCAAAAAGGCATTTTTTATAAAAAAGAAGATGGTTCGGTTTGGATAGATTTAACCGAAGATGGACTTGATAATAAATTGGTATTAAGAAGTAATGGAACCAGCGTTTACATTACGCAAGACATTGCTGTTGCTAATTTAAAGGAAAAAGAATTTGCACCCGATAAATCGATTTATGTGGTGGGCAACGAGCAAGAATATCATTTTAAAGTGCTTTTTTTAATTCTTAAAAAATTAGGGAAAACCTATGCTGATGGCTTGTATCATTTATCATACGGAATGGTAGAATTGCCCGAAGGCAAAATGAAATCGCGCGAAGGAACTGTTGTTGATGCTGACGATTTAATTGAAAGCATGATTGAAACAGCAAAACAAACTACTGAAGAGTTAGGGAAAACAGAAGGTTTTAGCGCAGTAGAATCCTCAACACTATACAAAACAATTGGTTTGGGAGCCTTGCGTTATTTTATTTTAAAAGTAGATCCTAAAAAGAAAATGTTGTTTAATCCAAAAGAATCTATTGATTTTAACGGACATACAGCACCATTTATACAATACACGCACGCACGTATAAAATCGATTTTAGCAAAAGCTAGTCCTGATGAAATTGCAATGCCAAGTGGAGCAATTAGCATTAACGAAAAAGAAAAGGAATTAATAAAAACTATGTTTCAGTTTTTACCTACGGTACAAGAGGCAGGCGATAAATACAGTCCTGCTTTGGTAGCGAATTATGTATTTGAATTAGCAAAAGATTTTAACCAATTTTACCACGATTGTAGCATTTTAAAAGAAGAAAACAAAACAACACGAATGTTTAGATTAGCATTAAGCCAACAATGTGCAACCACAATAAAAAAAGCTATGCATTTACTTTGTGTGGATGTGCCGGATAAAATGTAGTTTTAGTGGTTAGGGATTAGTGCTTAGGGATTAGTGCTTAGAGATTAGTAAATAATTTTACAGTAAAAGTGGTTTTATAACACTTCATTCAGATTACTTCTTTAGCATTGATAAGTGGTGAGATGTTTCGATGCAGTCAACAGTACAAAAAGTGTAAGACAAACCTTCCTATTTAGTTATAAGTAATTTTTTAGTAATAGATTTTTTTCTTTGAACTACTTCAACAAAATAAATTCCATTTTTCAAAGCACTCACATCAATTGTTTTTGAATTTGTAAAGTTGCTTGAATAAACAGTTTGCCCTAATTGATTGGTAATTTTTACAGATTCAATTTTTTCTTTTGTTTTAATAATTACAATATCACTTGCAGGATTAGGATATAATTGTAAATCGTTTTCTAAGTCATTATCATCAATACCAATTACGGCATCAATTCTTACATTATCCAAATAAATTGCATTTCCCCAGCCACTTTTATTCTCGAATAGTAACTGAACGTTAGATACGTATGCATATTCATCTAAATTTAACGAAATAGTTTTCCACTCATCGGCTTGGGGAATATAAAAGTTTGAAGTTGAATTTGCAGTTGCTAAATCGGTGTAACCAGTTCTGTAAATTGTTTTAAATGTTGCACCACAATCTGTTGAAAGATTCACCAATAAAGAATCTTGACGAGCGGCGTTTTTAGGAGCGTGAGCAACATCAAACGACAACAAAATATTTGATGTTGTATTTGAAAAATTAAATATTGGCGAATACAAATAAGTGCTCATGCCCATACTATTTTGTGTGCTCGAATAATTGTCAGCAAAAAAACATCCTGAATTATCACCATAAGCACCAACAATTGCATTGCGTTCCCAATTTAAAAATGGATTTGGTGAAGAAACAATCCACTCACCTAAAGTTGTTGAATTTTGAAAAGTTTCTAAGTAAGGAACTGAAACAGTATTGTCTTCTATAGAAACAGTAAATTGTTTTTCAATACTACAAGATTCTGTGAAAACAAAATCAGCAGAGAAATTTAAACTTTCTATTACAATTTTAATTTTGTGCGCACCATTACTTAAATTCTTAATTGTGGGTAATGTTCTTTGTACAGACCAATACCTTTGCAAACTTCCAACATAATCAGCGTAATCAAAAAAAACATCATCTACAAAAATATTAATTCTAGCATTTGTTATTTCCAAATTACCATCATTTACTAAAAATACGCTAAGCGATAAATTGTTAGAACATATTACAGAATTATCGTCTATTCCTCTAAGTCTTTCTAATGATGCAGTTAGCGAATAAACACCTGAAGGTGCAAAACCTACAATACTTGTAGCGCCAGTATTAGTTGGGTCTAACCATGTTTTTAATTGTGAGTCGGGTGTAGTTCCAAAATCCCACGATTGATCAAATCTACCAAAAAAATCATATTTATCAGCACTTACAACATCGCAACCCGATGGCCCGCCATACAATTGACCAACAACATTATGATTTTGATTAAACAACGGACAACCCGAAGAACCTGGTTCTGTATTTCCTTTTTCCCAAATACCTGTTTGCCAACAAAGCGCTGAACTATAGGTGTTGGCTTGACCGTGACCAGCAAAAGATATTTTTTTTAAATCGCCTTGCGGATGATGAATAGATGTACATTCCGTTGGTGCAGTTGTGCCTCTATCCCACCCTGCATAGTACACATTGTAACTTGCAGGTGGCGTTGTACTCAATTTTAACAAAGCAAAATCTGAATTAAGATTAGTAGAAACTACATCAGCACCACTAATTGATTGCGCATTCGTCAATGGAAAATTAGAACAAGAAGTACTTTCGTAGTTAAATCGAAAAACCCACAAATTTGTATTAAATGCACCGCAATGATTTGCAGTTAAAAAATACGGAGTTCCATCGTTTGATGTATTATTAAGTAAGGTACCAGTACATTTTCCGTTTCCATTAACTATAATGCAAGCAACCGATTTTTTTTCTAATTGCCAATTATCGCCATCAGGGCAATTTATATTTGTATTGCACGCACCCGCATCTCCCAACGATTTAATTGTTTTTTCAATAAAATCTCTATAGCCGTGTGTAATTCTAAATAATTGCGCTTTTACATTTTTTAATTCAATTGTTTTGGGAACAAAAACTTCAAAAATAACTTCATCAGTAAATAAAACATCAGTAGCTAATACACTATCGCTTTGCTGATTCAAATAATTAAACGAACCTAAATATGTTTTGTTTGGAGCTACAATAAATAAATGACTTCCTTTAGGAAATACAAATTTATTAAAAGCAAAATTTAAGGAAAGCGCATCTTCTGATTTAATTTTTGTAAAATAGAAACTACCAGTATCCGTATTTAAAACAGTTGCTTGCGCAATTAAATCAACATTTACAAAATGATTAAAACCAAATCGAAAAACACCTTTTACTTTATCGTTTATAGCATCTTCTTTTTTAATAGAATCTAAATTAAAACTGGGCATTTTAACTGTATTTATTGAGTTGCAATACAATTTATCTAAACTCAATAACTTAGGAACACCTCCATGCTGTATTTGCGCTTTGGCTGAAAATAAGCCAAAAACAAAGAGAAACAAAAAAACTATTTTCGATTTGAAATAATACACACGCAAATTTACGTTTTTATGACAGAATTCTTAGTAAGAAACTAAAGATATATGTAAAAAATAGCTTTATTTTGTATAAAAATATCGCTTGAAGAATACCTACTACATTTATTTCGTTTTTATTTGTTTCCTTTTTGGTTCATTGTTTTTGTCGTGCAACAAAAAAAAACAAGTTCAAGAATTTGCTAAAGAATTACATTTTGACGAAAAACTTTATGCCAATTTAATTGAATGTCGTTTTAAAAGTGAGTGTGATACATTTAATATTTGCCACAGCAACTTTATTTATTTTGATACGCTACATTATTTTTATTCAAAAAATAAGTATAAAGCTATTTTCACTTCTACAATTACCCAGTTACAAAAATCGGATAGCATAGCGGTTGAGCTTAGTAATAGCTTGCTACATGGCTTAAACAATAATTATTATTTACTTGCTTTTATTAAAGAAAATTTAAAACAAATAAATAAAAATTTAGAACAGAAAAAAATAAATTATAGCCTTAATGCAAGAACAGAATTGCTACTTGCAAACGCTTGCATAGCCTACAACAAAGATTTAGGTTTAGGAAGAATTAATCCTAAAAAAATATTTAAAGAAAATTATTTTTTACCGCTTAAAAATGACTCATTATTTAATTTATTTGAGCCACTTACAAATGAAAATACATTAGCTATTTTTGAAAAAAATAAACTGAAAGACAAAGATTACCAAGCATTACAAAAACAACTTACCTACTACGATTCATTATCAAAAAAAGCCTCATTTGAAATTATTCCTGATAGCATAGCAAAAATTGTTTTGTGGGATTCGATTGCATTTATTGATAAAATTGCAAAGCGATTATTAATTACAAACTATATTAGCAAACAAAATTATTCGACTTGTAGCAAAGTTTATTACGACTCCATTTTATTTCAATCTGTTGTAAAATATCAAACTGATAATGGCTTGCTAAACGATGGTGTTATTGGTAAAAATACAATTAATGCCTTAAACGAATCCTTTAATCATATAGCTAATAAAATTGCTATAAATATGGATAGATTGCGCTGGTTAGAAAACAATAACAATGCAAAAAAAATTATAGTTAATATTCCAAATTACACATTAACAGCAAGCGATAGCGGAAAAGTTTTTTTACAAATGAAAGTTTGTGTTGGAGAAAAAAAAGACAAAAATTACGATGCTAAATTGAAGCATTATCTTAAAACTAAAAAACCCTTAGACAAACCTCTTAATCACGAAACGCCTAATTTATTTGGTCAATTAAGCCACTTAATACTTAATCCAACATGGAGTGTGCCGCGAAACATTGCAGAGCGCGAAATTTATTTTTCAGTTTTAAAAGACAGTACCTATTTACAATCTAAAAACTTTTTGGTTTACAGAGATGATTCATTAATAAATCCTTTAACTATTAATTGGAGAAATTATCAACCCGATAAAATACCATTTCGTTTTGTGCAAGATGCAGGAGATGGAAACGCTTTAGGCAAAATGAAATTTATTTTTAGCAATAGATTTAATGTTTATTTGCACGATACGCCTTCGCAAAGCGCCTTTAACAGAGCAAATAGAGCAGTTAGTCATGGCTGTGTAAGAGTTTCAAAACCAATCGATTTAGCTTATTTTTTATTAAAAGATAACAAACGATTTGGACCCGATGAATATAGAATGCAATTAGGTATGCTACCACTTGATGAGAAAAAATTAAAAGATTACGAAAAAAAACTAAAAAAAGAAAAGCAGTTGTTTGAACTCGATCCATCGCTAAAAGAGAAAAAAGAAGAGGACATGAAAAAAACAAAAACAATACTGTTTGATAGAAAAACACAGTTATTTATTGATTACAAAACCGCTTGGGTTGACGAGCAAAATCAGCTTCAACTTCGCGATGACGTGTACAATAAAGACAAAGAAATTGAAAAGTATTTTTACAAAAACTAAAAACGTAAATCATTTTATTTACATTCGTAGTTTCAAAAACTAAATTTGTTGTATAAAAAGAAACATATTGTTAGCGAAGATGACTTGATTGCTCTTTTAAAAAGCAAACAGGCCAATGCTATGAGTATTTTGTACGACAATTATTCAACAGCTTTGTTTGGCGTAATTAATCGCATTATAGAAAACGACGAAGCTGCTGAAGACATTTTGCAAGAAACATTTATTAAAATTTGGAAAAATTTTGATCAGTTTGACGTATCAAAAGGAAAATTATTTACATGGATGTTAAACATAGCGCGTAATTTAGCAATAGATGCTACACGCTCTAAAAATTTTTCAAACACTTCAAAAAACCAATCGATAGAAAATATCGTACATGTTGTTGACAAGGAAAATAGTGCGTCTACAAATACTGAAACAATTGGTTTGAAAAAGTTGGTAGATGGTTTAGATGATGAACATCAAAGAATAATTGATTTGATGTATTTTGGTGGTTATTCGCAAAGTGAAGTAGCTAAAAAGTTAGATATACCTTTGGGAACAGTTAAAACAAGAGCGCGAAATGCAATATTAACGCTCCGAAAGAAATTTTTATAAGAAATGAATTCTAAAGAATATATAGAATCAGGTATTTTAGAGCTTTATGTAATGGGCTCTCTTTCTGCTACAGAAAAAGCAGAAGTGGAAAAAATTGCCTCAGAATTACCTGAAATAGCTGCAGAAATTTCTATAATTGAAACTGCTTTAATGCAACATTCTAGCAGCAAAAAACCTTCTGATAGAGTAAAACAAAATATTTTAAAAGAGATACAAAAAGACTCCACACCAATTGTTCAATTAAATCATAACAATACATATAAATGGTTAGCTGCTGCTAGTGTTTTACTTTTTGTAATTAGCACAGCAATATCTTATACTTATTATAACAGTTATAAAAAAACATATAATGAATTAGCCGCTTTACAAAGCGAAAAAGACGAATTAGCTGGAAATTTTAATACAGTAAACAATAAATATTTAAAGACGAATACAGCTCTTAAAATATTTAGAGATACTGCCAATAAAGTAATTCAGTTAAAAGGAATAGGCGAAAACCCAAGTGCATTTGTAAAAGTAATGTGGAACTCTACTTCTAAAGAGGTATGTATTGATATTACATCGTTACCAACGCTTGAAGCTGACAAACAATTTCAATTGTGGGCATTAGCAGACGGAAAACCTATTGATGCTGGTGTTTTTGATTTGAACAAAGACGAAATAATTAGAGTAAAAAATATAAATGATGCACAAGCTTTTGCCGTAACTATTGAACCTAAAGGTGGAAGCATCAATCCTACCCTTTCTACAATGGTTGTTTTAGGGAATATTTAAAAATATTTTCATTTTTAAAAACCGATTTTAAATCCACTTCGTATATCTGTTTAAAGTAATCAATTAACCAATTAAAACTTTAAACTATGAAAAATTCAAAAAAAGTTGCTCTTTCTGCAGGAGCATTAATGTTAAGCGCATTATCATTCACAACTGATGCACAAGCTGTAAACAATTCAAGTAATCTTTTATCTTTCCGTAATTTAGGAACTGGTAGCGAAATGCGTTCAGAATTATTTAACGCAAACAACCCAATTGAGTCTGCAAAAAACTTTGAAGCTACTTGTGGCGAAAAAGGTAAAGAAGGTACAACTTCAACAGACAAAACTAAAGAAGCTAAATGCGGAGAAAAAGGTAAAGAAGCTAAATGTGGCGAAAAAGGCAAAGAAGCCAAATGCGGAGAAAAAGGCAAAGAAGCTAAATGCGGAGAAAAAGGCAAAGAAGCTAAATGTGGAGAAAAAGGTAAAGAAGCTAAATGCGGAGAAAAAGGCAAAGAAGCTAAATGTGGAGAAAAAACTCCTAAAAAATAGTTTTATAATTATTTAAAAGGTGTAGAAATTCTACACCTTTTATTTTAACTTTTTAAAACAATAAATTATGAATGTTAAAGGTGTAGGCATAGGTTTTAGGAGAGATATTTCTGATTTTATATTGTCGTTAGAAGGCAAAAACAAACCTAGTTTTGTAGAGTTAGCGCCAGAAAACTGGATGAATATTGGGGGGGAATGGAAAAAAACACTACATCAAATTGCCGAAAAATATCCTATAACGTGCCATGGATTGTCGTTATCTATTGGTAGTCCCGATGAACCCGATTGGGAATTTTTAAAACAAATAAAAAAATTTATAAAAGAAACTCCAGTTCAACTATATTCAGAGCATTTAAGCTTTAGCAAGTGCGATAATGCGCATTTGTATGAGCTACTGCCTATTCCTTTTCGGGAAGATGCTGTAAAACATATTGTAAATAGAATAAATCAAGTTCAGGATTTTTTAGAAATGCAACTGGTAATCGAAAATGTATCGTATTACACACCTGTTGCAGCCGAAATGAAAGAAGAAGAATTTATCTCTCAAATTGTTCAAGAATCCAATTGCGGATTATTGCTTGATATCAATAATGTATTTGTCAATTCATTCAATCATAAATATAATCCAAAAGATTTTATTGCATCCTTGCCTTTAGATAATGTAAAATATATACACATGGCTGGGCACGAGCAAGTTGCTCCAGACTTAATTATTGACACACACGGACAGCCCATTGTTAACGATGTGTTTGAGCTTTATAATTGGACAATAAATTATTTAAAACCAGTTCCTGTTTTATTAGAACGCGATTTTAATTTTGAAGATAAAGACCAAATTATGAGTGAAATAAATCAATTGAAAAAAATATCAAACTTAGTTTGGAAAAAAGAATATGTTGCTTAAAAAAGAAACATATCAAATACAACAACAATTTGCTGAATATTGCAGAAACAATACTAATGCTAGCATTTCTGGTGCAGACCAAGTGCGCATACAAAAGTACCGCGATTTAGTTTTTACAATTGTTGAAGATGCTTTGCAATCAGCTTATCCAATTACACATTTTGTTTTGCAAGAAGAAAAGTGGCTGCAATTTGTTTGCGATTTTTTTTCACTTCACCCAAGTGCAGAACCAATGCTTTGGAAAATGCCAAAACAGCTTTATTTATTTGCGGTTAAGAACAACTACGGCGATAAGATAAATTGTCCTTTTTTAAGCGATTTGTTGCTGTTTGAATGGAAAGAAATAGAAATAGAATGGATGGAAGACGAAGAAATTTTATTTTCAGAATTTTCATTTCTAAAAAATAATTTAGAAACAATTCCTGTTTGGAATCCAGATTACGAAATTATTCAATTAAGTTATCCAGTTCATTTAAATCAATTTGAAAATATAGAAAATAAAAAAGGAAATTATTTTATTTTAATCTTTAGAAATCGTGAAACAAATAAATCGCATTTTTTAGAACTATCACCTTTACTTGCCTACATAATTCAAACTACTCACGAAGAAAGCATAAGTATAACAAAGGCTTTAAACACAGCAATTAAGCAACATAACATTGATGCTAATCTTGCATCAAATTTAAAAAATGGACTTGATGAATTTTGTAAAAAAATGATTCAAGAAAAATTTTTACTGGGCTTTAATTAGGCAATCCAATTCAATTTTAATTTCTAAAATCCATATTGCCACTTATCTCGTAAATATAGAGTAAACAAGTATTTTACTTTACATTCTATTTATGAAAATAATAAATAATATTGCGCTAGTAAGTTTATTACTAATTGCTACAACTGCAGTAAAATCGCAAACAATAAACTGGTTAGCTTGGAATGCCAATGCATTTGAAAAAGCTAAAACAGAAAATAAATTAATTTTTGTTGATGTTGGAACCGAGTGGTGTACTGCTTGCAATTACATGGAAGAATACACCTATACAAACAAAGAAGTAATTGATTATTTAAATGCAAATTATATTTGCATAAAAGTTGATGCCGAAGCACAGCCTGATATTGGCGCTCGCTACTTAGATTGGGGTTGGCCAGCATTAATATTTATGACACCAAATGGATTCCAAATTGAAGCATTGCAAGGCA
This sequence comes from Bacteroidota bacterium, assembly GCA_040385525.1. Lineage (GTDB taxonomy): Bacteria > Bacteroidota > Bacteroidia > UBA4408 > UBA4408 > JAZKHE01. Next base: position 113,223 of record JAZKHE010000004.1, read on the forward strand.
ATCGTTTACCCGAAAAATTTATGCCAATTATAACTGATTTTCAAAAAAATAAGGACTCAAATAATTTAATTACAAGCGCTTCAAAATCTACCATACAAAAAGAAATAGGTAAACTAAATGAAATTGAAGAATACGTTTCTAAAAAATTAGATAGCTATTTTGATACCATTTATGGCGGTTGGACAACAGGTTTAAAAATGCCTTTGTATGCTCCTGTTGAATACGAATTTTGGAAAGCAGCAGTATTAAAAGATAATTCAGCATTAAGCAAAGCTTTGCTAACTCTTAAAAACACATTAATACTTAACGATACCATTTGGGGCGGTATTGGATTTGGCGCATACAGCAGAGACTGGAAAGGTGGCGCTCCCGAAAAAAGAACAGAAACACAAGCGGGTTGCATTATAAATTTAAGCGAAGCCTATTTGGCTACAGGAGATAAACTATGGCTAACAGAAGCTAATAGAACAAAAAATTATTTACTAAATTTTTTACGCTCACCACAAACTAAATTATTTTACAACAGTCAAGAAGAAAACTTAAATCCATCACAAAATAAAGACAATATTTCGTCAGAAGAATATTTTTTGATGAATAGTGAGCAACGTAAAAAAGTTGGTATACCTCCTATTGATAAAACCATTTACACCGACATTAATTTTAGATGTGCCAACGCTTTTATTCGATTATACGAGGCAAACAATAATGTTGAAGACATACAAATGGCAGAACAAATAATAGCGCAAATTAAAAAATATGCACTTACAAATGAAGGTTGGTACAAACAAATTATTGGTAACGAAAATAAAACGGAAGATCGCATTCGTGTGTTGCCAGAGCAAGAAAAACTTTCGCAAATAATTTATTTACGTCCACAAGTTCATGCAGGTTTAGCTTTGTTATCTATGTATATTCGCACGCAAGATACTACTTGGCTTAACGACGCTAATAAATTAGCAATTGCACTAAAAAATAATTTATTAGACACACAAAATAGTGGTTTTTATGCTAGCAATCAATCGGCAATTCAATTAGGCGATGAATTAGTTAAACCAAAAGTTTTTATTGATAATGCTTTAGCGGCACGTTTCTTTATTGAGTTGGCCGACATTACAGAAAATAAAGAAAATAGAGCTATTGCCGAAAAAACACTATTAAGTATTGCTACTTACGAATGGATAGATGCAGAAGAGCGATTGCTAGGGGAATATGCACTAGCAGTTAGTAAATACAATACCGCGCATTTAAAATTTACAATAGTTACATCAAACAATGATTTGCAAGATGATTTATTTAAAGAATCAAAAAAATATTATTATCCAGCTAAATTATTAGTTATCGAAAAACCAGGACATTATCCAGATATGGGCAAACCAGCACTTTTTATTTGCAACACTAGATTATGTTCTGAACCTATTACAAACTATAAAACTATGCCACAACAAACAACACAATTTATAACTAAATTAAAACGAAAATAAATTGAATGTGTAAAAATTTGTATTTTTAATGCTCGTCAAAAGTTCGTTCAGCATCTGGATCTTCGTATTCGCCAAACTTAAACTTTAAACAATCTACACAATATATTTTACCAGTAGCAGAGTTTACAATAGCATTAGCACGTACTTTTTGCACTTCTTTATCTTTCCCTTTTTCGTAAATAAAAGGAACCATTATGGCAATTTTAGCATCATTACCTTGCCAAGCATCTTCTATATTATTAAAAAATACAGTTTTTAATTCGTAGGGATACAATTTTTTAACTTGAATTTCTGTCATTGGAGGATTGCAATCGCCTTTATCTACATACAAAGTCATATCTTTTAACTCTGCATTTTTATCGTCAAGCTTTTTATTTTTAAGCATTCCAACATTATGTTTTTCTGATTCTAACATATAGTTGCAAATAAATTGTAGTGTTTTTACAGCATAAACTAAATCAGATTTTGCAGGAAAAAAATTAGGCAAATACATAAACATAGCTTCTTTTGGCATTTCAAAAGTTAGCTTTAAAGGCTTGTTTACCGCATGCGTTTGTCTTGTAAATGAGTTGTAAGTAAAAGCATTATTTTCTTTTAGCCAACCAATTTGCACACCATTTTTTGTTTTTTTAATCGAAAATTTCGGGTCAACTGGTGTGTTGTATCTTGCAATTACGTATTTATTTTTTTCTTTAGTCGACAACTCTAAAGCCTTGCTATAAGGCATATACTGAATAGATGAGTTAAATTTCCAAAACGATTCAAATGCTGTTTTTAAAGCAAAGTTTCTACCTTCTATTTGATCTTTATAACGTTTTAAATCTGCTCCAGCTAATGCTTGTTTTTTTATTACTGAAGGGTCTTCTTCTTCAAAAGCAACAATTAAAACACGCTCTTTCATTTTAAGCGCTTTTGCTTTATTTACAGATGGTAACTGCGCAAATAAATTACTTAAGGAAGTTAAAAGTATTAAAACTAAAAAAATATTTCTTTTCATTACTACTATTTTATTAAAGCACAAATATACTATTTAATTTTTTTTAGAATAATTAAAAAAAGCGAGGACTTTAAATTCTATTTCTTTAAAATTCCATTATAAATTAAAACAGTTTCTTGATTAACACCAGCAACAATTCCCATACCATTGTTTACATTGCTGTATACCAAAACGGGTTCGGCAAACAAGCTAACTCCAGTTGAAGCTTGTTTATTTAATGTGGTTTTGTATTTATAGTAATCTTCGCTCAAACTATACAAATACAAATATACTTGCATAGATTTAACATCGTATGAGTTTTCTGAATTCACGCTTAATTCAAAATCAACTGCAATTTCATTTCCATTTACTAAAGTTAAGTCATCTAAATTTATTGTGTAAGCATCATAATTATTTTGATTATTTGAATTGTTGCTATTATTAATTAAATATTTATAATGCTGAGGAAACATTTGTTGGTTTAAACTATCAAAAAAAAGAACTGAAGATTGTATACTATAATAATTTTTTTGAGTTAAGTCATCAATAATTTTAAACTTGAATTTTGTTGACCCAGAAATTTGAGTAGAATCGTTTGATATAAAACGGTAGTTATAATTTAACGTATCATAACGTTCTATAGAAGTGTGTCTTACTTTATCTGGTATAGTTGTAGATGCAATTACCTCGCCTTCAAAATTTGGCGCACTTACTTTTATTGTGTATTTTTTATTTGCTTTTGGTTCAAAACTACTCCTACAATCACCATTTGTATCTGTTTGCAAACTTTCAATTAAAACATCGTTTTCGTATATACCACAAACGGCATTTTTTATGTATTTATAATCTTTGCCACTTAAAATACTTTTACTTACTGAAATATTTACTCGAAATGATTGATTAGTGTATAAAATACTATTTACAACAATACGCGCATCTTGCTCTGGCAAATCTCCAGGTTCAATTACTTTTTCGCAAGACATAAACAGAAAAGCGATACTATAAAAAAACAATTTTAAGTAATTCATTTTGCTAATATTATTCTTGTTGTTTTTCAAATTCTTCAAGTTCTAAATCGTCTTTAAAAATTTCTTTAAAGTTTTTAAAATCAAATTTAAAGTTGTAGCTAATTGTTGGTATTAAAGGAAACAAGCTTACTTGTTTTAATTGTTTTCTACCATACTGATTGGTGGAGAAATATAAAAAATAAGGATTTTTTCTGCTGTATAAATTATAAACACCTGCGCTCCAAGTTACTCTGCCCCATTTTTTCTTTTTGTGTCGGTTTACACTAAAATCAAAACGATGATAAGCCTCCATTCTGTAATTATTTTTACTTCCATAATATTGAGCTTCAGATACCGAAGCACCTATATTAGCTGCTTGGTAACTTTGTAAAGGCAAGCTAACAGCATTACCAGTACCATAAACCCAAGTAAAAGCAATATCTGCTTTGTTGCTAATTTTATACACATTTACAACAGAAATATCGTGTCGTCTATCGTATTTATATGGATAAATTTCGCCATTATTAATTTCTGCGAATTGTCTGTTTGTCCACGATAGTGTGTAACCTATCCAACCTGTATATTTTCCTTTTTTCTTTTGCAACAAAAATTCTGCACCATAACTCCAACCTTTGCCTTGCGCTACCTTTTTTTCCCAATCGTTGCTACCACCAATAAAATTAGCGCCATCTAAGTAATCAATTATATCTTTCATCACTTTGTAATATCCTTCTGCACTAAATTCAAACGTATTATTATTAAAACTTTTTGCAAAACCAAAAGCACCTTGATACGATTTTTGTGGTTTTATGAGCTTAGTTGCTGGCACCCATAAATCGGTTGGCAAACCAATATTAGAGTTGGCTAACAAATGTATAAACTGCATCATACTTGCGTAAGAAGCCTTTATACTCCAATTATAAGGCAATAAATATCTACCGGTAAAACGTGGCTGTATAGATTTGTAAAAATTATTTTGAACATAAAAACCTGCCGCATGAATTCCTGCATTTATTTTTAGTTTTTCATTTATTTTCCAATCGTCTTCTGCGTATAAACTTATTTCGCTTGCAAAAATATCAGGATTACCGCTCAACGAATCTATATCTCTTTCAAAACCATTTGTAATAAATTGTTGTGCACCTGTTTTAAAAGTGTGGTAAGTGTAATTACTACCGTATTTTATATAATGATTAGGACTTGGCATATAGTCGAAATTTATTTTACCCGCCCAATCGTTTATTCCGCTATAATAATTAGAATTTTGTTTTGTATCGTTTTTATAATCTTTAACCTCTTGCCCAATTCCAAATTTATACTCTGTGTAAGTTAAACTTGTATTGCAAAATAGTTTGTCGTTAAAAACGTGGTTCCAACGAGCAGAACCTAATGTGTTGCCCCATTTTAAATAACCACCATAACCAATATCTCCTGTAAAATTTCCGCCAGTTGCAAACGAAAAATTATCGAGACCTTTGTACATACTTAAAAAAACTCTGTCTTTATCAGATATTTTATGATTTACTTTAAAATTCAAATCATAAAAAAAATAACCACCATCGCCTTCGCCACGAGTTACAGCTCTTACAAGCGGACGAGTTAATTTATCGATATACGTTCGGCGGGCAGTAAAAATAAACGATGTTTTATCTTTCCAAATAGGGCCTTCTACCATTATTTTACTAGCAATTAAACCTATCGAACCTTCTACATTGTATTTGCGCATATTACCTTCTTTCATGCTAATGTCAATTACTGATGAAAGTCGACCGCCATATCGAGCAGGAAATCCGCCTTTGGTTAACTCCACATTTTTTATGGCATCTGCATTAAATGTAGAAAAGAAACCAAAAAGATGCGACGCATTATAAATTGGTGCACCATCTAATAAAATTAAATTTTGATCGGGACCGCCGCCTCTAACGTATAGTCCGCTTGTGCCTTCGCCACCACTTTTAACACCTGGTAATAATTGCAATACTTTTAAAACATCTACTTCGCCTAATAAAGCCGGTACTTTTTTTATTTGTTCAATAGGAATATTTATAGTGCTCATTCGCGTTCTTTCTGCAATAGTTTCAGATTGGTCAGAAACTACTTCAACCGTTTTTAACTCATTATCAAGCGTTAAATCGATATTTAGTTGAATGCTTTTATCTAATAAAAAAGTGGAGCGCTGTGGAGCAAAACCAATATACGAAACAATTAGATTTACACTATCAGAAGGTAAAGTAAGGCTATAAAAACCATAGGTATTAGCTGTAGTAGCCAACTTTGATTTAGAATCGTAAATTACTGCTCCAATTAATTTTTCTTGCGTTTTTTTATCGCTTACATAGCCACTAATAGTGAATTTCTGCTGCGAAAAACCAAATTTTATCGATAGAATTAAACAAATTAAAAGCAGTATTTTTTTTACCATAAGTGTTATAAAAGTAATTAATAATGCGTAATTGTATAATTTATTGTACAGTAAGCCTAAATAAATATCAAAATTATTTTTGGATTAACCGAACAAAAAGCATAAATTTGTGCTCTTTAAAATAACAAAGGTTGCGTAGCTCAACTGGATAGAGTACTTGACTACGAATCAAGCGGTTATGGGTTCGACTCCCTTCGCGACCACCACAAAAGTCCTCATAAACTGAGGACTTTTTTGTTTTTATACCTTTTCTCCTATTTTTTTAGCTTGCTTTTGATTAAATTCGAAAAACAATTGTTTTACAAAAATGTTGTATTAACAAAACTTTAGCCATGAGCGACGAATTAAAAAGAAGAAACTTCTTAGGCCAATCAATTGCTGTAATTGCAACTGCTATTGCACTTCCTATAAACTCGTTTTCTGAATCATTAAAAAAAGCATATCAATCAACTGCAAAAAATATGAACCCAATCTTAAAAATAAAACCATTAGGCTTTCAGTGGGAAACAGCCGATCCATTTTTGTTTTGTGTACATCACGAAGATGCTTTTCCGCAAGGAAACGAGCAAATGGGTCCAGATGCAAAATATTTTAGCGGACGTCACATGGGCGATGATTTTATTATAAAAGATGGTTTTAGAATGTATCACGGCAAAAAAGTTCCCGGTTTCCCTGGACATCCTCACCGTGGTTTTGAAACCATTACAGTAGTTAGAAAAGGTATTGTAGACCATGCCGACTCTATGGGTGCATCTGGCAGATACGGCGATGGCGATGTTCAATGGATGACAGCCGGAAAAGGTGTTCAACATTCCGAAATGTTTCCTTTGCTACATACTGATAAAGAAAACACCATGGAGTTGTTTCAAATATGGCTAAACCTACCAAAGAAAAGCAAAATGGTTGAACCACATTTTAAAATGTTTTGGAAAGAATCAATTCCTAACAACATACACACTGATGCCAATCAAAAAAAGACAATTATAGAAATTATTGCTGGCAAATTAGGCAATTACAAAGCTCCTACTCCACCGCCCGACTCTTGGGCTGCCGATGAAAAAAACGAAGTAGCCGTTTGGAATTTAAAAATGGAAGCAGGTGCAAGTTTTACTTTTCCAAAAGCATCGGTAGGAATTAACAGAACAATATATTTTTACGAAGGAAACCAAATTAACATTGCAGGAACTTTTGTTGAAAAATACAATGCTATTGAGTTACAACCCGATATAGAAACAACAGTTATTGCTGGAGCAGAAGCTACAAGTATTTTGCTATTGCAAGGCAAACCCATAAACGAACCCGTTATGCAATACGGACCATTTGTGATGAATACAAAAGAAGAAATAAACATGGCTTTTGAAGACTATCACAAAACACAATTTGGTGGCTGGCCATGGCCAAAATACGACCAAGTGCATGCACGCTACAAAAGCCGTTTTGCAAAATATGCTGATGGAACTATCGAAACGAAAGAGTCGTAATTAATTACAATTAATATATTGAAGCCTTTGCAAACTGCAAGGGCTTTTTTATTTAAAACAAATTATTAACTAATTAGCAAATATTTTATATCTTGGTTAGGTGAAATTAAATGTATAACAATACCAATGCGTAGTTTGTCCTACTGAGGAACGAAGCATCTAATTTTTATAGATTACAAATGACAAAAAAAATGAAAAATATAATCCTATTTCTAACTATTAACTTTTCCCTCTTAACTCTTAACTCCTTTGCTCAAAATACAAAAATAGATTCTCTCCTAACTGTATTAAAAACCGCAAAACCAGATACCAACAAAGTAAAAACGCTAAACTTAATCAGTCGAAACTATTGGAAAATTGGTAGTTTCGATTCATCGCTTGTTTATGCTAATACTGCTGATGAGTTATCAAAAAAAATAAATTATAAAAAAGGCTCAGCCGAATCGTTAATAAACAAAGGTATTATAAACGATTTACAAGGGAAATATCCCGAAGCTATCAAAGAATTTACTGCCTCTTTAAAATTATTTGAACAATTAAATATTAAATTAGGAGCTGCAAACGCTTTAAGCAATATTGGTGTAATTTATGCAAAACAAGAAAACAATAACGAAGCCGAAATATATATACTAAAAGCGTTAAAAGTATTTAAATCACTAAATAATACTCAACAACAAATAGCCAATTCATATAACAATTTGGGTAATATTAACCTTGGCAGAAAAAACTACGATAAAGCTTTTGAGTATTTTAATTTAGCTCGCAATATATTTTTAGAAATAAATTATCCGTATGGTGAAGCTAAATGTTTAAACAACATTGGTACAATTTATAAGTATCAAAATAATTATACTGAAGCAGAAAAATATTACACAAAATCATTAGCTGTACAACAAAAAATAGGCGACAAAAATGGGATGGCTATTACCTACGATGGGCTAAGTATAATTTATTTAAAAACAAATCAACTTAATAAAGCCAAAACCATTTTGCAAAAAGAAATGCATTTAGCCACAGAAATTGGCAGCATGGACGAAATTAAAAATAGCTATTACAATCAATCGGTTTATGATAGTTTAACAGGTAACTATAAAAATGCTTTTTTAAATTATAGAAAATTTATTGCCTACAAAGACAGTATAATTAACGAAGAAAATGCGCGCAAAACAATGCAAACGCAATTGCAATATGAGTTTGATAAAAAATTTACAACCGATAGTATTGCAAATGCAAAAGCTAGAGAATTGAACGAAGCAGAAATTGCAACTCAAAAAGCTGAGTTAAAAGCAAAAAGAAATCAGCAAATTGCACTTTATGGAGGTTTAGCATTGGTTGGCTTTTTTGCACTATTTATTTACAACCGATTAAAAATTACCAACAAGCAAAAAACAATTATTGAGCAACAAAAACATTTAGTTGACGAAAAACAAAAAGAAATTTTAGATTCTATACATTACGCAAAGCGCATTCAGTTGGCAATGCTTACTAGCGAAGAATATATTTCACATCATTTTAACGCAGAGTATTTTATTTTCTTTCAACCAAAAGATGTAGTGAGTGGCGATTTTTATTGGGCAACAGCGCAACACAATAAATTTTATATTGCTACAGCAGATTGCACAGGGCACGGTGTTCCTGGTGCATTTATGAGTTTATTAAACATTAGTTTTTTGAACGAAAATGTAATTGAAAGAGGAATTCAAAATCCTGCTGAAATTTTAAACGAACAACGTAAAAAAATAATTAAAGCACTAAACCCAAAAGGCAACGAAAACTCCAAAGATGGTATGGATTGCGTGCTTTGTGCTTTCGATTTACAAAACAACAAACTAAATTTTGCAGCTGCTAATAATCCGGTGTGGGTAATTAGACGTGAGATTGGAGATGTGAGACTTGAGACAGAAAAACAAAGTTCTCAATACTCAAATCTAAATTCTCATATCTTAACAGAATACAAAGCAGATAAAATGCCTGTAGGCAAATACGAAGAAGGTGCAAAAGATTTTACTTTGCAAGAAATAGATTTACAAAAAGGCGACATCATTTATACATTTACCGATGGTTTTGCTGACCAGTTTGGAGGCGATAAAGGCAAAAAATTTATGTATAAAAAATTAAAAGAATTGCTTTTGGAAAATGCTCATTTAGCAATGACCGAACAAAAAGATATATTGCAAAACACAATAAATACTTGGAAAGCAGACCACGAACAAGTTGATGATATCTTAGTGATTGGAGTTAGGGTTTAGTTAGGAGTTGTGAGTTACTATGTAATTTGTAAATTAGATTATTGTATATTTGAATAATCGCTTATCTACCCAATTTAGAAGAGATGTAAGTTCCAAAAGTTCGGGAATATATAAGTTATATCGCATTTTATGAGAACAACAAAAAAGACAATTGCCTTTATACGCTTTACAAGCATTATTCACAGAACCGACAAACTAATTGAAGCTTGCCATAAAGGTATTGAACACGATTTGAAAATACAGGAAGGCATAATAAACAAACTTAATATAAAAGGGCTTCCAGGAAAAAAACCAAAAAATCATGAAACAGTCTTTAAGGTTTCTAAAAGACATCCTGATGGAACTTTTTCTTTGAGCATGGACGAACGGTCAGCTTTTTTAGTAAAAAAAACAATGACAGATTCAAAAAAATTGACGGAAGAACTAAATAACCATTTTTATTCCATAATGCTAGCCTATACATGGGCTTCCTTTGAGACCTTTCTCATAATGTTATTTGAAGAATTATACACGAAGAAACCAGAAATGTTAAAAATCAATACTTTAGTTACTTACAAAGAGGTTTTAGAAAATGAAAAGCAGATATTAAACTATCTTATTCAAAAAGAACTTGAAACCATTGGACACTTTAGTGTTGAAAAATATATTGAGTACTTGGATAAAAAAATCAACTTAATCTTACCAGAGAAAAATAAAGTTAGACTTAGACAATTGTATGCGTTAAGAAATATAATTGCCCACAATACGGGTATAGTTAATAATAGAACTAGAAAAGAAATCTCACTTGACGTGAGAATAAAGAACAACGAAGTCCTTATTAGTAAAACATATTTACTAAAAGAATCAGCATTTATAAAGACTATTGTTCAAACAATCGAGCGGCATATTCATAAGAAATTTAAAAATTCGTTATAACATCAAACTCGCGAAACTTTAAATTCCTTATTAAAAAACAACAATCCACAAAACGTTATAACAAAATTGAAATTTATTTTACAACAACCTACTTGCTAAATTAGCCAACTCACTTCTCTCACCTTTCTCTAATGTTATGTGTGCATACAAATGGTTGTTCATCATTTTATCAATTAAGAACGACATTCCATTACTATGCGTATCTAAATAAGGCGTATCTATCTGAAATATATCTCCAGTAAAAACAATTTTTGTATTCTCGCCAGCACGCGTAATAATTGTTTTTATTTCGTGTGGTGTTAAGTTTTGCGCTTCGTCAATAATAAAGAAAATATTAGATAAGCTTCGTCCGCGAATGTAAGCCAGTGGAGTAATATGAAGCTTTTCTTTTTCTACCATATCTTTAATTTTCTGGTATTCTTTATCGGTTTCTTTAAACTGATTTTGAATCAATTTTAAATTATCCCACAAAGGCTCCATGTATGGATTAATTTTAGCTTTTATATCGCCAGGTAAAAATCCGATGTCTTTGTTACTTAAGGGAACAATTGGTCGCGCTAAATAAATTTGCTGATAGCCAATTTTTTGAGCCATTGCTCCTGCTAAAGCAATTAAAGTTTTTCCTGTACCAGCAACGCCTTGTATGGTAACTAATTTAATATCTGGATTTAATATGGCATGCAAAGCGAATGCCTGCTCCACGTTGCGTGCTTTTATTCCATAAGCAGCTTCTTTGTTTACGCGCTCAATCATGTCAGTATCTACATTATAAAAACCTAAACCCGATGAATCGCCATTTTTAAAAATATAGTAATGATTTGCAATTGGATTTTTTATTTTAAAATCGGCAGGTTTTGCGCAACCATTTTCGTACAACTTATTTATAGCAGCAGCAGGAACGTTTTCGAGCACTGAATTGCCTTTGTAAAGCAAATCAATATCTTTTATTTTACCAGTTTCGTAATCTTCGGAATGAATATTTAACGATTTTGCTTTTAAACGAAGATTTATATCCTTTGAAACCAAAACTACTTTGTTTTTAGGAAACTCTTCTTGCAAAGCTATTGCAGCGTTTATAATGTTGTGGTCAGCCTTTTTTTCACCAAATATTTTGTTGGCATCAATAGATGCAATTTCTTTCATTTGCACTTTTAACTTGCCTTTTGCTGGTAACGAAAGCGGAATCCAATCTTGCAACAAATGCGCTTTAGCTAAATCATCCAAATTGCGAATAAACTCACGCGCTTCAAAATTAATAACATCGTTACCTTTTTTAAAACGATCTACTTCTTCTAAAACACTAATAGGAATGGCTACATCATGCTCTTGAAAGCAAGTAATTGCATTATGATCGAACAATAAAACAGAAGTATCTAAAACAAAAATCTTCTTTTCTTTTTTAGTAGCCATAAAATTATAATTAGGTTGTTTAACAAACTTATACATAAAATAAGCAGTTTAGCGCTCAAAACTAGCAAGTTTTAAACAAAGTTTTCCACCGCTAAAAAAAAGCCAATTTATCTCTATTTTTAATTATCTTTGAACTCCGATGAGTTTTGTATATCCTTACTTTCTTTTTGCTTTATCGGCTATAGCTGTTCCTATAATTATTCACTTATTTAATTTTAGGAAATACAAGCGCGTTTATTTTTCTGATGTTACTTTTTTAAAAGAAGTTAAACTTCAAACGCAGTCTATAAATAGGCTAAAACACTTGCTGATTTTACTTTGTAGAATTTTAGCTGTACTCTTTTTAGTCCTTGCTTTTGCACAACCTTACTTGCCTTTAAACGAAAACAAAATAAAAGCTGGAGAAAAAAATATTTCTATTTTTATTGATAATAGCTTTAGTATGGAAGCCTTAAACACCAATGGTAACCTACTAGAACAAAGCATTAAAAATGCAAAAGAAATTGTAATGGCATTTTCGCCAAGCGATAAATTTCAATTGCTTACGCAAGATTTTGAAGCGCGCCATCAGCGATTAGTAAACAGAGATGCTTTTATTGAATTGCTAAATGAAATTAAAATTAGCGCTGCTAGCAATAGTTTTAAAGATATTAGCGCCCGACAATTAGATGCCATTAAAAACGCAAAAGGCGAAAAAAATATTTTTGTGCTTTCTGATTTTCAAAAAGAGAGTTACAAATTTAATGAACTAAAAAACGATACTACTGCAAATTTTTATTTGGCTCGTATTGAAGCAAATCAACCAGCTAACGTTTATATCGATTCTATTTGGTTTAGCAATCCATACAGACAGGCAAACGCTCCTGAAGAATTAAACGTTAGAATTTGTAATTTATCTACCTCAGATTTAGAAAACATTCCTTTAAAACTGACTATCAATCAACAGCAAAAAGCAATTTCTAGCGTAAATATTGAAGCTCAAAAATGTGTAGAAACAAAATTAAATTATGTAAGTAACGATAATGGAATTCAAAACGGAAGTATTGAAATTACTGATTACCCTATTACTTACGATGATAAATTTTATTTTTCGTACAAAGTTATTTCAAAAATAAATGTGTTAAGTATTGATGGAGAAGCGGCTTCAAATCCACTATCAATGCTTTACAAAAACGATTCATTGTTTAACTTTTATTCGTTTAGCGAAAAAAATATTGATTACTCTAGCTTTAAAAATGTAGATTTAATTTTGATTAACAATCTAAAATCTATTTCAAGCGGATTAAACCAAGAGCTCACCAAGTTTGTTGCTAACAAAGGTAGTTTGGTTGTTTTCCCCGGTACTGATTGCGATGTATTGAGCTACAATACACTTTTACAAAACACATCAAAACTTAAAATTACTGCATTAGATACTACCGACAGAAAAGTAGATTATCTCGATTTTAAACATCCACTTTTTGAAAGTGTTTTTGAAAAAAATCCAGAAAAAATTGATTTACCAAAAGTCGCTAATTACTACAGCACAAGCTTAGCTTCAAATTCAGCTTGCGAAAAAATTATGCGTTTTTCAAACAACGAAGTTTTCTTTTCGCTAAGTAATTTTCAAAAAGGAAAAATATATTTTAGTGCAGTTCCGCTAAACGAAGAATACAGTAACTTTAGCAAACACGCTTTGTTTGTTCCTTTGCTTTATAAAATTGCATTAAACAGTGTTCCGCAACAAGAATTATATCAATTAATAAATAAAAACAATAGCATTAAAATTTCAGATTTTAATAGCAAAAACGATAATGTATTTCATATTGCCAACGCCAACAATTCGTTTGATATAATACCTGAAACACGCATAAATAATATAGAAGCTAATTTATTTACGCACAATCAAATTAAAGAAGCAGGACATTATTTTGTAAAATCGGCTAACGAAACCATACAGGGAATTGCATTTAATTACAATCGCACAGAAAGTAAATTTGAATTTTGGAACGATACCGAAATTGAAGAAGAAATTGAAAAAAATAACTTAAGCAATTTTAAAATTGTAAAGTCAACCGAAAAAAATCTAGCTACTGTAATAAGCGAAATTAATGCAGGCATAAAACTTTGGAAATATTGCTTGTTGCTGGCATTACTTTTTATTGCAGCCGAAATTATTTTAATACGTTTTTGGAAATCATAAATTTACAAACATGAACTTCTACATTAAATCAGCCACATTAATTGATAGTGCAAACGCACTAAACGGAAAAAAAGTTTTTGTTTTGATAGAAAACGGCATCATCAGTCAAATTAGTGAAACTGCGCTAAACGTTAGTGCTGCTTGCCAAACTATTGAAATGGAAAACTTACACATTTCTAACGGCTGGTTTGATTTAAGAAACAATTTAAACGACCCAGGTTTAGAACATAAAGAAGATATTGCTACTGGATGCAGAGCAGCTGCTTACGGAGGTTTTACAAGTATTGCAAGCACATCGGCTAGTAACCCAGTTGCCGATAATAAATCGATTGTAGAATACATTCTAAACAAATCTAAAAACGAAATTGTAAATGTGTTTCCTTTAGGTTGCGTTAGCGAAAAGCGCGAAGGAAAAAACATTGCAGAAATGTACGACATGCATTTGGCTGGCGCAGTGGCTTTTTCTGACAACAAAAAAACAATTGAAGATAGTGGTCTATTATACCGTTCGTTGTTGTACGCAAAAGGGTTTAACGCAACTATTATGCAATTTGCCGAAGACAAAGGTATTGCACGCGATGGTAAAGTAAACGAAGGCGAAGTCTCAACAAAGTTAGGACTAAAAGGAATTCCGAATTTGGCAGAAGAAGTAATGATTATGCGCGATATTTTTATTGCAGAATATGTTGATGCACCCATTCATTTTATGGCGGTGTCATCTGCTAAAAGTGTTGATTTAATTCGCGAAGCGAAAAAACGTGGTGCAAAAGTTACCTGCGATATTAACGCGCATCAGTTATTTTTTACTGATGAAAAATTAGTTGAGTTTGACTCTAACTACAAAGTAAAACCACCATTTAGAACACAAAACGATATTGATACCTTAATTAATGGATTAAAAGACGGAACTATTGATGCCATTTGTAGCGACCATACTCCGCAAGAAGTAGAAGCAAAAGTAAAAGAATTTGACTTAGCTGATTTTGGAATAATTGCCAGCGAAACGGCTTTTAGCAGCGCACATTCTGTCTTAAAAAACCATTTAAGTCTAAATAAAATAATTGATTTATTTACTGCAAATCCTAGAAAAATTGTTGGTTTAAAAACAGAATTTAAAGTAGGTTATCCTGCTGAAATAACCTTATTCAATCCGAATTTAGAATACACATTTACTGAAAAAGATATAAAATCTAAATCGAGAAACACACCTTTTATTGGCGTAAAATTTACTGGTAAAGCAGTAGGAATTATAAACAAAGGACAGCTTTATTTAAACAGCTAAACTTGTTTTATTGCTCTTGTCATTTCTCTTTTACCGGGCGGACCAGGAAGTGTTTCTACAATAAAACCAACTGCTTTAAGCATACGTTTTACTTCGCCTTTGGCACAATAAGTAACTAAAATTCCATTGGGTTTTAAAGCAGAATATAATTTTTCAAAAATTTCTTTCGTCCACATATCGGGTTGTGCACGCGGACCAAAAGCATCGTAATACACCAAATCAAATTGATTTTTAAATTCGATAGTTTGCACTTCTTTTTTTAATTTACTCAAGTAAAATTGTTGTGTAATTTCTACTTTTTCATTCCAATTGCAGTTATGCAGTTTTTCAAACAAAGGCTTAACCTCATTTTGTTGTAAAAGGCTTGTATAATTAAGTTGTGTTGTTATTTCGTTGCTTAACGGAAACGTTTCTAAAGCAGTATAATCAACTAGCTTTCCGTTACTATGTAATAACGTTAAAAGTGTATTTAATCCTGTGCCAAAACCTACTTCTAAAATTGAAATTTCATTTAAACTATTATCAAAATAATGTAAACCATTTGCAATAAAAACATGCAAAGCTTCTTGTATAGCGCCGTGTGACGAGTGATAGGTTTCGTCTAAAACCTCGTTATACAAAGAAGAAGATCCATCGGATGTTGTTAT
Source organism: Bacteroidota bacterium (assembly GCA_040385525.1). Classification (GTDB taxonomy): domain Bacteria; phylum Bacteroidota; class Bacteroidia; order UBA4408; family UBA4408; genus JAZKHE01. The sequence continues at coordinate 129,275 of JAZKHE010000004.1, forward strand.
TATTTTCATTTAGATTTTTTTATAAAAATAGTAATCGCAACTCGTCCGCGTTTGCAACGCGGATGAACTAAGCAAGCGTTTGTAACGCTTAACTAAACTAATACCTTGTAACATTTACATAGCCTTTTAAATCAGAATAATCTCTAGCGCTACTAAAAATAAAATCTTCTGCATTTACTACAATCATTGCATTTACTGGATTATTATGAATATAATTTACTTTTTGTTCAATATCAATATAATCGCCAATTTCTATTGCATGATTATCATCTTTCCAAATTTTATAATTTGTTGCTCTTCCAATACGATGTGCTTCAAATGCAAACTTATTTAATAACCAATCTTTTCTACTTTCGTTAATTTCTAAAATGGTTTTGATAAATTGTTTTGAAGTATGTTTTTTAAAATCTCGTAACACTTCTGATAGTTTAAAAGGTTCGTTTACTTTGCAAACCAAATGTATATGATTACTCATTATTACATAAGCAATTACTTCTAATCCTTTTTCTTTTATACAAAAATTTAGAGAATCGGTTATAACCAAACTATAATCTTTTCGGGCAAATAAATCTACCCAATCTACTACAGTTAATGTTAAAAAATAAATTCCGTTTTGATTTGAAATGCTATATCTATCTCCACTCATTTAATAACAAATATAATTATTTTAATGCGTTACAAACGCATAATTCAAACATCCTCGTTACGCAAGCTAAACGAGGACGAGTTGGGGGAATTTCGCTTGATAATGAATTAGTATCCCCAATTTTCTACCTTCAGATAAACAGAACGAAAAATTGTTTTATTTTGCCCGATACTTATTACGTCAAAGTAATTTCTTTTTTTTCTCACTTTATACTTAATTAACTTCCATTCCTTTAAATCATTTTTCTGAAATACTACTATTTTTTTTCTTTTAAAAAGACTAAGGATACATTCTTCATTCGGAAAACTCTGTAAATATTGATTTGCACTTACTTCTGTATATTTTTTATGGTTTGCAATATAAAAGTCATCTACTACTTTCAGCACATTCATATAACTGTTCCCTGCTTTGTTATATTTATCATGTTGTCTAATATATTCAAGAGACTTGGTAATATAATCGTCTGATTTAAATATGTAAATCTGAGAGTCGTTAACTGAATATATTACTACTCCAAATTCATATTTTTTTGGCAATGATTTCAGAATAATATCATATTGGGCAAATGTATCTGAGCAAAAAAATGTAAGACATGTAAATATTAACGCTAACGTTCTATATCCTTTCATAAATTAAAATTATTAAAAATATATAAATCTCTCTATGCACATCTAGCTCATGTATCCGTTTGTGTCTTTTGAATCTAAATTAAATTTTAAAACTTTTACACGATTTTATATCTTCTTAAAAATGCTAGCACGAGCTACAAGCTCGCGCTAGCATTTTTTTTTAGCATTTACTTCAACTCTGGTAACCTACCCGGTGTGTAAGGTATGTTGTTTTTATCCATTAGTTTTTCTAACTCTCCTACTTCTGCATTTGCTTTTTTCAAATCGGCAATCACTGCTTTTGCTTCTTCGTAAGCAAACTCATACGATTGTTTAAATGTTGATGTTGGCGCACAAGTTGTTTGAATGGTGTAATAAATAATAGTTTCTACTCTACCATAAAGTCCTGGCATAGTTTCAAACTCACGTTTTGCAAGTGTTGTGTTGCCCGATAATTTATTCTCTAAATCGGCTAATTTGTTTTCTACACTTCTTAGCTTAGCATAAGTATCTAAACCTGCTGTAGGGTAATTTACTATTGCAACTTTTAAATATTTTATACGTTGTTGCAATTCATTTTTGTAGCTATACGTGCCCGCAACAGCTCTACTTAAATCGCCAACTTTATGCGTAAAATCTAAAACGGCTTGTCTGTCTTTTTCTACTAAAGTTGCTGCATTTAAAGCCTTAATTGTAAAAGCTACATCGCTTACTAATTTTGTAAATACGCCATTTTCGTTTTTATACAAACTTACTTTGTAATTACCCGGAACAGCCCAAGGTCCTAAATCTGGCTCAGCGTATGGATTACTCAAATCTACAGGATTTAAACCAATTGGCGCATACGGATTATGTCTAAAATCCCAAACCAAACGGTTTACTCCTTTTTGCATATTTGTTTTTAAGTTACGTACTAAATTTCCTTTTTCGTCAGCAATTTGAAACAACAAAAATGGCTCTTCTTCTCTATCTTCTTTTTGCATTTCGGCATAAGTAGGATAAGCAATGGGTTGATTATTTTTGTTTAACTCTTTCTCACGTTCTTGGCGTTGCTGTTTAGCCGTTTTGCTTGTTTCTTTTAAATAATAAGTAAACACAGCTCCTACTGGAGGATTAGAAGCTGTGAAAAAACTTTCGCCTTGAAACGATTTTCCTCTATGCCCAAGCGGACTCGATTCCATAAACATTAAAGCTTCTTTTACAGGGAAAATATGTGCTGGTTTTTCTACTACTTCTTTACTTAAGGTTTGTAATGGCGTGTAATCATCTAAAATATAAAATCCTCTTCCAAAACTTGCCAATACTAAATCGTTTTCGCGTTTTTGAATAGCAATATCTCTAATAGCAATTGTTGGTAAACCTGCTTTTAATTGTGTCCATTTTTTTCCGCCATCAATGGTACAAAACAAACCAAATTCTGTTCCTGCAAACAATAAATTAGGGTTTAAATGGTCTTCGGCAATGCTGTAAACAGAACCTCTTTCGGGTAAATTTGCAACTATAGACTGATACGTTTTTCCTTTATCAGAACTTTTAAAAATATAAGGTTTAAAATCACCATTTTTATGATTATTAAATGCTGCATACACAACATTTTCGTCGTGTTGCGAAGCTACTAATGCATTAACATAAGTCATATCGGGTACACCTGCAAACTTCTCTATTTTAGTCCAACTTTTACCCATATCCGAACTAACATGTACCAAGCCATCATCTGTACCTGCATACAATAAATTGGCATTTTTTGGTGATTCAGAAAAAGCAACAATGTTTCCGAAAATTGACGTTGATTGATTTTTAGCAACAGCATCCATGCTCCACACTTTACCCATTACTGTTAATTTGTTTCTATCGATGCCTCGAGATAAATCTGGACTTATAACGCTCCATGTATTTCCTCTATCTTCGCTTTTAAAAACTTTGTTTGCACAAAAATAAATACGTTGCGATTGATGCTTGCTAACTGCTAAAGGTGCATCCCAGTTCCAACGATAAGCAGTATCTCCTTTTAACTCAATTGGCTTAATTTCAATTGTTTCTCCGCTTCGTTTATCATGACGAACCAAGCCACCATACTGCGATTGCGCATAAACTAAATTATGATCGTTAGGATCAATTTGCGATTCAAAACCATCGCCACCATTTGTAATAACCCAATCTGCATTTACAATTCCTGATTTGCTAATGGTGCGAGATGGCCCGTACATACTGTTATTATCTTGCGTTCCGCCATACACATTATAAAATGGAGTAGCATTATCTACCTCTACTTTGTAATACTGACAAATTGATAAATTAGATTTAAAATGCCATGTTTTTGCGCCATCATAAGTTTCGTAAACACCACCATCGCAACCAGCCATTATGTAATTAGGTTGTTTAGCATCAATCCACAAAGCGTGATTATCTACATGTTTACTTTTTTCGCCTAAATTTTTAAAACTTTTTCCTGCATCAGTAGATATTTTAATGTAAACATCCATTGCGTAAATTGTTTTTACATCATTAGGGTCTGCATAAATTTCTTGATAATAATTACCAGCAGTTGTATAATCGCTTTGCTTGCTGAAGCTAGCACCTCTATCGGTTGAAAGGTAAAGACCTCCATCTTTATCTTGTGCTTCAACAATTGCATACACGTAATCTGAATTTACAGGAGAAATTGCCAAACCAATTCTACCCATTTCTTTTTTAGGTAAACCATTCGTTAGTTTTTTCCATGTTGCACCAGCATCGGTAGATTTGTAAAGCGCAGACTCAGGTCCACCGCTAATATAGGTATGCTCGTGTCTGCGACGTTGATGCGCAGTTGCATACAACACATCTGGATTTTTTGGATCAAAATGTACTTCGTTAAAACCAGTATGTTCGCTAACAAATAAAACTTGTTTCCATGTTTTTCCACCATCAGTAGTTTTGTAAATTCCTCTGTCGCCACCAGCACTCCAAACTGGGCCATAAGCTGCGACATAAACTACGTCAGCATTTCGAGGATCAACTATAATTTTACCAATATGTTCAGAATTTTTTAAACCCATGTTGGTAAACGATTTACCACCATCTTCCGATTTATAAATACCATCGCCATAAGCAACGCTACGTTGGTTGTTGTTTTCGCCAGTACCAACCCAAAGCACATTAAAGTTATTAGGATCGGAAGCTAAACAACCGATAGAATAAGCGCCATAACTTTCGAAAACGGGTTCGTAAGTTGTACCTGCATTTTCTGTTCTCCAAACTCCTCCCGATGCAGCAGCTAAAAAGTAATTTGCTCTGTTTGTAGGATTTACTGCAAAATCAACTACTCTTCCCGAAGTAGTTGCAGAACCAATGCTTCTAAAAGATAAACCATTTAAAATATCAGAAGTTAAAACTTCTTTTGGTGCAGGAACGGTTTCTTTTTTTTGAGCAAAAGTGCTTAGTTGTAAAAAAGAAAAACAAAATAAAAGAGACTTAGAAAAAGTAAATTTCATAAAAATGGATTTTAATCAAATATAAAAATCCTTTTCTAAAACTAAAAATAAACACAACAATTTGTGTTTTTGATTGTGAATTCCTACATTTAGTCGTTAAACATTATCATTATGGCAGATACATCTAGCAAATACGAGCACTCCTTAATGCAATTTAAAGTTAAAGTTGTTGATAAGGAATTTGTAACCAAAGACGAAAGAGTATTTAAAAATACGGCTAATGTATTTTTTTACAACAATCTGGGTAAAATTGTAGAAATAAAAGAATATGGTTGGATTGATAAATCTGAAGTGTACACGCTAATTACAGAAAAACAAGATATTAATTTAAACAATTGTTACGTTAGCGATTTTTCGTTAGTTGAATATAGAAAACAAAATAATTTATCAGAACATGCTAAAGTACATTTACAAAACTTTAGTGCTAAAAATTCATTTTTTGATTGTGATGTAAGAATAGATTTGAGCTACGCAATTTTTGACGGAGATAAAACTTCGTTTGAATCATCCATATTTGGGAATGGTTATGTTGATTTTTCAAACTCTGATTTTGGTCACGGACAGGTAAGTTTTAAGCGTACAATATTTGGTGAAGGGGGAATTAATTTTCAGTTTGTTGAGTTTGGAACAGGTAACATTACTTTTCAATATTCTAACTTTGGGCATGGCGATGTAAGCTTTGTAAATACAAATTTTAGCCATGGAAACACCGATTTTAAATTTGCAACTTTTGGCGATGGAAACATCGATTTTAAATATGCAAAATTTAGCGAAGGAGATGTTTCATTTGAAAAAGCAATTTTTGGAAGAGGAAAAAAAGATTTCAAAAACCTAGAGTTTGGTGGCGGAAAAATTGATTTTAGAAGAGTAGAGTTTAATGATGGCGATGTATCTTTTGACGGTGTGGAATTTGGAAATGGAAAAGTTAGTTTTAGAAGTAGCTCATTTGGGCACGGCGAAAAAACTTTTAAAGAAACTGACTTTGGCGTTGGTGAAGTTCAGTTTGATCAAGTAGATTTTGGAAGCGGAAAAGTATCTTTTAACGGAGCAAAAAGCGATGTTATTTCCTTTAAAAATTGTCCACTAAATGCCTTTATGGATTTACATTTTTCTGAATGTAATTTAATTGATTTTGGAAACACAGTTGTAAGAGATATACTAGATTTAATGCCCGAAGACAACGCTGTTCACATTAAAGAAATGAACATTGTTGGGATGCGTATTTTAGGAAAATTGTTTATTGACTGGCGCAAAAATGGCGTTTACAATTTAATTTATTCTCAAAAAGAAACTTCGTTAATTCAAAAAGCAGAACAATTTAGAATTTTAAAAGAAAACTTTAGAAATAACGGACAATACGAAGATGAAGATTTTGCATACTTAGAATTTAAACGTTGCGAATCGAAAGCGCATTTAGAAGAAAAAATTAAAAAAGGTGGAGTGGAATCAATTTCTGGACATATAAATTATTATTTTCAGCGTTATGTTTTCGATTTTGTTGGGCGCTATGCAACAGATCCAGTAAGGGTTTTAACTAATATGTTTTTGGCTTGGCTGGGTTATTCTTTTATTTATTTTATATTTAGTATTTCAGATTATTTAGAAAAATACGGACACGTTGTTGCTGGTGGAGCAGAAACAGTAATGTTTACCAAATTATCAATGCTTGGTGCGCTTGGTAATAGTATGTATTACAGCGGAATTACATTTTTTACAATTGGCTACGGCGATTTTTTTGCATGGGGATTATTAAAACCAGTTGCAGTGTTTGAAGGTTTTAGCGGTGTGTTTTTAATGAGCTATTTTACGGTTGCTTTTGTGCGAAAAATTCTACGTTAGTAGTGTAACTTTTTATACAACTCAATCGTCTTACATACAAATTGTTATAATTACTTTTTGAAGAAATTTAAATTACTCATACTCATTTTTTTTGTATTTAATTTTACAAGTTATAGTCAAAACTACACTATAAGAGGGCGAGTTACAGATTTACAAACTGGTTATGCAGTTCCGTTTGCAAGCGTTGGTATTAAAGGAAAAACAACAAAAGTTAGTGCTAACGAAAATGGAGAATTTAAAATAACAATTAGCTCCACAAAAGATTCTATTTACGCTCATTATTTAGGTTATAATAAACAGTTTAAAAAAGCGCAGAAAGTAGAAAATCAAGAACTAAATTTTGAATTAGAAGCGTCTACTACATTTTTAAATATTGTTGTTGTTGCTCCAAAAAAAATTGATCCTGCTGTTCCAGTAATGAAAAAAGTTATTGCCAGCAGAAACAATTTTAATAAAGATCAATTAGAAACCGTTCAGTATAAAAACTACTCAAAATTTGAGTTCGACATCGATAACATGACCGATAGAATTCGTAAATGGAAAATTCTAAAACCAGTTGTAAGCTACTACGATAGCTTAGATGCAGAGAGCACTTCAAAAGAAAAAACATTACCCGTTTATTTTGCAGAAGTGTATTCTGACATTTATTATTTAAAATCTCCACGCCGAAAAAAAGAAGTAATTAGTGCTATTAAAGTAAACTATGTAGGCAAAGACGAAAAAAATATTGGCGCACAATTAGTTGATAGCGATTTTGATAATTATAATTTTTATTACGATGATATAGAAATTATGCAAAAGCCGTTTTTCTCGCCTTTTGCAAACAATGCTTTTTTGTTTTATAACTATTATATGCTAGATAGTGCAATAGTTAACGGAAAGAAAATTTATGAAATAAGAGTAAAACCAAAAGAAGCTCAAGACCCCGTTTTTACAGGAAAAATATGGGTAGTAGATTCTCTTTTTGTAGCTTGTAAACTTGATTTAGAAATTACAAAAGAAGTAAATTTTAATTTAGTAGAAAGCGTTAAAATTGAACAAGAACTTATACCAACTTCTGCTGGACCTTGGATACCCAACAAAACAAAAGTTGTGATTGATTACGCCGACTTAACAAAAGATTTTGTAAGCGGACTTTTAAAAATTTATCAATCGGCAGATAGCATTGTAGTAAATAATAAACTCGACACTGCTTTTTACGCAAAGCCTGTGGCTTACGCCGAAAATGTTTTTTTGCAAACGGACAGTTTTTGGATTCAAAAAAGAACAGAACAACTCAATAAAAAAGAAGTTTTAAACTATGCTATAATTGATACCGTTAGCAATATTAAAATTGTGAAAAATTCGATAAAGGCATTAACATTTTTAGCGCAAGGAAGTTGGAATATTGGTTTTATAAATGTTGGACAAATGATTAATTTTTATTCGTATAATAATTACGAAGGAAATAGATTTAGGGTTGATTTAAAAACAAACGAAAAGCTAAGTAAAGATTGGGTATTTAGAAGTTACGTAGCATACGGAGTAAAAGATGAAGCTTTTAAATTTAATACGCAACTCGAAAAAATAATTAGTCGTTTTCCGTGGGCAAAAGCAGGTGTGCAATACCGCAGCGATATTAGTCAGTTGGGTACAAGTTTCGATTATACACGAAATCAAAATATTGGCAGCGGAAGCAATTTATTGTACTTAACAGGTTCGCAATTTGGGGTGTTTAGCAAATTAGTTCGCTCCGACGAAAAAAGACTTTGGTACGAAGCTAATTTTAAAAGAGGAATTTCTCCTCGCATAACATTTCAGCACATTACCACTACTCCACTTTTTAATTTAGTAACTAACGAAAATCCATTAAACGCTTTAACACAAGAAAAATATAGCGTTAGCGAACTATTGATTGATGCCAAGATTACAGAAGGAGAATTGTTTGTACAGAACGGAAATGAAAGAGTAAAAATTGGAAGTTCAAAAAAACCAGTTTTAAATTTTAACTACACAGTTGCCATAAAAAATTTATTTGGTGGCGATTACGGATATCATAAAATTAGCGCCAACTACAAGCAAAAAAAGCGTTGGCCAATTATTGGTGTTTCTACTTTAAATTTAAAAGCTGGAAAAATTTTTTCTACCGTTCCGTTTACTTTGTTAGAAGTACATAGAGGAAATCAAACTTATTTTTTTTCGCCCGAAGCTTACAACTTAATGAATTGGTTTGAGTTTGTCAGCGATCAGTACGCATCAATACAATTGCAACATAATTTTAATGGATTATTATTTAACAGAATTCCATTAATTGACCGATTGAAGTGGCGCGAAAATATTGGTGCATCTGTATTGTACGGAAACTTAAGTGCAAAAAATAAAGTGTTTAATCAAAACAATCGTTTTAGCGAATTTGGTAAATTACCTTATGTAGAGCTTAATGCAGGTATTAATAATATTTTTGGTTTTGTAAAAGTAGATTTTATTTACAGACTAACTTATACAGATAAATCATACATGGATAGTTATTACAAAATAAATCCAATTGATAAAATAAGCAAATATGGAATTAAATTTTCGTTGCAGTTTGGGTTGTAATTTTTATCTAAATTAAAGTCTAAACAATACAGCAAAAATAATTCTACTTTCACTCTTAACTAAATCTGGTAGCCAGTTTGGATCTAAAACAACTGTTGAAAAACCAGTTTGAGATGTAACACCACCTGCACCTGCAAAATAAGGTACACTGGAATTTCTATACACAAATTCTGCTCTAAATGTTATGCTTTGATTAGGCATATAATCAAAATTAGCAGAGCAATCCCAGCCTTTAAACAAATCGCCAGCATTAGCAGAAAAAGGAAAAGTTCCTTCAGTTTTTGTTGGATTTGTTGCACTTGGTAGCGGACTTGCTTCACCAGTTGGATAAAGCACTAAGTAACGGCCTGGATTAGTCATTACGCCTCCACCAGTTGTTATAGCAAACTTATTTTTTGCTAACCAAATTCTATTATAAAACATTGCGCTCGCAAAATATTGTGCTGGTCCTTTTATTGAATCACCACTTATAAATCCATTAACTCCACCTCCTTTTTCAAAACCAATATCAGTTGTAAACGAAAATGCCATGCGCGAAATTTTTTTAGAGTTAGGATTATTGTAGTACCTAACTAACAAACTATTATCAGAATGAAATCTTTTTCTAGATTTAATTCCTGCTGCATCTGTACCATAATAATTATTGGTAAGCAATTTAAAATTACTGCTAGGAGCCCAAGTAATATTACCACCTAAGCCTGGCATACTATTAAATTTGCCATAACTTTGCCAGCCATTAATAACCCATGTTTCAACTTTTAAATACTTAGTAGGAAATAATTGAACTCTTACACCATTAAAAAACCAAGGTGTGTTATCTGATGTAAATGATGCTTGGTATTCCCAATTTTCTGATTGATAAAAAGAATTTAAACCAATGTATGACATAAATAATCCTGCATCAATATTTATTCCTCTAAATTTATTTATATGATAGCCCGCATAAGCTTCGCTTAAATACCGGTAAGCATTTGCTAATTGGTATTGACCACGATAAGGACTATAATCGTTTCGAGGAACAATAATTGAGCGTGTACCAAATTGTGTCATAATTCTTGCTCTGGCATTTTCGTAATTAAAATCGCCACCAAAATGAATTCCGGAAAGTTGAACCTCATTATTTCTTGCCAATGCAGTAGAGCCAACAACAGTATTATCGTTTGGATTATTAAATGAATACGTATAATTTACATCCATTAAAATACTTGGTGTAAAATACTTATTGTCTTTCCAAATATTATTTTCTCTTCTATCACTTCCGTTTTGCCAAGTCATATCAATACCTTCAAAAGGTTCATCAATATAATTAGTACTATTTTTATCTAATTTAATTGTGTCAGTAGTATGCTGTAAACTATCTGTAATGGTGTTGTTATTAGTTGCAGAAATTTTAATTGAATAAATTAAACTGAACAAAAATAATGTTGTTATTAAAAATATATTTTTCATTTATAAAAATTTAAAATTCAATTTTGCTATTGTCTTCAGTAAACAAAACAGAAGCAATTTCATTTGTATTAATAATTATACCTTTTAAAAAACCAAAAGCATCTATTCCAAAACTCATTTTATCTTTTTGGTCTACAATATGCCATTTAACAATATAATTTTCGCCTTTGTTGGTGTTGCCCTTAAAGTAACTTAGTATAATTCCATTAATAATTTCTCCGTTTATTAAAATAATAGTTACGCTCGAATCAGGAAGTTTTATGTACTTATCGTAAAGTACTTTTGATAAATCTATTTTCATTTTAGCAACTAATTTTAGATTTCTCTTCGCGTTTTAACTCCACTTTTAAAACAGGTTGATATACAAGCGGAATCTGTTCTACAACAACATCACTTTTATCTAATCCAAATGCTTTTTCATCACTTAAACCTAACTGTTTAAGCATAAAATAAGTGTTTAAAAGCACTCCATCTCTTAGTTTAAACTCGTTTTCAACCGAAAGAAATTTTTCAATTACTACAAATTTAAAATCGGGTTCGCTATTGTATTTTGTTGAACCATCAGGACGAACATGTAAGTTTAGTTCTTTATTAGCAACTAACTCCTGCACAATTTTTTTAAAATATAACTCTGTTCTAGGGTGCACTCTAAAACCAACATTTACGGTAACTTTTATAATTTTATCATCAACTAATTCAGAAACATCGTAAGAAAGTGTGTAGGGTTCGTTTGTACGATGAATATGCACAAACCAATAAACATCAGCCCTTTTAGGATTTTTAGAAAAAATAGATTTTATAATTTTCTCTTCTATTTCGTGTCTGTTATTTGCTTTAGTTAAGTAAATTAAATGTGTTGAAAATTTCGGAATTGAATCATCAATACTCAATTCTTTTATTGTGTTTACATACTTACCTAAGTCGGTATATTTAGTAAATCTATTACTAATTTTTCTTCCCGAATAAACAGAATACATAATGAAAATATAAATTGCAGAAATAAAAAGTGTAATGTAACCACCTTCAGGAAATTTTTGAATATTGGCAATAAAGAATGCTATTTCAATACTTGCAAAAAGTAGCAATAAAAATATAACCAATACTTTGTTCCATCTTAATTTAAAAAACAAGAAAAAAGAAAGCAAGTAAGTTGTAACCATCATAGTAATAGTTATTGCTAAGCCATAAGCGGCTTCCATGTTTGATGAGTTTTTAAAATACAAAACAATTAAAACACATCCTGCCCAAAGCATAATATTTACACTCGGGATATAAATTTGTCCTTTAATTTCTGATGGTTGTCTTACTGCTACTCGTGGCCAAAAATTCATATTCATAGCTTCATTAATCAATGTATAACTACCGCTAATTAATGCTTGAGACGCAATAATGGCAGCAGATGTAGCTATTATAATTCCTGGAATTAAAAACCAATCGGGCATAATACCATAAAAAGGATTTACTCCTGCTAAAAAATTATTTTCGCCCAAATTCATAATCCAAGCAGCTTGCCCCATGTAATTGATTAGCAAACAAATTTTAACAAAACCCCAAGTAATACGAATGTTTTTTCTACCACAATGACCTAAATCAGAATATAACGCTTCGGCTCCTGTTGTTGCTAAAAAAACAGCACCTAGCAATATAAAACCTTTTGGATATTGTGATAAAAAGTTAAAAGCATAAACAGGATTAAGTGCTTTTATTATTTGCGGATGAGTAGAAATTTGTATAATTCCTAAAATAAAAAGCATACTAAACCAAACTAGCATTGCCGGTCCAAAAATTGTACCCACTTTATGTGTTCCAAAACGTTGAAAGAAAAACAAACCCGATATAATAAAAATTACAATGGGAACAGCTGGCAAATGTTCTAATCCGCTAATGCTTGTTAAACCTTCAACAGCTGATGCTACAGAAATTGGAGGTGTAATAATTCCATCAGCCAACAAAGTTGATGCACCAATTATTGTTGGAATAACTAAATACTTTCCATACCTCCTAACTAAAGCATACAACGAAAAAATTCCGCCTTCTCCATTGTTATCAGCTTTAAGCGTAAGATAAATATACTTAAATGTTGTTTGAAAAGTGATTGTCCAAAACACACAAGATATACCGCCATAAACAAGTGTTTCGCTAATTGGTCTGTCGCCAATAATTGCTTTTAAAACATAAAGCGGACTCGTACCAATATCACCATAAATAATTCCGAGTGCAACTAAAAGCGATGCCGCTGTAATTTTACTTTTACTTCCATTTACTAACTTTTCCATACATCAAAATTTGATGATACAAAGTTGCTAAGGATACTATCTGTAAAATGTAAAACTAATTGTTGTTTGTATAAAGAAAATATAAAAATAATAATTTGAAAAACTGTTAGGTCGCTCCTACGGAGCTTAATAAAACACAACTATTTTCTATAAATAGTAAACTCCTCTGGAGTTATGTAACTTTTCAGTTAAAGCAGAACGAACTATTTGTAGATTATATCCAACAATAAAACAAGCTCAATAAGAATAAATAATTTATTCTTGAAATTGAATAAAACGAAAGTATATTCCTAAAAAAATTATATTTTTTAGTTCCAGGGGAACGAACTATTTGTAGATTATATTCAATAATCAAAATAGCTCCAGAGGAGCGTCCTCTAGTTTTGAAAATTAAATAAAACGATAACCTATACCGCTTTCGGTAATAATATGTTTAGGATGATTAGAGTTTTCTTCAATTTTTTTTCGAAGCGTACCAACAAACACTCTTAAATACTGCGTTTCAGCTTGATAACCAACACCCCAAATTTCTTTCAAAATAAACTGATGAGTTAAAACTCGACCTTCGTTTTTAGCAAATAGAGCTATTAAATTAAATTCTGTTGATGTAAGTTTTATTGAATCCTCATTTTTCTTTATTGTTCTTGAAACTAAATCAATTTTTAAATTTCCGCATTCAATGCTATTCGTGTTGTTAGCGCTTTGATTTCTTCGAATTGCTGCACGAATTCTGGCTAATAATTCGGCTGTTCTAAATGGTTTTGTTAAATAATCAGTTGCTCCAGCATCTAGAGCAGAAACAATATCTATTTCGCTATTTTGAACGGAAAGAATTATGATTGATTTATTATACCAAGTTCGCAAATCTTTAAGTACATCGTGACCAATTTTATCAGGTAAACCAATGTCTAACAAAATTAATTCTGGCGGATGATTTGCTGCCATTAAAATCCCATCTTTTCCTGTTGCAGCTTGCCTTACTTTATAATCATTGCTTTCTAACGTAATTTCAAGCAACTTTTGTATTTGAGGCTCGTCATCAATTACTAAAATTTCAGTTTTATTCATTTTTCAAACTGTTTAAAAAAGATGTTTCTGCTGGTATTTCAATTGTAAATTTTGCACCATAATTTTGGTTATTACTTAAATTAATTTTTCCATTAAGCGCTTCTACAAAACCTTTTACAATAGAAAGTCCTAAACCACTACCACCCGTTTTTGTGTTGGGTACTCGATAAAATTTATCAAAAACAAAAGCTATTTCATTCTCCTTAAAACCATTGCCATTATCAGAAACAGTTATTACACATAAATTTAAAACATTTTCGCATTTTATTGTTACACAGGTCTTATCTGGAGTATATTGTATAGCATTATGAATTAAATTATATAAAATTTGATCGAGCAAACCTGCGTCTAGCTTAAATAATGGCAAATTTTCGTTAGGTTGAAAAACAATTGTATGATGCTCTACTGGCAAAAATTTTTGAATCACAGAATTAATTAATTCGTTTAAATCACACCAATCTAACTTAGGTTTCAGCATTCCACTTTCTAAACGACTCATATTTAAAAGGTTTTCAACTTGCCTGTTAAGTCTAACGCTTGCTTTATCAATTTCGGTTAAAAGTTCATTCTGATTGTTTTGCGAAAGTTTTTCTTTACTTTCTTTAAGTGTGTCTACCGCTCCAATAATAGTAGATATGGGTGTTCGCAATTCATGCGACAAAGAATTAAGAAGCGTATTGTATAATTTAATTGTGTTTTCTTTTTCTTCTTTATCTCTCGCTTTTTTTTCTGCTTGTTTTATTTTAAAAGTAAGAACAGCGTTTACAAGCGCAATAATAAAATAAAGCAAAAACATCAACACATCTTCTGTACTATAAATATGAAAAGTAAAAAGTGGCGGGATAAAAAAGAAATTCCAAATAATTGCACTTAATATGGCAGCAACTAAAACGGGAAAAATATCAAAAAGCATTGCAATAAAAGAAACTGTCATTAGCAATACTAAGGCAACTACTCTATATCCAGTATAATTTACAGTATAAAACGAAGCCGTAGCTACAATAAAAACTAAAGCAATACTTATAAAATATTGCGCCTTTAAAGGATATTTTCTAGTGTTGAGTAAATTCAATTTTTGAAGTATTTCAATACAAAATTAATGATTAATATATAAAGAAATTATAAAGAATTTACTCCAATTTAATTGCAATTGAACCAATTACAAAAGCGTTTGTGTTTACTACAGAATTTTGTTTATTAAAAATAGCATCTTTACTATTAAAACCTCTAGCTTCTATTCTACACATAATTTTGTCGGTTGGCGCATAATCAAAATTAATAGATGCACCTGTAGTTTGAAATCCGTTAATGGTTCCTGTCCCGATTATAACTCCATTTTTATCATTAAAATATTCTCCTCTAACTGAAACTGAATATTTTGAAGAAACAGCATATTTTGCAATCACAATTGGTGTAAACCAAGAGTTGTAATCGCTACTAAATCTAGCTTTTTGCTGAAAACCAATATCGCAACCTGTAATTAAACTTAACTTTTTTGTTACCTGAAATTTAGCAAACAAGTCGTTAAAATAACGCATTCTTCTTAAACTGTCTGGGTCGTCTGTTCCAACAAACGAACTCCAAACAAACGAAATTTTATCGTTAGCAATATAGTTTATGTGAGTTCCAAATGCAGGAAGCGAGTTACCCGCCACTCTGCGTATACGCTGCCAACCATTACATACAATTAATGCAAAATCAAAATTATGATTAGGCTCGTAAGTAATTTTTGCACCCGACAAATAATAAGGAGAATTTTCTGCTAAAAGCGAACGTGTTAATGTAAAATTATCTGATGAAACTGCGCTTTCAAAACCAATGTGGGATGCAAAAACACCAGCATCTAACCACAAATTATTTTTTTTGTTAATAGCTACTCCAGCATTAGCTTCAAAAATATTTTTTAATAAGCCTGGTTCAGCTACATAATTATCGTTAGCATAAGTACCAGCTTGCAAGGCAATATTAGCCCTGTATTTGGCATGAACGGCATTTAACTTTATATATCCTAAATTTAAATTAAACTCATTATGTCTGTTGTGATTGTATAAAAAAGTTTGTCTGTAATCTGTAGTTGGCCTGTTAAAATCATAAGCATAATACACATCTAAAAAGCCCGATAAATTTATTTGTGGCGCTTTAGAATTTGCTGAATCTAAACTATTTTCTGCTGAAACATTATTTAAAATTGAAACAAAAAAAACAAAAAAAATTTTGAAAACTACATTTTTCATTCTATCTTGATTAAAATTCTAATTAAAAGTACAAATTATTTTATACTAAGCAAGTTTGAAAATACTTTATATCTTACGCCACGCAAAAGCTAGTCCTAAAAATTTACCTATAGATGATTTTTACAGACCGCTTTACGACAAAGGAATTGCTGATGCAGACAAAACAGGAATGCTTTTAAAAAGCATGAACTGCAAAATTGATAAAATTATTTCGAGCCCAGCTAGTAGAGCTATTGCAACGGCTATAGCGGTAGCAAAAAAAATAGACTACGACGAAAAAAATATTGTGCAAGAAGATAGTTTTTATGAAGCTTATGCAGAAGATTTATTGGAATATTTAAGAAATATTAAAAGCTATGAAAACTCTATTTTAATTGCAGGACATAATCCATCGCTTACTAATTTAGCAAGTATGGTTTGTAAAAAATTTACTACCGATATGGCAACAGGAAGTGTTGTTTGTATTCATTTTAATTGCGATAATTGGAGCGAAATATCTTCTAAAAACTCAGAACTAATTTTTTATATTGAACCTTAAAAAAACAAAATCATGAAAAATATTAAAATAGAAATTAAATGGGCAATTGCTTTTGCTGTAATGACACTTGTTTGGATGTTGCTTGAAAAACTTTGTGGTTTACATTCAACATACATTGATAAGCATGCTACATACACTAATTTTATTGCTATACCAGCAATTACAATTTATGTTTTGGCTTTATTAGATAAAAGAAAAAACTTTTATAACGGAAAAATGACTTACCAACAAGGTTTAAAAAGTGGAATAATAATTACTTTATTATACACACCACTTAGCCCAGTTACACAAGCTATTACATCTTTAGTTATTACTCCAGAATATTTTCCTAATGCAACAAACTATGCAATAAATTTAGGAATGATGAGCGAAACCGAAGCAAAAGAATATTTTACTTTAAAAAATTATATCATTCAAGGATTAATTGGTGCACCAATCATGGGAATAATTACAACACTTATTGTTGCACTATTTACTCGTAAAAATTAATTTGCTTTTTTCTCTAACAAGGGAACAAATTTAAAATCGCCATACTCTACAACTTCAAATTCAGTATCTGATTTTTTAAGTAGCGAAAACATTTTTTGTGTTTCGTTTTCGCCAACAGGAATTACTAGCATTCCTCCTACTTTTAATTGTTTTTTTAAAGGTTCAGGAATAAATGGAGCACCTGCTGTTACAATAATTTTATCAAATGGCGCAAACGATTCTAAACCAATATAACCATCGCCGTATATGAGTTTTGCTTTGTAGTTTAACGATTCTAAAAAAGGACGCGTTTTATCAAAAAGTGTTTTTTGTCTTTCAATAGAAAAAACTTTAGCCCCCAACTCACATAAAACTACTGTTTGATAACCAGAACCAGTACCAATTTCAAGCACTTTATCATTTTTTTTTATCTGTAACAATTGCGATTGAAAAGCAACTGTAAACGGATGCGAAATGGTTTGCCCTGCACCAATAGGAAATGCTTTGTTTTCGTAAGCGTGGTTTAAAAAAGTGCTATCTAAAAACAAATGACGTGGAATTTTTTCGATAGCCGCCAAAACCGATTCATCGTTAATTCCTTTTTCTCTTAATTCATTAACTAAAATCCTACGTAAACCTTTATGTCTAAAATTGTCGTTTGTGCCTATCATACAAAACAAAAGTAGAATTTAAAGTAATTGCAGCACAAAGCATTAAATTAGAAATGTAAACATTTGCATGTTATTAAATAAAAAAATGAGTTTTAAAATGGCTCAATGCCTTAACTATTTTTGTAAGCATAAAAGCCCGAATAATATGGTAAAAATTGGAGTAATTGGAGCAGGACACCTCGGTAAAATACATATACGACTTCTTAAAGAAATTGAAGGCTTTGATTTAGTGGGCTTTTACGACCCAGATGCAAATACTTCAAAAAAAGTTAGCGAAGAGTTTGGTATAAAAAATTTTCTAACTTCAAAAGAACTACTAGATGCTTGCGATGCTGTTGACATTGTTACTCCTACCCTTTTTCACCACGATTACGCTGCGGCGGCTTTAAAAAAATCGAAACATATTTTTATTGAAAAACCAATTACCTCAACTATAAAAGAGGCAAAACACTTGGTTTCGTTATCACACGAAGCAAATGTAAAGGTTCAAATTGGTCATGTGGAGCGTTTTAACCCAGCGTTTTTAGCAGCAAAGCCATTTTTTAATCAACCCATGTTTATCGAAACGCATCGCTTGGCGCAATTTAACCCAAGAGGCACAGATGTTTCGGTTGTTTTAGATTTAATGATTCACGATATCGACATTATTTTAAGCATGGTTAACTCGCCCATAAAAAGAGTTAGCGCAAGCGGTGTAGCTGTTGTTAGCGACACTCCCGACATTTGTAATGCGCGTATTGAGTTTCATAATGGCTGTGTAGCAAACTTAACAGCTAGCCGAATTTCTATGAAAAACATGCGTAAAACAAGAGTTTTTCAAAAAGACGCCTACATTTCTGTCGATTTTTTAGATAAAGAATTAAGTATAGTTAGATTAAAACAAGTAGTAGGCACGCCAGATCCGCTTTCGGTTACTATCGATTTAGGCGAAAAAGGTACTAAAGAAATTTATTTTGATGCACCAAAACCTCAGCCTAACAACGCTATTAAAGAGGAATTAACCTCGTTTTTAAACTCAATTATTAACAATAACGAAACAGCCGTTACTATAAACGATGGTTATAGAGCCTTAGATGTAGCGTCAAAAATCATTGAAAAAATGAAATTGACCTCAGAACGCATGATGTAATAATTTATTGTGTTTTAAGTTACAAGAATTATTGCAATATTTGCCTTCCAATTGATTTACATGCGCGTTTTAGTTTTTTCAAGATATATATTAATTCTACTTTTTGTTTTTCTTTTCGCTTCATGCGAAATAATAAGTCCTAAAGTAACCGTACCTGCTTACATCACAATTCCTTCGTTTGTTTTTACAACAGATGAAATAACGCAAGGCAGCAATTCTAATAAAATTAGTGATGCGTGGGTTTATGTTGACGGAGAATTAATTGGCACATTTGAATTACCAGCAAAATTCCCTGTTTTAAAAGATGGTTTGCATAAAGTAGAAATTCGTGCAGGTATTAAATTAAATGGAATTTCATCTACACGCATTGATTATCCTTATTTAGAGAGTTTTGTTACTACCGTACAGTTAACGCCTAATCAAGAAACTATTCTAATTCCAACTTTTACTTATTATTCCAACACGGTTTTTAAATGGCTCGAAAATTTTGAAAACATTGGTGTTTCCATTTCAGAAAATGGAACGAGTGTTTCCAAATTCAAATTACTACAAAATTCTGCCGAAGTATTTGAAGGCAATAAATGCGGTTATGTTGAAATGGATCAAACCAACAATTTTTTTGAAATTGGAACTAAAGAAGAATACGATTTACCCAAAGATGGCGCTACTGTTATTTTAGAATTAAATTACAAAAATAGCGAAGAAATGTTGGTTGGTATTTATGCAAACACACCATCGTCTGTTACGCAAGAACTCGCTTTAAAATTAAGAGCTACAACAAACGCTAGCGGAAATTTAGAATGGAATAAAATTTACATTAACTTAACTCCTTTTGTAAGTAAACATACAACCGCAACAAGCTACAAAATATTTTTCGGTGGCACTTTGCGTGATAAACCAGAGGTAAGCAAAGCTGTTTATTATATTGACAACATCAAATTAGTTCATCGCTAAAACGTGAATAAAAAACTACAAATAGCTAAATACGTTTTTACCGATTTTGTTACCGCAGGATTGGCTTGGACTGTATTTTTTATTTTTAGAAAACTGTACATCGAAGGCGATAATAAAATTAGTATTTCCGAAACTTTAGCCTACACTCCAAACAATAATTTTTATTTAGGTTTACTACTAGTTCCTGTTTTTTGGATTTTGTTATATGCAATAACAGGCTCATACATTAACATTTATCGACGCTCGAGATTAAGCGAATTAGGACAAACATTTATTATTTCAATAATAGGTGTGCTAATATTGTTTTTTACACTTTTATTAGACGATAAAATTTATTCGTACACTTCTTACTACAAAAGTTTTCTATACCTTTTTTCAGTCCATTTTTTTTTAACAGAATTTTTTCGATTCTTAATAACAAGCCAAACAGCCAATAAAATTCATAACAGAATAATTGGTTTTAACACCCTAATAATTGGCTCACAAAGTAAAGCATTAGAAATTTTTAATGACATGAATAACCAAAAAATGGGTTCAGGAAATTTATTTATTGGTTTTATTACTTTAGAAAAAACCGATAATATTAACGCTGATTTAGCTTTAAAATTAAAACACATTGGTGCTTTTCAAAACATAAAATCACACATAGAAACAAACGCAATCAGCGAAGTTATTTTAGCTGTAGAAAATAATCAGCGTGAATTTATTGGCTCTATTTTAAATGAATTAAGCGAACTAAATGTTATTATAAAAATTATACCTTCTTTACACGATCACTTAGCAGGAACCGTTAAAATGACCGCTATATTTGGCGCTCCACTTATTGAAGTGTCGCAACAAATTATGCCATCGTGGCAAGTTTTTGTAAAAAGAGCTTTCGATATTTCTGTTTCTGTATTGGTTTTGCTAGTGTTTTCGTGGTTGTATTTGCTACTTGCATTAGCTATAAAACTAACTTCAAAAGGCCCTGTGTTTTATAACCATCAGCGCATTGGTTTAAACGGAAAACCATTTGCCATCTATAAATTTAGATCAATGTATATTGATGCCGAAAAAAATGGCCCAGCCTTATCAAGTAAAAACGATAGCAGAATTACACCCTTAGGTAAATTTCTTCGCAAAGTACGCTTAGACGAAATACCTCAATTTTACAATGTTTTAATTGGCGACATGAGCATTGTTGGTCCTCGCCCTGAAAGAAAATTTTTTATCGATCAAATCGTTCAAATTGCGCCGCATTACAAATATTTACACAAAGTAAAACCTGGAATCACATCGTGGGGGCAAGTTAAATTTGGATATGCCGAAAATGTAGACGAAATGGTTGAACGCTTAAAATACGATTTGTTGTACATCGAAAACATGTCGTTAATCGTTGATTTTAAGATATTAATCTACACTATTTTGATTGTAGTACAAGGAAGAGGAAAATAATCTTTTTTTCGTTTATAAAAATATATATTTGTTGCGTTTTAAAAATTAAAATTACACTATGAAAAATATTGCAGTAATTGGCTCGGGAACAATGGGAAACGGAATTGCTCACACCTTTGCACAATTTGGTTATAAAGTATCGTTAATTGATATATCAGAAGAAGCTTTAAAAAAAGCTATTTCAACTATCGAAAAAAACTTAGACAGACAAGTTGCTAAACAAGCCATTACCGAACAAGATAAAACTACAACGCTAAGCAACATTACTACTTTTACAAAATTAGAAGATGGCGTTAAAAATGTTGATTTAGTGGTAGAAGCCGCTACAGAAAATGTAGATATTAAATTAAAATTATTTAAAGATTTAGATGCTATTTGCGCTCCAAATACCATTTTATCAAGCAATACATCATCTATTTCAATTACTAAAATAGCTTCGGTTACAAAACGTGCCGATAAAGTAATTGGTATGCACTTTATGAATCCAGTTCCGGTAATGAAGTTAGTAGAAGTTATTAGAGGTTATTCTACTTCTGATGAAGTAACCAATTTAATTATGGAAACTTCTAAAAAACTTTCTAAAACTCCAGTTGAAGTAAACGATTACCCAGGCTTTGTAGCCAACCGTATTTTAATGCCAATGATTAACGAAGCTATAATTACCTTAAACGAAGGCGTTGCTGGCGTTGAAGAAATTGATACAGTAATGAAATTGGGTATGGCACACCCAATGGGACCATTACAATTAGCCGATTTTATTGGATTAGATGTTTGTTTATCTATTATGAATGTGCTTTACACAGGTTTAGGCAAAGATAAATACGCTCCTTGCCCTTTATTAGTAAACATGGTTACTGCAGGTAAATTAGGCATAAAATCGGGCGAAGGCTTTTACTCTTGGACACACGGAACTAAAGATTTAATAGTAGCTAATAATTTTAAAAAGTAAGAAATTTACCATAGTGAATACTTAAAAGACCATTTTATAATGGTCTTTTTTTATGTTTACAATTCATCTTTATTAATTTTAATTTTACCTTTATAAAAAACATATTTATGCAAGAGCAAGAACAACAAATTAATATTGAATTATCTGAAGAAGTTGCAGAAGGTATTTACAGCAATTTAGCTATTATTACGCACAACAATACCGAGTTTGTGGTAGATTTTATTCGCATTATGCCTGGTGTACCTAAAGCAAAAGTAAAATCGAGAATTGTGTTAACGCCAGAGCATGCTAAAAGATTGATGATGGCGTTAAAAGACAATATTAATAAATTTGAAACTGCTAACGGAAAAATTAAAGAAAACGATGGTAGCGCAACTGCTTTTCCGTTAAATTTTGGTGGCCCAAAAGGGCAAGCTTAAACAATGGTTGAGCAACTAGCAATACTAAAACAAATTGATTTGCCCGAAGCACTAATTGCGCTTAGGAATGATGATATTATTGAAGTTATTTTTAAAGATGATGTTGTTTTAGATATTGCTCTACAAAACAAATTATTAAAATCTTATTTAGAAATTTGCGATAACAAACAAATGTGCTTTATTTTTAAAGCAATGGATAATGTTACCATTACTAAAGAAGCGCGCGATAATGCAACAAATTTAGAAGATGCTTCACCACTTAAAGCATCTGCTCTTATTACCGATTCTTTAGCGTATAAATTAATTGGCCAGTTTTACTTAAAAGTAAATAAACCCAAACGACCTTTTAATATTTTTAAAACAGAATTAGATGCCATAGAATGGCTAAAACAATTTATATAAAAAAAGCTCGATAAAATTTTATCGAGCTTTTTTTTAATTTCCATTTAAAACAATTTTATCCATTAGTTTAGAATCTTTTATTTCTATTGCTTTTGAGTAATTTAATAAAAAATCAATGCAACGTTTTGAAGGTTCTAAGTTGTTTTTTTTGTTTTCAGAAATTTTTAAAGTAGATGTTTTGTGCATAGGCTATTATTGGTTTATATACAGATAACGCCTCGCATTTATTTTTATTGCATAAAAAAAGCTATTCGAAAGAATAGCTTTTTAAAACACTTAAACTTTTACTTTAATTAACTAAAGTTAATTTGGTTGTTGTCACTAGTTTTTCTGAACGCACAGTTACTGTATAAACTCCTTTAGGAAGCTCTTTTAAATTTAGTGTAGCTTTTCCATTATCGAAATTAGCATCGTAAACTACTTTAACTGTTTGGCCTGTTATGTTTTTTACATAAATATGCGCTTTATTTACACCTTTTTCTGCATCAATAATCAAGTTTACATCTCCAGATGATGGATTAGGATATACTGTAAATATTTTGCTATTATTTGATTTACTCAACTCTTTAATTGATACAGTTGATTCTTTAGTAGGATTTAAAGTACTTACCTCCCAAAGTCCTCTACCATAAGTAGAAGCGCGTAACAAACTTTTTTTGTATTGAATTTCTAAATCAGTTACAATAGTATTTGGCAAGCCTGTGTTGTAAGGTTGCCATTCACCAAATTCACTATTCAAATAGTAAACACCTAAATCTGTTCCAATATACACATCTTCTAGTGCCGAATTTCTTTGATGCACAACACAATTTACTGGTACATTGGGCAATCCAATATTTGTAATATTTATCCAAGTAGTTCCTCCATCAACAGATTTAAAAACTTTGTTAGTTTCAGAGTATCCACCTAATGTTGCCCAAATTGTGTCAACAGAATTTTCATGAAAAGTAATACCCGAAATACCTAAAGTTGAAGCTGATGTTATACCTGTCGTTATATTTGTCCAAGAAAAACCTCCATCATCTGTTTTAAATATTCGAGAACTTGTAGCCGCTAACACATAACTACCATCAGAATGTGCTACTTTTATGTTATCAAATTCAGAACCATTTATTCCTAATGCAATAGGCTGACTCGATGATTTATCTATCCAAGTCTCACCCATGTCTTCTGATTTATATATTTTTCTATAACCTATCCAAATATTTGTTGGAGTTGATGGGTCGAGCACATAAGGAGTTACCCAAGGTCCGTCTGCAGTTTCTTGAGATGGTTTAATGTGGTCAAACGATGCACCTCCATCTGTTGATCGATTAATGTCTCCATATTGAGAAGCACCATACATATTTCTATAATCAGAAGGATCTATTGCGCAATCCATTCCATCACCACCTAAAACGTGTTCCATTGAAGAAACACCATCTAATCTTGAAAACAAATTTGTACCATTATCTTGTGCACCACCAATTACATAACTATCTACATCTTGCGAAGTAGACATTTTATATATTTGTTGTACTTGCAAACCGGCACTTATATCATTCCAAATTGTACCATTATTTTGAGTTTTAAAAACTCCTCCATCATTACCGCTATATAAAACAGTTCCGCTACCAGGTTTAAAAATTAAATAATGTATATCTGCATGCACATATTCTGCACCACCACCGCCATACCAATGCGCATTTAACGACCAACTAGTTCCTCCATTTGTTGAACGCCAAATATTTATACCACCTACATATACATTATTCTCATCTGTTTCTGAAACCCCTAAACCTAAATCATACCAACCTTGCCCGTCTGTATCTCCAGTTCCGCTAGTTGACCAACCTAAAATGTTTGGCGAAGTAGATTTTTGTACCCATGTTGCTCCTCCATCAGATGATTTATGAAGTGCAGCGAAACCACCTCCTCCATCTGCGCCAACGGTATAAATAACATTTGCGTTTGCTGGTGTAACTGCTAGCATTAATCGAGTTGAGCCAAAACTTACTCCTGTAGAAATTGTAGTTCTATTAGTAAAAAAATCTGTTGTTTTTATAACTGAACTTCCCGTTGAAGCATACAATGTATTAGGATCTCCGGGCTTAGCTTCCAAATCAAAATACTCACCACTTGTAACAATCTTAGTCCAACTATCACCACCATCAAAAGTTCTATAAATACCTTTATCTGTTGTTGCAACAATTGTATCAGGGTCGTTTTTGTGCATAATCATTTTAGTGATTTGAATATTTGTGCTATAAGCAAACTCTAAACCAGTAGAAACCCAATTAGCACCTCCATCAGTAGATTTAAAAACACCTAAACTTCTTGTATCACCAGCATCTCTATCGCCTGTAGCAATGTATATTTCATTTCTATTTTCAGGATTAATTACAATATCTGAAACACCAATGCATGGTAAGTTATCAGTTGTTGTAAACCAAGTTAAACCATCATCATCGCTACGCCATAAACCACCAGCAGGCGAACCAGCATAAATAATAGTTGGGTCAATAGGATCAAAAGCAATACAATTAATTCTACCTACTCCGCCGCCGCCGCTAGGCACAGCATCTTTAGGTCCTAATATTTCCCAAACTCCTGCCTCGCTTGTTTTTTTTGCAATTGAGTTATTTCTTAGTTGTGCCTTATTCCACTCTCTTACTAATAATTCTTGAGAAGGGAAATTTCCATTTTCGTCTACTCTTTTTTCCCAAAAATATTCCCAACGTTTAAATTGTTTTTCGCCTCTAACCATTTCTGGATGGGACTGTTTGTATTGGTAAAAAGCATCTCTAATTTGATTAAAATTAGGATTTTCTATTCCTTGATTTTTCAAATTTTGAATCCAAGGTTGAGCATTAACTGCTGCTCCCAAAAAAAGAAACATACTAAATAAAAGGCAGATTTTTTTCATTAATATTTTGTTTGGTATTTTACTTAATTTAAAGTTAATAATTCTTTTTTTAATTATCAAGCCAAAATTAAATTAGTTGAATATATCAATACAACATATCTAATTAACTTACCTATAAACATAAAAAATAGTGTAATTGTTTTAGGCGATTTCAATAATCCGAGCAATACCATAAATACATCACCAACAAATGGCAACCAACTAAAAAAAGCTAAATATTTTCCTTTTCTATCAGCAAAAACATACCACTTTTGCAATTTATCGTCAGAAATCCCTGTGAATTTTTTAATAAGTGTTGTATTACCTAAATAGCCTAAATAATATGTAGTAATTCCTCCTAATGTATTTCCAATTGTTGCTACAACCAAGCACGTTAAAGGAGAAACACCGCTGTATAACAAAAAAAATAGTACCAGCTCAGATGAAACTGGTACTATAGTTGAAGCTAAAAAAGAAGCTGAAAATAAGCCTAATAAACCGAGCTCGTTAAAGTACTCGATCATTTATATTATTCTGTAATTGTAATTTTTTCGATAACATCGCCCATTCTTATTCCATCAACCACATCTAATCCTTCAACCACTTTACCAAAACAAGTATGTGCGCCATCTAAATGTGCTACATGACCTCTTGATAAACAGATAAAAAATTGAGAACCGCCAGTATCTTTACCTGCATGTGCCATTGATAAAACTCCTTTGTCGTGAAACTGTTTTTCGCCAGTTGTTTCGCATTTAATTTTGTACCCAGGTCCGCCAGTACCATCACCTTTTGGGCAACCACCTTGTATTACAAACTGAGGAATAACACGATGAAAAGTTAATCCATTATAAAAACCTTTATTTGCTAAATCTTTAAAATTTTGAACCGTACCTGGAGTTTCTTTATCATAAAGTTCTACCATCATAGTTCCTTTTCCTGTAACAATTTCTGCTTTACTCATATTATTATC
This sequence comes from Bacteroidota bacterium, assembly GCA_040385525.1. Lineage (GTDB taxonomy): Bacteria > Bacteroidota > Bacteroidia > UBA4408 > UBA4408 > JAZKHE01. The sequence goes on from JAZKHE010000004.1 coordinate 156,266, forward strand.
TTGTTTTTAAAAAATATTATTTTGGCGCAATTTACTTATTTTAAACGTAAAATGAGGTTTTTAACAAAGTAACTTTAAGAAAAAAAATGGTTAATTACTTGTTAATAAAAAAAATACTTCTAATTTAGCCAATCTTAAAATTAAAAAAAACAAAGCTCACTATAAATCGATGAAAATAGTTTTAAAATATATCCTCTCTCTCTTTTTAATTTGTACTTTTTTAAGTTCTGTAAATGCAGGCGAAATTAAAAATCCGACAGAAAATGGTAAAGACACTACTAAGGCAAAAATAAATTTAAAATCGGTTGTTGTTTCCGAAGAATTAGAAAGTATAGAAGATGAAGAAATCTTGGCATCTGAGGAACAGCATGAGGAACACGAACTGAGTGAAGATGAAGACAACATTTTTTTAAAAGACCCAAGCTTTGATGCTTATGGCATTTGGGATACAGTAAGTGTAAATCCATATAAAATGGACTTATCTAAAAAAACTGATACTACAATTATAAAATTACAAGATCATTACCAATGCGATTATTTTCATCCTTATAAAGGTAGAGTTACTTCTAACTTTGGCCCACGAAGCAGAGTTAGATACCACTACGGAACTGATATTGATTTAGAAACAGGAGATAGCGTTTATTGCGCTTTTGAAGGAACTGTGCGTGTTTCAAGAAAAAGTTCTTCTTACGGAAATGTTGTTGTTGTTCGTCATAAAAATGGTTTAGAAACTGTTTATGCACACTTATCGCGTTTAGATGTAAAAATTGGTGAACATGTTGAAGCTGGCGATTTATTAGGATTAGGTGGCAACACAGGTCGCTCAAGAGGTAGCCATTTACATTTTGAAGTTCGTTTTAAAGGACAACCAATTAACCCAAACACAGTTATTAATTTTGAATCGGGTTGTTTAGCAACTAACGAAATCGCAATTGATAAAAACTCATTTAAATACATTGCCGATTTTAAAGCCGAAGCATCTAAAATTAGATACTACAAAGTAAAAAGAGGCGATACCTTAAGTAAAATTGCACGTAACAACAGAACCACTGTAGCTAAACTTAGAAAGCTAAATAAAATGAGTTCTAAAGCTGTGCTTAAAGCAGGAAAAAGAATTAGAGTTGCCTAAATTTAAATGAAGAAATTTATTTTTCTTTCTCTTACCATTTTAACATGCACTACATTTTATTGCAAGGCTCAATCGGCTTGTAAAAAAGAAATGTCTGCTTACCTTAACGATCCAGATATCAACGGAAAAACAAACATCAGAAAAGAACCAAAAGGTGCTATTATTCAACAAATTCCTGCAAACGATTCGTATGGGATTTCTATTGTTGATGCAAAAGACGGTTGGTTAAAAATTAGCGATTTATATTCATACAACAACGAAGTAAAACTAAACGCTGCTTTTGGCTGGATACACAGTTCTATTGTGCAGTGCGGAACGCGCAACTACGATGGCAAACCCATTAAAATTTACGAAAAATCAAACACCGCTTCTAAGATAATTGCTACTATTAATCAAGAAACATCGGTAAACATTATCGACATCTGCAACAAGTTTGCTAAAGTAAGCTGGACTGATGCTCAAAAAAGAAAGCTAACAGGCTGGATAGCTACAGAATGGCTTTGCAGTTCTCCTGTTACTAATTGCAATTAGTGTGAGCTAAGTTGTCAACATTTTCTTAAAAAGTACTTTACTAAGTAACAAATATTACAATCGAAAAAGCTTTTAAATACTTAAATTTGCGCAACAAAATTTTATCAAAAAGAAATTATGAGCGCAGAAATTGAAAAAACAAATTGCTTAATTATAGGTTCTGGTCCTGCTGGCTACACAGCTGCTATCTATGCATCAAGAGCGGGTTTAAAACCAATCATGTATCAAGGTTTGCAACCTGGTGGACAGTTAACTATTACCACCGAAGTTGATAATTTCCCTGGTTATCCAAACGGAGTTGAAGGCCCAGCAATGATGGAAGATTTAAAAAAACAAGCAGAGCGTTTTGGAACAGATGTTAGATTTGGTTTAGCAACAAAAGTTGATTTTTCTGTTTCTCCAAAAAGAGTTATTGTTGATGATACAAAAGAAATTTTAGCCGATACAATTATTATTGCAACTGGAGCAAGTGCCAAATGGTTAGGTTTAGAAAGCGAACAAAAATTTAATGGTTTTGGTGTTTCTGCTTGCGCTGTTTGCGATGGCTTTTTTTACCGTAATCAAGAAGTTGCTATTGTTGGAGCTGGCGATACTGCTGCTGAAGAAGCTACTTACTTATCTAAACTTTGTAAAAAAGTTACTATGCTTGTGCGTAGCGATAAATTTCGTGCTTCAAAAGCAATGATTGATAGAGTAATGAGCACGCCAAATATTGAAGTTTTGTTTAATACCGAAACTGTTGAAATAGTTGGTGATAAAGGAGTGAACGGAGTTATTGTAAAAAACAGAACTACTAACGAAACTTCAACAATTGCAGTAACAGGATTTTTTGTTGCTATTGGACATACACCTAACTCACAATTATTTACAGGGCAATTAACTATGGACGAAAACGGATACATAAAAACTACTCCGGGTTCTAGCAAAACAAATATTGAAGGTGTATTTGCTTGTGGTGATATTCAAGATCATATTTACCGCCAAGCCGTTACAGCTGCTGGTAGTGGTTGCATGGCTGCTTTAGATGCCGAACGTTGGTTAGCAGCACAAGGCGTTCATTAGTAGTATTAAAAATATTTTTATTGTTAACTCCAGCTTTTAGTTGGAGTTTTTTTTATATATTTGGTTTGCACAAATCTTTAAGCAATGAAAAAAATCGTTTTCATTTTCGCTTTTTTTATTTCACAAATAAGTTGCAGTAAAATGGTTGATACTGATTGGGTATATTACAAAGAAACGTATTGCGCTGACATTTGGACAAATGATGATTTAAAAGAAATAGACGAAGAAAAAAACATTGAAGCCTATTTTAAAAGTATAGATATAAAGATTTTAGAAATTCAAATTTCAAATGATAGTGTGCCAGAACTTTGCAAAGCATGCTTCTGTAAAACAGGAAGAATAATAAAATGCAAAGTAAAAACAAAAGATGTTGCAGAAATGCAAAACAAAGGATTCTATCAGTAATTATAAAATATTATCTTTATAGCTCTATATTCGTATAGAGCTTTTTTATTTTATAGCATAGCCATGATTAAAAACAAAATAGGAATACTTTTAGTAATTATTTTATTTATTACTTGCACACTATCAATTGCAAATCATTTTGCATGGTTAAGTATTGATAGTTTTATTTTAATGAGTTTTAGATGGGTATTTATTGCCACTTTAATAGTTTTTGGAATTAGCAAAAGCTCGCTAACCACATGGATTTTAATTAGTATGGTAGTTGGTGCAGAAATAGGCAACGATATGCCCGAAGTAGCCAACAACTTAAAAGTAATAAGCACAGCATTTTTAAAATTAATTAAAACTATTATTGCTCCGCTCCTATTCGGAACGTTAGTGGTTGGTATTGCAGGTCATTCTGATATAAAACAAGTAGGAAGAATGGGTTGGAAATCGTTATTGTATTTTGAAGTAGTTACTACATTAGCATTGTTTGTTGGTTTAGCAGCTATAAATATTTCTAAAGCAGGAGTTGGAATTGAAATGCCAACGCAACAAAGTACAGAACAAATTACTATTGTAAAACAAACAACATCAGATATTATTCTACATATTTTCCCTGAAAACATTGCTAAATCCGTTGCCGAAGGGCAAGTATTACAAGTTGTGATTTTTAGTGTTTTGTTTGGTATTGGCGCTGCAATGGTTAGCGAGCAAAAACGTAAACCTGTTATTGAATTTGCTGAAAGCTTAAGCGAAGTTATGTTTAAATTTACAAACGTAATTATGTACTTAGCGCCATTTGGTGTTGGCGCTGCAATTGCTTACACAGTAGGAAATATGGGCTTTGGCATAATGGTCAATTTGTTTCATTTACTCGCTACATTATACGTTGCATTAATTGCTTTTATTTTATTGGTATTGTTGCCAATTGCACTTATAATAAAATTACCGATTCGTAAATTCATTGCAGCTGTTGCCGAACCTGTTTCAATAGCATTTGCAACTACAAGTTCTGAAGCAGCTTTACCTAAAGCAATGGTTGCTATGGAAAATTTAGGGGTGCCTCGAAAAATAGTAGCCTTTGTTATGCCAACAGGTTATAGTTTTAACTTGGATGGCACAACTTTATATTTAGCGCTAGCCTCTATTTTTGTTGCGCAAGCAGCAGGTGTAGAAATGACTTTAACACAACAATTAGTAATGATTTTTACTTTAATGCTAACCAGTAAAGGTGTTGCAGGCGTGCCGCGTGCTTCGCTAGTAATTTTATTGGGAACAGCTGCCAGTTTTAATTTACCTACAGAACCCATTTTTGTAATATTGGGTATTGATGCCTTAATGGATATGGCTCGCACATCAGTTAACGTTATTGGTAATTGTTTAGCAACAGTTGTTATTGCTAAGTGGGAAGGCGAATTTCATACAAAAGCTTAATTTTTAAATCTATATACTTATGAAAAAAATCACAATTGCATTATTATTAATTGGTTCGACATTATTTATTTATCGTTGCACTAGTTCTAAAAAAACAACTGCAACAGCAACAACTAAAGAAACTTCACCAGTAAGTAACGAAATTACAAACGAAAAGATTTTAGTTGAAGCTCAAAAAAAATCGAGCGCAATTACATTAGCAAACATTACAAATGGAGTTGATGTGTACAACAACAAATGTTTTAATTGCCACGGTGCAAAAGGCGGAATTGAAGGGCACAGCGCAACAGAATGGGTAAGCATTATTGATAGAATGGCTCCAAAATCAAAACTAACTGCTGAAGAAAAAAACAATTTATCGCATTATATATTAGCGAAAAAAGAATTAATGAATGCTAAATAATTAGATTTTTATCTGATGAATTTTACTGAAATTTTAAGCGATAAAAGTTTAAAACCAAAACAAATTACAGAGAAACTTTGTGATTACTTGGTCAATAATCCCGAACAACTTAACGAGTTAATAGCTTTTGCAGAAAAAAGTACAGATTCTGCAAAAGCAACTTGTATTGAAGCGATTGAATTTGCAACAAAAAAAAATACAAGTATTGCAAACCAAAAAATGTTCGATTTTGTAGTTAATTCGCTAAGAGAAAAGGCTCCACGAGTTAAATGGGAATCTGCAAAAGTTATTGCAAATACAGTTTTTGTTTTTAGTAAGAATTTAGACGATAGTATTTCTAATTTATTAATAAATACTGAACATACAGGAACGGTTGTTAGATGGAGTGCTGCAAGCGCTTTAGGCGAAATAGTAAAACTAAAAACAAAACACAACAAAGAACTTATTCCTGCTATAGAAGCAATTTGCAAACGCGAAGAAAAAAAAAGTATTGTTAAAATTTATGCTACTGCATTAAAAAAAGTACAAGCTTAATGAATTGGATTTTAGTAATAATAGCTGGCTTGTTTGAAGTAGGTTTTGCAACTTGTTTGGGCAAAGCCAAAACAACACAAGGCAACACTTCTACCCTATGGCTAGCAGGCTTTTTTATTTGTTTAGCAATAAGTATGTTTTTACTTTACAAAGCAACACAAACTTTACCAATTGGCACTGCCTATGCAGTGTGGACAGGAATTGGCGCAGTTGGAACAGTTATAATTGGCATTTTAGTGTTTAACGAACCTACTGATTTTTGGCGTGTGTTTTTTATTAGTACACTCATTATTTCTATTGTAGGTTTAAAATTTGTGTCGAATTAATTATTAGAGAATACTTTTATTGGATGTCAAAATTTTTCGTAAAATACAGCTACTTTCTTTTAATATTACCTGTTGCACTTCTTTTACTTTCTATAAAAGCAAACTTAAATTCTAATTTCACTCCAGAAAGAGTTCTATATATCTATTTAATTCTTTACCTATTTTCAGCACTTTTAATAAACAAAAAATTAAAGTTTTATTATACTTCTTTAATATACATTGTTTCTATTCTTGTTACATATTTTGAATGGTGTTTTGTAAGTCTATATCACGAAAGAATTAATACGTCAACTATATTTATTTTATTAGAAACTAATAAAGATGAATTAATAGAGTTTGTTCAGCAGTATTTAAACTTTAAGATGATGTCCGTTTTGACATTACTTCTTCTTGTTTCGTTTTTTATTCTTAAATGGTTAAAAATTTCAATAGATAATTACACAACTAATCAAATTTTTTATGAAATAAAATCCGATTTAATAAAATTAACTACGAGCCCAATTCTACTTAAAATGAAGGCTTCTCATCATTATATTAATGTAAATAATAGACGAAAAATAACGGCTGTACTAGTTACTTTTTCAATTTTAGTTTTTATTTATATAAATGCAAACCATCATAAACAACATTTGTTTTATATTGCTAATGATAGTTATTTGAAATACAAAAAAGAGAAAAAAAAATACAATGATTTTTTATTTGGAAACAACAAAAGTCATGATAATCTACAATCAAAATCAAATAACCCAAAATCACAAAAAGAGACGTATGTTTTAGTTATAGGTGAATCAACAACTAAAACACATTTACAATTGTACAATTATTACAGACCTACTAACCCACTACTTTCAAAAATAAAAAAAGAGTTAGTCGTTTTTGAAGATGTAATTAGTCCACATACTCACACAATAGCAAGCTTAGAAAAAATACTAACCTTGGCTAATTACGAAAATCCAAACAAAAAATTTGATGGAACAATTATTGAAATAATGAAACAAGCGGGTTTTAAAACCTATTGGATTTCAAATCAAATTCCAGTTGGTTACCACGAAACTTTATCTACAACAATTGCAAAATTATCCGACAAATCAATTTTTACAAACACAGGTAATGATGATGGCGATCAAAAATCACTTGACGAAAAAGTATTGCCTCATCTAGAAAAAATACTTAACGAAGATATTTCAAAAAAATTTATTGTTATCCATTTATTAGGCACGCATGTTCAATACAATAACCGGTATCCTAAATCTTTTAGTTTATTTAATGATAAACCAGTTACAAAATTCCCAACAGAATATTCAAATAGTATTATAAATTATTACGACAATGCTGTTTTATACAACGATTACATTATTTATAATATAATTCAAAAATTAAAAGTAAACACTACAAACCAAAGCTCATCATTAATCTATTTATCCGACCATGGCGATGAAGTGTATGATACTGTTGATGGTTCAGGACATAATGAATCTAATCCAACCTACTCAATGTTCGCAATACCTTTTATTTATTGGTCGAATAAAATCGAAGAAATTAGAAAATTTGAGCAATACAAAAAAAGAAAATACATGAGTGACGATTTAATTTTTTCGGTTGCAGATATCGCAAATGTAACATTTACGGCTAACGAAGCTGAAAGAAGCATTTTCAATGCTAATTTTAAAGATAGAAAAAGAAGTGTTAAGGATGGGAAAGATTTTGATCAATTATTTAAAACTGTAAATTAGATGAAACGCAAATTCATTCTATTATTTTTAGGAATTCTATTATTTGGTATATTAAGTTTCTTTTTATTTTTTTCAGATAACTTTTTAAAGTTGTTATTTAATCAAAAAATTTGGGTTCATAGAGTAAATAGTATTGAAAAATTAGACGAATTAAAAGCTGACTATTACGGAGTTGAGCTAGATGTTGTTTTTGTAGATTCATTAAAAAAATTTGATATTAATCATCCTCCAGAAAAATCAATTCAACTTTTTTTAGAAGAATATCTATCTTCTGTTAGCCAAAATAAAACGCTACATTTTTGGTTAGATTTTAAAAATCTAGAAGCTAAAAATCAAGAGCAAGCTATTAAAAATTTGAATTTTATATGTGATTCATTATCATTATTAAGAAATAATTTTATTGTTGAGAGTAGCAATGTTTCTATGCTTAATGAGTTTTTAAAGGAAGGCTATCAAATAAGTTATTACTTGCATTGGCCGGGTTTATATTCTTTAAATAAAAATGAATTCAAACAAAAGTTAAATTCAATTAATGAGGAACTGAAAATTTACAAGTATAAAAACTATCTATCCTCAGATTATCGCGATTACGAGATTTTAAAAAAACAATTTCCTGAGCACGAAATATTGTTATGGTTAGATGATGCCTTTGGAAAACAAGATAAATTCAAGGATAGATTGCTTTTATATAAAATGCTATTAGATAAAGATGTAAAAGTTATTTTAATTCGATACAAATCAAAAATAAACGAGCGTTAATAGTCAAGCTAAACAGCATCAATAACATATGTAAAATTGGATAATTTATACCTCTTTATTTTTTTAGCTTTGCTTGCCGAAATTATTGGCACTGTAAGTGGTTTTGGCTCGTCGTTATTGTTTGTTCCAATAGCATCTTATTTTTTCGATTTTCATTCTGTTTTGGGCATCACAGCTTTATTTCACTTATCGAGCAACATATCTAAAATTTATCTTTTTAAAAGAGGTATTGATTGGAAACTTGTTTTAAAAATAGGAATACCAGCAATAGTTTTTGTAAGCTTTGGCGCTTACTTAAGTAAATATTTAACCACTAACTATTTAGAAATTGGTTTAGCCATTTTTTTAATTGCTGTTAGTTTATTGTTTTTAATTGTACAAAACATACAACTTAAACCCAATTTATTTAATGCCTTAGCTGGCGGTAGCATATCTGGCTTTGTTGCGGGTTTAGTAGGCACAGGAGGCGCCGTAAGAGGTATTACATTAGCTGCTTTTAGTTTAGAAAAAAACACGTTTATAGCTACTTCTGCACTAATTGATTTTTTTATTGATGCTAGCCGAAGTGTTGTTTATTTTAACAATGGTTATATGCACAAACACGATTTGTTTTTGGTGCCAATACTTTTGGTAGTGAGCATTGTTGGAACTTTAGCTGGTAAAAAGATTTTAAACTACGTAAGCGAACAAAACTTTAAAAAAATAGTTTTGTACACCGTTTTAATTGTAGGAATAAGCACTTTGCTTAAAGTTATAGCTTAAAATAGTTGGTAAAAATTGTGCCCAGGACGAGATTCGAACTCGCATGATTTCTCGCCACCCCCTCAAGATGGTACGTCTACCAATTTCGCCACCTGGGCAATTATAAATTAATTATTTATTTTGCAAAAATAAAACTAAAAACGAATTCCAGTAATTAAAACATCATCTAATTGTTCTTCGTTACCACGCCAATCGTTAAAGTAAGTAACTAATTTTTGACGCTGCTCTTCCATCGAAAATTTATTTATTTCCAACAAAATTTGATACAAGCGTTTGCGCGTAAATTTACGATTAGTTACTTCGCCAAACTGATCGATATAACCATCCGTAAACATGTAAAAAGTATCTCCCTTTTTATAATGAATAGTTTCACTAGTAAACTGCTTAACTTCCTCGCCAATAAATATTCCAATCGGGAATTTGTTACCTCTATAGGTTAACAAGTTACCATCTCTAATTTGTACCAAGGTATGATTAGCACCAACGAATTGTAAACTTTCTTTTGCTCTATCAATTGCGCAAAACGACAAATCCATTCCGTCTTTAACGGTTGATTCTTCTAAGGTTTGACGGATAGTACTGTTAAATAAAATATTGGCTTGGTTAATTACGTCTTCTGCATTGCCCGATTCGTTATCTTTTACGGCTTGTATTAAAACGTTGTTACCTACTAGCGAAATAAAGGCTCCTGGCACTCCATGACCTGTACAATCTACCACCGCAAAAAATACTTTATCTCCTTTTTGTTGCAACCAATAAAAATCGCCACTTACAATATCTTTCGATTTATAAAAAACAAAATAATCTTGTAAATGCTTGTCTAAGGTAGTTTTTCCGGGCATTAACGATTCCTGAATATGACGCGCATATTTTAAACTGTCGGTAATGTTTTTATTTTTTTCTTCAATTAATTTAAAAGCACTAACCAATTCTATATTTCGCAAACGGAAAATTTCTTTTTCTTTTTCGCTTTTTTCTAACTCTAATTGATTTTGTAATGAATTAACTGCTACTTCATTATTTAAATCGTTAAGCTTACTTTTTGTGAATTCAAATTGTTCAAAACACTCATACGCTTTTTTATAATCGTTGTCGGCTTGATAAGTGTGCGCTAAATTTTTGTAAACCGATGCTACCAACATCTTCTCACCCATTTCGATTGCAGATGCCAATGCAATTTTATGATGATAAATAGCTCTATCAAAATCTTGACGCAATTTATAAAAACTACCCAAGTTAGTATTTGAATTGGCTAAACCTCTTATATGATCAATTTTATTACTTCGTTTTAAAGCTTCTTGAATTAAACCAAATGCTTTTGATGGCTGATTGCATTCTAAATAAACTTGCGCTAACGTATTTGATGCATCAGCTATGCCTAAATCATCATCTTGCTCATGCAAAATAGATAAACTTTTATTTAAAAAATCGATAGCCTTAGGAAAAGCATGCATTTTTAAATACGTATAACCCATGTTACCATAGAGATAAGCAATAGATTTAGTATCGTTTATTTCTGTAGAAATATCGAGTGTTCTAGTATAATATTCAATTGCTTTATCAAACTGATTTAAACCAACGTATACATTACCAATGTATCGCAAACAAATAGAAATTCTTTTTTTATCACCAATCAATTTAAATAATTCTTTCGATTTAAATAAATCGCTTAGCGCCAATTGATAATGCGATAGTAAATAATAAGCGGTACCCGAATTACAAAAGGAGTTTGCAATACCTTTTTGGTAATTTAACTTTAACGATAATTCTCTAGCAAGTAAAGATTGTTCTAAGGTTTTTTTAGGGAATGAAGCTCTAATTTTCCAACCCTGCGCATTCAATAAATCAACAGACTCAATATCTGTTTTTACTGAAACTATATGTACTTCTTGATTGGAATGCTCCGACATAAACGCTACTAAAGAATCAAATGTAAAAAAAATTAATCCTACATCAAAAAATAGCCCAAAATAATAGTGTAAAACACCTAAACAATTACAAATACTTGTCTAAAGCCTTTGGAAAATTGATTTTATTTTATATATTGCATTAAATCAACAAAATACTTAAGCTATGAAATCTTTATTAATAATTACTATTACTGCATTATTTTTTAATGCAACACCTCCAACTGAACAATCCAAAAAATTTTGTGATTGTTTAAAAGCTGCCGATGCTAAAAAAACCGAGCAAGAAAAAAACACAGCAAAAAAGAAGTGTTTAGAACTTGACGAAAAATTACGTGAAGAATTTGGTGAAGACAAAACAACAAAACAAGCTTATGTAAAAGAATGCGAAACATGTATGAGCGCAATTTCTGATGCCAAATATGGTATTGCTTTTAGCGAAACTAAAACGTATCAAGAAAAAATTGATGATGTATGTGGATGCTTTACGAAAGCTACAAAAGCAAACGATATGAGTTATAAAATGCAATGCAGTAAATTACAGTCTCGCTACGCTAAAACATTTGAAGTTGATTCTGTTAAACGAAATTTTAATAAGACTATTAATTTAAATTGTCAATAAATTAATTACAAATATTTAATTTAAAAAAGCGCAGAAAATTCTGCGCTTTTTTTATATATTTATATTCATGAAAAAAGTTACTTTACTTCTACTCTTAACTTTTGTTTACTTAAACAGTAATGCTCAAGTTAATTTTCCTGCAAAACCTACAAATTATGTAAGCGATGATGCTGCATTATTAAGCAGTTCGGAGCAAGAAGAACTAAATTTAAAATTAAAAGGTTTAGAAGAAAAAAGCTCTAATCAAGTTTTTATATACATTTCAAAATCTCTAAATGGAAATAATTTAGAAGATTACACACAACAAATTTTTGATGCTTGGCAAGTTGGACAAAAAGGAAAAGATAATGGCGTTTTAATAACCGTTTTTATTGATGATAGAAAATTTAGAATTCAAACAGGATATGGCGTTGAAGCAATTTTACCTGATGTAACCTGTAATGCAATTCAAGACGAATACATAATTCCAAACTTTAAAAACGAAGATTATTTTGATGGCTTAAACCAAGCTTCAGACGCAATTATTTCTATAATTGGTGGAAAAAGCATTAAAGAACTTCTCAACGAAAAAGAATATAATCCAAGTATGGCAACAACCATTGTTGCTGCTATAGTTTCTCTACTTCTTTTTTTAATACTTAAATATGTTAAAGCTGATAGCACAAGAAAAAAAACAATAAAAAAAGTTTTTGTAATTGCATATATAGTTTCTCTATTACTTGTTTTTATTGCTGTTGCTATGTTTACAAGTAAAATGAATTATCAGTTGTTGTTGCAGTCTTATAATATGTTTGGCTTTAATTTTTTAGTGGCTTTACTATCAACCTCTTTTATTGAAGAATATTGCACTTCTAACACTTCAAAAAAAGTAAACTATTTTTTCTTATCATTTTTTATCACAACAATAATTATAGCTTACACAATTTATTGCTACGATTATAATATTCAGTTAATTAATTTAAATGATCTAGGAATAACATCAGATATAGGCATATTAGCATTTGTAACAACTGGAGTTAATTTAATTTATATGTTTGGTTTGTTTATGCATTCGGCTCCATCATCTGGTTCTTCTGGCGGTAGTTCTTATAGTTCTAGTTCATCAAGCTCTTATTCAAGCAGTTCCTCTAGTTATTCATCTGGTTCTAGTTCGTCATATTCTTCGGGTTCAAGTTTTAGCGGTGGTGGCGGTGGTCGTTCTGGCGGTGGCGGTAGCAGCGGAAGTTGGTAATCTTAAATTAAAATTATGAAAAAACATTTTCTATTTATTCTTTTTTTATTTTCATTAGATACAAATCTTAAAGTGCCTGTATTAACAGGTTCAAGAGCCAATCAAAAAGAGGCTCAAACTGCTTTAGATTTTCACAACAAAGCTCGTAAAGATGTTAAAGTAAATAATTTAGAATGGTCGGTTGACTTAGCAAAGTATGCGCAAGAGTGGGCCGATTATTTAGCGGTTAATAATCAGTTTAAACATCGTCCATATAATGGAAAGTATAAACAACTTTACGGCGAAAATATTTTTTATGGTTGGGGAAAAGATTATAAATTAATTGATGCATGCGAAGATTGGCACGAAGAAATTAAATTTTATAAAAAAGGAACCAAACTATCAGAAAGTAACTGGAATAAAGCGGGGCACTACACACAAATGGTTTGGAAAACAACAACTAAAGTAGGAATAGGAATTGCCAAAGCAAAAAACGGAAAAGTGTATATTGTAGCCAACTACTCTCCTGCTGGAAATATGATGGGACAAAAACCGTATTAAAGAACCAAGATATAAGATACAATAAATAAGATTCAAATACTCTCAACTATACACTCATAACTCTTAACTTATTAATTCATAACTCTAAAAAAATGTATCCATTTACTATACGCGGAGATAAAATTAATTCACAAGATGAATTTTGCGAATACTTTAAAAAAGCTGCCCATTGGGGACCAATGCATCGTAAAAACGAAAGTTATATAGATGATATTTTTGACGAAATTGATACTTGGAAGGATAAAGACGCGTATAATTTTTTAATGGACGAAGCATCGTTAGTTGGTGCAAAATTATTAGCTACCGAAACCGATTCACAAGTAATTTTTTTTATCCGTCATTTTGTTGGAGGCAAAGCAGGGTTAGTTTATAATGCTGCTTGCCAAAGAATTATAAACGATGCTAGTTTTTTTGATAGTACACTAGAAAAATATGCAGCTGAAAACATAAAAGAATTAGCTCAAAATTGCGACGACAAAGAACTAAAAAATAAATTAAAAGAAAAACTAGAGCAAAAAGGAGATCTAGTTACTTTGTTTAAATCGTATATGGACGAGCACAATGAAAAAATGATTGATTTATTTTATAGTCTCGCAGAACAAAAACGTATTGAAGGTTCAGTTGTTAGTAGGTTTGCAATAATTCTGTATTCAAGATTCGAAAGCCGTGTTAACGAGGTTTTACATAAAGTTCAAATATGTGATATATCAATTAAAAGGCCTTTTTTTGAGCAAGTGAGAGAGTGCTTTGCTATTCGCATTAATGCTTCAAAAACTAAAATATTTGGACAAGAAATTGTTGATTTTGATAGAGATGTTCAAACTTATAAATACAATCCTAGTTCTGCCTCTCCAATAAAAAACAACTCGTATCCGTTTGTATTTGCAAGAGGCGAAGTAACTAATTTTAATTATTTTTCAAACCATTTTCAATATGTTGCCGAAACATTAAATCGCGATAATATTGAGAATACTGTTAATTACATTAATAGAATTTGTAAAGCAAATTCTTTTATTACAACTGAATTAAATAAAGCAATTGAAAATGTTTTTCTAAATTCTACAAGCGTCGAATCCATAGTATTTTCTTGTGAGCTCGCACTCGTGTTAGGAAACGAAAACACTTATATTGCTGCAATACAAAGAGCCACAAAAGAAGGTACAAACTTTTATTGCTACACCTTTCAATATAATTTATTTTTAAAATTAATTGAACTTGGCTTTAAAGTTAACGATACAAGCCAAAGAGAAATGTTAATTCAATTTCTTTTATTTAACAAAGAGCCTAAATTAGTTTTAAAATATTGTGTAGAAAGTAATGATGCAAGATTATTATCGATATTTAAAACAGCAGTAAAACAATGTTACATTGGTGATGATTTAGCTCGACAAATTGCTGAAACAATTGTAAAAAACAATCCCGACAAAATTTTTGAAGCTTGCGATATGGCTAAATATTTTTTTATGGATAGCTACAAAAATGAATTTAAAAAAGTATTTAGTAATCACTTACCACAAAACATATCTGATATTGAAAGTAGAATTTTTAAAAAATAATACCTATTAAAATGAACATACGAATTTTATTTCTATTAACATTTATTTTTTCGATTAAAATATGCGTTTCACAAACAACTACTTTGTTTTTAGATACTATGTATTACATTAATGGTGTAGAAACAAAAGATAAAATAAAGGAAGAAGGCTTATTACAAAAAGGTCTTAAAACTGGTACTTGGAAACGATGGTATTCAAACGGACAATTAGCAAATGAAACAGAATATACCATTTATCATAAAAATGAAATTAAAATTTGTTATGATGTTCGCGACTTAAACGGTCAAACTTTTGATACCACGAATTTAAAAAACAACATAAATGAGTTTTATTCCTTTGCAACGGGCAAATGGATTAATTATTATGACAATGGTAAAATTGAGTCTAAAGGACTTAATAAAAAACAAGCTATTTTAAAAATAAATTTTATAGAAGCTGCTACCCCAAATGGAGAGTTTTATATTGCCTCTACTTTTTCTGACCCAGAACCAATGAAACATGGTAATTGGATTTATTATGATTACCAAGGTAACATTAGTGAATTATTTAGCTATGTTAATGGTTATACTATTTTTCAATCGTATGGAAATTATGAGGTAAATCTACAAAAGGAAATTTGCGCAAAATGGAAACTAACCAGTTTAGATGAATTTATTAATGAAAAATATGCACCTGAAATAAATTTCACATCTGATTTGTTACTGGAATTTAAAACTGATAGCACATGCAATTTTTACAGCATAGATACTGAAAATCCTATTAAAATATCATCTGGTAATTGGAAAGTAAATAATGACACTCAACAATTACTATGCTCAACTTCTATTTTTAAAAACACTTTAATCATTATTCACGAAAATAAATTAAAAATAATTGAAACTAAAAACGACACTACTAAAATTTATCAATTTAAAAAAGAATAAAAAAAGCACAATTTCTAGTTTAGAAATTGTGCTTTTTTAAATAAATTATTTACTAATATTATTTTTTCTTAGCTGGAGCAACTGCCCATTCTTTAATTGCAGCTTCTACATCATCTTTATAAAAAAAGTTATCTGGATTTTTATCGCCCAATTCTTTAGCTTTTACAGCTAATGCATGCGCTTCTTTTGTCATACCTTTTGCAGCAACAATTTTTGCTTTGTACCATGTGTTATACCAATCTTGTGTTAATGCTAAACTCAAATCAATGTATTTTAAAGCTGCATCATAATCTTTTGGAGTTTCGTACATGTAACGCGCTGCAGATGCGTATGAGCGCCAAGTTCCGCCCAAAGTTTTATTAATATTTTCTGTAGCTTGTTTAGCTGTGCCTAATTTAATTGGTAAGCTAACTCTTACTTTCTCCCACTCTAAATCAATGTTTGCAGCATCATCAGTAGAATTAGAAACTATAAAAGTCATTCTTTCTCTGTTAGAAATTGTTTCTGCTTTTACACTTGTTCTAACAACATCTTCTTCTTGTTTGTAACCATCGCTACCCCACAATTCCGTATTTTTATTTAAAATAACAGTCCACATTACTTTTCCAGGAATGTAGAACAAAGAATAACTTCCCGCAGGAACGGTTACATCTTTAGATATTAAATCTCCGTTTACTAATAATTCAGATTTTATTACTACGTCTTTAGAAAAATTAACTGAAGTTGCTTTGTTTGCTCCTGCTCTCCAAACTTCGTTGTAAGGCACTAAATCGCCCCAAATTGTTCTTCCTTTTACAGCTGGTGAGCTATAATCTATTGTAATATCGGTTAAACCAGCAGTTTGAACCAATTTAGCTTTTGGGCTTGGTTGTGGCAATTGCAATTGTGCTGATGCGCTTGTTGTTTGCGCAAAATAAGCCGCAACAACTAATGATAAGGTAACGATTGTTTTCTTCATAATTTATGTAATTAATGTGTTTAGTTTGATAAAGTAACAAGTTTACAAAATATATGTTTAAACACATTTTATATTTTGTTAATTTTTGTTGAAATCCATTTTCTATACGTTTAATTAATTTATAAATTGCAGAAAAAAATTATTGAACCACTATTATTATTTTCAGATTAATATTTTTATTATTTCTTAATAAATGATTTTTAAAATTTTACCAATATTAATCCTGTTATTTGGTACAGCTATTTGTAAAAATAGAGATACTGTACCAAGTTATAGTTACAAAAATTTAATATACGCTGGTAATGCAATTAGAGGTTTTGCTGCATTTGATCACGTAGGAAAAAACAATATTATATATGTTATTAACAGAACTGAATTAGGCTATTATTTTAAGCCAAAAATTTCTGTTGGCACTGCTTTCAATTTTTCACAATTAAGTAGTAATTTATATTCGCTTTCATACTTACAACATGAAAATTCCATTTTTATTAAATTTCATCCACTTAAAAAAAAGAGATTTAACTCTTTATGGCTTATAAATCAAATAAGCATAGCTAATTCTCATTTTGATTTTATTGACAAAGAAGAGAAATATTTTTTTGCTTATACACCAGGCATAGGTTTAAATCTAATATTTAATAAAACAAAATTTGGTTTTACAATGAATTGTATGGCAAACATTCCTCTAAAACCAAATTATAGTTACCCAACAATTTATTTTGGATCACAACCGTTTAGAATCGAAGGCTTTGTTGGTCTTATTTATTTTATAAATAAATGAGTGTAATATGGCTAAATTATTTTTATTTTTAAATCCATTTTCTTTACGTTTAATTAATTTATATATTGCAGAAAAAAAATCAAACTTATGGGACCACTAATAATTATTTTAGGAGTAATATTTTTATTATTTCTTATGTTCAGTTTTAGAACTGTACAACAAGGTAACATTGCAATTGTTACCATTTTTGGAAAATACAGGCGAATTATGACTCCGGGTTTAAATTTAAAAATTCCAATAATTGAAAGTATTTACAAACGAATTTCAATTCAAAATCGTTCTGTAGAGTTAGAGTTTACAGCTACTACGCAAGATCAAGCAAACGTAAATTTTAAAGCAATGATTTTGTTTGCTGTTTTAAATCAAGAAGAAAACACATTAAAAAATGTTGCCTTTAAATTTATTGATGAGCGTAACTTAATGCAAGCTTTAATAAGAACTGTTGAAGGTTCAATTCGTGCATTTGTGGCCACTAAAAAACAAGCTGAAGTACTTTCATTACGTACCGAAATTGTTCAAGAAGTAAAAAGTCATTTAGATAATACCTTAGAAGAATGGGGCTACCATTTAATAGATTTACAATTAAACGATATTGCTTTTGATGAAGCAATTATGCGCAGTATGGCGCAAGTTGTGGCAAGTAACAACTTAAAAGCTGCTGCCGAAAACGAAGGTCAGGCTTTATTAATTACTAAAACTAAAGCTGCTGAAGCCGAAGGAAATGCCATAAAAATTGCTGCGGCTGCTCAAAAAGAAGCATCGCAATTACAAGGACAAGGAGTTGCATTATTCCGTCAAGAAGTTGCAAAAGGTATGTCTGAAGCCGCTAAAGAAATGAAAGTTGCCGATTTAGATTCATCGTTAATTTTATTTACAATGTGGACAGAAGCTTTAAAACATTTTGCTGAAAATGGCAAAGGAAATATGATGTTTTTAGATGGTTCGCCCGAAAACATGAAAAGAACTATGCAACAAATGATGGGAATTACAAAAGGTGTAGATACTTTTGATAATACTCAAAATTAAAATAGTTCACTCAAAAAAAAGCCTTGTTTTAGCAATAAAACAAGGCTTTTTTAATTTATTTACTTTTCATTTTTTCAATAAAGCGAATTATCTTATATTTGTAATTGAGGTATTATCCGAAAACTGAACCTATTATGAGCAATACAGCCTTAAATTCCTTAAAAAAGGAAATGACATTTGAAGAGTTTAAAAAAAGTGTTTTAAACGATTTTAGAATTGCGAACGAGAGTCGTGAAGCAAGTTTACTTGGAAGAAAGGAAGTATTAACTGGCAAAGCAAAATTCGGAATTTTTGGAGACGGAAAAGAAATTGCGCAATTAGCAATGGCTAAAGTTTTTAGAGATGGAGATTTTAGATCGGGTTACTACAGAGATCAAACCTTTATGTTTGCAACTCAAAATTTAAGTATTAAACAATGGTTTTCTGGCTTATACGCACACACCGATGTAGATTTTGAACCAACTAGCGCTGGTCGTCAAATGGGTGGACATTTTTCTACGCGCAGTATTGATCAGCATGGAAACTGGAAAAACTTAATGCAACAAAAAAATTCATCAGCAGATATTTCTCCAACAGCAGGACAAATGCCCCGACTGTTAGGTTTAGCACAAGCTTCAAAAATATATCGCGAAAACACATTGTTGCATACAGATGAATTTTCGAATTTTACAAATAAAGGAAACGAAATAGCTTTTGGTACAATTGGCGATGCCAGTACATCTGAAGGATTGTTTTGGGAAACTATAAACGCAGCTGGTGTTTTAAAAGTGCCTATGCTTATGTCTGTTTGGGATGATGGACATGGAATTTCTGTATCAAAAGAATTTCAAACTACAAAAGCAAGTATTTCTGAAGCTTTAAAAGGAATGCAACGCGAAGGAAACGGGCCAGGTTACGAAATTTTTAAAGCAAAAGGTTGGGATTACGCAGGCTTATGCGAAGTATACGAAAAAGCTTCAACCGTTTGCAGAGAACAACATGTACCTGTTTTAGTTCACGTAGAAGAAGTTACACAGCCGCAAGGTCACTCCACATCGGGTTCACACGAGCGTTATAAATCGAAAGAAAGATTAGCTTGGGAAACCGAATTTGATGGCATTAAAAAAATGCGCGAATGGATTTTGCAAAATGCAATTGCAACTGAAGCTGATTTAATTTTAATTGAAACAGAAGCAAAAAAATTAGTTCGCGAATCAAAATCAACAGCGTGGACAGATTACCTTACTCCTATTAAAAATGAAGTAAGCGAAATAATTCAATTGCTAGATGCTTGTGCACAATCACACTCAGCTTTAAGCGAACAAATTAATAAAATAAAAAGCGATTTAACAGCAATAGTAGAACCTATTCGTAAAGATATTTTAGTATCAGCACGCAGAGTTAATTACCTTTTAATTAACGAAAATTCTGATGCTAAATCTAATTTAAAACACTTTATTAATAAAGCACACAACGAAAATAATACAAGATACAGTTCTCACTTACATAGCGAATCACAAAAATCTGCTTTAAACATTAGCGCAGTAGAACCAACGTATTCAGCTAATGAAGTAGTTGTTGACGGCAGAGAAATTTTGCGCGATAACTACGATGTTATTTTAAGCAAATATCCTCAAGTTTTAATTTTTGGAGAAGATGTTGGTAAAATTGGTGGTGTAAATCAAACTTGCGAAGGCTTACAAGCAAAATATGGCGAATTAAGAGTTAGCGATACAGGTATAAGAGAAGCAACAATTGCTGGTCAAGCTATTGGAATGGCAATGCGTGGTTTGCGTCCAATTGCAGAAATTCAATATTTAGATTATTTGTTGTATGCTATTCAAATTTTAAGCGACGATTTATCTACTTTACAATACAGAACAAAAGGTGGACAAAAAGCTCCTGCAATTATTAGCACTCGTGGTCACCGTTTAGAAGGCATTTGGCACAGTGGTTCTCCAATGGGCATGATTATAAATTCAATTAGAGGAATGCACGTTTGTGTACCACGAAATATGACAAAAGCAGCAGGTTTTTATAACTTATTGTTAGAAGCCGATGAACCCGCAATTGTAATTGAATGTTTAAATGGTTACCGTTTAAAAGAAAAACAACCAACCAATTTAGGCGAATTTAAAACACCATTAGGTATTCCAGAAACTTTAAATTCTGGTAACGACATAACGCTTGTAACCTACGGTTCGTGCTGTAGAATAGCTGCTGATGCTGTAAAACTTTTAGAAGAAAAAGGAATTACAGTTGATTTAATTGATGTGCAAACATTATTACCATTTGATATTCATCATTCAATTGTAGAGTCTGTTAAAAAAACAAATCGTTTAGTAGTTTTAGACGAAGATGTTCCGGGTGGAGCAAGCGCATTTATTTTACAACAAATTTTAGAAGAGCAAGAAGCTTATAAATATTTAGATGCTAAACCAATAACAATTACTGCCAAAGCACACCGACCAGCTTATGGAACAGATGGCGATTATTTTAGCAAACCAAGTGTAGAAGATGTGTTTGAAATAGTGTACAATGTTATGTACGATGCAAAACCAAGTATTTTCCCTTCTATGTAGATAAAACACTTATTTAAAAAAAAACTTTCGTTGCTTAACGAAAGTTTTTTTTTGCCTAAAATCAAACAATACAACAAGTATCGATACACATAAACATAATTTTGTTCTGTTATATTTTAAAATAACGAAATTTTCAATTGTTATAAATCTCTTAACGCAGTAGTGTTAACTACTTAATTTAAGTTAATAAATTTTTTTATTCAACTTTTTTTTCTAATATTGTTTAAGAAATTATCACCAATATGAAAAAACTGCTACTTCTACTTACTTTAACACTTGCAGTTTATACTCAATTATTTGCAGCTACACTAACTGCTGTTTCGGGTAACTGGAGCGATCCAGCTACTTGGGGAGGTGTTTTACCTCAAAGTGGAGATATTGTTATTATACCAGAAGGAATTACCGTAGATGTTGATGCTATGTTTGGAACCTTTGATAATTTTAGGTTAGAGGTGTATGGTACTTTAAACTTTATTGGAGGCAAAAAAATAACCTTAACTGCTAACGGACAAGTTTATATCTCTCCAACAGGGACGATAACTGGAGGAAATGGAGGGTCGCAGTTTGAAATTGGCGGAACAGATATTTATGTTGGAGGAAATGGAGGTCAAGCTACAGGAACTTTGATAGGTCCTTTAGATTGCGGTTCTGGTGGTTGTGGCACTTCAACCGTGCCTATTAAATTAATATCTTTTACAGCGTCAAAAACTACTGATGGAGTATTATTAACTTGGGTTACTGAAACTGAAACTAATAACGAATTTTATTCGATTGAACGTTCTGCTGATGGAATCAATTTTGAAGTTGTTGGTAAAGTGAAAGGTGCAGGAAATAGTATTTATTCAACAGAATATACTTATTTAGATAAGCCACTTCAATTTGGAACTATTTATTATCGTTTAAAACAAACAGATTACAATGGTGATTTTGAGTATTTTGATATGATAACCGTTTACAACGAAATGGATACTAATAAACCTGTTTTATTTCCAAATCCTAGTAATGGTTCTAATATTAAGTTTTATTATCACAATACATCATTAGCTAATTTAAGATTAGAAGTTACTTCTATTGCTGGCACCGTAATCTACGAACAAAAATTTGAAAATAATCAAGAATACATTTCACAAGAAATTGATTTAACTTCAATTAAAAAAGGATCTTACTTTGTTAATGTGTATCAAGGTGATGAAGTTGTAAATCACAAATTGGTGGTAAACTAATTACCCTAACGAAATACTTTCAAAAGCAATATTATTGGTTTCCCGCATTTTAATAAATGAATTCAAACATTTTTGAATAAAGTCTTCATTTATAAGCTTTTTTAAATCTTCTACATCTTTTATCAAATAGTCGAACTCGCTTAGTTTATAAGTTTGTTCGTAAGTGTCTTTCTCAACTTTTACGATATATTTTTGGTTCATGTAAAAAATACTAATCTTACACGATGGATGATTTATTTCTCCTATTACTCTCATAGTTTTATTTTAAAAAATTCTATTTGTTTGTTTCGGTTTTATATTTGTTATTCTCACAAAAAAGAGTTCTCCTTTATGATATATTAGCGTTCTCGTTACACTCTAACTCCAATAACACATACATCATCAACTTGCTCTAACTCCCCTTTCCATAATTCAAAAGAAGTATCAATCATTTCACTTTGTTTGTCCATCTCTTCATTTTGAATTGACAATATCGTTTCTTTCATCTTGGCAGACTTATATTTTTTCCCTTTTTCACCACCAAACTGATCGGCATAACCATCTGTAAACATATATATCGTATCTCCTTTTTGCAATTGAATTTCGTTAGATGTAAATGGTTTTGGTTCTGCGTATTTGCCAATTGGTTGCTTGTCGGCTTTGTATTCGATTAACTCATAATTTGTCATGCTGACGAAGGAAGCATCTCTTGTATTAGATTCTTCGCTACGCTCAGAATGACAAGAGCGGACTATCCACAACGGTATATTAGCTCCAGACCATTGCAATTTATTTGTTGTGGTATTTAAAACACATAAACTAATATCCATTCCATCTTTTACTTCTTCATCACTTTTTTCAAACTCTTTAATTACAATATCTCTTGCTGCATCTAGTATTTTTCCTGATTCAAGCAATCCAAACTCTTTTACACTTCGGTTTAATCCATTATTGCAAATTACACTTACCATCGCTCCTGGTACACCATGACCTGTACAATCTGCAACTGCAAACAAAACTAAATCAGTTTTGAAATCTAACCAGTAAAAATCTCCTGCAACAATATCTTTTGGTTTATACAAAACAAAACTATTTGGCAAGTATTCTTTTATTAAACGCTTTGGTGGAAGAATAGCTGTTTGTATGCGTTTAGCATAATTTATAGAATCTAAAATTTCTTTGTTTTTTTCATCAACAATATGCTTTTGCTCGTCTGCTTCCTTTTTCTTTATTTCAATTATTATTTTTTGTGCTTTAGTTACTTTTAATTGATTAAAAACTAAAATTAAAAAACCGCCCACTAAAACTAATGCTATAGCAATAAATATAGAAATAATTTTTTGCTTTTGCTCACGCTCTTCGGCTATCTCCAGATTCATTTTATGCTCTGCTTCTTTTACAGCTTGTAGTTTTTCGTACTCATATTTAGTTTGCTGTTTTATTGCTGTTTTTTGATTCTTATCATTTTTTATACTATCTCTAAACAAAATATAATTTTCGTAATGGTAAAGTGCAGCACTTGAGTTCCCTAAGGACTTATCGAGTTCATAATTGATTTTAAAAGCATCTTGCTGTGTTTCAATCAACTTTACTTCGTTTGCAGTATTTATAGCCACTTGAGCATACATTTGAGCTTTATCATATTTTTTTTGTGCAAACATTAATTTTGCCATTGCAGAGTTTGCTTGAGAAAAATCTGATTTGGAATCGGAAGAATAATCTAAGGCTTTTAACAAAAATTGTTCTGCATTTTTAAAATCATTATTCTTAAAATAATACAAACCCAAATTAACACAGTTTTTTGCTAAATAAGTTTTGTTGCCCGATTCATTGTTAATTAAATAGGCCTTATAATTATAAAAATAAGAACTATCATTTTTACCTATTTTACCATACATTACTCCTAAACTACCATATAAAACAGCTTGTCCGGTTTTGTATTCCATTTTTTCGTAAATAGAAATTCCTTTTTTAAACAAGTTGACAGCTTCATCATACAAATCTTGTTCTTGATAAATTATTGCTATGTTATTTAAAGCTATACCAATATTATTTTTTATGCCTGCCTTTTCTGAAATTGAAAGTGCTTTTGAATAATATTTTATTGCCGTATCGTAATCGCCAATTGATTTTTTTATGTAACCAATCCACATTAAAGATGTAGACTCTCCTTTTGCATCTTTAATTTTATTACGCAAAAAAAGTGCCTTATTATGGTATAAAATAGCCGAATCGGTTAAACCTTTGCCAAAATAAAGTGCACCCAAATTGCTATAAATGTTTGAGGTTTCAAATGTATCTTTTAGCTGCAATTTATATTTTAATGCTTGTCTATATTTTTTAAAAGCTTCTTCTGACCTTCCTTGCATATCATCAATAAAAGCTTGCTCTCTAAGTATACCTGATAAAATATCTATTGAGTTAATTTTTTTTGCAACGCTTTCTGATAACTTAAAAAAATAATTTGTAGAATCTAATTTATCTAAATCGATATATGAGTAAGCAATGTTGTAATATGATTTTGCAATACCATAATCATACTTTATTTTTTGAGAAATGCTAAGTGCTGAGTTAGCTGTATTTATTGCTTTTCTAAAATCATCAGAATGGTAGTGCGCTGATAAACTATTTAATAAATCAACTTTTTTTCTTAAATCATTCTGATTGTTAATTAAGGTAATTAACGAATCTTCTTTTGCATTACCTGCATAAGAATTATTACTAATAAAAAGTGTTATTAAAACAAACGTGATTATACAAATTGAATTTAAACTAAATATTTTCATTGTAATATTTTAAATTTTAATCATTTTTTATGTCTAAGCGTTCTCGTTAAACTCGAACTCCAATAACACATACATCATCAACTTGTTCTAACTCTCCTTTCCAAGATTCAAATGAAGCATCAATCATTTCTCTTTGCTTTTCCATCTCTTGATTTTGAATTGACAATATCATTTCCTTCATCTTCGCTGACTTGTATTTCTTTCCTTTTTCGCCACCAAACTGATCGGCATAACCATCTGTAAATATGTATAATGTATCTCCTTTGTGTAATTCAATTTCGTTAGTGGTAAATGGCTTGGGCTCTGCGTATTTGCCAATGGGTTGCTTGTCGGCTTTGTATTCTAAAAGTTCACCGTTTCTTACTATCCACAGCGGATTATTTGCGCCACTCCATTGCAATTTATTTATTTTTGTATTTAGTACGCACAAACTTATATCCATACCATCTTTTACTTCTTCATCACTTTTTTCAAATTCTTTTATTACAATGTCTCTTGTCGCATCTAATATTTTTCCTGATTCTAGCAAACCAAACTCTTTTACACTTCGGTTTAATCCATTATTACAAATTACGCTTACCATTGCTCCTGGCACACCATGACCAGTACAATCAGCTGCAGCAAACAATATTAAATCTCCTTTGCTTTCCATCCAATAAAAATCGCCAGCAACAATATCTTTTGGTTTATATAAAATAAAACTATTGGGTAAGTATTCTTTTACTAAACGCTTTGGTGGTAAAATAGCTGTTTGTATGCGCTTTGCATAAGTTATAGAATCTAATATTTCTTTATTCTTTTCATCAACAATATGCTTTTGAGTTTCAATTTCATTTTTTTGTTTCGTCAACAAAACATTACTTTTTTTCTTTTGAAGAAAAGCAAAAAGTAAAACGCCAGAAATAATTAATACAGCAGAAAACCCTAAAATAAATAGAAGTAAACGTTTTTGTTCTTTGTCTTTTTGTAATTGCATTTCAACATCGCTCAATTCTTTTTGATGATTGAGTTTTAATATTTCTTTTTCTTTTTTTTCGCTTTCGTATTTAACTTCAAGTTCATTTAAAATTTTTAAATTATCTTCACTCAACATCGAATCTTTTATAGTCAAATAAAGTTTATGCTGCTCAAGAGCTAAGCTATATTTACCTTGAATGGAATAAATATCTGTAAAATATTTGTGCGCTTCTTTAAGTGCAAATTTGTAGTTTATCTTTTTTGATAATTCTATAGCTTGTTTTAAAGATAATTCAGCATTCGAAAAATCATTTTTTCCGCCATAAGCCAAACCTATATTTATTAGCGACATTGATATACCTGTTTGGTTGTTTAACTCCTTATCAATATTTAATGAATTTGTAAAATGAACAAGTGCTTTGTTTGCATCGCCTTTATCTTTAGCAACTAATCCTAAATTATTATAAACATTTGCTAGGTTTCGTTTATTATTAATTTCGTTATTTATAATTAGTGCTTTATTAAAAAAATATTCTGCCGAATCATATTTTTTTAATTCGTAATTAACTAAACCTATTCTATTATAAACCGTTGCTGTTCCTCCTCTTGTGTTATTTTTACTATATAAATCCAAAGCTTTCGCAAAAAACTCAAGTGCTTTGTCATAAATTTTCATTTCGTTATAAATGCCACCTATGTTTTCTAAAGAAAAAGGAATTGCCATTTGATTTCCTGTTTTTTCTTTAACCTCTAACGATTTATAATGATATTCTAAAGCTTTGTTGTAATTGCCTTTATTTTTAAAAAGAATGCCTAAATTATTGTAGCCTTTGGCTAAACCAATTGAATCATTTACAATAATATAAAATTTTAATGCTTTGTTAAAATACTCTTCTGCTTTAGTTTGATTTCCTTCTCTTGCATAAAAAACGCCAATGTTTGATAGCGATGTTCCTATTGTTACTGTATCTTTTTCTTGCTCTTTTAAATTTAAAGATTTTAAATAATAATCGATTGCTTTGGGCTTATCATACATATCTTCGTATATCATTCCCAAATTATTATAAGCATAAGCTAACTTTTTATTATTATTTATTTTACTAAAAATACCAGCCGCTTTATTAGTAAAATCTAATGCTAAATTTAAACTATCGTGTAAATGATATATGTCGCCAATATTTAAATACGCAGTTCCCAATTTGTTTACATCTTTTGCTTTGATTGATAAAACACGACTTTGTTGAGTATATTCCAGTGCCTTTTTTATATCAGTTTTTTTATACTCCAAACCGATACGTTGTAATATAGAAATTCTAGCAGTATCACTTTTTTCAGTTTTTAAAACCAACAATAAAGAGTCTAACCTTTTAGATTCTTGAGCGAGCAAAGTATTAAAAAAAATTAAACTCAATAAAAGTAAACTATATCTCATAACTCAATTATATGTTGATACCAATTAAACACACATCATCTATTTGCTCCAAATTTCCTCTCCATAATTCAAAAGATTCATCGATTAATTTTTGTTGTGTTTCCATTTCTTCATTTTGAATCGATAGAAGTAACTCTTTCATTTTAGAACCTTTGTATTTTTTTCCTTTTTCGCCTCCAAACTGATCAGCATAACCATCTGTAAATATGTACAAACTATCGTCTTTTTGTAATTCTATTTCGTTTGTAGTAAATGGCTTTAAATCTGCGTATTTACCAATGGGTTGTTTATCGGCTTTGTATTCTAGTAAGATGTGAGAATTAAGATTTGAGATTTGAGAACCTAGTTTCTCTGTCTCATATCTATTATCTCCTATCTCACGTCTAATTATCCACAAGGGATTATTCGCGCCACTCCACAGCAATTTTTTAGTTTTAAAATCGATAACGCACAAACTTATATCCATTCCGTCTTTTACTTCGCTTTCACTCTTTTCAAATGTTTCTATTACAAGCTCTCTTACTTTATCTAAAATTTTACCAGGCTCTGTTAATCCAAATTCTTTTACAGTTCTGTTAAGTGCATTGCTACATACAACGCTTACCATTGCTCCCGGAACTCCATGTCCTGTACAATCTGCAGCAGCAATCATTACTAAATCGTTTTTATGTTCTAACCAATAAAAATCGCCGGCAACAATATCTTTTGGTTTGTATAAAATAAAACTATTAGGTAAATATTTTTGAATTAAGTTATTAGGCGGTAAAATGGCTTGTTGTAAACGTTTTGCATAGGTTATAGAATCTACTATTTCTTTCTGTTTTTCTTCTACTAAATGTTTTTGTTGCTCTACAATGTTTTTTTGATTATCGATAATTTGTTTTTGTCTTTGAGTTAATTTATATCTTGAATAGGAAAACAAACCAAAAGATAAAAAAAGCACCAAGCCAATAATTGAAAATAATATTACTTGTTTTTG
This sequence comes from Bacteroidota bacterium, assembly GCA_040385525.1. GTDB lineage: Bacteria > Bacteroidota > Bacteroidia > UBA4408 > UBA4408 > JAZKHE01. The sequence goes on from JAZKHE010000004.1 coordinate 184,790, forward strand.
TTTTTTAAGTTCTAATTTATCTAATTCTTTATCCTTGTTAAGTAAAGCAATTTCTTTTTGTTTTTTATCTGTTTCGTATTTAGTAGCGAGTTCTGCATTACTTTTAGCTAACTCATCAACATACAAGGAATCTTTGTAGAAAGACCAATTTCTTGTTGCATTATAGGCTTCTTTAAACTGACCTTTATTGTAATAAATTTGACTTAAAATATCATAACTATTTTTCAAGTTATTTCTTGATTTAGTGATTGCAGAATATTCTAATGCTTTTTTTGCGTAAAGCAATGCTTTGTCATGTTTATTTTCAATTAAATAAATTGAAGCAATATTATTATAAGACAAAGATAATTCAGCTATCTCTTTGTTTTTTTCTTTAATTGTTGACGATTTTAAATAATATTGAAGCGCTTTGGCGTAATTTTTTTTATAGTCAAAAAAAATCCCTAAATTGTTATAAACAAGCGCTAAGCCTTTTTCATCATTCAATTCGGTTAAAATTTTCTCAGCTTCAATATAAGATAAATAAGCAGAATCAATTTTTGAATTATGTAGTTTTTGATATACACCTCCAATATTAATATATGATTTGGCCATTCCTTTTTTATCGCCCAACTCTTTTTTCTGACTAAGTGATTTGTACAAATATTGAAGAGCTACATCATATTTTTGCTGCAATTTAAAAAGGTTTCCAATATTATTTAAAACAGCAGCAACTTTGTTTTTATTAGCATTTGAAGGTGTAGTTTCTAAAATATTTTCTTTTATTTTCAAACATTTAAAAAAAGATTCCAATGCAAGTTTATAATCACCTTTATTGGCATAAGAAACACCTAAGCCATTATATATATCGCTAAGTTTTTTATTATGTTTTAATTTTAAAGCCAATATAATACCCTGCTTACCATATTTTATGGCTCTATCTGCATCATTAGATTTATTCTCTTCTAAAAGACTTATTAAAAAATCCAACTTAACAGAATCAATAGATGTTTTTAAAAGTTTATCCTCAAGTGTTTGATTGTTACTTTGGCAAAAACTGAAATTAAAAAAAACGAGTATACTAAGTATACACAATAATATTTTCTTCATTATTTTAAATTCTAATTCCGATTAAACACACATCATCAACCTGCTCTCCTTCTCCCTTCCATGTTTCAAAATCCTTATCAAGTATTTCATTTTGCACTTCAGCAGATTTATCTGCATTGCATAATAATTTTTCTCTTAAACGTTTATACGTATATTTTTTTCCTTTTTCGCCTCCAAACTGATCGGCATAACCATCTGTAAATATGTATATAGTGTCTTCTTTTTTTAAATTAATTTCGTTAGTGGTAAATGGTTTTTGTTCTGCGTATTTACCTATAGGTTGTTTGTCTGCTTTGTATTCTAGTAAGATGTTAGAATTAAGATTTGAGACATTAGAACCTGGTTGATCGGTCTCTTGTTTATTATCTCCTATCTCTCGTCTAATTATCCACAAGGGATTATTCGCGCCACTCCATTGCAGTTTTTTAGTTTTAAAATCTATAACACACAAACTTATATCCATTCCATCTTTTACTTCGCTTTCACTTTTTTCAAATGTTTCTATTACAAGTTCTCTTACTTTATCTAAAATTTTGCCTGGCTCCGTTAATCCAAATTCTTTAACAGTTCTGTTAAGTGCATTACTACAAACAACGCTTACCATTGCTCCCGGAACTCCATGTCCGGTACAATCGGCAGCGGCAATCATTATTAAATCATTCTTAACTTCAAGCCAATAAAAATCGCCTGCAACAATATCTTTTGGTTTATATAAAATAAAACTATTGGGTAAATGTTTTTGAATTAAATTATCGGGCGGTAAAATTGCTTGTTGTAAGCGCTTTGCGTATGTTATAGAATCTACAATTTCTTTTTGTTTTTCATCAACTAAATGTTTTTGTTTTTCAATTACATCTTTTTGTTTACGAATTAGCTTCAGTCTCGAAAATAAATAATAAGAAAATAGTATTACAAGTATTAAAACAACTGATACTAAAACAATAAACAAACGCTGTTTTTTTGATTCAATTTGTTGCAATTCATCTTTGCGTATTTGCTCTGCTTTTTGCGCCTCAATTTTTTTCTCATATTGAAATTCAGTTTCTAATTTTGCAATTTCGGCGGCACTACTTTCACTTTTTACACTGTCTCTTATTTGGATATATTTTTTATAATATGTTAATGCAAATGCTGGATTATTTGTTTTTTCGTAAAGCAAATTAAAAACTTTATACGATTCCATTTCGGCTTCTTTAATTTGATATTTTGAAGATATTTGCAAAGCTAAATCGGCATATTTTTTTGCGAGTTTATAATCGCCAAGCTCTAAATAATTATTTGCAATTTCAGCATAAGTATAACTAATATTAAATACTTCTTTTAATTCTATAAAAATTGCTAGCGCTTTAAAATGATAATCAAGTGCCGATTTATATTTTTTTAAATCGAAATTATTATTAGCCAAATTATAATAACTAGTTGCCATTCCTTTTACATCGTTATTTTTTTCGCGGATGGCTAAGGCTTTTTTATGATAAAATTCAGAAGAATCTATTTGACGTAACTGCGAATATACATTACCTATATTGTTGTAGCTTGCTGAAATTCCCTTTTCATCGTTTAGCTGTTGTTTTATAGCTAACGATTTAGAATGATAAGATATGGCTTTATCGAACTCACCTTTACTAACATACACAAGTCCTATGTTATTATAGCAGGTAGCAATACCACGTTTATTTTTAATTTTTTCGTTTTGTGCCAATGCAGCAAAATTATTTTTAAGAGCGTTCGAATAATCACCACGCTGATAAGCTATAACGCCAAGTGCACTGTATGCTTTAGCAATTCCTTTGTAATAATTTATTTTATGAGCTATCTCTAAACTTCTTTCAGCATATTGTTGTGCTTCAAAGGCTTTATTGCCACTTACTTCATAAGCCAGTTCGTTTAGTATATCAACTTTAGCAGTATCCGTTTTTTCATTTTTAAGCACTACCAACAAGGAGTCTTCTATTGAAGATTGTGCCTTCAGCAGAATAAATGAACTAATAAATAGTAAAGTAAAATAATACTTCATTAACTGATATCGCTTATTTTGATTGTTTCTTTTGCCTTGATTCCTCTTTCGCCTCTTTCTAGTGTACATGCTTCATTCACCGGATCGTGCTCAAAAAATAGTATGTAGTTATTTTCAATTGCATTTTCAAGTATTACTTTTTTCTCTGTCATGGTTTGCAGTGGGCGCATATCATAGGCCATAACATAAGGCATGCCTATGTGATGTAAAGACGGCATAAGGTCAGCAGAGTATAAAATGGTGTGTCCTTTGTAACTTATTTTGGGCAGCATCATGGCTTCGGTATGACCAAAAACAAATTCAATTTCAAAATTATCCAGCAACTTATCGCCTTCTTTTAAAAATTTAAGCTGACCACTTTCTTGTATCGGTAGTATGTTTTCTTTTAAGAAAGAAGCTTTTTCTCTCGGATTAGGGTGTATAGCCCATTCCCAATGTTTATCGTTGCTCCAGTAGGTTGCATTTTTAAAAGCAGGAATAAATTTATCTTTAGTAGAATTATATTTAATACTTCCACCACAATGATCAAAATGCAAATGTGTTAAAAAAACATCTGTAATATCATCAGTAGAAAAACCTTTTGCTTTTAATGATTTTTCAAGTGAGTCGTCGCCATGCAAATAATAATGTCCGAAAAATTTTGCATCCTGCTTATCTCCCATTCCATTATCAATTAAAATTAAGCGGTTGCCCTCTTCAACCAATAAGCAACGCATGGCCCAGGTGCACATATTATTGTCATCTGCCGGATTTAGTTTATTCCACAAGCTTTTTGGAACAACACCAAACATGGCTCCACCATCCAGTTTAAACAAGCCTGTATCTATTGTATGTAATTTCATAGCTATTCTTTTATTCGTTTTCTATTTTTTTAATTAGTGTTATAATTTTTTCTTGATTTTTCTTAAAAAACTGATAGCGTTGCTTTTCTGCAACACAACTTACCAATGTTGACTTTTTAATTAAATTATTTAACCAAACTTCTGTTTCATAACAAAAACGACTATCATTTGTAGCCATCGAATTAAATGTGTGATACGAAAGAAAAGTTTCGGCAACATCATCGTGCTTAGATAAAATGCAATTTGTTCCAATCATCACATCGCACAAATACAAATCATAATTTGGTTCTCCACTTTTCGGTCTGTTATCTCTATTATGAAATTTAAAACCTTCTTCAGCACTTAGCTGGATTGATTCTAACATTTGTGACAACTGATTACAAACTAAAATTGCATCTTCTTGCTTTGTGAATAAACCAGAATCCCAATAAAATTCAATCTGTTTTACAACACTATTTATTGTATCAAGTGTCCAAATTTCTTTAGAAGGAATTTGACAATACACTTCAAGAATTTTGCGTGTGATTGTTTTAAATTCTTCGTTAATAAGCGAAGTATCGTATTTTTTTCCTTCTAATTCGGGATTATTTAAAATTGATTTATTCCAATAAAACAACTTTAATGCAGTTAACTCGGGATAAGCAAAATAATGAAACAGCGGTATATCTTCTGCAGCAAAGACAATTTGATTGTTATCAAACTTTGACAACTGCTCTAAATCGTGCAAAATATTGTTTAGATAAGTATATAATCCATTTTTATTGCTAGAAATTAAATTATAATGAAAAGCAACCGTAGAGCTATTTTCAGTAGTTATTGATGATAATGAAACACCAAATTTATTGCAAATTAAAATTACTTCGTCAATAGAAATAGCTGTTTCGCATCTTAATCTTCTATAAGCACTATCTGTACTTACTTCTAATAAATCAGCCAACTCATCCGCTAAAACAACAGAATTGGGCACTACTTGCTTTAATTGATTAACGAATTGCAACTGAAATGGTAAATTTTTCTTCATAATATTTTAGTAGATAATACTAATTCAGTAATTGCTTTTTGCAAATAATCCTAAATATAGTAAAAAAAGTTGCAAAAAATGCAAATTAATCCTCGATAATTTTCAAGCTAATTAAAATCTATTAAAAAATGCAATATAATTTACTATGCACGCATAATTCAATTTAATTAGGCTTTGTATTCGCTGTAGTTTTGCTTCATAAACTTAAAACAAATTAATTATGAAAACAATTTCAAAAATTATAGCAGCGCTTTTATTATTAAATGTTACTGCTTTTGGTCAAAACTCAAAATCAACAATTGGTATAGCCATTTTTGAATCGAAAGGTTTATTATTAGATGGCGAACAAATTACTTATTTAGCTAAAATAGAAACAGAAAAATTAGATAAATATGATGTATTAGATAAATACGAAGTAAAAGAAGTTTGCGAAAAAAACAGCATCAATTTTAATACTTGTTTAGGTAAAAGTTGTTTAGTTGAACTAGGAACAAAACTTAAAGCCGACAAAATGATGAGTGGCGGTGCTGAAAGATTTGGAGAAAAAATTATTGTAACTATTAGAATTATTGATGTAAAATCGGGTATTGTAGACAAAACCAATGTAAGCGAATACTTAAATCTACAACCAAACATTCAAGAAATGATAGGCATTTCTATTAAACAAATACTTGGTGTTAGTTATGATGAGATAACACTTAAAAGATTAACAAAACCGCATGAATTAGAAAACAGTACGAATAATCCAGGTAAAAATAAATTGAACACTTCTGGAGTAAGAATGGGTTTAACAACACAAACTGGTGAAGGTTACAAAGTAATGACGAGAAGCAAAGCAAACGGAGGCTACAACGCATTTCCTGTTATGACACAATTTGGTTATCAATTTGAAACTCAATATTTAAACGAAGGAAATTTTCAAGCATTAGTTGAATACATTCCATTGGTAACAGGTATTGACCAAGGATATTTCTTTCCGAGTTTATCTATTTTAAACGGATTTAGAAACAGTGTTAGCGGTTGGGAATTCGCATTTGGACCAACATTTGGTTTGGTACAAAAAGCGAATGTATATACAATTGGAAACAACGTTTACAAAGAAAACGAATGGACTCAAAGAGGTAATACAGGCATAAATCCACATGAAGTAACAGAACAATTAGATAGCAGAGGAGTTGTAAAATTAAACACAGGTTTTGTTTTTGCAATGGGTAAAACATTTCGCTCAGGAAAATTAAATATACCTGTAAATGCCTTTGTTGTTCCCGGAAAAGAAACTTGGAGATTTGGTTTATCATTTGGTTTCAATAACAAAAACGCACAAAATTAATTCATCAAATCAAGCAGATTATCTTTTGTAATCTGCTTGATTTAAAATTTAATCCCATGAAAAAAACACTCATTATTAGCTGTGTAATTTTAAGTTATTTAACATCGATAGCTCAAGATAAAATTGAACTAAAAAACAAAACTATAATTTCTGAAATTAGAATTCATAGTATTAAACAATCGGTTGTAGAATATGAGAAAAACAAGTCGCTTCACGATGTATTGATTGATAACATTAGTGCAATTTACATTAATTATGGCGATACAATGATTGTTTTTGATTCGATAAATAAACCACATTATTTTAAGAAGAAAAATGAAAATAAAGTAATTGAAGAAAATTGTTTTACACAAAATAATTCATCTTTAAATACTGAAAAAATAAAACAACAAGATTTAGTTACAGAAACTATATACCCAGTTGAAGAAGCTATTACAATTAACTTTAGTAATATTATAAACAGAATAAAAACACCCGTATTAATTGGTTACGAAAAAAGGCTAAGCACTCAAAACAGTGTATTACTAGAGGCTGGACCAACTTGTGGTATTTTGTTTAAAGATTCTTACTCTGAAAAAGAAATTTCGGGAATAAATGCTAGAGTTGAAGTTTTTAAATTTTCTAAAAAAAGTAAATATAAATCAGAAGTTAACTATACTTCCTTTCAACTAGTTTTCGCTAATAATTTTTACAACAGCGATTTTTCAACAGGTTTTCATTTTAAAAAAGGTGTTAAACACATGAACAAGAATAGCTATTTAGATTTTTATATTGGTGCAGGAATACGCTACCATAATACTGACTTTCTTGATAACTTTATTATACCTTCCGCAACTATTGGTTTTAGAATTGCTGCTATAACAAAAAAACACTAGCCAAAAAGACACAAAAAACTTAAATTAACTGAAATAATTTCATACTAAAAGCATTTATTAAGCCATAATTACCGATTATTTGAATTGGAACAAATATTGACCTAATTCTTTCAAAATCGATAATTATGAACTTTAATAACTTTACAATCAAATCGCAAGAAGCTGTTCAGCAAGCATTACAATTAGCTATGAACAACGGACAGCAATTGGTAGAAAACGCTCATATTTTAAAAGCAATTTTAGAAGTTGACGAAAACGTAACTCCTTTTTTACTTAAAAAACTTAACGTTAACATTCCTATTTTTGAAAAAGCACTCGATAAAATTATTGAGTCGTTTCCAAAAGTTAGTGGTGGTCAGCAATATCTTTCTAATAATGCGCAACAGGCATTAAACAAAGCAAATAATTTAGCTAAAGATATGGGCGATGAGTTTGTATCCATCGAGCATATTTTATTAGGAATATTATCTATAAAAGATACCGCTTCGCAACTTTTAAAAGATAATGGTGTAAACGAAAAAGATTTAAAATCGGCCATTACCGAAATTAGAAAAGGCTCTAAAGTAACTAGTGCAAGCGCCGAAGAAACGTATAACTCATTAAACAAATACGCTAAAAACTTAAACGATTTAGCTCAAAAAGGAAAACTAGATCCTGTAATTGGTCGCGATGAAGAAATACGAAGAGTATTGCAAATACTATCGCGCAGAACAAAAAACAATCCTATTTTAATTGGTGAACCTGGTGTGGGTAAAACTGCAATTGCCGAAGGGTTAGCTCACCGAATTATTAATGGCGATGTACCCGAAAACTTAAAATCTAAACAAATTTATTCGTTAGATATGGGCTCGCTTATTGCGGGTGCAAAATATAAAGGCGAATTTGAAGAGCGTTTAAAATCGGTTGTAAAAGAAGTAATAGATAGCAACGGAGAGATAGTTTTATTTATTGATGAAATTCACACACTTGTTGGTGCAGGTGGTGGAGAAGGTGCAATGGATGCAGCAAATATTTTAAAACCTGCTTTAGCGCGTGGCGAGTTAAGAGCAATTGGTGCAACAACTTTGGCTGAATATCAAAAATATTTTGAAAAAGATAAAGCTTTAGAACGTAGATTTCAAAAGGTGTTGGTAGATGAACCAAGTTCTGAAGATGCCATTTCTATTTTACGTGGTATAAAAGAAAAATACGAAGCACATCACAAAGTGCGTATTAAAGACGAAGCAATTATTGCTGCTGTTGAACTTTCGCAACGTTATATTAATGATCGTTTTTTACCAGATAAAGCTATTGACTTGATGGACGAAGCGGCATCTAAAATGCGAATGGAAATCAACTCAATGCCAGTAGAATTAGACGAAGTAGAACGTAAAATTCGTCAGCTTGAAATTGAACGCGAAGCAATTAAACGCGAAAACGACACAAAAAAATTAGAACAGTTAAATAAAGATATTGCTGAGTTGAGCGACGAGCGCAACAATTTAAAAGCAAAATGGCAAAGCGAAAAAGAAGTAATTGAAGGCATTCAAAAAGTGAAAAGTGAAATTGAACAATTAAAATTTGAAGCCGAACAAGCCGAACGTAGCGGTGATTACGGAAAAGTAGCCGAAATTCGTTATGGCAAAGTACAAGAAGCAGAAAAACGACAAGAAGAATACGGAGCCAAACTAGATGAAATGAAAGCTAGTGGTTCGCAAATGATAAAAGAAGAAGTTGATAGCGAAGATATTGCTGCTGTTGTAGCGCGTTGGACAGGTATACCTGTAAGCAGAATGTTACAAAGCGAAAGAGAAAAATTGTTAACATTAGAAGACGAATTACACAAACGTGTTGTAGGTCAAGAAGACGCTATTGAAGCTGTTTCTGATGCAGTTAGAAGAAGTCGAGCTGGTTTGCAAGATATGAAACGCCCAATTGGTTCGTTTATATTTTTAGGCACAACAGGTGTTGGTAAAACGGAATTAGCAAAAGCCTTGGCCGACTTTTTATTCAATAACGAAAACGCAATGACTCGGATAGATATGAGCGAATATCAGGAGCGTCACACGGTATCGCGCTTAGTGGGTGCGCCTCCGGGATACGTTGGTTACGAAGAAGGCGGGCAATTAACCGAAGCTGTTAGAAGACGACCTTACTCAGTTATTTTGTTAGATGAAATTGAAAAAGCGCATCCTGATGTATTTAATATTTTGTTGCAAGTTTTAGATGATGGACGACTTACAGATAGCAAAGGAAGGTTAGTCAACTTTAAAAACACAATTATTATTATGACTTCCAATATTGGTTCTCATTTAATACAAGAAAATTTTGACAAACTTACTGAGAAAAACAAAAACGAAATATTTGCAAAAAGCAAAGTAGAAGTGTTTGATTTGTTAAAGAAAACAATACGTCCGGAGTTTTTAAACAGAATAGATGAAGTAATAATGTTTGCTCCATTAACAAGAGAAGACGTTAAAAAAATTGTTGAAATTCAGGTAAACGGAGTATCAAAAATGTTAGAAGAAAGCGGAATTAAATTTAGCTCAACAACAGAAGCTGTAGATTTATTATCACAGTTAGGCTACGACCCACAATTTGGTGCACGACCAGTAAAACGATTGTTACAGAAAAAAGTATTGAACGAACTTTCTAAACAAATACTTTCTGGCGCTATTACCAAAGACAGCGAAATTTTAATGGACGCTAAAAACACCGAAATAATTTTTAAAAACAAAACGAAGTAAATAATTGTATAAAATTAAAAAAGCCGATTTCTACTTAGAAATCGGCTTTTTTTTACATTATTTATTAGGATAGAATTCTTGAATAAAACAATTCTAATTTTCTATAACTAGTAATGATTGAAAAGTATTTAAAACTTTCTATAATTTTTTAAAAAAATACTTATTACTATTATCATTTTCAATTATTAATTCGTTTTCATTTATTTTAACAATTTCACCGTATACCTTTAACTTAGGAATTCTTTGATTTGGAAGCACACTTGTATAGAAGCTAATTATAACTCTATATTTATTCTTATTTCCTTTATAGTTTTGCCGCAATTCTTTTTTTATTGAATAAACACCAAAGGTGCCAATTGACGGATTGGGAGTTTTATCAAGTGGAGGTAAATAACCAATAAATGTATGTTTTTCTTTATAATTCTCATCATACCACTCACATTCTCTTTCTGATGGATACTTTTGAAGACATTCGTCGCCAAACCCAATCATTGTGTATTTTATAGTATCGTTTAACCACAAGGTAGAATCAATTCCATTTACAATATATTTATCAAGCTGCCATGTTCCTTTTGTTAAAAATTCTTTTAATGGCTTTTCGTAATTTGTATAGCATCTATCGTTTTCGGGGTAATATTTTTTGCAAGCAAAAAAACAGCTTGCAAATAAAATGAACAGAAAAATTAATTTTATTTTTTTCATTTTTTCCAAGTTGCTATTTTTTTCTTAAGTTGATCATTTTCAACTCTATTAAATACAAGCTTATATCTTCTAATTTTAAGTAAATCAAATTTATAACTTTTTAAAACACTAACAAATTTTTGTGAATCTAAATCTATTCTACAAAAAACTCTTCGCTAAAATTTACCAAATATAATTTTTTACTGCTTCGTGTTATTGCTGTGTATAACCAACGTAACCATTCTATATTTCGAGTTTCTTCGGTAATGTAACCTTGTTCTACAAATACTGCTTCCCATTGTCCGCCTTGCGCTTTATGGCAAGTTACTGCATAAGCAAATTTTATTTGCAAGGCATTAAAAAACGGGTTTTTTTTCAACTCAATTATTCGTAATCGCTTTTCAGGAATATGTTCTAAATCTTCCATCACAGCATTGTATAATTTTTTTTGTTCTTCGCTTGTTAACGATGGACTTTCGCTTAAAATAGTATCCATCAAAACCATACATTCAAAAGAAGCTTCGTCTTCGTAATCAGATAATTTTACAATACATTCTGCGAAATTAAAACCATACATTTCAATTGTTTTTTTCACTTTCACAATTTGCAATGCATCGCCATTTGCTATAAATCCCGCTTTACTTTCTTTAGGCAACCAATAATAATTATTTTTAACTGCCATTACTAAATCGCCCGCATTTAATTCTGATTCTTGCCAACGAATACGTGCCCTAATTTGCTGATTAAATAAATTTGCTCTTTTGTTTGAGCGAGTAATAACAAGTGTTTCATCGTCGCCAAACTCGTTGTAGGCAGCATACAAATATTCTTCTAACTCACTTCCATCAACACGAACCACATCTTTAAATTGTTCGCACTCAAATGCAGGATTCACAATTTCTGGTTCTTCGTTTAATTGATTTCTCAAATTAGTTGCATTATACAAAATGCCCGATTCTGCTGCTTGTCGCATTACTTCAGTTAATTCAACATCAATTATTTTTTGACGAAAACAACTTTCTAAATAACTTTTATTTAATGCGGGGCTATCATCAAAACCAACAGGCGGCAACTGTGCATTATCGCCCACCAACAATAGTTTACAGTTAACACCTGAGTATACAAAATCAAATAAATCTTCTAACAAACTTCTGCTTCCAAATCCGCCTCCGCTAACTAACGAGGCATCTCCAATCATAGAGGCTTCATCGGCAATAAACAAAGTATTGGTATATAAATTTGGCGCCAACATAAATTGTCCTCTGTTTTCGCCATCATCACTAGTTTTATAAATTTTTTTATGAATGGTAAAAGCTGGCTTCTTACTGTAATTACTCATTACTTTGGCTGCTCTACCTGTAGGCGCAAGCAAAATAGATTTATAATTTATTAAACCTAAACTATTTACAAGTGCTGCAATTAGTGTTGTTTTACCAGTTCCAGCATAACCTCGCAACAAAAAACATTGATTATCGTCGTCGTTTATAATGAATTCTGTAAGCCGAATCATCACTTCTTTTTGCCCTAAATTAGGCTCAAACTTAAAAGCAGAACGAAACGAAAGGTAAAATGAATTACGAATATTTCTAAGTTGTTCCTGCCTTTGCATACTTGTTTTTTGCTAATCAACAAAGTTAAACTTAATTGAGTACGCACAACCAACCACAAAATTTTTGTACTAAATTTCTGTTAAGTTCAACAGACGCGCGTGAGAATGACAAAACGCGAAAGCGAGTGGCTTCGTGTGAAAGCATTCGTTTTGTCTTGACTTTTTTTGGTTCGTTTTTTGTGTCAAGACAAAAAATGAACATAAAGAACCACATTGGTTTTTATCTCAAGTTGGAGTTTAGTTAAATGAAAAACAATACTGCTTTCCAAATTAAACTTTAAACCCAATTTTATCCGTTAACTTTTTTTATACATTTATTTAGCACAAAGCAGTCTTTTCATTGTTAAATCATACAAAAAATAAGTAAATTCGGGCTTTAATAATACAAAAACTTAATTTTTATTGAATGAGTGTTTACGATAAATACGAAGCTGTTATAGGATTAGAGGTGCATGCACAGCTTTTAACCAAAAGTAAAGCCTATTCTGGCGATTCAACAGAATATGGAAATATGCCCAATACTAATGTTAGTGCAATTTCTTTAGGTCACCCAGGCACATTACCCATGTTTAACAAAAAAGTATTAGAATATGCTGTTAAAATGGGATTGGCTTGCAACGCAAAAATAACAGAGTTTAATGGCTTTGCTCGAAAAAATTATTTTTATGCCGATTTACCAAAAGGTTATCAAATAACTCAAGATAAAACGCCTATTTGCACTGGTGGTTACATCACTATAAAAGATAAAGAAGGGAAAGAAAAAAACATTAATCTTACCCGAATTCACATGGAAGAAGATGCTGGAAAAAGCATTCACGATCAAGATCCGTATGATACTTTAATCGATTTAAACAGAGCTGGTGTAGCGCTTATTGAGATTGTTAGTGATCCTGATATTGCAAATTCTGATGAAGCGTATGCCTATTTAACTGAGGTTAGAAAACTAGTTCGATATTTAGAAATTTGTGATGGAAACATGGAAGAAGGAAGTTTGCGTTGCGATGCAAACGTTTCTGTTCGTTTAAAAGGAGACCCAAAATTAGGTAGACGTTGCGAAGTAAAAAACATGAACTCTATTCGTAATGTACAACGCGCCATTGAGTTTGAAATAAAACGTCAGATAGATGAAATAGAAGCTGGCAACGAAATATCGCAAGATACCAGAAGCTTTGATGCTACTACAGGTTCTACATTTTTATTGCGTAGTAAAGAAATGGCAAACGATTATCGTTATTTTCCTGAGCCAGATTTACAGCCCATGATTGTAACCGAAAATTACATTAATGAAATAAAAAAAACACTGCCCTTATTACCTAATCAATTATTTAAAAAATATACAAACGATTTACAGTTATCGCCATACGATGCACAAGTTTTAACCGACTCTAAAGAAATTGCATTGTATTTTGAAGAATTAATTACCTACACAAAAAACAGTAAAGCAGCTGCAAACTGGCTAACTGTGCAAGTAAAATCGTACTTAAACGAAAGAGCTTTGCATATTTCTGATTTTCCGATTAGTGCAAAACAACTAGCCGATTTAATTAATTTTATCGATGGCGGAAAAATAAATCACACCATTGCTACTCAAAAATTATTTCCAATACTTTTAGAAAATCCGAGTAAAAATCCTGAGCAGTTAGCTACCGAAAACAACTGGATTCAAGAATCAGATAACAATACTTTAGCAGAATATGTTGCGCAAGCTATTGCAAAATATCCAGAAAAAGTAACCGAATATAAAGCAGGAAAAACAAATTTAGTTGGTTTGTTTATGGGCGAAGTAATGAAATTATCAAAAGGTAAAGCAGATCCAAAAGTAGCTAACGCATTAGTAATTGAACAGTTAAATAAATAAATATGAAAAAATTATTATTATCATCTATCGCATTTATTTCCTTTTTTTCTTGTAATTCTGAGTCAAAAAGTGGAGTTCAAATAAAAGGAAATTTAACTAACGCAAACGGTGTAACTGTTTATTTAGAAGAGCTTTCGGCTACTAGCGTAATTCCTAAAGATTCTATTAAAGTAAATGAAAAAGGTGAATTTACTTTTAATGTTGCTGTAAACAATCCTACTTTTTATCGTATTAAAACAGCTGCTAATAATTTTTGTGTTTTAGTTATCGATTCGTTAGAGCAAATTGATTTTAGTGCTGATGCAAAAAACATTGCTACAACTTATAAAATAAAAGGTTCGCCTAACTCAGAAAAATTGCAAGAAGCCAATAAAGTTATAACTGCAAACTACACAAAATTAGATTCATTGCAAGCTATATTCCAAGGTTTTCAAGGCAATCCATACATCAGTATGGATTCGTTAGATAAAGTATTAGGTTCACAATTCGACGCTATTGTTGCTTCTGAAGCTGATTATATTAGAAATTTTGTAAAAGAAAACAATACATCGTTAGCATCGTTAGCTGTTGTAGAAAAATTAAAACCAGAAACAGATTACGCAAGTTTTAAATTGTTGGATGAATCGCTAACAAAAAAATATGCAAACAATTCTTATGTAAATGCTTTTCACCAACGTGTAGTAGAATTAGGTAAGTTAGCAATTGGTTCAGAAGCACCCGAAATTTCGTTAAACAATCCAAAAGGAGAATTGGTAAAACTTTCGTCATTGCGCGGAAAGGTAGTTATGATAGATTTTTGGGCTTCGTGGTGTAGACCTTGTCGTATGGAAAATCCAAACGTTGTAAAATTATATGCTGCATACAAAAATAAAGGTTTCGAAATTTATGGTGTTTCCTTAGATAAAGATAAAGCCGCTTGGGAAAAAGCAATTGCTGATGACAAATTAACTTGGTTGCACGGTAGCGATTTACAATTCTGGAGTTCTCCTATCGCTAAGTCGTATGATGTACAAGGCATTCCAATGACTTATTTAATTGATAAAGACGGAAAAATTATAGCTAAAGGATTAAGAGGGAAACAATTGGAAGATAAATTAGCAGAAATTTTAAAATAAAAATTGAATATTTATTTACATACCACAAAACTTTATGAATTACGCTTTGCCTCATTTTCTAGAGACGCGCGTGAGCTTGACAAAACGCGAAAGCGAGTGGCTTTGTGTGATAGCATTCGTTTTGTCTTGACTTTTTTTGGTTCGTTTTTTGTGTCAAGACAAAAAATGAACGTAAAGATCCACAACCGCTTGTTATAAAGAGTTGTTGTTTAATTAAATGAGAAAATTGTTACATTTAGAACATCAAAAAAATAAATTCACAACTGAATGAAAAAAATAACTCTACTTTTTTTAGTTGCTTATTCGCAATTGTTATTTGCTCAAAAATATTTTCAGCAAGAAGTAAACTATAAAATTGATGTTCGCTTAAACGATAAAGATCATGCTTTGCATGCTTTTGAAACATTTGAATACACTAATAATTCGCCAAACGAACTTTTAGAATTATACATTCACATTTGGCCAAACGCCTATAAAAACAACAACACAGCGCTAGCTAAACAACTTACAGAAAATAAAGAATTAGCTTTTTATTATTCAAAACCAGAAGAAAGAGGTTTTATTGATTCATTAGATTTTAAAGTAAATGGAGCAAAAGTAGCTTGGGAATACGATGCAAAAAACATTGATATTTGTAAAATAATTCTTCCTTCGCCTTTAGTTCCTGGCGGAAAAATAACTGTCTCCACTCCTTTTTATGTTAAAATTCCTTCTGGTGAATTCTCTCGCTTGGGGCATATTGAACAACAATATCAAATTACACAATGGTATCCAAAACCTGCTGTTTACGATGCGCGCGGGTGGAATGCAATGCCATATTTAGATCAAGGAGAATTTTATTCGGAGTTTGGAAGTTTTGATGTTTCTATTACACTTCCAGAAAATTATGTGTTAGGTGCAACTGGCGATTTACAAAACGCAGAAGAAATAGAATGGCTTACTAAAAAAGCTAAAGAAACAGAAGCAAAAACTGAGTTTGACGTAAAGGATAATAAATTTCCTGAATCATCATCTAAAACAAAAACATTACATTTTATACAATCAAACGTGCACGATTTTGCTTGGTTTTGCGACAAACGTTACCATGTTTTAAAAGGCGAGGTAGAATTGCCTCAATCTAAAAGAAAGGTTACAACTTGGGCAATGTTTACCAATCAGTATGCAAAACTTTGGAAAAAAAGTTTACCTTATTTACACGATGCAACGTATTATTATTCGCTTTGGAATGGTGATTATCCTTATAATCATATTACTGCAGTAGACGGAGCGTTAAGTGCAGGTGGTGGTATGGAATATCCAAACATTACTGTTATTGGTGGCGTTGGCGACGATTTCAGTTTAGAAACTGTAATTATGCACGAAGCAGGACATAATTGGTTTTACGGAATTTTAGGAAGTAATGAGCGCGAATATGCTTGGATGGACGAAGGAATAAATTCACTAAACGAATTACGCTACATTCAAACAAAATATCCTGATAAAAAATTAGTTGGGAATTTCGCAACAAAAAAATTAGCAAAAACTTTAGATATAAATAACTACTTTCAAAGAAGCCAATACTATTTAATGTATTTGTTTAATGCTAGAAAAAACGAAGATCAAGCTTGTCAAATACACTCGGCAGATTATACAAACTTTAACTACGGAGCAATTGTTTATTCTAAAACAGCTACACTTTTTTATTATTTAAAAGAATATTTAGGCGAAGAAAAATTTGATAGCATAATGCATCAATATTTTGAAACATGGAAATTTAAACACCCGCAACCAGAAGACATTAGAGAAGTATTTGAAAAAGAAACGGGCAAAGAATTATCTTGGTTTTTTAACGATTTAATTGGCACAACTAAAAAACTCGATTATAAAATTATAAAAGCAGGCGTTAACAAAAAAGGCGACAATTACTTAGTAATTAAAAACACTCAAAAAGTAAGAGGTCCGTTTAGTGTAAGTGGATTTAAAGATGGTAAACGAACGGCTAGCATGTGGTTTGAAGGCTTTAATGGCAAGCAAGAATTTGCATTTGTACCAGGTGAGTTTGATAAATATGTTATTGATTACAGTGAAGACATGCCTGAGTTCAATAGAAAAAATAACAATTACAATGCTAAAAAATTATTTAAAAAAGTAGAACCGATTCGTTTTCAATTTTTGAGTTCAATCGAAAATGGAAACAGAACCCAAGTGTGCTTTACGCCTGTTGTTGGCTGGAATAATTACGATAAAACCATGCTTGGTTTAGCGTTTTACAATACATCTATTCCACAAAAGAAATTTGAGTATTTGCTAATGCCAATGTTTAGCTTAAACACAAAAGATATAAACGGAATTTATAACATAGCCTACAACATTTTTCCGCAAACAAATATTAAGAAAAATGCAGTACAACGATTCACAGCTTCTTTATCAGTTAAAAAATTTAACGAAGAATTTTCTTCTGATATATTAAATAATAAAATTTACAATAGTTTTATTAAAATTCAACCTAAAATCGAAATTGAAAGTAAAAAGAAGTTTGCTAGAAGTACAAAAAAAGAAATCATTACAATTAGAAATGTAAGTATTATTAGAGGTAATCGACCAAATATTGAAATGCCATCATTAATAGTATCCGACTCTTCATACAACTATCTTGTAAACGAAATTAAATATAGATTTAGTAATCAAAAACCAATTAATCCTTATAGTTTTGAATTTAATTTTCAAATTGGATTATTAAAATCTTTCGCAAAAGTATTTACAGAATTCAATTACAAAATATCTTATCCAAAAAGTAAAAAAGGAACAAACATTCGTTTGTTTGCAGGTAAATTTATAAGCCCTAGCGCAAATCCTTACTTTGGTTTTGCTATGAGTGGTAACACCGATTACTTATACGATTACACTTTATTGGCACGTAGCAGAGATGCAGCTTGGTTGCAAAACAATCAAGTTATAAATAACGATGGAGCATTTAAAAATATAACAACTAACACACCAAGCACCAATTGGTTAACCGCACTAAATTTAAGTATTGATATTCCAAAAGTTCCATTAGCAGTTTATGCCGATTTAGGATTAAGTTCAACATCAAATAAAGCAATGGTTTATAACACAGGTGTTGCAGTAAAAATTATTCCGAATGTGTTTGAAGTGTATTTTCCTGCAGTAATGTCGAGCAATTTAAACATGCTTAGCTATGGCGAAAAAATTAGAATTGCTTTACATATTAATGCTGCAAATCCGTTTAACTTACTTAAAAACGCTAGCTTGTAATGCAAATTCCAGCAGGAAAAAAAATATACTTTGCTTCTGATTTTCATTTAGGTGCTCCTAACTACGAAAAAAGTTTAGTGCGCGAAAAAAAAGTGGTAGCGTGGTTAGAAAGTATTAAAAATGATGCTTTTGAAGTGTATTTAGTTGGCGATGTTTTTGATTTTTGGTTTGAATATAAAACTGCAATACCAAAAGGATTTGCTCGTTTACAAGGTAAAATTGCCGAACTAACTGATGCAGGAATTAAAGTTTATTATTTTACTGGCAACCACGATATGTGGGCTTTCGATTATTTTCAAAAAGAATTGGGTGTTGAATTACACAAGCAACCTATAGAAAAAATCTACAACGGAAAACATTTTTTTATTGGTCATGGCGATGGTTTAGGCCCTGGAGATAAAGGTTATAAGTTTATTAAAAAAGTATTTTCAAATCCATTTTGTCAATGGGCGTTTGCACGCTTACACCCAAACTTTGGTATTGGTTTGGCAAATTACTTTAGCACAAAAAGTAGAGTTGCAAATGGCACTAGCGACGAAAAATATTTAGGCGACGAAAACGAATGGTTAGTTCAATTCTGTAAAGAAAAATTGAAAGAAAAACATTTCGATTTTTTAGTTTTTGGTCACCGCCATTTACCTTTAGATATTAAAATAAATACCAGTCGCTACATTAATTTAGGCGAGTGGATTAACTATTGCAGCTATGCAGAATTTGATGGCGAAAATTTATATTTAAAAAATTTCGCTACGAAATAAAAATAAAAAGGTTACAGCGTTTACTTTCATTTATCGTAATTTTTAATAACTTAATCTACAAAAAATGTAACCTTGTAGCAAACTCATCCGTTATAATACTATAACCTAACTCAAAAGGATGAGACAACTTAAAATTAGCAAACAAGTAACCAATAGAGAAACCGCTTCTCTAGACAAGTACTTACAAGAGATTGGAAAAGTTGATTTGATTACAGCCGACGACGAAGTTGAATTAGCTAGAAGAATTAGAAATGGCGATCAAGCCGCGTTAGAACGTTTAACAAAAGCCAATTTACGATTTGTGGTTTCTGTAGCTAAACAATATCAAAATCAAGGTTTGAGTTTACCCGACTTAATTAACGAAGGTAACTTAGGTTTAATAAAATCTGCACAACGTTTTGACGAAACACGAGGTTTTAAATTTATATCGTATGCTGTTTGGTGGATTCGTCAAGCTATACTTCAAGCATTAGCAGAGCAATCGCGTATTGTACGTTTGCCACTAAACAAAATTGGATCGCTCAATAAAATAAATAAAACATTCGCTAAATTAGAGCAAGAGTTTGAGCGCGAACCAACCGCTGGAGAAATTGGCGAAATGCTAGATTTATCGGAGCAAGAAATTAAAGACTCTATGCGCAACTCGGGCAGACATATATCTATGGATGCACCACTTTCTACTGGCGATGATAGCACAAGTTCTATGTACGATTTGTTAGAATCTGATGATGAAGTAAGTCCTGAAGATGTGTTGATAAACGAATCCTTAAAAAGTGAAATAAACAGAGCTTTGCACACTTTATCGGGAAGAGAAGCCGAAGTGATAAAATATTATTTCGGACTAAATGGCGAAACCAGTTTAACACTCGAAGAAATTGGTGAAAAATTTGAACTCACTAGAGAACGTGTTCGACAAATAAAAGAAAAAGCAATTCGCCGATTAAAACATGCTTCGCGAAGCAAAATACTAAAAACCTATTTGGGATAAATAATTACAAAATTTAAAGGAGCGTTCCGCTCCTTTTTTTATTTTTGCTTTATGCAAAAAAATTACAAAACAGCTTTCATTTTAATTATTGCCTCGCTCCTATTTATTTCTAATTTAAATGCACAAATTTTAAATATAGAAAATAAGCGTTTTTACAACGACACCAATACTTTTGTAGGCTTTGCACGTTTTAAATTTAATGTAACAAAAAACACGGTACAAGTTTTTGAATATGGCAATTCCATTCAAATGCAGTATCAAAAAAATAAATTTCGTACGCTGCTTTTTCTCGATAATCAGTTCTCGAAAGTTGATACACAATTTTTTGCCAACTCAGGTTATTTTCATTTACGATTAAGTTACAAAATTCATCCGCGTATAACTATTGAGGGCTTTACGCAATTGCAAAGCAATCGTTTATTAAAATTAAATTTACGTTTTTTAACGGGCGCTGGTCCACGATTTAAACTGCTTGATAAAGAAAATTTTAAAGCTTATATAGCAAGCATACCCATGTATGAATACGAAATAAATGCAGTTGATGCCAATCCGTTTGAAACACTACGCTTAAGTAATTATTACACCATGAGTTTGCATATAAACGAAATTTTGTTTGTAAACAGCACCACCTATTTTCAGCCCAATTTGCAAAACACAGCCGATTACAGATTATCAGAAGATGTATCGGCAAACTTTACCATTAAAAAAAACATAGTGTTGCGTAGCTCGTTTAACATGCTTTACGATACCTTTCAGCCAACAGGAGTTCCAGCATTATCGTATAGATTTGAAAATGGTTTAGAAATACATTTTTAGCAGGATATTTTTTGTAATTTTGAAGTATAATAATTCTATTTTATGTCAGTATTAGTTGCCCCTTCTGTATTATCGGCCAATTTCGGCAATTTAGATAAAGATATTGAAATGATAAACGCCAGCGAAGCCGATTGGTTTCATGTGGATGTGATGGATGGTGTATTTGTTCCTAATATTTCGTTTGGTTTTCCGGTAATTAAAGCTTTGCAAAAAAAGGCGCAAAAACCTTTAGATGTACATTTAATGATTGTAGACCCTGATAGGTATTTACAAGCCTTTAAAGATGTTGGAGCAACGTATCTTTCGGTACATATTGAAGCTTGTACACATTTACACAGAACTTTGCAAGCCATTAAAAATTTAGGAATGAAAGCTGGTGTAGCTTTAAATCCGCATACATCGGTTTACGCTTTAGAAGATGTAATTGCTGATGTTGATTTGGTTTGTATGATGAGCGTTAATCCTGGTTTTGGCGGACAAAAGTTTATTGAACGTACTTACACAAAAGTATCGCAGCTAAAAGAAATTATTTTAAAACACAATTCGCCAGCGCTTATTGAGATTGATGGTGGTGTAGATTTAGAAAACAAAAACAAATTAATTACTGCTGGTGCTGATGTTTTAGTTGCAGGCAACACTGTTTTTGGTTCAAAAAATCCAACCGAAACAATTAGTTTACTAAAAAAATAATGACAACAAGTTGCCGTTTAGATAAGTGGTTGTGGGCTGTAAGGCTTTATAAAACGCGCTCTATGGCAACCGATGCATGCAAACGTGGCAAAATAAAAATAAACAATGCAGATGCAAAAGCATCGAGAATTGTAAAGGTTGGCGATGTGCTAGAAGTAAAATGGCAATTTATTTATAAAACAATTAAAGTGCTACAACTTACCGAAAATAGATTGGGTGCCAAATTAGTTCCAGAATATTTAGAAGATTTAACAGCACCCGAAGAATATCAAAAATTAAGAGATTTAAAACAACCTCCACTATTTTTTAATACCGAACGACCAACAAAGAAAAACAGACGCGAGTGGGACAAATTAATTGTACACTTTAATAACCAAAGCAGTAACGATGAGCAACAATAGCAACGACATATACGATTCTTTAAGAAAAAAAATAGATGAAACTATTCGTTGGCCCGAAGTGTTTTTATTTAAGTTTATTATTAAAGCTGATAACCATAAAATAGCTTTGCTCGAAAGTTTATTTACAGAACAAGCCGAAATTTCGCACCACGAAAGCTCTACTGGCAAATACATTAGTATTTCGGTTAAAGAAGTAATGACATCAACCGACGAAGTGATAGAAATTTATAAAAAAGCGACTGCTATTGAAGGTGTAATTACGCTGTAATTATTGCACAGGTTTTAGTCGGTAGCCAGCGCTATTGCAATACTCTTTAAGTTTGTTTAAATCTAAAACAGAATCGTTTACAGCATTGTATTCATCCCAATACAAAAGTATTTCTCGCAAAGATGTATTCTCTGGGTAATAGCCTTCGTATTTTAATTTATATTCAGGAAAAACTGCAGTACATAAAGTTTCGTTTCCGTAATTTTTAAAAGTAATATTGGCGAAGTTTTTACCATTTGTATTACTAAAAGTGCATTGTTTTGTTTTGGCATCTACCTCGGTTTGAGTGTAGTTCCATCTAAATTTATCGTAATAGTTTACGGTAGAATATTCCATTTTAATGCGCTGCGGATAGGCTTTAACTGCGCAAAAAAACAATATCAATAGTAAAACATTTCTTTTCATGGTAAATGTTGTTTATAACAAAATTACAAGCTAAATGCTTCAAAATTTATGCCATAACTAATTGTTTTTAACAACAGATTGTTGTTTAGAAAAAAGATTAAACAGGTAACTCTTTTACTTTATGCACTAGCATATTAAAAAAGTTAGTCAATGGTTTTTCAACCATCATTCTAATCATCATATTTAAATCTGCTTCAAAAATCATTTGAATTTTTGAATTACTATCATCAATTGCAGTAAGCTTTACTAACAAAGTAAAATCGAAGGGTACTTTGCCTTGATGCGATACAATATTAATTTGTGTGTGCGGTGTTTTGTCAACTATTTTCATGCCTATCGTTGGCATACTTTTAACTACAAAAGAACAAGTGTCGTTAGTCGATTGAAAATCGCTTACTTTATCTTCGGGCAACAAACTTTTAAAATTATTAAAGTCTGTTAAAAAATTATATAATTTCTCTGCCGATTTATTCGTCTCAACTATATCACTTTCAATTTTTGTCATGAGTTACGCTTGTTTTAACAAAGTTAAAATTAAAAAGTGTTTTAAATCAAACAAAACAACAACAAATTTACTGTTCATGATTAAAATCATAAACCCATTCTAAAAAATTAAAATAAACTATTGTGCTTTAGCTTCTTTTACGCCCCACGTTGAAGGACTTAATCGCCAATCGCCAAGTGTTTTTAGCTCTTTTTCAGAAATAAAACCTTTTTCTAAGGCTAAGTTTATTAAACTATCGTAATCGCTTAATGTAATTAACTTGCAATCGTCTTTTTTAAAGCTTTCTACTGATGCATCAAATCCGTAGGTAAAAATGGCAGCCATGCCTTTTACAACACAACCTGCTTCGCGCAAAGCTGCAACAGCTTTTAAACTGCTTCCGCCTGTTGATATTAAATCTTCTATTACAACAACGCTTGCTCCTTCTTCTATCCTACCTTCAATTAAATTGCCCATTCCGTGCTCTTTTGCAGATGCACGCACGTATACAAATGGTAATCCCATTGCTTCGGCAACTAAAGCACCTTGTGCAATGGCACCTGTGGCAACACCAGCAATATAATCGGGTTTGCCAAACTCTTTGGTTATAACTTTTTCAAATTCCTGACGAATAAACGTTCTTACCTTTGGATAAGACAATGTTATTCTGTTATCGCAGTATATTGGGGATTTCCAACCCGAAGCCCAAGTAAAAGGTTTTTTAGGACTTAATTTAATGGCTTTAACTTGAAGCAAAAATTCTGCTACTTTTGCTGCAGTATCTATATCAACAATCATGGCGCAAATGTATAAAGTTTTTATTAAGGACAAAGAACTAATTTTAACTTCTCTTACTAATTTTTCTAACGAAGAATATCAAATAATTCCATTTACAGATAATAGTCAATTAAAAACGCTGATTAATGATTACTACAACAGCAATTTGTCTAAAAAAATAATTATTTATCATTACGATTTAAATTTATTATTCAGTGAATTCTGTAAACATTTTAAAATAATTCATGCTGCTGGCGGAAAGGTTTACAATAAAAACGGAGATATACTTTTTATATTGCGACACGGTAAATGGGATTTACCTAAAGGCAAACTTGAAAGCAACGAAAATATTGAGGAATGCGCTATTCGAGAAGTGCAAGAAGAATGTGGCGTTGAAAAACTAAACATCGAAAAAAAATTAATTGAAACCTATCACGTTTATGAACTTAAAAACGAATTGGTTTTAAAAATTTCGCATTGGTATAAAATGTTTTGTAGCGATGTAAACCCCAATTTAACTCCACAATTAGAAGAATCAATTACAGTTGTAAATTTTTTAAATAAAGAAGAACAAAAAGAAGCTATTAAAAATACCTACGCTACAATTATTGATGTTTTAGGTAGTGATTAGTGGTTAGTTGAATTTCAGATTAACTAATTGGCAGATTGCAGATTAGTGCAATTGCATAATTTTTAAAACAGAACGCTGATGACGCAGATAGTTAAGATTTCCACAGATAAAGATCATATTTAATCCTATTAATCTGTGTTATCTGTGTTCAGTTTTTTTAGTTCTTAAATAGAGAAAAATATTATTGATAAGTTAAGATTCGTAAATCTTCAAATCAACTCATCATCAAATTAATTAGCACATCTGCACATTAAGAAATTAGCGCATCATGAAATCATCAAATTATCAAATCAACTCATCATCAAATTAATTAGCACATTTGCACATTAAAAAATCAGCACATTAAAAGGCTATTTTTTCTTAAGCAATTCTTTAAAAAAAGCATCAGTGTCTTCGCTTGGTTTTCGGGCTGGATAATTAAAAATATCTCCTTCTGTATCTAACAAAACATAAAGTGGTAAAGCTTTTACTTTAAAAAAATTAAGCAATTCGCTTTTTTGCTCTAAATAAGAAAATGTCCATTTAAATTCTGGGTTTAAAGTTGCTTTAAACAAATCTTCCGAATCGCCTATGTAAAAAGAAATAAACTGAATTCTTTTGCCGTATTTTTCAAATAGTTTTTGCTGCGCTTTCATTTCGCTGTAACAATCAACACACCAATCGGCATAAAAGTTAATGTAAACATATTTTGTCTTAAAATCTTTTAGCGTAAACGCTTCGCCTTTTGAGTCTTTTAAAGAAAAATAGGGTACCTTTTTACCTTTTTTTAAATGCGTGAGTTTGTAATTAATTTGATTCGCTATCAGCTTATTTTGTTTGTTTTTTCCAACATCAGCAATGTATTTTAATAAAATTTCGATGCTTTGTTTATTCATGTTTGCATCAAAATAATTTTCATAAAGAATTTTCAATAAAACCAATTCACGTAATTCTTCGCTTACAAGCAAAGTGTCGGCAGCAAGCATAGTTTCCATAGTAGCTGGGTAACTAAACATTCGGTTAATGTTTTCGTCTAAGTATTTGCCTCTATCAGTTACTCTTTTTTGCGCTAAATATTGTTTGTAAAAGCTATTAAATAAACTAACGTAAGCAGGATTTGAATAATCGATAATTGGAGAAATATACTGCAAAAAAAGTTCTTTTTTAGGATAACCAGCGGCTTCCTTTAATAAAGCTAACTGATAATTTACATAATTATTGAAAAAGTTTTTCACTTGATTAGTAGCATATTCTTTTTCTATTTTTTCGCAAAATAACTTAGTAGCTGGCCTGGCTTTTTTTATAGGAAACAACAACAAATTATCATTATAAAAAACATCTAATTGTTGTTCAAAAGCATTAATTTTTTGGTTTAACTCCGTTGAATCTGCCTTTGCAAACTGAACAGAAAAATAAATTTCTTTTCCGAATGTTCTAATAGCATTGCTGTCGTTTGCATTTAAAATTAGTTCGTAGTTTTTTTCGGGTTCAACAAAAAAAGTGGTATAAAATTTTTCTGTTTTTAAAATCACTAATTTTGTTTCTGTATTTTTTATTTTAATGCTAAAATCGCCGTTTTCTCCTACTTGCTGGTTATCTAGCAATACTTCGTTCATGCTAAAATAATCGGTATATGCATACAACCAAATTTGCTTGTTATCTGCAATTGTGCTTTTTCCAGAAATAGCTATTTCTTGAGCGTTTACAAACGAAACACTCAAAATAAATAAACTAATTACTTTAAAAAAAAGTTTACTCATAAACTTACACCTGCTGGCAAATAAGGCAAAATATTTCCTTTGTTTTTATAGATTTCTCTAATAATAGTTGAGCTAATATGCGATAATTGCGGTGAACACGAAATAAAAATAGTTTCGATTGACTCATCTAACGTTTTATTCATTTGTGCAATAGGTTGTTCGTATTCAAAATCGCTTGCATTACGCAAACCTCTTACAATTGTTTTTGCCTTTTGTTGTTTACAAAAATCAACCGTAAGTCCAGAATAAGAAACAACTTCAACTTTAGCATTCTGTTTAAATGCTTGTTCAATCATCTCAATTCGTTTCTCTATTGGAAACAAATATTGCTTTGTAGAATTAGTACCAATAGCGACAATTATTTTATCAAATAAAGAGCAGGCACGTTCAACAATTTCATAATGTCCTTTGGTAAAAGGATCGAATGAACCCGGAAAAACAGCAATTTTAAATTCGTTGTTTTGCATGATTAGCTATTTTGAAATAAACTAAAATTTACATTTCCATACGTTCTTTTTTCTTTAAAAAAAGGAACTTTACTTAATATTGTTTCTGCCGAATGTTCTACAACCAACCAACCATCTGCATTTAGCATTCCGCGTTCAAAAACCAATTTCGGTATGCGTTCAAACTCTGTCATATTGTAGGGCGGATCAGCAAAAATTAAATCAAATTTTGTATCTGCTTTTTCTAAATAACGAAAAACATCTGTTTTCATTACATCTATTATAGACAAATTTAATGCCGAACTTTGTTGCTTGATGTAAGCCACGCACTTAGGATTGCTATCTACACTTATAATTTTTGCTACTCCACGCGATGCTAATTCGTAACTTATATTGCCTGTTCCAGCAAATAAATCCAATACTTTTAAATCTTCAAAATCAATATAATTGTTTAAAATATTAAACAAAGCTTCTTTTGCGAAATCGGTTGTGGGCCTAACGGGCAAGCCTGCAGGCGGACGCAATTGTTTTCCTTTTAAAAAACCACTTATTATTCGCAAAATATTAAAGAATAAAGTTGAACAAAATAATGTGCAGGTATTTCCTGCAATTTATAACTTACCGAAGTAGAAGCTATTGTTGAGCTAAAACTTGGTGTAATCGAAAATTTTTGAAGCTCAACAAATAAATTATCGTTTTTATCTACTATACCCGAAAAATTTATTTTGCAACCTGCAACAGTTATTTGAAATTGATTTAACACCAAATTAATGTAATATCCTGCATCAGCAACAGCTGTATAGTTAAAGCAATTCGCAAAATGAAACTTTCCGTTTTTAAACAAACAAACAAACAGTTTATCGTTACTAATGTGTAAAAACAATTCGTTGTTGTATTGTGCGTCTCTGTTTTTAAAAGCCGCTTCAACAAACGGAGAAAATGAACTTACAATTTCTATACTCGGAAACAATTGTTTTAATGCGTTTTCAATACTTTGCGGAATAGCAAAAATAACAACTGCATTGGCAGATTTAATTTCGCCATGTTTTACATCTAACGAAACATCGCTTGTGTTATTAAAATCGAAATAAGCTTTACGTTTGCTAACATCAAAAACACTTTTAGGAACCAAAGTAAATTTTTGAGTTACATACGATAATATTGTTTTTGCAAATTTTAATTTAGCAAAACTATGTTCTGCAAAAAAAACAGGCAGTTTACCCGCTAAAGCATTAGATGTAAAAGTATTACCAAAAGTGTAATGCTCTAAACAAATTACTTTGTTTTGCTGTGTATCAAAAACCGAAATAGATAAATGTTTGTCGCTTAACTCAAGCAACAATTGGTAAAATTTAGACTGAGAAGCATCAAAACCTTCGTCTTTAAAATTAAACTTTGTGTTGATATTTAAATTATCTACCATCATTAGTCTACAAAGCTATAAAAATATAGCTAAATAACGCCAACAATTAGCTATATTTGAAAATCAATTTGCGTGGCTAACCATGAACAAAAGTTTGTTTAGAGAAAATATTACAATTGCCCTTCAGTCAATAAAAAGTAATTTGTTGCGCACCACGCTTACCGTTTTAATTATTGCAATTGGTATTACAGCTTTGGTAGGAATTTTAACTTCTATTGATGCTATTAAATCTTCCATAAACAGCAATTTTACTAGCATGGGGGCCAACACGTTTTCTATCCGTAACAAAGAAATGACGGTTAGAATTGGTCGTCAAGGAAAAAAACCAAAAGTATATCGAAGCGTTTCTTTTGATGAAGCTACAGCTTTTAAAGATAAATTTACGTTCCCGGCTTACACTTCTGTATCAACAATGGCAAGTGGTGCAGCTACTTTGCGATTTGGTTCTAAAAAAACAAATCCAAACATTATGGTGTATGGTGCCGACGAAAATTACCTTTCGTGCACAGGTTATTCTATAGAAAGTGGACGTAATTTTTCGCCTCAAGAAGTAGACAGAAGTAGCAATGTAGCCATAATTGGTTACGAAATAAAAAACAAACTTTTTGGTAGAAAAACAAATGCAATTAATCAGTTAATATCTGTTGGCCCATACAAATACCGTGTAATTGGTGTTTTAAAAGAAAAAGGCTCAGCAATGGGTGGCATGGGTGGCGATAAATTAGTAATTATTCCACTTAAAAATGCACGTCAATACTTTGGTTCCGAAAAAATGAATTACATAATAAGTGTGTTGTGCAATAATCCTGC
Source organism: Bacteroidota bacterium (assembly GCA_040385525.1). Taxonomy (GTDB): domain Bacteria; phylum Bacteroidota; class Bacteroidia; order UBA4408; family UBA4408; genus JAZKHE01. Next base: position 213,844 of record JAZKHE010000004.1, read on the forward strand.
TCAAATGGAAGTAGCCATAGGCGAAGCAACAGGCTTGTTTAACAAAATACGCCATGTAAGATTAGGCGAAGAATCGAATTTTGAAATTTCAAAAAGTGATAGTTTAGCCAATATTTTAATTGAAAATATAAGTTTTGTAACCCTTGCTGCCACTATAATTGGCTTTATTACTTTGCTTGGAGCTGCAATTGGATTAATGAACATTATGTTGGTGGCTGTTGCTGAAAGAACACGCGAAATTGGTGTACGTAAATCGCTAGGAGCAACGCAAAGTATTATTAAAAATCAGTTTTTAATTGAGGCAGTTGTTATTTGTCAGCTAGGTGGATTACTCGGAATTATTTTAGGAATTATAATTGGAAATGTTATTTCATCGGTAGTTGGTGTAGGCTTTATTATTCCTTGGTTTTGGATGATTAGTGGCATACTAATTTGTATTGCTGTTGGTTTAATTGCCGGAATTTATCCTGCTGTAAAAGCATCTAAACTCGACCCAATTGAAGCTTTACGTGTAGAATAAAACCCATGAAAAATCAATATTCTATTTTTACTGAACAAGACGTAACAATTAGAAACATTGAATTGCAAGACGGCGAACTGGTTTACATTCCAAATTTTTATAGCTCAGAAAAAAGCAAACAAATTTTTAACGCACTAAAAAAAGAAATAAACTGGCAGCAGCAAAAAATTGTATTGTTTGGAAAACAATTTGATGAACCCCGCTTAAGCGCTTGGTATGCTGAAAAAAACGTAAACTATTCGTACTCAGGAATACAATTAGTAGCTCAAGAATTTACACCAATTTTACAAGAACTAAAAAAAGAAGTAGAGCAAAAAAGCAATACAACTTTTAACAGCGTGTTGCTCAATTTATACCGAAATGGTAACGATAGCATGGGATGGCATGCCGATGATGAAAAAGAGTTAGGAATAAATCCAATAATAGCATCGCTAAATTTTGGAGAAACTCGACGCTTTAAATTAAAATACAAAACAAACAAAAACTTAAAATTTGAAATAGATTTAGAAAATGGCAGCTTGCTAATAATGCAAGGCGCTTTGCAACACCATTGGATGCACCATATACCCAAAACAAAACGACAATTAAACGAAAGAATAAACTTAACTTTTAGAAAAGTAATTTAAACATGATAACTGAAACTCAATTTATAATTTATATAGAAAACCAGCAAGAAAGCGCTGTATTTTATAGCAAACTATTGCAATTAGAGGCTACATTAAATGTGCCGGGAATGACAGAATTTACATTACCTAACAAAACAAAAATTGGTTTAATGCCCAATGCAGGCATTGCAAAAATAATTACACCAGCATTACCCAATCCACAAAGCGGAAATGGAATACCCCGTTGCGAAATTTATTTGATGGTAAATGATGTAGAAAAATATTACACTAACGCTTTAGCAATAGGTGCAAAAAATATTTCAGCACCCGAAAACAGAAACTGGAATCATTTTGTAGGCTACGTTGCCGATAAAGATGGACATGTAATTGCTTTTGCTAAGGAAATAAACAATCAATAGTTTAGTAAAACCAACTACCTCAAATCTTGCCAGTCTCTGCGGCGCGTTAGTTTTAAATCTTGCAATACAGATGCTTTTACGTTAATAGTAAAACTATAACTTTTTCTAAAACCAAAAGGAACCATATTAAATTGCATTTCCCAGCAATGCAAGTCGCGGTAAATGTTTAGCGAGGTATACGTTACATCTTTATTGGTAAAATCGTAACCCGAGTTAAAGCCAATTTTCCATTTTTTAGTTAAACTAACATCTCCACTAAACGATACCGTTTGTGTTACTTTAGAAACTAAACCTGGCTTTGTATATTGCAAATTGTAGTTAGCACTCAAACTCCAAGGTATATTAAAATCAACATAGGCATTTCTGTTGGCGTTAATTCTATCCATTTCCGCTTGCGATGCACGAGTTGATGTTTCTTTTGCTTTTCCGTTTTTACTACGTAAGGTAAAATTTAATGCTGCTGTTGCCGAAGTAAAACGCAATGCTTTTCCGGTTTGTGTATAGTTAAATTCTTTTAATCTTTTTCCTGTTGTATCAATTGCATATGGGTCGAACTGACTATTGTAATTAATAGCAATATTATCAAACAATTGTGTTCTTGCATTTAGTGCAAAATTGCTTAACTGAAACGAATCGGCTGCAAAATTGTAAGCACTTCCAAATTGTAAATTCTCGAATATTTTTATTTTTTTTGTTCCACTCACAGTATCTTTTGCTGAGCGCACTTTCATTTCAATATTATTAATTACATCAAAATTTAATGTACTCGATTTGTATGCCGAAGCTCCTCCAAAAACAGTATTTTCGTATGGCGAATATTTTGCAGTTGCACCTTTGTAACCATAAGGCCCTTCAATTAATTTACCTAATCCTGGATTGTAAGTAAAACCTGCATTGGGCGTTAACACATGGCGAATGGCTTTAATGCTTCTAGATCTAAACGTATACATTCCGTAAATTTTTGTTGTAAACGATGCGTTTAAATTTATATCTCTAACGGTATTAAATCCATTTACTTTATTTGTAGTTACTGAACTATCCGAAGCGTTATATAATTTTTCGTATTTATTTAAATACCAAATTTCAGAATAAGTTGCATTAGGATTAAACGTTAAATACTTAAAAAACTTAACCGATGTACCAAGTGGAACTGAATGTTTCATTCCATTTTTCATTAAATCGATTACGCTATCTTGAAAATGATTTTTTAAACCTGTTTCGGTTGTACGTATATCGTTTTTTAAATTTCCTGTATAGCTCAAACCCATGTTATCTATCCAGTTGGGGCCTCCTAACCTACCCTCTTTTTTTAAAGGATAAATTCTGTTCATACTCATTACCACATCTGGCAAACTTAAATCCATTTGTTTGGTATTGTTGTTTTGGCTATGACGCAAATTGGTTGATAAATTAAACGGTGTGCCTGCCCACGATTTATCGTAACGAACACTCGATTGATAAGTGTTAGTTAAATAATCGCTACCTGTTGACGAGCCATATTTACTAAAATTACTTGTACCCGCATTTACATCGGCGCTAAACCTACTGTTGGGTCTTGCTTTTGGGTCTTGATTATGATTCCAACGCACAAAAAAAGTTTTGTTGTTTTCGTAATTCGGAAAATTTTCTCTACCAATTTTTATGTTAGAATAACGTATGTTATAATTTCCATCAAACTTGTATTTTAATTTGTAGTTCGATGTTACTTTTGCAGCCCAACTTCCACGCGTATAAATATCGCCTTGTAAGGCTAAATCCATATAATCGTTTACTGCCCAATAATAACCACCTTCTTTTAAAAAGATTCCTAAATTATCGGATTGTCCGGGTGCAGGAATTAAAATGCCCGATGCTGCTTCTTTATTTTTTGTAGGAAAAAATCCAAAAGGCAATGCTAATGGTGTTGGAATATCGCTAATAACAAGGTATGCAGGTCCTGTAACAATTTTGTCGTCGGGTATCATTTTAATTTTTGGCGCTGCAATAAAAAAGTGCGGATCTTCTTCGTTACTACAGGTTGTATACTTTCCGTTTTTAATATAAAAAGTGTTAGAACTATCTCGTTTTATGGTTTCTCCATGAATATAACCTTCACCTTCTTTTGTAATTACCTGACTAATTAAACCTTTTTTGCTTTCAAAATTATATTTCATTTCCTTAGACTTAAACTCGTGTCCATCTTGTTTAAAATAAGGAGAATCGGCTACTTTACCAGTACTATCTGGTTTACCAATGGCGTACACACTATTTTTAGACATATCTAACTCAATGTAAGCAGCATCTAATTCAACATCGCCATACTTTACATCGGCCTTTCCATATAAATAAAGTTGTTTTGTGTTTACATCAAAAGTCATTGAATCTTCAGCAGTATACGTAACTTCTTCATCTAAACCACTGTTTTTTTTAAGGCTTGGCTTTATGGTATCTGTTTTAGGCTGAAGCGAATCTGGCGAAAAAAAAGTATAGTTACTAGCGTTTTCTGCAAATAATGAATAGGAAATGCACAATAAAACGTTTATAAAAAAAACTATCCTTAAATTTACTCCCACTTATTGGTACTATTTTTGAATTATTAAAGTAAAGTGCAAAACTAACTAAAATTGTTTAGGTGAAGAACAAAACCCTGTTTAACAAATACTATTCCATATTTCAGTCTAATTTTAGATTATTAGTTGTTTTTGTTCTTTTTTTAGGATTTACAAGCGCAACAAAGCCCAGCAGTTATTTAAATACGGTTGTTATTGACGCTGGTCATGGCGGAAAAGACCCGGGTTGCCACGGAAATTTTTCAAACGAAAAAAATGTTACCCTTTCTATTGCACTTAAATTAGGAAACTTAATAAAAGAAAACTTTCCGGGTGTAAAAGTTGTGTACACACGCGATAAAGATGTTTTTATTGAGTTGCACGAAAGAGCCAACATTGCTAACAAGCACAAAGCCGATTTATTTATATCCATACATTGCAACGCAAATCCTAAAAACACAATTTATGGCTTAGAAACCTATACTTTGGGTTTGCACCGAACGGCAGATAATTTAGAAGTTTCTAAACGAGAAAACTCCGCCGTATTATTGGAGTCGGATTACAAAGCCAATTACGAAGGTTTTGACCCGAACTCGCCCGAAGCAAGTATTATTTTTACTTTGTATCAAAATGCATTTTTAGAGCAAAGCATCAATTTTGCTTCAAAAATTCAAGAAATAGGCAAAAAAGAATACAATAGAACCGACAGAGGTGTACGCCAAGCGGGATTTTTAGTTTTGGTAAAAACTGCAATGCCAAGTGTTTTAATTGAAACAGGCTTTTTAACCAATTCCGATGAAGAGTTAATAATTGGTAAATTAAATGGTCAGGAGGATATGGCAATGAATATTTTTAAAGCCTTTAAACTGTTTAAAAACGAAATGGAAGGCGTAAAAAATAATACTGACGAGATTAAAATACCCGAAAAAACCAAAGAAGAAGTTAAAGAAACCAAAGAAATTGAAAAAAATCATCCAAAAACGGAGACAGAAACAGTAAAAACAGAGGTAAAAGAAGTAAAAGAGGAGAAAAAACCCGATACAACGCCAAAAACAAGCAAATCAGAAAATAGTGTGGTGTATAAAGTTCAATTTTATAACTCACCTAAAAAAATACCACTAAATTCTACTAAATTTGCTGAGTTAAGTAACGTGAGCGAATACATTCACCAAGGTTCTTACAAATATTGTGCTGGCGAGTTAAAAGAATTTAATGCAGCTATGCAATTGCAATCGGAAATGCGAAAAAAAGGTCATGCAGATTGTTTTGTAGTAGCTTTTAAAGATGGAGCAAGAATAGATATAAACGAGGCAAAAAAAATAACTAACACAAAATAATTACTGTGAAAATAGGAAGAGAAACAAAGATTGGATTATTAATAACCATTGCAATTGGTTGTTTTATTTGGGGATTTAACTTTTTAAAAGGAAAAGATTTATTTACACTTCGCACACAGTATTTTGCAGTTTATGATAATGTTGATGGGTTAGTTATGTCGAACCCCGTTACCATAAACGGAATGGTGGTAGGAAAAGTGAATAAAATATTTTTTCACCCAAACCACAGCGGTAAATTAATTGTTCATTTTATAATGGATAACACCGAATTATCATTACCAAAAAATACAGTAGCTGCAATTATAAGTACTGGTTTATTAGGCGGAAAAGGAATTGAGTTACGCTTGGGCGATTCTAAAGAATATGCGCAAACAACAGATACTTTAATGAGTGAGCTCGATAGAGGTATGATGGCACAATTAGATCCTATCAAAGCAAAATCAGAAAGTTTAATTACTTCTATTGATTCGGTAATGAAAGTAATGCAAAGTATTTTTAACAACGATACTAAAAACAATATTACCGAAACCATTAAGAATTTTAAAAACACATCGGCAACACTTGATAATTTGCTTGCTTCAGAAAAAGTTAAACTTGGAAAAATTACTCAAAATGTAGAATCGATTACAGGTAATTTAAAAGACAACAACAAACAACTTACAACTATTTTAACCAATTTTTCTAGCATTAGCGATTCATTAGCAAAATCTAATTTATTGGCAACTATTGATAATGCTAACAAAGCAGTGAAACAAACTGGCGAAATTGTCACAAAAATCAATTCAGGAAAAGGTTCAATTGGTATGTTGATTCACAACGATACTTTGTATAAAAATTTAGAATCATCATCTAAAAATTTAGATTTGTTAGTAGAAGATTTGCGCCTGCACCCAAAACGTTATGTACATCTTTCAGTTTTTGGAAGAAAAGAAAAACCGGCTGCTAAAGACGAAAAAAAGAAATAAACTAAATATAAAACTTGTTGTTAGCTTATTATGGAATACATTGACAATATACTATTTACACTTTTATTAGTTGGCGGCTTTACTTTTTTTGGATTACAACTAAAAAAAATCCGTCGCAACATAATGCTTGGAATGCCTTTAAACAGAAGCGACAGAAAAGCAGACCGTTGGAAATTAACTGCATTAGTTGCAATGGGGCAATCAAAAATGGTTACTCGTCCTTTAGCAGGAATTTTACACATTTTTATTTATGTTGCGTTTGTAATTACACAAATAGAATTACTCGAAATTATAATTGATGGAATAAGCGGAAGCCATCGTGCAATTTATTTTGCTGTAAAAGAAAACTTTTTAGGGAGCATTTATACTTTTACCATTAACATGATAGAAATATTATCGGTGTTAGCATTTTTTGCAACAATTATATTTTTATCGAGAAGAAATATTGTAAAGTTAGCACGCTTTCAAATGCCCGAAATGAAAGGCTGGCCAAGTAAAGATGCCAACATTATTTTAGCATTAGAAATTTATTTAGTTGTTTGCATCTTCATGATGAATGGTGCTGATGTAGCTTTACAAAATTTAGGTGTAAATCCAGAAACAGGAAACTTTATTATCTCCTCTCACTTTGCAGGACATTTAGCAGGTACAAGCGAAGCAACATTACACATAATTGAAAAAATTGGTTGGTGGGGACACTTTTTAGGTATAGTTGGTTTCTTAGTTTATTTACCAATTTCAAAACATTTGCATATTTTAATTTCATTTCCAAATGTGTTTTATTCTAATTTAGATGCAAAAGGAAAATTTACCAATTTAGAATCGGTAACTACAGAAGTAAAATTAATGTTAGATCCTAACGCTCCAGCACCTGCTGCCGATGCACCACCTGCAAAATTTGGAGCAAAAGATGTAACCGATTTAAGTTGGGTTCAATTAATGAACGCATATAGTTGTACTGAATGTGGAAGATGTTCTTCTGTTTGTCCTCAAAACCAAACGGGCAAAAAATTATCGCCACGTAAAATTATGATGGATACCAGAGACCGATTAGAAGAGGTTTCTAAAAACATTGACACAAAAGGAAAAGATTTTATTGATGGAAAATCATTACTTGGCGATTACATTACGGAAGAAGAATTATGGGCTTGTAACACTTGTAATGCTTGCGTAGAGGCTTGTCCCGTAAATATTGACCCGCTTTCTATTATAGTTGATTTAAGAAGATATTTGGTAATGGAACAATCGAGTGCACCTGCACCAATAGCCGGAATGTTAACCAACATAGAAAACAATGGTGCGCCATGGCAGTTTTCGCCAAGCGACAGAGCGAATTGGATTAAAGAGAGTTAATTGAGTTATGAGTGTTGAGTATGAATTATGAGTTTAAAAAAAGTAAAAAGTAGATGGTAGAAAGTACAAAGTACCTTAAACCAAAAACTGAAAACCAAAAACTATTCTAAAATGAGTGAAACGATAAAAGTACCTACAATGGCCGAAATGATGGCTGCAGGAGAAACACCAGATGTTTTATTCTGGGTGGGTTGTGCTGGAAGTTTTGATGATAGAGCAAAAAAAATTACCAAAGCAATTGTTCGAATTTTAAATCATGTAGGTGTAAAATTTGCGGTTTTAGGAACAGAAGAATCTTGTACAGGCGATCCTGCAAAAAGAGCTGGTAACGAGTTTTTGTTTCAAATGCAAGCTATGACAAACATACAAGTGTTGAATGGCTACGATGTAAAAAAAATTGTAACAGGTTGTCCTCATTGTTTTAATACTTTAAAAAATGAATACCCTGCTTTAGGCGGACAATACGAGGTAATTCACCATACACAATTGGTTCAGGAATTAATTGATAGCGGTAAATTAAAAGTACAAGGCGGAGAATTTAAAGGTAAAAAAATTACTTTTCACGACCCATGCTATTTAGGAAGAGCAAATGGCGAGTACGAAGCTCCACGAAGCGTTATACAAAAATTAGATATTGAATTAGCAGAAATGAAACGCTCAAAAGCGAATGGTTTTTGTTGTGGTGCTGGCGGAGCGCAAATGTTTAAAGAAGCAGAAAAAGGAAAAGAAGAAGTAAACAACGAAAGAACAAAAGAAGCATTAGAACAAAATCCAGATGTAATTGCAGTTGGTTGTCCGTTTTGTATGACAATGATGCGCGATGGTGTAAAACATTTTGGAAAAGAAGATGCCGTTAAAGTACTTGATGTTGCCGAAATGATTGCACAAGCTAATGACTTATAATAAAATGTTTACAGGCTATTCAGAAAATTCAAGAGTATGGGTGTATCAAAGTTCAAGAACTTTTACACAAGAAGAATGTAATATTCTTCAACAAAAAATTGATGCGTTTACTACAGATTGGAGCGCACATAAACTTCAATTAAAATCATCAGGTAAAATTGTTTATAGTCAATTTATAGTTTTGATAGTTGACGAAAACCAACACGAAGCCAGTGGCTGTAGTATTGACAAATCGGTTAAATTTATTCAAGAAATTGAAAAAGAATATTCTGTTAGCTTAATGGACAGAATGCAAATTGCCTACAAAAAAGATGCGAATTCAATTGCTATCTGCTCGTTACACGATTTGAGTAAACTAGCAGAAGAAAATAAAATCAATTCAAAAACAATTGTGTTTAACAATTTAGTTGCTACAAAAAATGAGTTTGATAGCAATTGGGAAATTGCAATAGAAAATAGCTGGCACAAAAACTTTATTCCTCAACTTGCATAATGACTATTACTGAAAAAAATAGTGAAATAGCCAACAAGTGGTTCGCTGCTTTTAACGAACATCATTTAGAAAATTTACTTTCACTTTATTCAGAAACGGCGGAACACAAAAGCCCAAAATTAAAAATAAGACAACCAGAAACACTTGGTTTAGTTAAGGGGAAAAGCACTTTAAGAAACTGGTGGAACGATTCATTTACAAGAATACCATCGCTAAAATACATTCCTCTAAACATTTTAGCCAACGATAAAATGGTGATGATGGAATATTTGCGAAAAGCAGATGGCGATGAAGATATGTTAGTTTCTGAAATTTTAGAAATAGAAAATGGCTTGATAGTTAGATCGAGAGTTTTTCATGGCTGATATTGAAAAAGATACACGCTCTTCAGAAAATTTACACATCCTTTTTTGGTTGATAAAAGATTCGTGTTGGTTAATGGAATACAAAATTTTGGCAATGCTTATGGTAATTCCAACCATATTTTTAGCAATAAGAATCGCGTATTTAAGTTATAAAAGTCATTATTTTTTACCAAATTTAGCAGTAGTGTGTTGGATATGCGCCAATGCTTTTTGGATGACTTGTGAGTTTTATAAAATGGATTGGAAAACGTGGGCCATTATTCCTTTTATATTTGGGTTTATTGCTATTAGTATTTTTTATGCTAAAAATTACAGCACTAAAACAAAATAATCTGTTTTTTTACAAAATTTTATTACTGCTATTTTTTACTATATTTGGTATATGAAATTAAACATGCGTAATCGTTTACTATTTGTATTTTGTTTTATAGCGCAGTTTTGTTTTGCACAATCTTATCCTGTTAGTAGTTATACATTAGATTATGCTGTTGTACCCAACTTACATGCTGAAACATGGAATTATACACAATCTAATTTTTACGTCTATAAACCAGCTAATTATAATCCATTAACAAGTCCTATTTTATTTGGTTGTTATGCTACAGGAGCTAATGGTTTAGATGTTGCTGGGGCACTGCAACCCATGGCAGATGCAAGAGGAGCTTTAATTGTAGCGGCACATTTTGTAACACAAATAAACGAGCCTGTTGCGTCAATTATAGATAGTTTATACCTTAATTATCCAATTGGTGGTTATGGTAGAGATTACCCTGCTACTTTATTTTACAAGCACATTTATCGTAGAGTATTGGAGCGTGAAGGGCGAGATTCTATCCCTTGTTATATGATAGGTTTTAGTGCAGGTGGACAATTTGTAAGTAGGTACATGCTGTGGAGGCAATCCTATCCTGATTCTATACCATTACGCATGGCAGTATCATGTAATCCTTATTTTTATACTTTTCCTACTAAAGTTTATAATGGTGTACCTATGGATTATGCTAGCGGTTTAGATATGAGTTTAGGTTGGTTTAATCCAACTGGCACAAGCCCAGAAGATTCAATAACAAGAAAAATATATAACTTTATTGGTTGCGATGAGCACATAAAACAATATTATAATGAAAATTATGCGGTGCTTATTGGTACAGCCGATAACGCTACATTAAGCGATAATGCTAGTGCAATGGCGCAAGGCGCTAACCGCTACGAGCGTGCGCAAAGTTTTTATAATTTTGGTTTAGCAGATGCGCCCAATTATGGCACTACATTAAATTGGCAGTATTACGAAATACCTGGCATTGGGCACGACCAAGGCGGTATGTTTTATACCAAAGAAGTTGCCACACACACCTACAGCATTGCCGAACATATTTTGTTTGATAGTCCGTATAAAAAAGTTGAACGCATAGCTCCTTTGGCTGATTTTGTGGCTGATAAAACTACATTAACCTTGCCAAATACAACCGTGCATTTTACTAATAAAAGCACATTAGCTACAAGTTATTTTTGGCAATTTGGCGATGGTACGTTTAGTGGAGAAGTAAATCCGTGCCATACGTACACCCAAAAAGGTAAATATATTGTGCAATTAACAGCGTTTAACGATGCTGGTTGTGCCAATTGGATGACTAGAGAATTTTATATTAACGTTACAGGAACTGGAACATATACCGATGCTTGCAGTGTTACAACGCTTACAACAATTACAGATATTGGTATAAAAGAAAGTGCTGAGAAATTAATTAAACTGCAACCCAACCCAAGTATTGATGAAGTTTTAGTAAGCTTTGGAGATAGCAACGCAACAGAAATAGAAGTAATAACTATTACAGGCGAAGTAGTTTATAAAGAAAATATAAACAATAAAAGCGAACTAAAAATAGCTACCAAAAACTGGAGCAACGGAATGTATTTTGTAAGTGTGCAAAGCAACAAACAAAAAATAACGCTTAAGCTATTGGTGCAGCATTAAAAAATTAATTAAAAGGTGACAATAATAAATAAACTAATTTCATTTCAATTCCCCTCTCCTACTAAATACATTTTTTGGATTGTGTTGGCGCTTCTACTTAGAGGTTCGTCGGCATTATTTTTTTCAAATGGAGCAAAAAAAATATATCCCGAAAATGTAGTAAACGGAATTGCTGTAAAACAAAACGACTATTACATGTTTTTAGGAGTAATTGATACTTACTTTGAAACAGGAACAATGTCGATTAAACAAGGCAAACCTTTTGCAGGCAGAATGCCTGGTTATGGAATACCTTACGCAATTTTTCAATTCGTGTTTAGTAAAGAAGTTGCACTTACATCATTAATACTTTGTCAGATTTTATTGTCGAGTATAGCTGTTTATGTATTGGCAAAAACGAGTTATTTACTTTGGAACAACGAAAAAATATTTACGTTAAGTTTTCTTCTTTTTGGTTTAAGCTGTTACACTTCAATATATGATATATTCTCATTGAGCGAAAGCTTTGCAGTTTCTGCAATAGTATTTTGCATGTATTATATCGTAAAATACTTTAAAGAATATTCAAAAAAGTATTTAGTTGTTGGAGGTTTCTTTTTGGCTTGGGCAATTTTTCTGCGTCCATTTTTAGGCATTTTGATAGTTATTTTTAGTCTATTGTTATTTTTTAATTTGCTTAAAAAATTCAATTTAAAAAAGGCATTTATAGCTGTTGCAGTATTTTGTAGTGCTTTTATAGTTATGGAAACAGCTTGGATTTACAGAAATTACAAAGCTTTGAATAAATTTGTGCCTTTAGAAACAAGCTTGGAAGAATCGTATGGTAAATATGGAACTTACAGAAAAAGTGCTGAAGAATTAAGACTTTTAATAAATGCTTGGGGTGGCGAAACTGGTGATTTTTATGACATCTCAGATGCTTGGTGGTTTGCAAAAGCAAAAGGAAGAGATATTGAAAATTATAAGTTTCATACTTCTGTATATAATGCTGGAATAAGCCAGGAAAGACTTATTCAGATTAAAAATTTGTATGCAGAGAGTGTAAAAAGCAAGTATTCTGATGCGAAAAAAGACACCTTAAATACTATTTGTATTTCGTTAATAAAAACGGTAAAACAACAATACTTAATTAGCAATACATTTAGAAGTAAAGTAGTTGTTCCTTTTATTAGGATAAAAAGATTAATTCTTTCTAACCCAACATTAGCAATGCCTTTACCTACTTTTGAAAAAATGAATCTAATTGAAAAAGGAATAAAATTAGTTACGGTTGCCCTTTACTTTTTTGTGCTATTGCTGTCAGTTCCAGCTATAATAAAGATTAAAAAAACAATTGAAGAAAAAACAATTTTCTATATTTTAGTTTCAATTCCACTAAGCATAATTGTTTTGTTTACTTTTATGGGCATTGCAATTACCGAAAACAGGTATTTTTTAAGTGCGTATCCAATACTTATTTTATTTGTATCTGCATATATTGTTTCGATTTTAAAATCATTTAAAAACAAATAGCACAATTTTCTATTTGCTTTTTCAACTCTTGTTTCGTTAAGAATTTGGCTGGAATAACGGTGTCAATTTTATAATAACCCGATAATGATTTATTTTCGAAACGCGCTGCTGATTTAGCAATTTCAGTACTTTGAGTAGTTTTTGAAAAACTACTAGAATTAAAATCAAGCGCATCTAAATGTATTTTAGATTTGCCTCTATTCGCTTCTAAAAGCGCATGTCGTTTTTTCATAAACTGATGCACCAAATAAGAATCGCAAAACGATTGGTAAAAAACAAAACAAGATGTTATTGAAAAAGCTATGACAAAAAAGTACAATACAGAATAATTACTTGCATCTTGCTTGAAAGAAATGAACTTAAACAAGGTAAAAGACAAAGCAATAAAAAGGAAAAAATAAAAACCTACATAATATCTATCCGAATAGAGCAAAGTCGGCCAATACACCATTAAAGAGAAAAAAGCAGCTAAATACCACTTTGTGTTTTTTAACAGTTCTACAAATTTAAATTTGAATACAATTGTTTTAAAGGAATTAAAAGCAATTAACTTTTGATAAATAACAACAGTAAAAAAACAAAACAATAGAGCGGAAGCGATAATATAAAAACCATTGCTAGTAAACGCATCTAGATAAAAATGAATAAAGTGGTCAACATAAGCTGATAAAGGAACTTCAACAGCTTTTCCGCCATATGAAAACTGCTGCATTTTTTTAAGTTGAACAAAAGAACCTGGCGAAATGGTAGCGAAAACAATTCCTATTGAAAATAACACTAATAGTAAAAACTGTTGCTTATTTTTAGATTTTTCTTTACTCAAAAAAAGAATTAAAAAATCAACAAAAATAATTGTCCAGATTCCTAGCGTTATATTTTGTGATGAAGTTGAAACAAAAAAAGTATACAAATAAAATGCAACCGAATATTTTCCATTTACTCGTTGTTTAAGGTAAAAATCAATCCAAATTAAAGCAATTAAAACATTTACAATATAGCCCGAAGCGGTTGTCCAATATAGAGTATAAGGCAACAATGATTGAAGTGAAAACCAAAGTAAAAAATTTAAAAGGGCTGTTAATAAAAGCTTTTGTCCTAATTCTAAATTCAAATTAGTTTGCTTAGCTAAAAGTTTAACAATGTACCAGCTGATTAACAAAAATGAAACTGAAATAAGAACTAATAAATAAGGATAGCCTATAAATTTGTAAATAAAAAACCAAGCTATTCCAAAAGGAGTTAAAAACCGAGCGTCCCAATTCATGTATTTATCATACAGAAATTCAAAAAAAGGAATAGTATTTAATTGATTTTGAAAAGACAAATCATCGTGAAACTGCCACCTAACAAAAGATATAGCTAAAAACAAAACTACTGAAAGACTTGCAAAAAAATAAAGTGCTTTTTTCATTTCAATTTATAATGATTATCGTTTAATTTTTTAAAATCGGTATTCAAATTATAGTTGGCAGAAGCAAAATACAAAAATTTATCAATCGCTTTTAAATTATGCACAGACAACATTTTAGGATGTGAAATAAAGTGCATATAATTGTTTTCTGACAAAAATTTTTTGTACAACAATAGCTTTGATGCGTTTAATAATTCAATAGAAACCCTTTCATTTATGCTTTTCGAAGTACTTTCGTTTTTATTAGTTGGTTTAATTTTTTCTTCGTTTGATTTTAATACTAAGCCAATTCCATCACCAAAAGACTTATCACCTTTGTATCGTAAAAATTTAAGATATATTTTTTCTTTAGTTGTTGCTATTTTATTTAACTGAACCGATGATATAGTAAACTGCTTGAAAACTCCACTTTCATCTTCTAAACAAATATCATTAGAAAAGCGATATATTTCTTTTTTGGGGGCAGAAGTAAAATCAAAATAATGTGCTTTTGTAAAATTAGAATGTCCTGTTAATACAGAAAACTCAAATTTAATTTGATATTTTTCAAAAAAAGGTTTAAACTCCGAAAATGGTTGTATACACCAGCCACCAGCTCTATACCCATCAATTTTATAATCAGGAAATTTTTGCGAAATAATACTTTTTAAAACTTGAATCGATTCGTCAAAAACAATATTTTTCTCTTCTTCACTAATTAAATTAAAACGGTACTTTGAATAATTTGATAAATCCCACTGATTAATTTCTTTTAAATAAATTGCATCTAACCAATGTGGATGTATGTGCGGATAAACATAATGTCCTCGAGAAATAATTGCAATCAATTGCTCAGAAATACTTTTAAAATCGTCTATACAAGCTTGTTCACTACGTTGCTTTAATTTAAAAAGATAAGTAGTGTCCACAAAAAAAATAGCTCCAGTAAATTTGTGTTTTTTAAAAAGGTTTAGTAAAAGATTGGTCGGTTCTATTAAGCACTTATCAACTGAGCCACTTTTTCTTCCTAAAAAAAGCTCATAATCAAAAGTTTGAAGAATTGTTTTTTGTTCCTTCATCAGCGCTAAATTAAACTTTTAATTTTTTGAGTGAGTTTAAACCCAAACACTGCATACAAAAGTAAATACAATTTCCCTGTGGCTTTAGATTGCTGTGGTTTAAAGTTAGTAGGCAATTTTGTCTTAAATAATTCCAAAGCTTTTGCTTTATCATAATCATATAAAAATCGAATTGCATCGAATACAATTTGATTCGCTATTGATTCGTTAAAAACGATATTATTCGTTTTAAGATGATGTATTATTTGGTATCTCAATTCTATAAATCTCAACCAATTATCTTTAATATTTGTTTTAGAAATTGAACCCGAGCTTCTAACTTTAATGGTAGTGTTTATGTTAGAGTCAAAAACAATGTGCGAATCCACCTTTAAAATTCTGAACATCAAATCGTACTCTTGAGAACTTTTTAAATTTTCATCCCAAGCTCCAACTTGCAGCAATGTTTCTTTCTTAAATAAATTAGCACAGGTATCGCCTAAATCTGCATTTAATAAATTCATCCAGTAATTATCTGGCGTGGTATCGTAAACTCTTTTTTTTACAATTGTTCCACTTTCATCTTGCTCAATTGCGCTACCTACAAATATTGATGGATAATTATCCTGTTTTACTAATTCAACTTGTTTTTCTAATTTATTAGGCAAAATAATATCATCAGCATCTAAAAACTGAATATAATCGCCAGTTGATTTTGATAATCCAAAGTTACGCGCAACACTTGCTCCGTTATTTTTTTGAGCTAAAATTTGAATTTGAGGAAATTTTTCTTGTTTTAATTTTTCTAAAATTTGCAGTGTGTCATCAGTACTTCCATCATCAACACAAATTACCTCTATGTTAGTATATGTTTGTTTAGTAACTGAATTTAAACAATCATAAATGTATTGCGAAACATTGTAGCAAGGTATAATTACAGAAACTTTTAACACCTTATTTGGATTTTATCTTTAGTAATTCTTCTAAAAACAAATTGACATTTGAAGAATTATAAGCCATTTTTTTAAGCAAGTTCAAATCACTATCCCACCATTTAGATTCTATCAATTTGCTAATTGTATTTTCATCAAAACGATACTTTAAAACTTTTGCAGGAACACCTACAACTATAGCATAAGCAGGAACATCTTTGTTTACAATGGCTCCAGCGCCAATAATGGCACCATCGCCAATTTTAATCCCTGTTAAAATAACTACGTTAGCCGAAATTAAAACATCGTTTCCAATTTCTACCAAGCCATCCTTACATTCGTTGTACAAATCTTTATCTACATTACCTCTTCTCCGTGCATAAAAAAAAGGACTTGTAGAAATAAAATCTTGAGGATGCGAAGCCATACCAATTTTAACATCGTTTGATATGCTTGTAAAATGACCTATAGATTTGCAATTGGAAATTAAAGTTCCACCGCCAATATACACAGCATGACCAATTGATTTTAGTTTACTAGAAAACAATACATTTTTTTCTATAACAGGACTCTCCCCAATTTCAATAGAATCTGGAACAACAGATTTTACACGTTTGAACTTATCAGATTTCGAATAAATAAAATTTATTCGATAATATATTTTTAAATCTAAAAGTAGTTTTTTAAATCCCATTTGTGGTTGAAACAATTGATTCTATAAATTTAGCACCATTCTTATTGTTATCAAAATGTAGTTGCCAAAATTTCTGAATATTTAATCTAAACTCAATCGTATTCAATTCAGAACTACTGAATTTATTGATAGTTTGAGCAACATCTTTACAATTAAAATCTTTAGGAATAAGAATACCCGTTTCGTTTGTAACAATTTCGTTACAACCACCTACATCGGTTGATAAAATAGGAATTCCAAAACTTATGGCTTCCATCATACTAACTGGTAATCCTTCTGTTTCGCTAACGCTAACAAATAAATTAATTTGTGTAGATTTATACAATTCAAACACTTGTTTGTTTGTTAAATTGCCGGTTAAAATCAAGTCAACATTTTTATTTGCAAGTGCTTTTTCTTTGTTTTTTAAATAAACAGGAATTGTAGAATCACCAGAATTTAAATTTTCGCTTCCTATATGAATCCATTTAATAGGAAAATCTATTAAACTGACAATTTCAGCTAATAAGTGAATTCTTTTAATATTTCTTATTCTTGCGCAACTAACAATAGTGAAAACAGCATTAGAATCAAAAGGATTAGATCCATGAAATTCAGTACCTAAATATGAACAGAGAATTTTAGCTGAGAACTGAGGATACTTCAACTTTAAATACGTTTCTCCTTTTTCGGAAACAGAAAAAACTTTTGCAACATATTTTAGTTGAAATTTTCTAAATGGTATTCTTCCAAAAACTGGCACTCTATCTTCATACAAATCTGTTCCATGCGTACGCGAAAAATATTCGTTTATTGACTTCTCTTTTACTAGCAATGACAAAGCTGTTGCCCAATTATTAAACCAAAATGTGTACATCAAGGGCTGATTTATTTCTTTAGCAATTATTTTTTTTAATTCTTCTCTAACATAAAAAGAACGAAGCAAATTACTAGCTATAGCTGCAATTGTTTTTGGAAATAGAAAGTATTTAGGACAAGCAAATAATTCAGAAAATAAAAGATTAAAAAAAATAAAAAAGTTAGAAAACAATAACCTTGATGTTTTGTAATTAGAATAATCAATTATATACTCAGAAACATTTTGTATACCAAGTGATTTTGATTTTTCTTCGCTAATAATTATTATTTTTTTAAAGTGCTTAGAAAGAAATTTAATCTCTGTTTGAACGAAAGAGATAGAATAATTATCTACACAAAATATGAGTGTGTTACTATCTGTATTCATTCGAAATAAAAACTTCTTTTGTGTAACCTGTTAATTTATTTTTTTCAAAAAAATGTTTATCAGAAGCGCCAATGTTTGCAGACACCAATTCTGTTAACTCAGCCTCATTAGAAAAATTAATTGAATTTAATACGCTTATTTCGTTTGGAAAACCTTTAATATCTTTTTTGCAAATTAAAATTTTATATCCTTCAAATAATCGCTCAAATAAAATTGTACTCAATGTAACCAATGCTATGTTGCATAAATGAAAACAATCGGTAGACTTTTTTTCAACAGGTAAAAATTCAAAATTAATATCTTTTAAAAATTTAGAATAATATTGTTTTGAAGCATTTAAATCTTGTTTTTCTTTTGGGTGCAAGAAGACTAGCAATTTATAGTCGGTACCAGAAAAAACCTTATTTATCATTGATAACAAATTTTCTTCGGCCTCTAGCAAATTTAATCCATTATCGATGTGATTTTGCTTTGCTCTTAGCCAAGAAGCGTGCGAATAAAAGCCTAAGACTTTTAAATTTTCAGTACTAACTTCTTGCTTTTGTAGATTAGTTAAAGGCGATGTTTCTGGATAAAACTTAAGTAATTTACTATAAAAAATAGTCTCTTTAAAAGCATAAACTTCTTCCTCTTGATAGCCGGAACTAATTACTAAATAATCGGTAAGTAAATTTTTATTGTGCATAAACAATGGTCCTGGCGAAGGAACTTTGTAAACCACAATATTATTCCCCTTTAATAAAAGATATAAAAAGTTGGAATCAACTTCAAAATTTGCAAAATCGAAAACTGTTTTAATATTATTTTTTTTGATGATAAATAAAAAATTAATTATCTCGGGAAGTTGCTTTATTATTAGCGCGTAGTTTAAACGAGAAATGGATTCTTGCTTTACAAAAGATGTTTTTAAAAGTAATTTTATTACTAGAAAAAGAATATTAATTGAATTAAAAATAGAAGTAAAACCCAACAAATTACTTTTACTCAAAACAATTTTAACATCTTGATTCGTTAGTTTCTTAATGTATTTTAATCGTGTTTCTATATAATTAAAGCTATTATCTAATACAGCAACAGAAGCGTTTTCAGTACAATTAACAATTTTAATTTTACCAAAAAAGCTAAGAAGCACTTCTTTTGAAATTTTCAAAAACAATAATTTATCGTTTTCTAAAATAGGTGGTAATCTAAATGAAATACTGTTAAATAAAGAATCAGCAGCGATATATTCTTGAGAGTTTATTCTTTTACTTAAATAAGCTTGCTGAATTTCAATAAACTTTTTGAAAACCATAGCTTAGCTAATTTGCTCCTTCGCAATTAATTTAGGCAATTCATCAACTAAAATCGTTTCCACAAATTCTCTAAATGCGCCTTCTCCACCTGATTTTTTAGTCACGAAATTTACTCTACTTTTTATATAATCCGGTGCATTATTGGGCGAAGCAGCTATTCCAACTGCATCTAATAATTCAATATCATTTAAGTCATCGCCAATATAAGCTACATCATTTAATGTAATATTCAACTCTTGACACAACTTTTTTGCAACAGTTAGTTTATCAGAAATACCTTGAAACAAATAATCAATTTTAAGCTTTTTAGCTCTTCTGCTAACAATTTCAGTTTCTTCACCAGTAATTATTGCAACTGGAATATTTAATTTTTTACAAAATAACACTCCAGCACTATCTGAAGTATTAAATTTTTTCCATTCATTACCTGTTTGGTCGTAGTACATGCCACCATCTGTCCAAACACCATCAATATCTGTTATTACTAATTTAGGTAATGCACTCATTATTCAAGTATAATATATGATTGAATACCACCAAAAGGATTTTTGTACAACTTACAATCTCTTAACTTCATTACTTCCTTAAACGCAATTGTTTCTCCAGGAAATTGAGGGTCGATTAGCTCGTCAAAGCCAATTACAGCACCTTTTGGCATTATTGGTAATATTAATTCCAAGCATTCTTTTGTTGGTTGGTAAATATCAAAATCGAAATACGCAAAAGCTATAATGGTTTCTGGATGTTCTTTTAAATATTTTTTAAGTTGAACAACCGCATCTCCTTTAACTATAAAATTTTTCTGAATATGATTTAAAGGAGATTCTTTATGATGTGAAGCTAAAACATCAGTAAGAAAATCTTCGTAATTTTTAGAAACGGAAAATGCTCCATTTTTTATAATTGAGTGATTCCCATCACGTTTATCAACGTTTACAAAACCTTCAAAAGTATCAAAACCAATAATTTTTCTTCCGTAATTATAGGGTTCATAAATGCCGCGCAAGTTAGATAATGTAACTAAGTTTTGTCCCCATCTAACGCCAAACTCAATAATAACGCCATGTGTTTGAACAATATGCTGATACACATGATTTAAAAAAAGTATTTTACTTAACTCTTGTCGCTTTAAAAAAAGAGCGCTATTACTCACTTTTTCATTTTCAGGAATGGGAGAGTTTTTATATAGTTCTAATAAATTTTCTCTATTGCTAATCTCCTCATTAGAGGCAATGGTTTTTACTTCTATTTTATTACTCATTATTAATCAAATTAGAATATATAATTTCATTCTCCTGAATATCTACGCTAGCTAATTTGCCTACAACTTGGATTTTTTCTGACCATTTAAAGCCATCACCAGGAGAAAGCATGTGAATATCATTTTCAGTTATTACTTCTCCTTTTTTTATTAATCGTTTAGTTGCTATTGATCTTTCTAATTTTACACGCGCTGTTTTTACTCCTTCTTCAATAAAAATTTCTTCTTTTCCCAAAGACATTTCCATTACACGAATATCTCTAACCATTCTATTAATCCCATCAATACCTAGCGAACCAGCTTGATCGGTACCTTTCATTTTTCTATCTAGTGTAATATGTTTTTCAATAATTTTTGCACCCATAGCAACAGCAGCAACTGGCGTAGAAATTCCAATTGTATGATCAGAATAACCAATTGTAAACTGAGGATAATGTTTTTGCAAATAAGCAATTGTTTTTAAATTAACGTTCTGTGGCTGTGTTGGATACTGAGAAACGCAATGCAAAATGGATAAATTAGAATGATGTTTTATAATCACCTCAATTGCATTGTCTAACTCCTGTTTACCCGCCATTCCTGTAGAAACAATGATTGGAATTTTTGTTTCTGCCAATGCATTTAATAATGGCAAATTTGTTAAATCTCTACTCGCTACTTTTAATTTATCTGGCGTAAAATATTTTAACATCGATAAACAACCTGTTGCACATAAGGTTTCAACAAAATCTAAACCAAGCGATTTGGCATATTTATAAACTTCAAAATGTTGCTCATCGTTTAATTCTAAAAAAGCTCTATGCTCGCCATAGGTTTTACCAAACGAATGCTGGCTATTGTATGGAGCTTCCATTTGTGTTTTGGATAACTCTTGATTTAAATCTCTTTTAGTAAGCTTAACTGCATCCATTGGTTTAAGATTTAAACCAAATAAATCTTCGTGTATTGGTCGAGCAGCAGCTTCAACAATAAGTTTAGCAATATCAACTGAGCCGTTATGATTTTGACCTATTTCTCCAATTATATATGTTTTATCACTCATTACTTGGAATTATTTTCTATTTCTTGCTTCATTAACAACAAAAGATTCGGTTCGTTTTTTAGAAGCAAAAGTATATTTTGATGACTAAATTCTTTGTTTAATTTACTAAGTTTATCGTAAATATACTCCAAATTTTTGAAATCTGTAGCAGTGTCCAAGGTCAATCTTATGCTATATTTAGCAAGTTCTGTAGGAATTTGAATAAATTTTAATGTAAATGTTTCGGGATGCGCATAAATGTAATTAGTAACATGCTCGGTATACAATGCTTCTGTAGTTAGTTCTGCAGCTTTTTTTAGCGCGTTTAACTCAACCAATTCTGCAAACAAACCAAAGTGCGTTTTCATTGCGGGGATAGCATTAGCGGTTGAATAACTAATATAATTAACTGATTTGGAATTATATTCCTCAATCAATTGCTTAATAAAATCTACTTCTAAAAAGGGATTATCGGCACAAACTCTAATAACAGTTTCAATTTTATGATGTGTAGCGCAATCAATAAATCGCTTTAAAACATTGTTTTCATCGCCTCTAAAACATAAAATATTATGGGCTTTGGCAATAGCTTCGATGGCATCATCTGAAGGATTTACAGTTGTTGCCAATACAATAGGAATAGAAAAATTAGCTTTTAGTTTTTCAATAAGCAATTCCAACACTGATTTACCATTGTAAAATGGCAAAACCATTTTTTTAGGCAAACGCGTTGAGCCTGTTCTGGCTTGAATTATTATTGAAATATTCATTTAACTTTTGTAAAAACTCAAATTTTTAATTTCTTTTAAAAAGTCGGTAGCAATTATAGGATGCTTTAAACACAATGAAAAAAGAGTTGATGACATTTTTTTTGATTGCATTTTAAGATTTCTAATTTCTACTAAAAAATCAACATAAATATCGGCTACTGACCAATTTTTATTCTCAACAATAAAATCAGTTTTATTGTTGTTTCTTCTAAAATACATTTTCATTATTAACTCATGTCCAACAAAAGCTTTAGGCTTTTTATGCGTTGCTGTTACTGATGTTGGATGCTTTCTGTAATAGTATAAATGCTGTTCTAAATTGGCTACTTTGTGATTATTTACTAATAATGAAAACCAATAAATATCTTCAGAACCAACCCTATCAAAATACTCATTATACAATCCTACTTCTTTTATCGCTCCCATTTTTATCAGTAGAGATGAGTAATGGCAAGGAACTCGATAATCAATAAAATTTTGTTTAATTGAGTTATAATCTTTTTTAAAATTTGATTTCCCTGTTTCTTTTCCGTCAGAATCAATTCTAATTATGTTGGTTCCAACCATACTGAAATCAGCATTTTTAATTAAAAAATCTACTTGTTCAGTAAATCGATTAAGTGCATTAATATCATCTGCATCTAAAAATGTAACCAACTGTCCGTTTGCTTTTTGAAACAATAAGTTACACGATTTTAAATACCCTAAATTAATTGAATTATGGTATTTTTTTATTCTTGAATCAGAATACGAATCGATTATTTTTTTTGTGCCATCGGTAGAACAATCATCAGCAATTAACAACTCAAAATTGGTGTATGTTTGATTTAATACTGAATCAATTGCAATAGCAACATACTTCTCACAATTGTAAGCCGGCATTATAACACTAATCAACTGCTTGTTCATCAAAAAATTATAAAAAAAGTAATTGTACTGAAATTACACATTCAAAGCAAAGTTAATATTTCTAATAAATTTAGCTTTAATTCTGAATAACATTTAAGGAATAAATATTTATGTAACAAATATTAATAAATTTACAAAAAGATTATTTAAGAATAAAAAAGAATTAAAATGACTTTTAAGAGTTCAATTCAATCGTTAATTAAGAAAACTACAGGTTATACATTAACAAAAGATGTTAAACAAGAACAAAAACTCCCTTTTGGTGTAAGTCAATTTTACGATATAAAAAAAAACTTTAATGGTATTGAATTAAATACATTTTTTGATGTTGGTGCAAATGTTGGCAGAGCTGCTAAAACAATGAGACGCTTATTTCCAAACGCAGAAATACACTCAATTGAGCCTTTTAAAACTACTTTTAACACCCTTAAAGAAAACACACAGAACTTAAATATTAATTATCACAATATTGCACTTGGTTCAACAAATGAAACTGCAGAAGTAAAAATAAGCGTATCTAACATTAACTCCGATACAAATTCAATATTAGCTAAAAATAGCAAACTAAGTGATGATGAATTTAAAATTGAAACTATTGAAATAAAAAAATTAGATGATTTTTGCAAAAACGAAAACATACAAAAGATTGATTATTTAAAGATTGATACGGAAGGTTTTGATTTAGACGTAATAAAAGGTGCTGCTAATTATCTTAAAAACAATTTGATTTCATTTGTTGAAGCCGAAGTAGGAATGAACCCTACTAATAAATTTCATTCTTCATTTGAAGAAGTGAAAAAATATTTAGAAAACAACAACTATTATCTTTTTGGTTTATACGAACAAGTTAACGAGTGGGAAACTGAAACACCTATTTTAAGACGATGTAACGCACTATTTGTATCTTACGAATTAGCTAAAAAGTATGCGAGAAAAAGCTAATTTCAACTAAAAGCGATTATTATTTCAGCAAAACACGAATTACAAACTCAATTCGTAATAAAAAACGAGCAATTTTGCTTTTATTTGCGCCATAAGTTCCTAAAAAATCTCTTAAACTTATCGCATCAATATACCTTAAACCTTCTTTTTTGTAATGGTTTTTGTATTTTTCGGGAATATCATTTTTAGAAAGTATATAGGTATAATATCCACGATGGTATTTACTATATAGAACTGGATCTATATCGGTTTTGTTTTTTTGAATAAATCGCATTATTGAGTCAAAATGCTCTGCGCGCCTCTCTCCTGCTTTCCAATGCACAATACATGTAAAATCGTAACAAGGCACAAACTTAAATTTTGCAGCAAAACGCACATTAAAATCCCAATCTTGATGGCGATGAAGTGTTTCATCCCAGCCTATTTGTTTTGCGCAAGCTGTTTTATAAAAATGTGTTGATGTTTGAGCATGAACATCAGATAAAAGATAGTTAACCATCTTTTCGTTTTTAAAAAATGGGCGGCTTAATTGCTCAATTTTTTGTTTGCCATTATCTCTATAAAAGCTTCCAAAAACGCCATCTGCACTTTTGTTCAACAAATAATTTAATTTTGATTCTAAATGATTTGCTGTCCATTCATCATCAGAATCAAGCATTGCAACATATTCACCTTTAGCATTATTTAATCCTAAATTTCTGCAAACGTTAGCATTGCCTTTATTAAGCAATCTAAAATAATGAATTC
Organism: Bacteroidota bacterium; assembly: GCA_040385525.1. Classification (GTDB taxonomy): domain Bacteria; phylum Bacteroidota; class Bacteroidia; order UBA4408; family UBA4408; genus JAZKHE01. The sequence goes on from JAZKHE010000004.1 coordinate 239,063, forward strand.
TGTTATCAGAAAATTTATCCAGCACAGCTGTTATATCTTCAGTAGAAAAATCGTCAACAACTAAAATTTCAAAATCTTGCAGAGACTGATTTAGGACACTCTTAATAGCTCTATCCAACTCAAATAAGCGATTAAAAACAGGTATTACAACACTTATTAATGGGTTACTCATATTGCTATTATCTTTCTGAAATAAATACTATTATCCATTAAAGTTGATTAACAAAAGCGGTGAAGTTTTTTTCTGCATTAAAATTTTCCTTCCAAAAATTTTGGACTTCTTCTTTTTTAATATTCTTTTCTGTTAAAAATGTTTCTATATTATTTGCAACTACTTTGGGATCAAAATCTTTTTCAATTAAAATGCCTGTTTTTGAAGTGCAAATTTCTTTGTTACCAAATACATCGCAAGCCATTATAGGCACTCCATAGCTAATTACTTCCATCAAAGAAAAAGGAATTCCCTCTTCTGAACTAACATTAACAAATAAATCAATATCGTTTTTAGAATAGAAATCAAGTATTCTAAAATTTTTAATATTTCCAGATAAATGACAATTAATATTAGCAGGCAGTGTTTTCGATTTTTCTTTTAGTGATTCAAATAAAACTCCTCCACCAAAATGATACCAATTAACTGGATATTTTACTTGCTTTAAAATATCAATAATTTTATCTACACGCTTTTCTTTTCTAACAGCAGAGCACGAAACAATGGTAAATGTATTATTATCCGTTGGCGAAATTTGTTTTAAATTAAAATCATTTGAAGTTCCCAAATAAGCGACTTTAAATTTATTGCTGTACTTAATGTAATTATTTTCTAAATATTTTCTTCCGTGTTCAGATATGCAATACACGTTATCTAACATTTTATACTTGTAGTTTGCATAAAAATTGAAAGTTAAATAATCGTATAAATCATGTAGATGCGCTCGAGTAATAACTTTAATTATTGGTTTACTATTTTTTAGCACAGCCAAAACTAATGACCAGTGGTAATTCCAATAAGAATAAAAAAGTATATCATCTTCATTTAACTTTTCATCTGCAATAAATTGCTTTATTCTGTTACTATAGTATATTGCATTATATAAAATCTGAAGTACTTTTTTACTAAAATAAATGGATTTGTTATTTGTTTTAAAAATTTCGAACAAAAATATTTTTAGAAATGAAAAAACATTTACATTTTTATCTGTGTACTTTTTATGAATATCAATTATTTGTGCGTTAGGTATATCAAATCGATTATCGCCTTCGTTATTGCAGTTTAAAGGGAAATAATAAATTTTTTCGAAATTAGTATGAATAACTCTTTGCTCAGAAAGAATGTAGGTTTCATTATAACCAAAAGGAAAAGAATCTGTAAATAAAAATAATATTTTTTTCTTACCCGACATAAGTCTTTGTTACTAAATCTTTCTGCTAATCTAACTTAAAATAACTCGTACAACAAATATAAACCTCAAATATAATCTTTTAAAAACACTCAAATTATTACCATAGCAACTTAAAAAATCGGTTAAACTCAAAATCTTAATGTTTTTGATACTCTCTAACAAATAGTGTTTTTTAAATTTAATGTCTACATCTTTTCTATCTCTAATTTTAGAATAAATAATACGATGATAACTACTATAAATAGTAGAATCAATAGCGTTTTTATTTTTTTCAATGAAATTTATTTGCGAATCAAAATCAGTTGATCTTGCCTCTCCTTTTTTCCAATGCACAATGCACGAAATATCGCATGATGGTTGAAATTTAAATTGTTGCGCAAATCGAACAGAAAAATCTAAATCTTGATGCCTATTTAAGGTTTCGTCCCATAACACTTGTTTTGCACATATCGTTTTATATACGTGGGAAGGAGTAACAGCAACACCATCAGACAATAAATAATTAACCATTAACTCATTTTCTTTTAATGGTCTAGAAATAATTTTTGATTTAGTCTCTCCATTATCTATAAAAAAACCACCGAAAGTACCATCTAATTTATTCTCTTCAATAAATTTTATTTTAGCCTCTAAATGATTTGGTAACCACTCGTCATCAGAATCAAGCATGGCGGTATATTCACCTTTTGCAGCAGCAATTCCTATATTACGAGAAACATTAGCATTTCCTTTTTTTGGTAAACGAAAATATAAAATTCTTAAATCTTTAAAACTTTCAATAACTGCTTTTATATCTACTTGCGAAAAATCATCTACAACAATAATTTCAAAATTTTGTATGCTTTGTTTTAATACACTTACAATAGCTCTTTTTAACTCGAACTCGCGATTATAAACTGGAATTATTACTGAAACTGCTATTGAAGCCATTTATTGAATTAAGCAAGCCTAAAAATACAAAAAAAGCAGCGAATTAGAATAAAATCAAGTAAATTATTGTTGAAACTGATTTTAATTGGCGAAAAAAAGTAAAATATGTAAATCTCTTTAACTATTTATTGTAAAATATTTTTTATGTCTATTGGCAACTCTGTGCTTGAGTAAAACTTAAACATGTTGAATTTTTCAAAATCACATGGCAAATCACTATTAACGATATTTAAAATATCTAAAGATGTATTTGCTATTTGAAATAGTTTCGCTTTAATATATTTTTCGAATATTTCACTAAATTTATTTCCAAGTAAAATAGTTGGTATATTAAAAGCCAAGGCTTCTACTGAGACTGCAGAATGATGCGTTATGTGAAAATTAATTTGTTTTAACAAAGGGTATAAATTGGCTTTTGTTGCATTAACATATTCAATATTCTTAAATTCTTTTAATGCTTCAATATAATTTTTTCTATACTCAGGATCAAAATAATCTCTTGGGTGAAATCTTATAAGCCACAAATAATCAGAATTCGATTTACGTATTGCATCAATAAGTATTTCTGAGGTAGGTATTGAATGCTGAAGTGTAACTAAAATAATTTTCTTTGGCTTGTTATTGTCAATTAATTTATTCAATTCTAAGTTAGAATCGTTATTTATGTTTAGCAAAATGTTTTTTGTAAACCAAGCATTACCTCCTAACAATGGCTGAAACATTTTTGATGAACCTCTTGAATTTTCAATTGAAATTTTATCAAACAAACTCCAGCACCAATAATAATCTGGCAAAAATTCATAGGTGGCATTTTTAGGCATTTTATTCCATCCGGTATACATTACACCTAATGATAATCCATGCTGAATTTCAATTGTTTTAATGTTTAATTTTTTTGCTGCAACTAATAAACCATAGTTACTTAAATTACCATAGTGGCATGACATAAAAACAGCTTTTGGCTTACAATTAGATAAAATCAAATGCCATATTTCTTCATATATTTCAATTTTTTTAAGTTGGCTTTCTAAAAATGATTTAGATACTAGTTCTTTATATCTTTTATCGTCAATTGAATTTGATATTAAATCAAAATTCTCTAATTGAACATCGTTTCTTTTTCTTAATTGATTTTTAATTACTGAAAAATCAATAAAAGACTGTATATTAAAATAATATGGACTATCGCTTTTTTCACTCGATTTTTCATCACTCGAAACATTTAAAAGTGTTGTTTCATAGTTTTTTTTAACTAATTCAATATATGGAGAAATGTATCTAGAGTATAATTTATTATCTATTTTATCCTCATACAAAACATCATCAACATCTATAAATAAAACTGTATTTTTTTTTACTTTATTTAGCAAAACAGAAAGTTCGTTTTTATATTTTAAGCTATAAACAAAATAACGAAAAATATTTAAAGGGAATTTGATTACACTTTTTACAAAGGATTGTTTATTAGTAGTTGACGAGTTTGCTATAGGGCTATCCTCTTTATTTTCATTATATTTTAATAGTGCAAAATACAGATGATATTTAATAAGTGGCCAAGCTTTGTATTTACTATACTTAACTATACCTAAATCATTACGATTCTCTATTTCCTCAATAAGATTATGCGCTGAATTATAATCCATTTTTTTGTGCAATAAAAAATTCAGCAAATTGCCAATCTAATGGAGTATCAATGTCTAATGATTCTTCTTCTGTCATTACAATTTTTTTTACCAACTTAAACTGGCCAATATTCTTTTGTAATAAAGATTCTATTTTTATTACATAAACTGCTCCATTGTATTCAAAAACTGATGGACAGTCTTGCCTACGCGTATAATTTGATTCTTTTGATTTTGTTAAAAAACCATCATTATTTTCTTCAAACAAATTAAAATAAGGATTAGCTTTTGATTCTTTAACAGAAACAACCATATCAATATTGTTAACAGAAAATAAATTTAAAGCATCCTCAATATTTTTCTTAGTTCTAAAAGGTGATGTGGGTTGCAACAAAACTAAAGCATCGTATTTTATTCCTTGCTTTAAATAATAATCAACAGCATGAAGTAAAACATCATAAGTTGAAGATGTGTCTGTGGCTAATTCAATAGGTCGTTTAAACGGAATATTTAATTTGTAAGTATTAGATACTAGCTCAATTATTTCTTCATCATCTGTTGAAACGCAAATATCAATATCATTTGCAAATAACCTTGCTAACTCAATAGAATAAGCAATTAAAGGCTTGTTGCCCAAAACTTTACTATTTTTTTTTATTACACCTTTTGAACCGCCTCTAGCAGGAATTACAAACAATGTTTTCATTACATTTTAAGATGTTTAATGTCTTCTTGCGCTTTATAATAATCATCCATTCTGCCTATATCTAACCAATATCCCAAAACTGGATAAGAAATCAATTTCTTTTTTTCTGCAATAATTTTTTCCATAAAATGCGTTGCATCAAACTTTTCATTTGTTGGAATTAAATTTATCAATTCTTTTTTAAACAAATAAATTCCAGCGTTTGAATAATAAGTATACCTTGGTTTTTCTTTAAAAGACACAACCTCTTCACTCTTATTTATCTCCATTACTGCATATGGAACGTCAACATGATAAGGGATTGTAGCAACAATCATATCTGCTTCAGATTCGATAAATTTTTTGTAAAAATCAGCGTAATCAATATTTGTTAGCAAATCAGAATTCATTAACAATACATTATCATTTTTAATTGAATTACCAATTTTTGAAACTGCGCCAATTGTACCCATTGGCTTTTCTTCATCAATATATTTTATTACAATTTCTTTATTAATGCCATCTTCAAAATAGTCTTTAATTAAATTCCCTAAATAATTAACCGAAATATGAAAATGATCAATGCCATTAAAAATTAATCTATCTATATTATGTTCAATAATTGGCTTACTTCCTATCCTTAACAAAGGCTTAGGAATACTATCTGTTAAAGGCTTTAATCGCTCACCTCTTCCACCAGCCATAATTACAGCATCTATCGGAAGTATTGAGTTTAGTTTTGTTAAATCGTAAACTTTTAGTAATTTATTTTGCGAATCTAAAAGAGGAATCATATTAATATTTTTATTCTTAAATTCTTCTAATTTATCGTTATAATAGCTACCATTTATTAAGAATTTAAATGACTTTTGCATAACAGAATCAACTTTATCCAAAATTGAAATTCCATTTAAAATACCTCTTCTAATATCTCCATCAGTAACTGTACCCAAAACAACATTGTATTCATTCACCACAAACAAAGTAGAACCTGCTAAAAATAAATTTATTTTTTCCATTGCTTCTTTTATTGTAAGTAATGGACTAATAGTATAAATGCTTATTTCTTTACGCATAATTATATTTTTGTAATAATTGAAACTATTCGTTTTGCAGTATTTCCGTCGCCATAAATATTTTTTTTAGATAGCTTAGAAAGAGCACTTACTTTATTTATAGTGTCAATTATTTTTTTCTCGTCAATTTTAATATCAATTATATTGTCTCCTCTTTCTCTTCCTTTTTGTCTATCACCTAAATTTACAACATATTTTGAAAAAGAAGCTGCTTCTACAATTCCACTTGAAGAGTTACCCATTACAAATAAACAGTTTTTTAAAGCAGTGTAATAGCCTTCAGAGCCTAACGATTCAACTGTTTTAATGTTTTTATTTATTTGAGCTGCACTTACTATTTGTTTTCTAATTTCTGAACCAGCGGTATCTGCATTTGGCATTGTAACTAAAACGTTTTGTTTTATTTTTACTAAAACATTTTTTATTGTTTTAGCATAAGCTTCATTTTTTTTAAAATCAATAGTTTCTGGATGAAATGTAAATAATATAAAAGGCTCTGAAATATCAAAATTAAACTTAGTTTTAAATTCAACTTTCGATAAAAGTTTTGTTAGCTTAATATTATCAATAGCCAAAGAGCCTGTAAAAAAAATATTTTTATTCGTTCCTATTATTTCAGCAACTCTAACTGCATTTTTTTTTGTGTTCGTAAAATGATACTTTGCCATTAATGACAAAGAATGTCTGTAGATATTATCTATTGCACCTAATGTTTCTTCGCCACCACTAATATGCGCAACAGGAATATTAAATGGAACTGCTGCTGATACTGCTGCAAACATTTCATATCTATCACCCAAACAAATTATTAAATCAAATTTATTTTGACTCCATACCGAAGCGAACTTTTGGTGCACTTTTGCAATAGTTTGTGAAATTATTTCAGGGGTATCTCCATTAATAATTGTGTCAACTTCTTTAAAAACTTTATAACCTTGTTCCTTTATATATGAAATAGTATAGCCGTGTTTACGCGACAAGTGAGTGCCAAATGCAATTAGCTTAACATTTATTTTTTTATGTTTTGCTAACTCATTTATTAATGGTTTGTAAAAACCAAAATCAGCTCTAGAACTTGTAAGTATAGCTATTTCCATTCAATATCTTTTAAATGTAAAATAGAATCTTTAACTACATCTTTTTTTAATTTGCAACCGATTATTTCATTAATCAACATAGGATTTATTCCGTTACCAGGACGTTTTACAGTTAAATCATTTTCTGATAAAACGTGACCTGATTTTAAATCGTGGGCTAAATGCAAACTTTTGCGAGCTATTTCAGTATTTTTTTGTTCAGATTCTGATGGTAGTTTTGTTCCTGAACCCATTGCTAATTCAATGTTGCGAATAGATGCCACCATTTCTTTTAATTCATTAGGTTCTAATGAAGCTCTATGGTCAGGACCTTCCATATTTTTATCTAAAGTAAAATGTTTTTCTATAACGTTTGCACCTAAAGCAACTGCTGCAATTGGAATTTCAATTCCTAATGTGTGATCGGAATAGCCAACATTTACATGAAAAGCATTTTTTATCGTGAGCATTGCTTTTAAGTTAACATCCTTCATTGGAGTTGGATATTCGGTATTGCAATGCAAAACAGTAATATTGTTTTTTAGTGTTCCCGCTTTTATTAGCACATCTATAGCATTTTCAATATCACCAAGAGTTGACATGCCTGTAGAAAAAATTACCTTTTCGTTATAGGCGCCAATTTTTTTTAAGTAAGGTAAATTAGTAATTTCTCCTGAAGGTATTTTCCACAATCCCATGTTTAGTGATTTTAAAAAATCAACACTTTCTATATCAAACGGAGTGGATAAAAAAACAATTCCTTTTTGTTCGCAGTATTTTTTTAATTCTATAAAATCATTAAAACTAAGCTGAAGTTTTTTTACCATGTCCAACTGACTTTCATTACCTCCAGTTGATTCCTTTTGGTAATCGGCTTTCTGAGCATGTTTAGAAATTACATTTTCCGCAATAAATGTCTGAAACTTAACAATATCAACATTTGCATCAACAGCAGCATCAATTAATTTTTTAGCTAAATTAATATCTCCATTATGGTTTACTCCTGCTTCGGCAATAATTAAAACTTTATTATTTGTTATCATTACTTGATAAATATTTTATAATTTTTGCAGGCGAACCCGCTACAACTGAATAATCGGGAACATCTTTATTTACAACAGAATTAGCCCCAACTACACTATTTTTACCAATAGTAACACCTGGCAAAATAACAGCGTTAATTCCTATCCAACAGCCTTGCTTTAATGTTGTTATTGCGACTTTGTAGCCTTGATTTTTTACAGGCTTAGTTATATCACTATATAAATGTGTACTACTATAAATTGACACATTTGGACCCAACAATACATCATCTTCAATTATCACTTTTGAATCTGGATTGCCTGGATGAGTTGAAATTGTAGTACCACCTGGAATAATTACATTTTTTCCAATTTCGATATTTCTAGTACCAATTATTGTAGCGTAAGGTCTAACTTCTGAATTATGTCCAATATTCCCAATTTTAATTTTTTGAAACCACATTCTAAAAGGCTTGAAATAAAGCAACCAATGGGTTAAATACATATCAGGCCCAATTTTTGGATAAAGTAATATGAATTTAAGATGCTTGAACATTAAGCCAATTTTTAAGTTTTGTTAAGTCTAATTTAAACAAATTTTTATTCCCATGAGGTAATAAAATAATACGAGAATTTTTGTTTCCTTTTTCATGAATTATTCTTTCTGCAATTTCTTTGGTAGTAACATATTCGTCGCCAACATTAAAAATACCACTTTCTTGCTTTAAAGCAAACAAATAAATGTAGCTACATAGTTTATCGATATAAATTTGATTAACAAATCTTTCGCCGTTTGCATAAAGGGTAAGTGTATTTTTTTCACTCAATTCATTTTCTAAAACAGGGATTAAACGAGTAGAATCCATTCCTTTACCATAAACAATAGCTGTACGTAAATGAAGTATTTTAAGATTTGATTTTTCAAAATAATAATCAAAAATAATTTCAGAATTTAATTTTGAAAGTCCGTAAAAACAATCTGCATTTTTAGCAGGATTTAATTCAGAAGTTTCGGAAAAAACACTATCAACGTTGGGATAAACTGAAGAACTAGAAATATTAATGAATTGCTTACTATTATTTTCTTTAATAGCTATTGCTAAATTTTTAGCCATTTTAGAATTATCATTAATAACCGCTAAATCTTCTAAATTATCAGTCTTTGCCATAACAGATGCTGTGTGGATAACAACATCAATTTTATCTTTTAAGCTAATATTAAATAAATTATTTACTTCAGTTTCATTTAATAAATCAACATTAAAACAATTACTATTAATAGCTTTTCCACTCCTATACGTTCCAAAAACTTCTATTCCTTTTTTATCAAAAAAATGAAATAAAGCATTTCCTACAAAACCATTAACACCTGTTATTAATATTCTCATTATGAAGCTGGAATAAAAAATTCATCATAATATCTAACCACAGTTCCTTCTGTTAAATCAAAATTTTGCTCTTTATTAAATAATAATAAGTTGATAATATACTCTACTTCTTTAAAGCCAAATAAAGAACGAATATAGGTAGTTCCTGAATGTCTACTGTTAATTTCAAAAATTTTTGGAACACCATTTTTATCTAACCTCAACTGAAAATTGCAGGCTCCAAATGGTTTTAAAATGCTTGCTACTTTTATTAAATAATCTGTAATAATTTTTGGATATTCTTTATTATAATGAGAGATATAAGTATTACCAGCCTTAAGACTTCTGTTTAGCACAATTACTTTTTTAACCTCATTATTTAAAAATATAACACCGCAAGTAAACTCAGTTTCTTCTGTACCAACGCACTCTTGTATTACAGCATCTTTAACCGAATTGATGGCATTATTAAGTTGAATTTCGTTATCAACTTTACTTACTCCAACACTTCTTGCGCCTTTACGTGGCTTTACAATAACAGGATAATTTAATTTTATTTTATCTAATTCATTTGGCAACCAAGAATCTGGATGATAAAGATTGTTTTCTTTTAAAAATTGATAGGTTAAATATTTATCGTCAGCTATGCTAATAACTTGGTCAGAACTAACCATTACAATTGCTCCAGTTGCATCTTCAACCACTTTTTTATATTTAGCAAGCAGTGGTAATTCGAAATCAACACCTATAAATAAAAGCTTAATTTCATTTTCCTGAATTGTTTTTATAATTACGTCAAGCCATTCCTGCTCTGTTACATTCGACTTTAAAATATCAGGCAATAAATAGTTTTTTTTGCACCAAAATGAGCCAACAGTATTTGTAAAATAATCAAAACCGATAAAATCAATTTTACTGTTTAAATCGGAACGCACAACCGATTTTATAATCGCTTGCCCAATTAAACTACCAGTACCTGTAACTCCTATATTTATTTTACTCATTTTATTTCACTTTTGATAAAATGTAATCCATACAGATTTGTGGGTACGAATCAGATTCCATTTTATTTATTAATTTTTGTGCAGAAAATGCTTTCTTTTTTAATTCAATTTTATTTTCTTCTGTATAAAAAACACAATAATTTACTTCATTTATATTTAATCTATTTTGCCCAACACTACCAGTATTTACTAGTGTGAACCCATTAATTTCTCTTTTAAAAATTCGATGGGAATGACCAATAAAATAATTTTTATCAATATCTAAAATTGTATCTTCAAAAACGTAACTATTGTTTATTGTGTGACAAAAAGTAAAATCATTTAATGCATAGTTTTGTAAATATCTTTCAATCTCTTGTTTTTTGTTAAACTTCGGATAACAGAAGTCAAAAAAAGCTTTCGCAATAGGATGATTTCCTGGATAATTTCCACTGATAAAAGCTTCTTCGTGGTTACCTTGCAATAGAACTTTGTTTTTTTGAGTGCTCAATAAGTCAACACATTCGTTACTCCAAGGACCATAATTAACTACATCTCCTAAAGAAATTATCAAATCTGAGTCTTTCTCCTCATTAAGAACAAACTCAAGAGCTGGTAAATTTCCATGAACATCGCTTATTACAAGAACCTTCATTCAAATTTTAGTTTTGAGTAACACTACTTGGTATATTCACTAATCTATCTTCTATGTACTGAGCGTTAGTACCTTCAAAAACGATACAATTTTTAAACATTTCCAGTTTATTCATCAATCGCCAAACTGGGCGAGTCATCACTTTATTTTCGTTGGTGAATTTTAAAAACTCATCTCTATGTTTACTATCATTTAACAATATAGCTGATAGCCAATAGTTTGATTTTGAATTTTTAGGCTCTGTAATAAATTTAATTTCAGAATTTTTAAAAAATTCAATATAACGCTCAGCCACTTTTCTTTTACTTTCTAAAAAGCCATCTAACTGTTCTATTTGCGCTAAAGCTAATGCTGCATTAATATTTGGCATTCTGTAATTATAACCAACCTCATCATGAACAAAATCCCAGGCGTGCGGAACTTTTGCTTGCGTTGTTAAATGTTTTAATCTTTTAGCTAATTTTTCATCGTTAGTTAAAATTGCACCACCACCACCAGATGTAATCGTTTTGTTACCATTAAAACTTAATACGCCCATCGCACCAAATGTACCCGTATGCTTTCCTTTGTAATAAGAGCCTATTGATTCGGCAGCATCCTCAACTAAGGTAACGTTATGTTTTTTGCAAATAGATTCAATTTCATCTATTTTGCAAGGAAACCCAAAAGTATGCATGGGCACGCAAGCAGTAATTCTTTTGCCTGTATTTGTATGAATACATACTCCATTTTCTTTTTTTGTTTCTTGCTCCAAAAATCTTGATAAAGAATCAGGACACATTCCTAAAGTTTCCAAATCTATATCAACAAATAAAGGCTGTGCCCCTATGTAACTAATAGCATTACAGGTTGCAATAAAACTTAATGGTTGTGTAATTACCAAATCGTTTTGTTTAACACCGGCAACTACTAATGCAACGTGCAAAGCCGATGTTCCGTTTGATGTAACTACTGCGTATTTTGCACCAGTATATTCTGCTAACTTAATCTCAACATCGTTTACATACTGCCCAACCGAAGAAACAAAAGTAGAGTCGATACAATCTAATAAATATTTTTTTTCGTTGCCATTAAACACAGGTGCGTGCAATGGAACAAAATCATTCGTTTTATAAATACTTTTTACAAACTCAACAAACTTACTATACATTGTATAAATGCGATTTATATGATTTTCTGTTTTCTTCTTTTTTAAACCATTCTATGGTTAAATCCATTGCTTCTTCAAACTGATATTGTTGTTTCCAGTTAGTTAATTCTGTTATTTTTTTATTACAACCTAACAATCGTTCTACTTCGCTTTTAGCCGGACGTAGACGTTGATTATCACTTATAATTTTAGCGCTAGGATTAATTTTATTAATTATCATTTGCGCCATATCTCCTACTGATATTTCTGAAGAAGTAGCGATATTAACTTCTTCTCCAAGTGTTTTTTGTGATTTTGCAATTTCTAAAAAAGCATTAACAGTATCTTTTACAAATAAAAAATCGCGAGTAGGTTCAATTGCCCCTAATTTTATTTCGGTGGCACCATCCAACAATTGAGTTATAATAGTTGGGATTACAGCTCTTGCAGATTGTCGTGGACCAAAAGTATTAAATGGGCGAACTATTGTAACAGGTAAATTAAAACTTCTAAAGAAAGAATCTGACATAAAATCGGCGCCAATTTTAGATGCTGAATAAGGCGACTGACCTTGTTTTGGATGCAACTCATTAATTGGAACATACAATGCTGTTCCATAAACTTCGGATGTTGAAGTAACTAAAACTCGTTCAATATTTAAATCGCGTGCAGCTTGCAATACGTTTAAAGTTCCTTTAATATTGGTATCTACGTAGCTATCAGGCGAATGATAACTATATGGAATTGCAATTAATGCCGCTAAATGAAATACAGTATCAACACCTTTAAGTGCAGTTCTTACTCCATTTGGATCTCTTATATCTCCACTAAAAATTTCAATTTTTTCTAATTTTTCTTTAGGAAGTGTATCTAACCAGCCCCAAGAGTTAAAAGAGTTGTAATAGACAAATGCTTTAACATCGTATCCATTATCAAGTAAGTGCTCCACCAAATGACTTCCAATAAAACCATCAGCACCTGTAACAATAACTTTTTTCATATATTCTTACTGTGAATATACAAATCTAATAAATTTAAGGGAAATCAGTTAGTTATTTGCTCAATTTATAGCTGAATTGCCATGCATAATTTGATGACATAAATCAAAAAAATCAATTTGTTCGTCAAGCGTTTTAAATTGAGAACTATCTCCGTTTAAAAAACTAACTGTTTGAGTATAAATACCTGGTTTAAACTTAACATCTAATTCATTATTAAACTCTACTTTGTTGATTGCAACACTTCCTTTTTCTTGAATTTGTAAATCTTCCATTGGTCGCAAAATAAGTCGATGTTTTTTAGTTAAAACCTCTACACTCCATCTTCCGGGAGCTTCCCAATTTGCTTGATAAGAAAATAATTTATCGTCAATTGTTTTACCAGCACCAGAAAAAATAGACTTTTTATGCCAACTTAATTCGCCTGAAGAAAAACAAGCTATTTGCGCAGGCTTGCCTCCTAAATAAAATGCCAAATCAATTACATGAGAAGAGTTTGCTATTAGCCAATTTTCTTTAACCCCAGGCTTTTTCTCAATGTTTTCAATAGTATGTGACCATTCTGTAAACTCAAAATTAAAGGATGCTACGCCTCCATCTTCAGCAATTATTTCTTGAGCCATTTTAACCGAAGCATAAAATCTCCGATTGTAAGCAACAAATACATTAGCGTGATTACTTTTTGCAGAGGTTGAAACAGAGACTATTTCCTGTTTTGATAAACCCGCAGGCTTTTCTACTAAAATATTTTTAACCCCAAAATCAATTAACAAACGCGTTGAATTAGCTAACTGCTCAACACCTACAGCAACTATAGCGTACTCAAATTTATCAGTACAAGTAGATAAAAAAAGCTCTAAACCACCAACATTTGGTTTAACTTCAGTTTTTGCATAAAACACATCTGCGTTTTCTTTGCTTTTACCAACAATTGTAACATTGCAGTTTAATTCTTTTAAAACAGTGTAATAGTCAATGGCCATTTGAGTTGTACCAACTACTAACACATTTTTTTTTAGGTTATCAGACATTCGTTTATTGAATTATCTTGTTTACTAGTTTGAAGAAATGAAATAAAATTACTCAAATAAACTTGATGTATTGCAGAAGAATCGGCGTATTGAGTAAGCTTACAATCTCCTGTTTGTAAAATATCTTCTACAACTACATTTGTTAATTGACTTTGAAAAGGAATTTCAAAAGTTTCTTCTTTCCATTGCCAGTCGTTTTCTTGCAAAGCATATCTTACTTTTGATGTAGCTCCTTCTTCAATTATATATCGTGCAATTTGAGAATTTATTTCAATAATTACTCCACTCGGTTTTGCATTAAATGAAGTTAGCGAAAAAGAATTTTTATCAAATGATCCTACAATTGTGCCTGTAAACTCAATATATCCTGCCCTTTTGCTTTCGTGAATTGTATTGTCGAGTAAAGTGCTATTAATCAAAATATTTTTCGAATTGGATAAAAATGAAAATAAATCTAAAAAATGAATGCCATTACAACCAAGTCCCCATGCGTTTCCCGAAACAGAAAAAGTAAATGGGTGCGTTAAATTTTGTTTTAAAGTGTTGTAAAAACTAACCATTCTTCTCGGACAATTTACCCAAGTTTTTACATTTTTACGCTCAATTAATTCAGCTACTTCATTGTATTCTGAAAGTTTGGTAAACAAAAATTTTTCAAGAATTAAATTTTTTACTGTTGAATGTGATAACAATTGTTCTACAACACTTCTTCTAACTGATGAATTTGTTGCAACTATCGCAACATCAATATTTTTCTCGATTTCAGTTATATTTTTATGAAATAAAATTTCACCTTTAAAAGCAATTGAAACCTCTTCAAAACGTTGTTTTGCAGTAGTTAAAGACATCTCCGATGAATCAACAACTTGAATTTTAAACCCACTAAGTTTAGCTAATCCTTGCAAATGCCGGCTACCGAGTTGCCCAGCACCTATTACAACAATTTTAATTAATTCCACAATTTAATTATTAATAAAATTATAACTCTTTTACTTTAAATTCAATTTCTTTATTTAAAATAGCAATCCCAATAAAATCGATTAGATTAATTTTTTGTTTAAAATCAATATCAATCGTTTTAATCTGAAAATTATTTACATCAAAAGAATTGATTGAGAAAAAATCTGTTTGTGTGTATTTTTTAATCAATTCGGTATTAACTGCTTTACCATCATAAAATTTAGATTTCCCTTGAATAAAAAGAATATTTTGTGTTGATTTTTTCTCTCTTAATAAACCTCCAATTTCATAAAATCTCCAGTTTAAATTTACAAAATCTTTATCATAAATTAAGTATGACCTGCTTCTATCTAAATTTACTAAATAAGTTGAATAAAATTTATCTTGCAGTTTTACATTGTAATAATAATTTACAAAAACACATGCTTTAGATACTATAAATACACTTAGAATTAGGCTTGAAACCAGTTTAAAAAATTTTTCATTTTTTATAAAAAAAAGCGTATTCAAACTCAAAAAAATTGAAAAGCCAATAGCTAAAAGCATATCATATCTATTCGAATAATCATAGAAATTAGGACTGACTTTTCCAACAACGGCATAAGGAAATATACCTGAAAACATTAGCAACAAAGAAATTACTATACCTATACCATAAAATTTAAAACTTATAGTTTGCCACTTTATGTTTTTTACAAATACATATATCAAAACAAATAGAATTAAAACAAATAAAATATTTTGAATTTGCTTTAGTACATCCCAAGTAAATAATAAAAACAAAACAAAAGACTTAGGTATATGACTAATTGTTTTTATTGGGCCATCAATCAACAATCTAGAAAAAGTTATTTTATTATAATTAGCATATATTGAATTAGGATTTACCCCCATAAAAAAATGCTTAAACATCATAAAAAACAATATAGCTAGCGATGTTGTAGCTACAATTAAAATGGCATTTACTCTATCTTTTTTAAAGTCTTTTTTTAATAAAAACCAAATTACAATTACGCAGGGAACAATAAAAAAAATAAATGAATTGGTTATAAATGAAACCAATAACAAAACAAAATACAGCGCTAAGTTTTTTACTTGATTATTTTTTAAATACTCAATTAATAAAATTAGCCCAGCAAAAAAAAGATTGAAACAAATTATATATGGCAATACTATTTGTGCAAAACAACTTCCAAAAAAAGGTAAACAGATAAAAGTGACTGTTGATAAGAAAACAAGAGTTTCATTTTCTATTATTTTTTTAATTAAAACATAAAAAAGAACAGATAAATTTATTAAAAACAGAAATGAAAACAGACGGCTTATAAAAACAGTTTCGCCATTAATTGTATTTAAAAAATGATGAAAATGTGCAACTCCAACTTTGTAAACACCATTATCGGTAAACATTGTTTTTAATGTTTCAAAAGAAACCAAACCCGAAACGGTGTAGTCATCCCAAAGTATGCCATTAACAAAAAAAACAGGGAGATAAGCAACAGATGCTAGAAATATTACTTGATATAACTTTAGTGATACACTTTTAGAAATCATTTTAAAGATTTTTATAAGTGGATGACTTTTTTAAAATATTTTTAGCCATTAATTAAACGAATTGATGATTCTTGAATAAAACCTTTAGGTCTGTTTAACAATCCTGAATGCCAATAATCACCCCGCATAACATTCATAATTTTTGCATCATTTAAGCTATCAATAACATTATGTGGCGTATTAAAAGCTTTTTTCTCGCTTAATAAATAACAAATTTTGTATTTGCCACCTCTAAAAATCAAGCGAGGAATTTCGATTTCAAAACAACCCTTTTCAGGTATTTTGTCAAACTTTGTTCCTTGTTCATCTGTTGCAATGGTTGTTACAATTTCATCATTTTCGTTTAGTAACTGCAAAACAAAAGTTAATTGAGAAGCGTCAACTTCACCATACTTTTCAAAATAAAATTTAATTTTATAATATTCTCCTGAACTCAGCTCATCAACTAATAAATTAGATTCGTTAATAAACTGAATATCGTAAATTTTCATTTTACCATTTCCTTTTCTATCAGTTCTTTCTGACAATTCGGTTTGGCTTAACGATTCGCTTTTTTGAGAATAAAAATTAATAGCTTCTTCGTTTGTTCCTGAAAAAGTATGTCTACCGTTTTCTAAAACAATACCATGTGTACAAAGTCCTTTAACTGCAGCCATATTATGGCTAACAAACAGCACTGTTCTGCCCTGCCCGCTCACATCTTTCATTTTGCCTAAACACTTTTTTTGAAACTCAGCATCACCAACAGCTAAAACCTCATCAACAATTAAAATTTCTGGCTCTAAATGTGCAGCTACTGCAAATGCTAAACGCACATACATTCCACTACTATATCGTTTTACGGGAGTATCAATGTACCTTTCAACACCACTAAAATCAATTATTTCGTCAAATTTACTTGAAATTTCTTGTTTAGTCATTCCTAAAATTGCACCATTCAAAAAAACATTTTCTCTTCCCGATAAATCAGGATGAAAACCTGTACCTACTTCTAACAAAGATGCAATTCTTCCTTTGGCTTTAACATCGCCAATGGTTGGGCTAGTTACTCTTGATAATATTTTTAAAAGGGTAGATTTTCCAGCACCATTTTTCCCAATAATACCAAGCACCTCACCTTGTTTTACTTCAAAATTTATATCTTTTAAAGCCCAAACAAAATCGCTTAACCCTTTTTGGCTACGATCGTTAACATCTCCTACTTTTAAGTACGGATCTTCTTTACCTCTAACAGTTGCCCACCAACGATTTAAATCGTGTGAAATAGTTCCGGTACCAACTTTACCCAATCTATATTGCTTACCTAAATTCTCAACTTTTATTACTACATCAGCCATGTTTAAACGGTATCCATAAAGGACTTTTCTACTTTATTGAAAATAATAACTGAACAAAATACTAAAACTATCATGAATATAAAACTATAAAAAATGCCTAAACCATTAAAAAAACCAGTACCTAAAAATATAAACCGAAAGGCTTCGATAATTGAGGTTAAAGGATTTAAAAGCATTATTGATTTTATTTTATCAGACATTGATGATACTGGAATTACAACAGAGCTTCCATACATTAACAATTGAACTCCAAAAGTTACCAAAAAATTTAAATCTCTATATTTTGTAGTTAATGATGAAATTAAAATTCCAAAGCCTAAACCCAAACCAGCTAGTATAAATACTAGTAAAGGCAAAATCCACATGTAACTCCAATTAGGATGAATATTGTTATCTGTTTGATTTAAATAATAAATCCAAAAAACAAAAAAAATTGTGAGTTGAAGCCCCAGTTTAATAAGATTAGATACTAAAACCGATAGGGGCATTATTAGACGTGGAAAATAAACTTTTCCAAACACACCTGCATTGGCAATAAAAGTGTTTGATGTTTTAGTGAGGCAATCAGAAAAATACGTCCAAAATGTAATACCTGCCATATAAAACAACATAGGCGGATTACCATCTGTACTTATTTTTGCAATTCGTCCAAAAATAAAAGTAAATGTTATTGATGTTATTAGTGGTTGTATAAAAAACCACAATGGTCCTAAAACAGTTTGTTTATAAAGCGCAACGAAGTCTCTACGAACAAGTAAAAATAGTAAATCTTTATATTTCCAAATAGATTGTAAATCTACTTGATACCACTTTATTTTTGGTTTTATTATTAAATCCCAATTTTCTTCTTTCATATAAAATTTAACTCACTTAGGATTTAACTATTTTTTTGATCTATAGCCATAACCATAATTTTTTCCGTAGCCATAGCCGTAGCCATAAGCATATTTATTGTAATAATATTTTGAACTTTTTCTTTTTACTCCATTTAGTAAAAAGCCAAAATTTTCTATTTTATTATTTTCTATTACTTCCGTAACATCTTTAACAATTTCTTTAGTTGCTAATTTAGGATTTAAAACAAACATAACTATATCAGCATGTTTCATTAAAATTAATGAGTCAGAAATTAATCCCAAAGGAGGCGTATCAATTATTACATAATCATAGTTAGAAACACCATATTCTATAATTTTTTGTAATTCAACAGACAAAATTAAATC
This sequence comes from Bacteroidota bacterium, assembly GCA_040385525.1. Taxonomy (GTDB): domain Bacteria; phylum Bacteroidota; class Bacteroidia; order UBA4408; family UBA4408; genus JAZKHE01. The sequence goes on from JAZKHE010000004.1 coordinate 258,114, forward strand.
GGATGGATTAGGCGGTATTGGACCAGATAATATTACATCTAAATTTTCAATATGTGTAGCTAAAATACAATCCGCTATATTTTCTTTTCCAGCTAACAACAAACTTAGTCCTTTATCGCTTTTCATATTTAATGCGATTTGAACTTTGGGTTTATGCAAATCAAACTCTAAAACCAAAACTTTTTTATTTCCTTTTGCCAAAATAGCAGCTAAATTAACGGAACAAAAGGTTTTACCTTCACCTGGACTGTTAGATGTAACTAATACAACTTTTCCTTTACTTTCGTGATGAGATGCAACGTAATCCAAATTAGTTCGAACAGTTCTAAACGATTCAGTTAAAGGAGATTTTAAATCTTCTTCAATAACAATGTAATTTGATTTCCCAAAATCAGAGTACAAAATTTCACCCCAAATTGGGTATTCTGAAATTGCTTTTAACTCATTATACGACTCAATTCTAGAGAAAAACAAAGTACGTATTGCTATAATTACTGCTGAAAACAAAAAACCTACAATTAAATACATATTGTAAATTTTGCTCTTTTGGGGTTTTACAACACCAATAGATCTTGGTGATTCTATTACTTTTTTATCAGAAATTATGTTTGCTCTTGCAATAATTGCTGTCGCTCTTTTTTCTAACAAAAACATATACATTTTTTCGTTTACTTGCTGTTTACGAGTAATATTTAATAAAGCTCTTTGCTTTTTAGGCAGTGTTCTTAACGAATTATAATACTGACCATATTTATCTTTTAATCCGACAATTTTTTGCTTGATAGCAATTCTTAAATTACTTAAATAAACTAATAAATTCCCTTTTAATTTTTCAATTTGAGAGTCAATTCTATCAATAGCCAAATTCTCTTCTTTCGAATCATATAAAGCAGAATTTCTATTCATTTGTAAGTTATATAATTCAGAAACGGCGCTTCTTAAAAAAGCATCTGTTGAGTTTACATAAATTGATGGAGGCAATAATTCGGGATCCTTTTTTTCAATAATATAATTTTCTAAATCATTTAAAGCTCCAATTTGTAAATCGTATAAATTAATTTCTGAATCATAAGAATCCAATTTCGAATAATAATTTCCCTCTTCTCTACCTAAGTTTAGAATAGCTTTATCGTCTTTAAAATTCTCTAAATAAGTTTCAATTGAATCTAAAATGTAAATAATTTCATCAAGCTGTTTGTCAATATATTTAACCGTATTATCGTTAATTGCAATTTGACTTTGCAATGAATATTCTATGTAATCTTTACACAAAGTATCTAAAAAAGCTACTGCTCGTTCAGGAATTTCATCATCAATACGAAGGGCTAATATATTGGTATATTCTTCATTAGTTACTACTAAATCGCGAGAGTATTTAGACACGAGTTTAGTAGGATTAATAATTTTGAAAAAATAATCCAATTCCTTGGTTTTATCAATTGTTAAATCATTTATTATTCCTGTCGATTGAACATTCAGTTTGAAATCATTTGTAATTAAATCTTTATCAAAAAAACCCTCAATTTCTTTTTGTTTACCATTTACATCATAACTTATTTTATATTTTTTTGTGCTTAATATTTTAAATTTTATTGGTAAACCATAGAGAGATGTAGATGAATTTAAAACTTTAATTCTAAACGGAACTCCTTTGTATACCTCAGTTGTTTTTAATCGTCCTACTAAAAAATAGGAAACATCCATATCTAATTTACTAACTACGGTTTTAATTAAATTGGCCGATTTAATTACCTTCATTTGATTAGAAGTTTCCTGAAATTGACCATAATCAAACCCAATTACAGATTTAACCTGATAAGTTTCGTTGCTTTTTAATAAAATTTGAGCCGAAGCTCCATAAATATCAACGAGTTTGCTTACGTAAACATAAGCTACTCCAAACGATAATGTACAAAAAATGATAGGTAAATACCAATTTTTTGTAACAATTTTCCAAACCATTTGTATATCGTTTGGGTTTATTAAGGCTTTAGATTTTGATTTTAACTGTTTTTGCATACTTTTACTTTCACAAGCAAATTTAAGTTATTTATTGTTTATATCTTTAAAAAAATAAATTTGATTTCTGTCAAACTTTAACTAAATTTGCTATTATACATATTTCTGCATGTTAACTAAATAATTTAAAATGAGAAAAATTATATTCTTTTTTGTTTCAGTTTTGAAATTTAGTTGGCTAATGGCGCAAACAGGTCCTGGTGGAGTTGGTAATAATACCACCAACAGAATTTGGTTTGATGCACAACAACAAAACCTAGTAAATAATGCATCAGTAGCTTCTATTGTAGATTTTTCAGGTAATAATAATAACGCTGGAGCACCAACTGCTGCTAAGAGACCTAAATTCATTACAAACCAATCTAACGCTCAACCTACATTTCGTTTTGATGGCACTGATGATATTGTTAGAACTGGAGCTATTTCAAATTTAAACACTAGTACAATTAGTTGGTTTACTGTAATGAAATCTCCAACGGTAACTTATACAGGCACAGTAATGTCTAATGTTTATACAGGAGGTGCTGGTGTTGGAAGTGCTGCTTTATGGGGAACTTACATTAATACTAGTAATAGTCAATACAATTCAAGTACACGCAGTGGTACTGGAACATCAATTAACAACTCGTTAGGTTATAATTCCAATTTTAATTTTTCAGAAAATATTTGGAATGGAGCTACAGATAATTTTACTAGTTTCTTAAATGGAAATTTTATCGCCTCAAAAGGAGGCGCTTCAGCACTCCCAAGTGGCCATACTGTAACTGCAATTGGAGGAAGAACTAATTCTACTCCAGCTTATAATTTTAATGGAGATATAGCTGAGATTATAGTATTTACTTCTGTAGTTAATACTACTGAGCGAAGAATAATTGAAAATTATTTAGGCAATAAATACAACATTACTTTCTCAGGTGATTTATATGCTTATGAAGCTACTCATCAATATGGAATTGCAGGAATTGGCCAAACAAGTGCGGCGGATAATCATTTAGATTCTAGAGGTACATCAACAGTTCGAATTTCTAACCCATCTTCAATTAACGATGGTGAATTTATGTTTTGGGGACATAACAATGGCGCTGTTTCAATATCTAATTCAGAAGTTCCTCCTACTATCGTTACAAGATATCCTAGAGAATGGAGGGTTACTAAAACAGGTGATGCTGGAACAGTAACAATTGAATTTGATGTGACAACTTTTCCATTACCTGATGCAGGAAGATATCTTTTAATGGTAGACGCTGATGGAGATTTTACAAACGCTACTTTAAGTTCTGAAGTTGCTGCAGTTGGAGGGATGGTTACTTTTACAAATGTAACTTTAAACGATGGTGATTTTTTTACTTTAGGTAATAAAGGTGATATTGAAAGTATAACAGATGGCTCATGGCAAACACCAGCTACGTGGAATTGTACTTGTATCCCTGCACTTACTTCAAACGTAACTATTAAAAATCCGCACACTGTTACAATTGATGGTATCTCTTTTTCGAGAAATTTAACCATTGAAAACGGAGCAACTTTAACATTTAATACCTCAGATATTTTATCAATTACAGGTAGTTTTGTTAACAGCGGAACATTTAATGCTGGTATTGGTATAACTGAATTTGCAGGCTCAAATAATCAAACAATTGGAGGAACAACAATAACAACATTTTCAACAATACATATAAATAATGGAAATGCACTTCAATTATTAACGAATTCAGCAATAACAAACCAACTTTTATTTACTAGCGGTAATTTTGATGCTGGAGTTGTTGATATGACTTTAATTTCTAACGCAAGTGGAACTGCACAAATAGGTATAGTACCTGGCGCTTCTACAATTAGTGGTAACTTTATTATACAACGATTTGTGCCAGGCGGAAATGCTTATTGGGATTATTTAGCAAGCCCAGTTCAATCTACAACACTTGTTGATTGGGATAACGAATTAATAATGAGTGTACCTAATGGTGCTGATGGAACAGCTTGGGGAACAAATACAACATTAAATAATTCGGTAAAAACATATAACGAAGCTACAAATACTAGCGTAGGAATTGCTTCTGTTAACTCAACATTACTTCCAACTCAAGGTTTCCAAGTTTTTTTAGGTGATAATCTTAACACCTTCGCATCAAGAACTTTTGATACTAGAGGAATACCTTCTCATGGAAACATCCCAAAAGCATTGAATTTTACCGATGCAGCACATGGTTATAATTTAATTGGTAATCCATATGCAAGTGATGTTAGCTGGGCAAGTCTTTTTGCTGCTTCAACTAATATTCAAAATCAGTATTTTATTTACGATAAAACTATTAAAAACTTTAAAACATTTGTTGGTGCTGGCACAATACCTTCATCTCAAGGTTTTATGATAAGAGCTACAGCACCCGGAGCACAAGTAAACTTTAGCGAATTAACTAAAGTTTCTGGGAGCGCAACTTGGACTCGCCCAACAAATCCTAATTTTTCTTTAAATTTAAGAGTTACAGAAAAAGATAATGTTTATGGTGGTTTTGTCGCTGTTAAATCTGATATTAACTCTATTGATGAATTAGACGAATTAGATGGTGGATACATTGAAAATGATTTTGATGAAGACTCACCAAACATTTATACTCAAATTGAAAACGAAAAACTTCAAATCAATTCAATACGTGAAGATGATTTTTCAAAACAAATAGGTGTTTTTGTTAAAGCTAACCGGAACGGAACTTTAATCATCACTTCAGATATAATTAACAATAGCACTGATTATTCTAACATTTATTTAGAAGATGTTGAGAACAACAAAATTGTTGACTTAAAAAATAATAACGCTTACGAATTTGAGATTACCGATAAAGAAACAAGAAAACAATTTGTTTTACATTTAAATAAAAATAATACTGTAAATCCTTTATCATCTAAAAATCAATCAATAGGAAACAATATAATTTTTATTAATAGTTCAGATAATTGCGGTTTAATAGTAAGTAGCGAAAAACCTGCTTTAGCTACAATTGTTGTAACTAATATGTTAGGTCAGGAAGTTATTAAAACAGAAACAAGAGAAATTTTAGAACCAACTAAAGTTTTATTAAATTTGCCAAACAATTCAATGTACTTAGTTAAAGTTACTATTGGTGATTCAGTTTACACAAATAAAGTGATTAGATAATACAATTATGTTTAAAAAAGTTTTTTATACTGCCGTTTTAATTTTAGGAGCAAAGTTAAGTTTCGCCCAACCCCCACTTCCAGATCCAATTTCTGGGTGTTGGCCTCCACCATGTGTCCCAATTGATGGTGGAATTTCGTTTTTACTTATTGCAGGTGCTGCATATGGCGGAAAAAAAATATACGAAAACAGAAAAAAAAATACCAGTATTAATAACGATTAAATAGTGTTTACTATTCATAAAAATCCAACGATTGCCTTTTTTATAAAGGCAATCGTTTTTTATATAAGTTGGTTTTTAGTATACGAACTTTGGCTACATCCAAAAGGTATTTTTGATGCAGCAGTTATTAATAACTTAGTAGATTCGAGTTCAACACTATTAAAATGGTTTGGATTTAACCTTATGCCCGAACCCGATAGTGATAACATAAGAACAATTGGAATCGATGGCACACATGGGGTTTGGATAGGTGACCCTTGCAACGGTCTGACCTTATTTGCGCTTTTTGTTGGTTTTATAATTTCTTTTCCTGGCCCTATAAAACATAAGCTATGGTACATTCCTGCTGGAATTATTTTAATACATTTTTTAAATATTTTAAGAATTGTTGCACTTTCTATAATATCGTTTAAAGCTCCTGAACTACTATCATTCAATCATACCTACACTTTTACAATTATTGTTTACGGAATTGTTTTTGTTCTTTGGATGGTGTGGGTAAATAAATTTTCGAAACTTGAAAAAAAATAAAATTCAACTACTTTTATTTTCCTTACTACTTATTTTCATTGGTTTTTTAAGAGAATACCTATTTGTAAGTATTAATTTAAGAATTCAGCAGATTTATTATAACAGTAATGAAAATGTAAATTTAATACCTGATTGGATTCAATACATTTCTCATTTAAACTATAGTGAATTACTCATTTTAAAATGGGTATTAACATTTATTTTCATCGTAGCCTTTTGGCTTGTTGCAATTTTGATTTTCAAAAAATTTTCTTTCGATAAAAAAGACATTAAACTCTTTTCAATAGTCTTAGTTACATTGCTAATAGCATCACTTTTATTCTATTGGATTGGAGATTCTTTATTTAATAAAGAGTACTTTGGCTACAAAATTGCGAGATCAATTACTGGATTTCTTCAATCACCATTACCTATCTTAATTTATATTGCTTTTGTTTATTCAATAAAAAAACAAAGCAAACACTAAATATATTGAAGATATATTTTCTAGTTAAAGTCTATAATTAGTATATTTGAACACTAAATAAACACCCTCAATATTTATTTCTTATGATAAAAGACACTACTATTTTTAATTTAATTAACGAAGAAAAACATCGTCAAGTAAATGGTTTAGAGTTAATCGCTTCCGAAAATTTTGTAAGCGATCAAGTTATGCAAGCAATGGGTTCTGTTTTAACAAACAAATATGCTGAGGGTTTACCAAACAAAAGATATTACGGTGGTTGCGAAGTTGTTGATAAAGTAGAACAATTAGCAATAGATAGAGTTAAACAATTATTTGGTGCAGCGTGGGCAAATGTTCAACCTCACTCGGGTGCGCAAGCAAATGCAGCTGTAATGCTTGCCGTTTTAAAACCAGGCGATACAATTTTAGGATTTGATTTATCACATGGTGGTCACTTAACACATGGATCTCCTGTTAATTTTTCAGGTAAATTATACAGAGCTACTTTTTATGGTGTAGAAAAAGAAACGGGTAGAATTGATTACAATAAAGTAGAAGAAACTGCACAAAAAGAAAAGCCAAAATTATTAATTTGCGGCGCATCATCTTATTCTAGAGATTGGGATTACGAACGTTTAAGAAAAATTGCAGATAGTGTTGGTGCTTTATTAATGGCAGATGTATCACATCCAGCAGGCTTAATAGCAAAAGGTTTATTAAACAATCCAATGCCACATTGCCACATTGTTACAACAACAACGCACAAAACATTACGCGGACCAAGAGGTGGTTTAATTATGATGGGAAAAGATTTTCCAAATCCATTTGGAATAACAACTCCTAAAGGAGAAGTTAGAATGATGTCTTCTTTATTAGATTCAGGCGTGTTTCCTGGTACACAAGGCGGACCATTAGAACATGTAATTGCAGCAAAAGCTGTTGCATTTGGCGAAGCATTAGAAGATTCTTTTAAAGATTACGGCGTTCAGGTAATGAAAAATGCAAAAGTAATGGCACAAGCATTTGTTGATAAAGGGTACGGAGTAATTTCAGGAGGAACAGAAAACCACTGTATGCTTATTGATTTGCGTTCTAAAAATATTTCGGGTAAAGAAGCTGAGAATTTATTAGTAAAAGCAGATATAACAGTAAACAAAAATATGGTTCCTTTTGATGATAAATCTCCAATGGTTACATCAGGTATTAGATTAGGAACAGCTGCTATTACAACAAGAGGTATTAAAGAAGATAAAATTAATTACATAGTTGAATTAATTGACGAAGTAATTATGAATAGAGAAAATGCAACTATAGTAGAGTCTGTTAAAAACAAAGTAAATGCATTAATGAAAGATTTGCCTTTATTTGGTTGGTAGAAGTTAATGGTATGCTAAACAGGCTTCTTCAAAATAAAGTATCTTCAAAAATATTAGGCTTCTTCAGAATTTTATTCTTCTTAAACTTCTTTTTTGAGGTATTAAGTTTATTCAATTTTAGACATCTTATATTTGATAAGGTATCCTATTTTGAGCCCTCTGAGATATCATTTACATATGTTTTTTTTGTTTGGTTTTTTGTTATTGGTTTTATTATCATTGGACTAAAACCAAGAATTGCTTTTTTACTAAATTTTTTAATCAGTCTATTTGTTATTGGATCGATAAAAAGCTATGAATATCATATGTTTTACGCATATATGAGCGTAAATTTTTTATCCCTATTTATTCCACTTACAAAATCTTATTCTATTGATAACTTATTTAAAAAATTAAACTACTCAACAATTGAAAAAGAATATAGTAATGATGAATTAGTGCCCGAATTCTATTATTTTATTTATGTTTTTGCAGGTATAGGTCTATTTTATTTAGATTCTACTTTTTACAAGTTATCTTCTGAAATGTGGCTTAACGGACTTGGCATGTGGCTGCCATCTTCAATACCTTTAGCAGTTAAAACCTATAGTTTATTTATATTGAATAACGAATATCTATCAAAATTTTTGGGGTATTTTACTATGTTATTTGAATTAGTTTTTATTTTCTTGTTTTGGAAAAAAAGATTTAAAATCCCTTTCTTTTTAATTGGAGTTATTTTTCATATTGGAATTTTTATACTTTGGCCAATTCCCTATTTTGCAATAGGTGTTATTATTATTTACACTTTATTATTGCAAGCTGACCTATTTGAAAAAATATCATTAAAAAGTAAAACTCAAAAGCTCACAATTATTTATAATAATAAACATCCATTAAGTGTACGAAAAAAAATAATAATTCAGCATTTTGATTTATTTAATAAAATAAAATTCACTACAATCGAAGATGCAGATAAATCATTAAACAAAATTGACATTAGTAAAATTAATGAACACGATTTAACATTTGGTTATTACTCAATAAAAAATGGAATTATTATAAAAGGAATTGATACAATTATTGCTTTGTTATTTTCGTTAGTATTTTTTAGTCCAATTGCTTTAGTTTTACAAATCCCAGGCATATACCACCTTACAAAATATTTATTTAATAAATATTTAAAAGATTATTCAGATAATACTAATGATATTACTAGTTATTCAATTGGTTTCTCTCCGAAAGAAAATCGTATTGATAACAACAAAATAAAAATATTCAAAAACCTAAGTTCTATTCAAATTGAAAAATATGGTTTTAAACTATTATTCTACTTGTTAATTATTCTTCAGTTTAACGCTAGTTTAAAATCTCCATTGTTTAGGAATAAGCTAAGATACTATAGTTTTTACGATAAATATAATGAAGCAACTAAGTCAATAACTAGTTTTTCCAAAGAATTTTTAGGAGTAACTAATCATTCTGTATTTATAGATTCTCATTTTAAGGGATACAATCACATTATTAAAGTAGAATACCTATTACCAAATGGAAAAAAAACAATTTTACCAATTATTGATGAACTTGGAATGCCAGGAAAATATTTAATAGGCGGAACATGGGCAAAGTGGACATTTAGAGTTTCAATGCCTAAAATAAACCAAGACAAATTAAGCAAAGGCATTAGAGATTTTACTGCTTATTGGCTACATAATTCTTCAATTATAAACGATCCTTACGCAAATTACAAATTTATTATATCTGTAAAAAAAATTGATTCTACAAAAAAATGGGAAAAGAATTTTTTAATTAAACAATATCAAAAACCATGGATTGAAGCTGGTTTTGTTACTTGGGAAAATGGAACTTTTGTTTCTAAAATAAAAAGAATAGAATCTATTTAGAATTTCAAAATAGTTAAATAATGATATTGAACAAAAAACTAAATACACTTTTTTTAACCAAAATTTCTTCAAAAACACTTGCTGTATTTAGAATTGCTTTTTTTTCAGTATTACTTTTCGAAGTAATTAGAATTTATAGATTTAGAAATTTAATTTATGACAAAATCCCTTATTTTGAACCAGCAGAGATTACTTACGATTCAATTCTAATTATTTGGGGAATAGTAGTTACTTTTTTAATAATAGGTTTTAAAAATAAAACATTTAGTATAATAAATTTTGTAATTAGTCTGTTTTTAATTGGTACTTTAAGATCCTATGAGTATCATATGTTCTACGCATACATGGGAGTAAATTTTATGTCTATTTTTATTCCAATATCTAAATCATACTCTATAGACAATTTAATTGAAAAATTAAATCATTCAACATTAAAAAAAGAACATAAACCTAACGAGCTTGTACCCGAATTTTATTATTACATAATAATTTTCATGGGAATTGGTGTTGTCTATTTTGACTCCATATTTTTTAAGTTGATTTCTCCGTTATGGCTAGCTGGTTTAGGAACATGGTATCCTGCTTCGATGCCGTTTGCAGTAAATATAGATAGTAGCATAATATTGAATAATGAATTTTTGATAAAATACTTTGGTTATCTAACAATTGTGTTTGAAATAGTTTTCATTTTTTTATTTTGGAACAAAAAATTTAAACTACCTTTTTTTATAATAGGTTTAGGTCTACATATTGGTATATATATTTTGTTCCCTATTCCTTTATTTGCACTTGGGGTTATCGCAATATATTTGCTTTTACTCCCACCAAATTTTATTGAAAAAATAAAATTTCATTTTATAAAAAAGCAATTAATATTCTTTTATGACAACGAATGTCCGTTATGTTTGCGTACAAAAATTGTTATAGAACATTTTGACTTATTTAAAGCCGTTAAGTTTGTCTCAATTCAAGAAAATTACAATCAATATCCTGAGTTAGAAAAAATAGGCTATGCAAATGCGTTAGACAATATTTATTCAATTTCTAATAAAAAAGTATATGAAGGAGTTGACACTTATATAGCTGTTTTGTTTAAAATGATTTACACAGCTCCTTTTGCATTATTATTAAAAATACCAGGCATTTATCACATAGCAAAAAAAGTTTATTCAATTGTTGCGAAAAATAGAAATACTGAACGTTGTACTGAAGATTCTTGTGAAATAGGATTTAATCCCACTCCTAATTTTTCGAACGAAAAAAATGTTAAAGTGTTTATAAATTTGACAATAGAAGATTTAAAAAAATTAGGCTTCAAAGCATTGTTCTTCACTTTAATTAGCTTTCAAATTTTAGTGAGTTTGAAATCTCCATTGATTAGTCGTTTTTTAAATAACGAAGAAGCATCAAATAGTGGACTTCAAACCTTACGTGATTTTTCAAAATCTGCATTTGGAATCACAAATCATGAAGTTTTTATGGACTATCATTTTAATTACTACAATCATATTATCAAAATAGAATATGTAACATCAAAAAACACTAAAATTCTTTTACCTATAATTGATAATAATGGTATGCCTGCAGAATATTTAAAAGGATTTAATTGGGTTAAATGGACTTTTAGAGTTATGGGTTCTAAAGTTTATGGACATAGATTAAATGAAGGTATCAGAGACTTTACAGCATACTGGCTTCATAACAATCTTATTTCTGGCGATCCAACTAAAAATCATACATTCATAATATCAGTTAAAAAAATTGATAGCCCAAAGGGCTGGCAAAAAGATTTTTTAAAGCATCAACTAAACAAGCCGTGGATTGAAGCAGGAACAGCTACATGGGATAAGAAAAAATTCACATTAAATTTATTGAATATTGAATCCATCTAATTCTACTAAAATTTCATTTAGTGGTTTAAATGAAATAAGAGCAATTGCAGCATTCTTAGTTGTTTTTCATCATTTAGAATCATTAAAAAAAAGCGAATGGCTTACATCTATATACGATATTAAATTTCTTTTTGATTTTGTGAAAAATATTGGTCATAATGGTGTAATACTTTTTTTCACACTATCTGGCTTTCTAATAACATATCTCTTACTTTTTGAAAAGAAAAAATTTGGATTTATCGATATAAAATCATTTTATGTTAGGCGAATACTTAGAATTTGGCCCTTATATTTTCTTATTATTATTATAGGCTTCTTTATTTTACCACTGATTAATGAATTTAGTCTTTTTGATAATCAAAAATATTATACAAGTTTAATACGGAAAATTGATTACACTACTTTACCACTATATATTTTATTCTTATCAAACTTTGCTTTAGGCTTCTATAAACCAATTGTTGGAGCTTCACAATCTTGGTCAGTATCTGTTGAAGAACAATTTTACCTTCTTTGGCCGTGGCTAGTAAATAAAATAACTAATACTAAATTATTATTTTTCTTAATTCTTTCAATAGCTGTTTTAAAGCCCATAATTGAAATACTAATTACTAACAACAATCTTAAAATGATTATCCATGTTGTACAAATAGAATATATGTGCACAGGATCTCTTTTTGCAATATTACTTTATACTGATAAAATTCCAATTGTATTCACAAAACATCGCATTCTGATTTTATCAATAACAATTGTTGCAATATTATTTCAGTTTGTATTTCACATAAATAATATGCTAATATCACTTTTTTTTGGCGTTTTTATTTTAATTATTTCTCAATCTAAATTTAAAAATAAACCATTATTTTATTTTGGAAAAATATCATACGGAATTTACATGTATCATCCGTTTATTATGTTTATTTGTTTTTCATTAGCTAAACATCTAGCAAAAAACGAACTGCTTTTTAATGCAATATACTATAGTAGTACCCTACTATTTACAATATTAATAAGCCATTTATCGTATTATTATTTTGAGAGTAAATTCTTAAATTTCAAACACAAATTCACTAAAATAGAATCAGGTGCATAAACAAATTCTTATAGTTGGTTCAAACAGTATTTTATCTAAACAACTTGTTAGCGATTTAGAAAGTGAATACCTTATTGATATTGCTTATTCTGGAAATAATCCAGGAATAGAAAGTGATGCTAACTCAATCAATTTAATTAAATTAGATTCAGTATTTTCGAGCAATAAAAAATACGATTTTGTTATTATAATTAGTGCTTTTATTCCAGCAAATAATGAGGGAAATAACAAAAAATTATATGAAGTTAATGTTGAATTGGTTGAGCGATTAATTAGTAAAAACAAAGATTCAAAAATTATTTTTTGTTCAACAGTTTCTGTATTTACACCGAATAATAATGAAATTATTTCTAAAAAAAGTACCGTAAATCCTATAAATGAATATGGAATATCTAAGCTTTGGGCAGAGAAAATAATCCAAAAAAATGCCAAATCTTATGCGATTTTGAGAATTTCATCTCTTATGGGTGTTGGAATGAAATCAAATACATTTTTACCTCTAATTATTGAAAATGCTATAAAAAACAAAAAAATCACACTATTTGGCGAAGGCAAAAGGCTTCAGAATTATATAGATGTGTCAATTTTGAGTAAAATGGTAAAAAAATGCTTGAAATATGAAAAAAACGAAGTATTTTTAGCTGTTGGCGAAAAGTCTTTTACAAATAAAGAAATTGCCGAAATGGTAAAAAGTAAAACTAATTGTGAAATCGTTTTTGAAGGTATTGACAATTCTATATCAATTGAATACGATAACTCGTTTACAAAAAAAGAATTGAATATTATATATGAAAAAAGTATTGAGCAAAGTATTGATGAATTAATTGAATGGAAAAGAAAACAGTTTTAGTTACCGGTATTGGTGGTAATGTTGGACAAGGTATTATAAGAAACATTTTAGAAACAAAATTTCCAATTACAATTGTTGGATGTAATATAGCTAGTTTTAGTGCAGGAAATTATTTATGTGATGCTTTTGAATTAGTTCCATACGCTTATGACACAAATTATATTCCTAAAATAAATGAAATTGTAAAAAAATACAATGTTGATTTAATAATTCCGAGTACTGATTACGAAATTTATTATTTAGCAAAAAACAAACATTTGTTAAGTTGTGAAGTGGCTTGTTCATCTGAATCGGCAGCAAACACCTACTTAGATAAATGGTTAACTTGGCTACACCACCAACAAAATAATATTCCTTTTGCGGCTTCATGTTTGCCAAGCAATTTTACAAATCAATTTAAAGAACATATTACCAAGCCTAAAAAAGGTCGCGGTTCTAGAGGCCTTCACTTTAACCATACCGATCCAAAATCATTTACAGATGATGAGTATATGTTGCAAGAACTGGCTGTTGGAAACGAAATTACTACAGCGTTTTATGTTACTAAAAAAGGAACATTACACGGACTAATTACTATGGAACGTACATTAGAAAATGGCGCGACAAATTTTTCTAAAGTAATTACTCAATATGACGAAGAAATAACTAAAAGTATTTTGGAACCAATGATTGCTAATACAGAAATTAGAGGTTCAATTAATGTGCAGTCTATTGTAACAGAAGACAATAAAATTATTCCGTTTGAAGTAAATTGCAGAATATCGGGTACAAATTCAATCCGTACCAATTTTGGTTTTAAAGATGTAAAATATACATTACAAGAATATTTATATCATCAAGAACCCGAAAAACCAGCAGTTATAAATGGAATTGCCGTTAGAGTTTTATTAGATGTTATTTACCCAAATGCAACATCAGTAGAATCAATTTTAACAAACAAATCCGAAAATTATATTTTTTAAAATGGCGGCAAAAATTAAACATTTATTATTTGACGCTGCGAATACCTTAATTCACAAGCCACAGCTATGGATTAAGATTCAAGAAGTTTTAAAAGAATCTGGTTATAATATTACTGATGAAAAATTAATGTATAACCATAAATTAATCAGTGAATTAATTAATTTTCCAGACAGAACTAATAAAGACTTTTATCACCATTTTAATTCAGAGTTGCTATTATCATTAGGAATTAATCCCAACGATAAAATGCTTAATTTACTTTTTGAAAAATGTTCTTATTTACCGTGGGAATCATTTGCAGATTGTGGTGAGCTAAAATCAATTGATTTACCAAAATCAATTCTATCTAATTTTAATTCAACTTTATCAAACACAATTAGCGAAAAAGTAAACTTACAATTCAATACAATTATTAATTCAGAAATAGAAGGTGTTAGAAAACCTAATATAGAATTTTATAATCTAGCAGTAAGCAAATTAAATTGTGCTGCCAACGAAATTTTATATATCGGAGATTCTTTAAATCTAGATTATTGTCCAGCCAAAGAAGTTGGAATGAATAGTTTAGTAATTGATAGAATTAATTTTTTTCCAAAACACGATTTCATCATAAATAGTTTCTCAGAAATAAAAACTCATTTAGCTTAAGCAATGAACGAAACTAGAAAAAAACTCTCACTAATTGTTCCTGTTTATTTTGAAGAGGAATGTATTACTCAGTTTATTAAAGAAACCACAGAAGTTTTAGAAACACTACCAATTGATTACGAGATTGTTTTTACAGATGATGGCAGTACCGACAATACAACATCAATAATTAAAGAACACGCCGAAAAAAACAACAGATTGAAACTAATTGAGCTATCGTATAATCACGGTAAACAAGCCGCTGTAACAGCAGGAATAACCTACTCTACTGGCGATTATTGCTTATACATGGATCCAGATTTGCAAGATCCGCCAAAAGAAATACCTCGCTTTTTAGAAGAAATAAGTAAAGGTTACAATTTAGTTTTTGGCGTTAGAAAAGAAAAAATTGATGGTGCTCTAAACAAGTTATTCTCTCGTTTATTTTGGTATACTCTTGAAAGATTTACAGGATTAAAACTTCCAAAAGGATTAGCTGTGATGCGAATTTTTGATAGAAAATTTGCAAATAAATTTTTAGAATATGGCGAACAAAATAGATTTATAGAAGGTATATTTATGCACATTGGCATGAAGAAAACAACTATAGAAATTGAACAAAGAGAGCGCTTTGCGGGTGTAAGCAAATTTAATTTTAAAAGAAAAATGAAATTGGCTTTTGATGCCATATTCGATTTTTCCGAAATACCATTAAAACTAGCGGTTAAATTGGGTATTTATTTATTAGTAATTGGCTTTATATTTTTGTTTACTATTATTGTTTTAAAATTTACGGTAGTTGATTTTCAAGCGGGTTGGGCATCGTTAATTTGTGCCATTGTATTAGGTTTTGGTTTACAACTTTTTTTTATTGGAATAGCCGCAATTTATATTGGTCGTTCTTATAAAGAAGTTAAAAAAAGACCTTTGTTTTCTGTTAAAGAACTTACAAATTTAAATTAATGAAAACGATAGCTATTATTGGAGCAAAGGATTTAGGACAGCTTATTGCGTATCATGCAATAACCGATAATCATTTTGATTCAGTAGTGTTTTTTGATGACTTTCTAGAAAAAGATTCACTTGTAGATGGACATAAAATAATTGGTAAAATTTCTGAGATTGAAGATTGTTTTAAACAAAAAAAATTCGACTCCATAATTATTGCAATTGGTTACAATCATTTAAATTTCAAGAAAAAACTATTTGCAGAATTAGATTCAAAAAATATTCCATTTGCAACAATAATTCATTCATCAAGCTATGTTGATAAAAGTTGCAAAATAGGCAAGGGAGTGTTTATTTTACCTGGTTGCACATTAGATAGAAATGTAATTATAGGTAACAATACCGTGCTTAATACAGCTTGTGCTATAGCCCACGATACTGAAATTGAGAGTACTTGTTTTTTGTCTCCAAGAGTTGCTATTGCTGGTTTTACAAAAATAAATGAACTTTGTGTAATTGGTATAAATGCCACAATTATTGACAATATAACTATCTGTGCTAAAAGCCAAGTTGGTGGCGGAGCAGTTGTAACAAAATCTATAGATGAAGCTGGATTATATGTTGGTATACCAGCTAAAAAAATTAAAAAATTAGACTTATGATAACTTTTAACAAACCCTATTTTACAGGAAAAGAAACAGATTATATTAAAGACGCAGTAGCTTCTTTAAAAATATCTGGTGATGGAATGTTCACAAAAAAATGTCATGAATTTTTTGAGAAAAAATACAACTTCAAAAAAGTATTACTAACAACTTCTTGCACTGATGCGCTCGAAATGGCAGCAATACTTATTGATATAAAAGAAGGCGATGAAGTTATAGCTCCATCTTACACTTTCGTATCAACTGTTAATGCATTTGTATTAAGAGGCGCTAAAATAATTTTTATTGATAGCACACCTGAAAATCCAAATATGGATGTTTCAAAAATTGAAAGTTTAATTACTCCAAAAACAAAAGCAATCGTTCCTGTGCATTATGCAGGTATTGCATGCGATATGGATGCAATTATGGCAATAGCAAATAAGCACAACATATTTGTTATAGAAGATGCAGCTCAAGCAATTGATAGTTTTTATAAAGGAAAACCATTGGGTAGTATTGGGCATTTAGCAGCATTTTCTTTTCACGAAACAAAAAATATTATTTCTGGTGAAGGAGGAATGCTAGTAATTAATGATGAACTCTTTGTTAAAAGAGCAGAAATTATTCGCGAAAAAGGAACCAATCGTTCTTCGTTTTTTAGAGGAGAAGTTGATAAATATGGTTGGGTAGATATTGGTTCATCTTTTTTACCATCAGATATTATTGCAGCATTTTTGTTTGCTCAACTTGAAAACTTAGATCAAATACAAGCAAAAAGAAAACAAATTTGGAATTTATATAAAGAGAATTTAACGGAATTAGAAACACAAAATAAAATTCAACTTCCTCTAATACCTGATTATGCTACTAATAACGCACACATGTTTTACATTGTTTGCAAAAACTTAAATGAACGTTCTGCTTTAATTGAACATTTGAAAGCAAATAAAATAAACGCTGTGTTTCATTATTTATCATTGCATAAGAGTCCGTTTTACGAAAAAATTCATGGCGATAAACAAATGCCTTTATCAGATATGTATACCGATTGCCTTGTTCGTTTGCCATTTTATTATGAACTAACAACAGAAGATGTAAATTTGATTTGTAAAACTATTTTAGATTTTTATAAAAGTCGCTAATAAATAGGATGAATCTTAAAGTTGACTACAAAAAATATCCTTTACTAATAAGTTTAGTGATAGTAGTTAGTCAATTTACAATTATTCAATTACTTTTCAATACACGGTTTAATACTAATGATGATGTAATGATGATGTTTCTTTCGAGAGGCGTTGTATTTACAAATGAACCGACTCCCTTATTATTATATAGTAATGTAATTTATGGAAAATATTTAGTGTTTTTCACTCAATTATTTTCAAAAATAAATTTTTACACTATCAATAATTTTATATTATTAATATTTTCTTTAACTGCAATCAGTTACAACATTCTATTAAATTCAAATTACAAAACACTTTTATTGTTCAATTTAGTTATATTTCCATTTACATTTAATCTTTTTATTGTAATTCAGTTCACTATACTTTCTAGCGTGCTATTTTTATCGGGAATAATTTCATTTTTTAATTATTTCAAATATCCCAAAAAAAAACTGCTTTACTATAGTTTTTTTTCAATAGTTCTGGCTAGTCTAATTCGATTTGAACAAACTATATTATTGTTGCTATTTACTGCTCCTATTGTTATTGTCTTTATTTATAAAATAAAAGCAAATATTAAGCGAATTATAGTTGTTTTATCGCTAATAGCGGCTACATGCGTACTACTTTCTATATATAGTAAAAACTATTATACTAGTAAAGCAAATTATGATTTTGAAAATTACAATGTTAAAATTGCCTCATTATTTTACGACTACAATTTAATTGAAAAAATAAGTCATGAAACAAAATCAGTATTTTTAAAAAAACTTAACATTTCAACTAACGATACTAAACTCTATGACTCTTGGTATTTAACTCCATTATTAATTAATAATGCCAGATTTTGGGATGACTCAGAAATAAATAAATTATTCTCAAAAATTGAAAACTCATTTTTTAATTTCAAAATATTAAAAGAAGAATCTAAAGGATTTCTAAGTATTTACTTAACATTACTAATTGTTGTATTATCGATTATTTATTACATTTCTACAAAAAAAATAAATTTACTTCTACTTTTTTTTTCATCTCTACTATTTGCAATAATAATCTCACAAACAATAAATTATTTCTTAAAAGAAATGCCATACAGATTATTAATGCCAGTAATTTTTTCCATATTTAGTCTACTTCTATTTTACTTTATAACCTATCACAAAATTAAAATCAACAGTGTATTTAAATATTCAATTGTAATTATTTTATGCCTATCTAATATTAAATACGTGAAAAGCTTTAATGAAATGAGAAAAGATTTAGATAAATTTAATTACAATGAATTAAAATCAATATACACTGAATTAGACAGTACAAAAACTTATATTTTTCACCCTTATTTGCGTTTATTTACTAAAATAAACAAATACGATACCTTTAATTGGACTAACAATAAATTAGTTGGTATAAGTACTAGCTTACTAACACAACATCCTTCAGTAGTAAGCAATTATAAAAATTTTAAATATGGTTTTGATTTTGAAATTTTATTAAACAAAAACATTAGATTTGTAGCATCAAAAAAAATTGAAAATTCATTTTTTCCTTCTATAAAAAAATATTATCAAGAACATTATAATTTAAAAATTGACATTATTCAAGATAAAAAAATATATAGCAATGATTACTATAGTTACAAGTATATCTATTTAGGGAAATACAAAAATTAATAAAGAGTTTTGAAGAAAACATCATTTTACTCGAAATATTTAGAATTATTAATGAAGCAACCTTTGTTGTGTTGTTCTATAATTATTATTGCACAGTTTTTAATAATACTTTTTTAACTCAAGATTCAATACAAATGATGACATTGCAATGATGTTTTTGTCAAGAGGAGTAATCTTTTCAAATGACCCAACTGCATTATTACATTTTTCAAATATTATATACGGTAACTATTTAGTGTTCTTTACGAAACTATTTTATAGTATTAATTTTTACACAGTAAATAACTTTGCGCTTATAATAATCTCATTAATAACAATAAGCTATAATATTTTACTAAATTCTAATTATAAAACTCTCATTTTATTCTTAATAATATTACTTCCATTTACATTTAACTTATTTACAACAATACAATTTACAATACTTTCAAGCGTGCTCTTTATTTCAGGGGTAATATCAATATTTAGTTATGTAAAACTTAAACATACACTTTTACTATATTATGGAATAATTTCAATAATTTTTTCAAGTTTAATTAGGTTTGAGCAAACAATAATTATTGCTTCGTTTATATTGCCAGTTGCATTTTTTATAATATACAAACTAAAAGAGAGTAGAAAAAAAACTATTTTAATATTTAGTTCAGTTTTTATTGTTTGTTTTCTTTTATCACTTTACAACAAGAATTATTATAAAAATGTAGCCAACTACGATTTTAATGAATACAATGTAAGGATAGCATCACTATTCTACGATTTTAAACTGCTCGACAAAATTAGTAGTGTAGATAAAAAAATAGCTCTTGAGACTTTTAGTATTTCGGAAAATGATGCAAAACTTTATAATGCTTTTTATTTAACACCATTATTAATTAATAAAGCCAAAACATGGAATGATAAAGAAATTGCCAGCTTATATAAAAAAATATCAAACCATTTTTTTAATATAACGACTTTTCTTACTCAGACTAAATATTTTGAAAACATTTATGTTTTTTTTATCATACTAGCATTTTTAATAAACCATTACATTTCAAAAAAAAGAATAAATATTTTTTTATTCTTTGGCATTAGTCTAATCTACTTTTTTTTAGTAAGTCTTTCTATTAATTATTTTTTAAAACCAATGCCATTTAGAACTATATTATCTGTTACATTTTGTATATTATCCTTATCAATTTTTTACTTCGTAATTATCACAGAAAAAAAACATGAAAACATTTATATATATTCCCTAGCATGTCTACTATTAATTTTTAATAGCATTCAAATCAAAAAATCAATTTCGATAAGAAAAGAGTTTGACTTTTTTAATTACAATGGATTGAAATCGGTTTATTCAAAATTTGATACAACAAAAAAATATGTATTCTATCCTCCAATAAAACTTCTTTCATATATAAGTGTTTACGATACTTTTGATTGGGCAAAATCAACTACTATTTACCGAAACAGCTTAATGTCACAGCATCCAATAATTTTGCAAAATTATACTAATCTTAAATATGCTTTTGATAGCCAAATGTTTTCCGATAAAAACATCAGGTATATTACTACAAAAAATTCAGAAAAAACATTATTTCCAAACATTAAAAAATACTACCAAGAACATTACAATTGCAATATTGATATTCTCAAAGATGAAAAAATTTATGGCAACGAATACTATAGTTATAAATTTATCTACTTAGGGAAATACAAAAATTAATTTTAAAGAAAAAAACAATATGATAAAAGCTAACAACCCTCAACTAAAAAGTTGGATTGAAGTTCCAAAAAATTCAGATTTCCCAATTCAAAATATACCATTTGGAGTTATTAAAACCATCAGCGGAACAACTATAGCTTCGCGAATTGGAGATACAGTAATATCAATTTCAGCCCTATACAAATTTGGTTATTTAAACGATTTAGGTTTAACTGAGCAAACTATAAACTCATCTGTTTTAAATGATTTTATTGCGCTAGGAAAAAAAGTCACAAATGCTGTTAGAGAAAAAATATCAGAACTATTTGTAGATACAAATTCTACATTAAAAAATAATGACGCACACAAAGCAGAAATTTTATTTTCAATAACTGAAATAAAAAATGCTTTACCTGTTAGAATTGAAAATTATACTGATTTCTATTCTAGTAAAGAGCATGCAACTAATGTTGGAACTATGTTTAGAGACCCTAAAAATGCATTGTTGCCCAACTGGTTACACATTCCAATAGGCTATCATGGTAGAGCATCTTCAATTGTAATTTCGGGCACTTCTATTCATCGTCCTAAAGGTCAAACTAAAGCACCAGATGCAGAATTACCTAGTTTTGGGCCAAGCAAACAACTTGATTTTGAATTGGAATTAGCTTTTGTAGTTGGAAAAGAAACTCAACTCGGTGATTCTATTCCAATTGATAAAGCAGAAGAATTTATTTTCGGTTTAGTTTTATTCAACGACTGGAGCGCACGAGATATACAAGCATGGGAATATGTTCCACTAGGTCCATTTTTAGCTAAAAACTTTGCCTCTACTATCTCTCCGTGGATTGTTACTTTGGAAGCTTTAGAACCTTTTAGAGTTGCAGGCCCAACTCAAGAGCCAAAAGTTTTACCTTACTTAGATTATAAAGGCGCTAAAAATTATGATATTAATTTAGATGTAATTATTAAACCAAAAGGTGCCGAAGAAACGGTTGTTTCTAAATCAAATTTTAAATACATGTATTGGAACATGGCACAACAACTTACACACCACACTGTAAATGGTTGTAACATGAAAGTTGGCGACATGTATGCTTCAGGCACAATTAGCGGGCCAACAGAAGATTCGTACGGTTCTATGTTAGAGATAACATGGAGAGGAACAAAACCTCTTAAAATGAAAAACGGCACCGAACGTAAATTTATTGATGATGGTGATACTGTTATTATTAAAGGATATTGCGAAAAAGATGGTGTAAGAATTGGATTTGGAGAATCTGCCTCTGAAGTTTTACCAACAAAATAATTCAAAATGTAAGATTCAAGGTTCAAGCTAATATTGAACTTTGAATCTTTAACTTTAAACCTTAAACCTATTTAGGGTATTCAATTCTAAGGTGGTAGATATTCATTAATTTCTTTTTCAGAATTTTTTTGATTATCGTAATATCCTTAAACGTTATATCTGAGTTTACAAATTGATTTTCTTCTACTTGCCTTCCTATTACGCGTTCTACAATAGAATCGATTGATTCTGCATCGTATTTTTTAATGCTACGCGATGCTGCTTCAACAGAATCGGCCATCATTAAAATTGCTGTTTCTTTAGAAAATGGTAGCGGTCCTGGATATTGAAAAGCTTTAACATCTATAACTTCATCAGGATAATTTTTTAAATGCGAACGATAAAAATATTCTGCTTTAGTTTCGCCATGATGCGTGCGAATAAAATCAATAATTTGATCGGGTAAATTATTTTTTTTCGCAATTTCAATTCCTTTTGCAACGTGCCCAATAATTACGGAAGCACTTTCTTCAAAAGTTAATTCATCGTGCGGATTAACTCCTGTAAATTGATTTTCGATAAAATACATTGGGTTTTCCATTTTACCAATATCGTGATAAAGCGCTCCTACCCTAACCAACAAAGCAGAGCCACCTACTTTGATAGCTGCTTCCTCAGCCAAATTTGCAACTTGTAACGAATGTTGAAATGTACCTGGAGCTTTAATAGATAACTCTCTAAGCAATGGTGTATTTATATCTGACAATTCCATTAACGAAACGTCTGAAATAAATCCGAATAATTTTTCGAAAACATAAATAAGTGGATATACAAAGAGCGTTAGTGTAGAACTTACAAAAAACCACTGAATAATATACCAGTCGAATGTTTTTAAAGAACCCTCTCTAATAACATAAAAACCTAAATACGTTAAACAATACACTGCAAAAATAATTGCTACCGAAACAAAAACTTGTTTTCGGTTTCGCATATTTATAATACTAAAAATTGTAAAAATTCCACCAATTAATTGAAGCAAAACAAACTCAAAAGGATTAGGCACAACCAAACCCAAAATCAACATAGATGCTATGTGCATAAACAAGGCAACTCGCGTATCAAAAAAGGCACGCGTAAGCATTGGCATTATCGAAAATGGTAAAATATAAACGCTCGCTATGTTAAGTTTTATAGCAACATTCGTCATTAAAGAAATTAAAAAGAATTCCAATAAAATAAATGTAACTTTTTGGTTGTTTAAAAATATATCTCTTCTAAAAAGATATAAAAACATAAACACCATTGCAATGCAAATGGATACTAAAACAATTTGACCAGCAACTATAAAATAGAATTTTGAAGAACCTCCATATTGCGTTAAATACTCTTTTTTTAATGATTCTAAAACTTGATAATCATTCTCATCAATTAAATCTCCTCTCGATATAATGCGCTCTCCTTTTTGTTTCATATCTCTATTTAAAGAAATATTATCCAACAAATCGTTAAGCGCTTTTGAACTGGTATTCGCATCAAAAAACACATTTTGTTTGAGTGAGTTTTCAATTATTTTTTTTATGAAATTTTGATCGATTCTAGAATTCTTTTCAATGTTTTCGTTTACAAAATTTTGTACTGTAACAATCGTAAAAAGCTCTTTTAATTCAACTTCTTCTGCTAAATTATTTTCAACTAAAAAAATAGTGTAATCATCTGCTTTCCCTTCTAATACTTCATTATACTGAATAATACCAATTTTATAAATTTCAGATAATATTCGTTTTGTTTCATCAAGACTTTTTTCTTGCGCAAACTTATCTTTACTTAATACACTTTTAAACCAATTATCATTAAAATCACTAATTACACTTGCAATTACCTCATTGTAAACTTTAGGATTAACTTTAAAATATTGTTTGGATTTTTGTTTAATGTCCAATTTTTCTTTCGCTAATTCTTCATCCGATTTATAAATTGCAAAGTCAAAAGGCGCTATCAAATCTTCGTGTAGCCAAGGTTTTCCTTTTTGATATTCGTATCTAAATTTACCTTCTTTAGGAATAAAATAAACTATTCCCAAAACGCACACAATCATTAAAATTATTTTGTAAATAACTTCGTGTTTGTGCCCAATTGTATATACAAAATTTTTCATATTTATCTTATTTATTGATGCTTTTGATGCGTTTAACTATCCATAACAAGTATTTATCTTATTAAGCGCTTAGCATTTCAAAATTAAATTATTAATCTTTATCTTTAGACTGTTATTCAATAAATTTCAACTAAATAATCAAAATAATAATGAAAGAAGTATATGTTATTTCTGCGGTTAGAACTGCAATGGGAACATTTGGAGGCTCTTTAGCAGGTATTTCTGCGCCAAAATTAGGTGCAGCAGCAATTAAAGGTGCAATTGAAAAAGCTGGTATTTCGGCTAGCGAAGTGCAAGATGTAATTATGGGAAACGTTTTACAGGCTAACTTAGGTCAGGCTCCAGCTCGACAAGCAGCTAAATTTGCGGGTTTAGCAGATAATGTAAACGCAACTACTGTAAATAAAGTTTGTGCAAGTGGTATGAAAGCCGTTTCGTTAGCAACTCAATCTATTTTATTGGGCGATGCCGATGTAGTAGTAGCTGGTGGCATGGAAAATATGAGTCAAGTTCCATATTATGTTGAAACCAACCGTTGGGGAAATAAATACGGAAACGTAACCATGATTGATGGTTTGGCTAAAGACGGATTAACCGATGTTTACGGCAATGTTGCAATGGGTAACTGCGCTGATATGTGCTCTAAAGAAAATAATATTACAAGAGAAGATCAAGATAAATTTGCAATTGAATCTTACACTCGCTCGCAAAAAGCTTGGGCAGATGGTAAATTTGCTAACGAAATTGTTCCTGTTGAAATTCCTCAACGTAAAGGAGATGCTATTCTTTTTAAAGAAGACGAAGAATATAAAAATGTGAAATTTGATAAAATTCCTGAGTTAAAACCAGCATTTACAAAAGACGGAACTGCAACTGCCGCAAACTCTTCAACAATGAATGATGGTGCAGCTGCTTTAGTTTTAATGAGCAAAGAAAAAGCAGAAAAATTAGGCGTTAAACCAATTGCAATTATTCGTGGCTATGCTGATGCAGAACAAGCACCAGAATGGTTTACAACAACTCCATCTATTGCTGTTCCTAAAGCTGTTGAAAAAGCAGGATTAAAAATGAGCGACATTCAATATTTTGAATTAAACGAAGCATTTGCTACTGTTGGTTTAGTAAACACAAAAAAAATGAATTTAGATCCATCAAAAGTTAACGTTAACGGTGGTGCTGTTTCATTAGGACATCCACTTGGCTGTTCTGGCGCAAGAGTTATTGTAACGTTAATTAATGTTTTAAAACAAAACAACGCTAAATATGGTGCTGCTGGAATTTGTAATGGTGGTGGTGGAGCTTCTGCTATAGTAATCGAAAATGTTAGTTAGTTTCAAGTTTTGAGTTAAAAGTTTCAAGTTTAAATGGCTACGATTAACAGTTTTGAAGAATTAGAAGTTTGGAAAAAATCGAGGTTGCTATGTAATGAGATTTATTTAGTTACCAATACTGGAACTTTTGAAAAAGACTTTAAACTTCGCGACCAAATAAACGGTTCAAGTGGTTCAGTTATGGATAACATTTCTGAAGGATTTGAAAGAGATGGCAAAGCAGAATTTAGACAATTTTTGAGTATCTCTAAAGGCTCTTGTGGAGAAGTTAGATCGCAACTCTACAGAGCGTTAGATAGAAAACATATTAACGAAGAACAGTTTAATAAACTTAAAAATCAGGCAGAAGAAATTAGTAAACAATTAAATAGTTTTATAAAATATTTAAATAGCACAGAAATTAAAGGCACGAAGTTTAAAACAACCAAATAAACGTGAAACCAAAACTTTGAACCTGAAACTTTGAACTTGAAACTTAATTATGTTTGGAATTTGTAACTTATCCGTTGTTCCTTGTCGACTAGAACCTTCTGATAGAAGCGAAATGGTAACGCAATTGCTTTTTGGCGAGAGTTTCGACATTATTGAAACAACTGAAAAATGGGCGAAAATAAAAACGCACTACGATGGTTACGAATGTTGGATTGATAAAAAACAATTTCTTATTGCTGACGAAAAACAAATAGCAACATCAAAAAACAATAAATTTTTAAGTACAGATTTATTACAAATCATTACCAATAAAGCCACACAAACTGTTTTCCCTATTATGTTAGGCTCCACTTTGCCTTCGTTTTTAAGCAACGAATGTAAAATTGGAAATCAAACTTTTGTTTTTGATGGACCAACAGTTCCTGAAATACAAAAAAACAAATCGAAAAAATACACACGCGAAAGCATTTGCGAAACTGCAATGTTACTAGTTAACGCTCCATACCTATGGGGTGGCAGAACAGCTTTAGGAATTGACTGTTCAGGCTTTTCTCAATTAATATACAAACTTAATGGCATAATGCTTTTACGCGATGCATACCAACAAGCACAACAAGGTACAACACTAAGTTTTATTGAAGAAGCAGAGCCAGGCGATTTAGCTTTTTTTGATAACGAAGATGGTAAAATAATTCACGTTGGCATTATGCTAAACGAGCAGCAAATTATACACGCTTCGGGTTGTGTAAGAATTGATAAACTCGATCATTTTGGAATATTTAATGAGCAAACTCAAAAATATTCGCACCGTTTGCGAATAATTAAGAGCTTAATTTAAGTGGACTCCACTTCGTTTTTTCTTGTAAAAACTAAAGCCGAAGGTCTGTTTAAAGATAAAGGCAGTAAGTTTTTTGGTTATATTTTTCCTGTAAAAACCGAAGAAGAAATTAAACAACATTTACAAGATTTAAAAAAAGAACATTTTTCTGCACGCCATTTTTGCTATGCTTACCGAATTGGAACTGTAAACCTAAAATATAGAGCTAACGATGATGGCGAACCGAGTAATTCGGCAGGAAAACCAATACTCGGACAAATTCAATCGCATAACTTAACCAATTGTTTAATTGTAGTTGTGCGTTATTTTGGAGGCACATTATTAGGCGTAAGCGGTTTAATAAATGCCTACAAAAACGGAGCCATCGAAGCACTAAATGTAGCTCAATTAATTGAACATCAGGTAGAAAATTATTACTTGGTAAAATTTGGTTTTACACAAATTAATGATGTAATGCGCGTATTAAAAAACCACAATGCAAGAATCATAAGTCAAAACACCAATTTAGGTTACGAGTTAAACATAGCTATTTTAACAAATAAAACGGAAGAAACACTCGCTAATCTTAATAAATTACTTAACTTAGATATTGAGTTATTGTATTCTGAATGAAGCTTTTAAAAGCAATTTTATTTTTTCAAATCGTATCGTTTCTATTTATAGAGTTTGCAAGCGCACAAAAAAATGTGAGCTTCGAAAAATTTTATGCAATAGATACATTAAAAGCTAAAAGCATAAATTCTACAATTGTTTTTGATAGCAATAGAAAAAACCAAATGCTCTCTGAATTAACCAATCAATACAATAGCAATATTGATTTTGTTCTCGATACTTTAGTAAATAGTAAAACAGCATCACATTATTTATTCAATACATTTTATAAAAAAAATAAAATATACAATTCAACGCTAAAATTAAGTGTGTCGGCCAACGGTAAAATTAATAGTTGCTATTACAATTCTTATCCTTTACCTGAAAATACTGAGTTTCCTAACTATGATAATTATACTAAAATTATTCCTGCTTTAGATTCTATTCAAAAAATTAGTGAAGAAAAAGTCTATTTTTTTGATGGACAAACAACAATTCCTGCACTAAAACTTAATGTATTAGAAAAAAACTGGAACAATTTTGAATTAGTAATTAACGAACAAAATGAAGTTTTGTATCAAAAAAATTGTAATGCTTACAACCACTCTCCTATCGATTCTTTGGTAAAAGCCTATGTTTTTTTTCCAGACCCATTAACTTCTTCTCAAAAAAATTATGGAACTCCATATAGTGATCAAAACGATATAGATGTTGCAGAACTAAACGCAGAACGTAAGTTAGTTGATATGCGTGTAACCTTTGAAAACGATACGTTTTGGCTGTATAACGATTTTGTAAAAATTGCTGAATTCTCTATTCCCGATGTTGGACCAATTGCTGTAACAACGCTTACAACATTTAATTACACAAGAGCTCAAAACGAATTTGAAGATGTAAATGTGTATTATCATTTAAACGAATACAATAAATATTTAAAAAGTTTAGGCTTTACCGATTTAGTAAACTATCAAATTCCAGTAGATACACATGGTTTAAATGGACAGGATAATTCTATGTTTTCGCCAGCAACTAACCCTCCGCGTCTATTTTTTGGCGAGGGTGGTGTTGATGATGCCGAAGATGCCGATGTAATTGTGCACGAATATGCACACGCTATTTCTCACAGCGCTGCACCCAATACAAACAACGGAACTGAAAGAAAAACACTAGACGAAGCCAATGGCGATTACTTTGCGGCATCTTACTCTAAAAATTTAAATAATTTTAGATGGAACAAAGTGTATTCATGGGACGGACACAACGAATATTGGAGTGGCAGATTTGCTTCAAGCAATAAAGTTTATAGCGATTTAACTTTCTTTTCTATTTATAGCCATACCGATATTTGGAGCGCTACACTCATGCAAATAGAAAATACAATTGGTAGAAATCGTACACAAGAAATTGTGTTAGAAAGTATGCATCAATACGCATCAAACATTAGCATGGTAGATGCTGCTTGGCTACTTGTAAAAGCAGATAGTACATTAAACAATGGTGCAAATTACAATTCAATTTGTCCGATAATAAAAGGCAGGGGATTTACAAGTACTTGTCCGTTAATTGATGGAATTGATGAATTAAAAAACAATACTGATATTATATTGTTAAATACCAATGGCTTTACAAACAATGACGAATGTTTAACCATTCAATCTAAAAAAAACAGCATAAAACAAATTGAAATTATTGATGTACAAGGAACTCAATTGCTTTTAAAAAATACAAATACAAGCGCTTACAAGCTTTGCGCAGAAACATTTTCAAAAGGAATTTACATTTTAAAAATAACAACTAATCAAACCACTTACATTAAAAAAATAATAAAATAAATTTATGTTTAAAAAATTATCATTGTCCTTTTTATTCGCAGTTTACGTTCAGTTTTCATTCGCGCAATTAAATATTACACTTCAAAGTCATTTAGCTTTTCCTACTAAAAAACTATCAAATATTGGTGGTTTTAAAGATGCATCAAACAACGAATACGCTTTAGTGGGAACTTCTACAGGTCTTAGTATTGTTGATGTTACCAATCCAACTTCGCCAACAATAAGGCAAAATGTACCAGGAGATGTTTCTGATTGGCGAGAAGTAAAAACATGGGGCAATTATGCGTATGTTACCACAGAAGGTGGCGGAGGCTTATGTATAATTGATTTATCTGTTTTACCTACTTTTCCTGCAACTTACAAATTTTGGGAACCAACAGTTTTGGGCGACCAATTAAACACAATACATGCATTGCATATTGAAAATGGTTTTGCTTATTTGTATGGTTCTAATATTGGCGAAGGTGGAATTGTAATTGCAGATTTAACCGACCCTTGGAATCCAACTGTAGCAGGAGTTTATGACACACGTTATGTACACGACGGATATGTGCGGAACGATACTGTTTATGCTTGCCACATTTTCGACGGATTTTTTTCTATAATTGATGTAATTAATAAAGCTACACCTGTTGAACATGCTCAGCAAGAAACACCCAATAAATTTTCGCACAATAGTTGGTTAAGCGAAAGCTCACAATATTTATTTACTACCGACGAAGTTGATAATACCTATTTAACAGCTTACGATGTTTCGGATATTACAAACATTAGAGAAGTAGATCGCATTCAATCGCAACACCCCGGAGAGCAAGCAATAGTGCACAACACACACATTGTAAAAAAAGTAGGTAGAGAATACGCAGTAACATCTTGGTACAAAGATGGCGTTGTAATAACGGATGTAACGCGTCCGCAAAATTTAGTTAACGTTGGTTACATTGACGAAAACCCACTATCAGGAGGCGGGTTTGATGGCATTTGGGGAGTTTATCCTTACTTGCCATCGGGTAATTTAGTTTGTTCGGATATTAATGAGGGTTTATATGTTTATGCACCAACTTATGTGCCCGCTTGTTATTTAGAAGGAAATATTACAGATAACGTTTGCGGAACTGGCGTAAATAGAGTTAAAATAGAAATCAATGCGATAGCACTTGTTGATAGCACCAACTTTAATGGTGAATTTAAAACTGGCACAACATTACCCGGAACTTATTCTGTAAGTATTTCAAAACCTGGTTATGTAACACAAGTTATAACTAACGTAGTATTAACAGCTACACAAGTTACTACACTTAATATACAATTAGTTGCATCAGGAACTATTGCTTTTGCAGGAAACATAGAAGATAATGATGGAAATAAAGTGGCCGGCGTACCTGTTATAATATCGAGTGCAAACAACGATTATAGCTTTACAAGCAATAGCAATGGCGATTTTAGTAAATGTGGTTTTGTTGGCGATAATTATTCGGTGCAAGCAACAAAATGGGGTTACGATATGCTTTGCTTAACAAGCTACACTATAAATAGTACTGCACCAACACATAATTTTACTTTAGCAAAAAAATACAAAGACGATTTTACATTTAATTTAGGTTGGACAACTTCTGCTACAGCAAGCGCAGGCTTTTGGACAAGAGCAATTCCTAATGGAACATTTGATGGCGGAACACCATCAAACCCGGGTAATGATGTAGGCAACGATTGCTCTAATATGGCATTTGTTACTGGTAATACTAACTCAACTTCTATTGGTGAAGACGATGTAGATAACGGAAACGTAACACTTACTTCACCCATTTTTGATGTGTCACAATACGGCGAAGCCGAAGTTTATTACTCGCGTTGGTTTTACAATTGCTGTGGAAATGGAGGGCCTTTTAACGATTCGTTAGCAGTTAAAATTAACAACGGAACAGAAACTGTTACATTAGAAAGAGTTACCGAAAGCGATTTAGAATTAGCAACATGGGCAGATAAATCGTTTATTTTAAAAGATTATATTACAATTACTCCTACTATGAAATTAATTATAACGGCTTACGATGCAACACCAGGACACATTGTAGAAGCAGGTTTCGATAACTTTTTTATAAACGATAATCACCCAGAATTAGCAAGTATTAAAAAAGAAAATAAAAACAATTCATTAATTTACCCAAACCCAAGTGCGCAAAATTTTACTTTGCAAGCAGTAGAAAAAACACTAGTACAAATTGTAGATGTGCAAGGTAGAGTTAAAGAAGAATTTACAATAAATGCTAACGAACAAAAAACATTTGGTAGCAATTATGCCAAAGGAATTTATTTTGTAAAAACAATTTCGGCTAACAATATCAACACACAAAAAGTGGTGAAGCAGTAAGTTTTAAAAATAATTCTATATAAAAACTCCGCCATGAGCGGAGTTTATTTGCTTAGGCAAAATTAAATTTGATACATTGCTAAAAAATACTACTTTAGTATAATAATACTTTTACTATCTCATCATTAGTTATATAAAAAAACTCTTAAATATTAAAATGACTAGTAAAATAGCGAAACCATTTTTAAAATGGGCTGGTGGAAAAACTCAGTTAATTAATGAAATTGAAAGGTCTTTGCCTTTTGAAATTACTAATAATAAGTTTACTTATGTCGAGCCTTTTGTAGGTAGCGGAGCTGTTTTGTTTTGGATGTTAAGTAAATTCCCAAACTTGGAAAAAGCAATAATAAACGACATTAATGCTGATTTAATAAACACTTATAATGTTATTGCTGAAAAACCAAAAAAAATAATTAAGGAACTAAAACAATTACATGAAAAATATCATTTACTTAAAAATAATGAAACTAAACAATTAGAGTATTATTTAGAAAAAAGAAAATTATATAACACAAGAAATGAAAATAAAATAATGCAAGCTGCTTTATTTATTTTTCTCAATAAATCTTGTTTTAATGGTATCTATAGAGTTAATAGCAAAAATGAATTTAATGTACCAAAAGGAAGCTCAGTCACACCACCAATTTGTGATGAAGAAAATATACTTGCTGTGAGCCAAGCATTAAAAAAAGTTACGATTTTATCAGGTGATTATCAAAACACATTAGATCATACATCAGAAAACACTTTCTTTTATTTCGATCCTCCATATAAGCCATTAAGTAAAACCTCTAGTTTTAATTCTTATACAAAAGAAAATTTTGATGATGCAGAGCAAATACGTTTAAAAGAATTTTGTGTTAAAGTTGAACAATTAGGGCATAAATGGATGATGAGTAATTCTGATGTTAAAGGAAAAGATAATTCTGACGATTTTTTTGATGAATTATACGCTAAATTTAAAATAGAACGTGTTCAAGCAAAAAGAAGTTTAAACGCACATGGTGATAAAAGAGGAAAACTAAGTGAATTATTAATTACAAATTATAATTATGAACAAGCTTTGCAAACTGCTTAATCTGCATTATATCTCAAGAATACCATTATAAAATTTAGCTCTTCCACTTGCATGCCAATAAGTAACATCCTGTTCAATGAAAAGCCATTTAATTAATTTTAAAACAAGCTCTATTGGAAATCCAATTGTAAAATTAAGTGATGTCATTTCTTCATCTGTAACATTTTGACAGTTATAAATTTTATCTATTACGTTTTTAACTTTTGCATATTCGTTTATGTTTTCTTCTTTTTTTGCTTTTAAGTCAGAGATAATAGTAACATGCTTGGGCCTTGATCGAACTTTAACATAAACATTTTCTGTTCTAAAATTAAAGTTTTTTGCATGTATTTCAAAATCCATTCCTTTGTTTAATGGGGCTGGTCTTTTTAAATAAATTTCAATACCACAAGCTGTTTTTTCAACATTATAAAAATATCTTGCAGTTAATTCACCAATTCCTGTACCAGGATTTTCTTGTAAAAAAAGATTAATGATGTTTTTTCTTATGGAAATTCTATCGTTTCCTATTGCTGTTGTGGTTAAATATGTTTCTGCCATTTTATAATCCAATCTCTTCTAATGGCAATATCTCAATGAAATATTTACATCCAATACTTTTAATGTATTCAAAAACATCTCTATTAGATTCCTGTTCAAACCATCTGTTTAAGACATAATAAAATTCAACATTTATACCTATGGGATTAAATAACTTTTGGTATTGTTTCTTTTTGAAATCGCAAGTCTGTAATTTTTCATCAACAGATCCCGCACCTGCTTGGTATTTCTTTTCAATTATAAAAAGTGTATCTCCCACCAATAATGCCCCATCGGGCAATAATTTTTTGCTTAATACTGTTTTATAGTTTATACCCTTAGGCTCCAACAGTTTTTTATATAGTCCGTTTTTTTCAAAATATTCAGCAACTACTAAATTGCCCTTAACGACTTCATCATTTTCATTTAACTGATAAATTGGATGTTGTCTTATTGCTTCTCTTAAATCAGTTCTTCCTTCAAATTGAAGTCCGTTTATATTAGTTCTTGCTCCTCCTCCAACCGTGTTAGGTATTTTTGCCATGATTTAGAATTTTAATAAATCGGAGATTGTTAACCCAAAAGAACTAGCAAAGATTTCAATATTTTTCAAAGACAAATTTCTTTCTCCTCGTTCAATCATACCAATATAGGTTCTGTGAAATCCAGTTTGGTCTGCTAATTCTTCTTGCGACCATTTATTTTGAAGTCTTAGCTCTCTAACTTTTTCACCAAACTTTTTAACTATATCTTTTTTCACGAAACAAATTTGAGTAAATGAACACAAAAAGTCTACATACAATTAGTATCATTTTGAATTTTTTTGTACTTTTGTTTCTAGAATCTATACATCTTAAAATGAAATTTGATACAAAAGGGAGCAAAAGCTTAAATTATAGCATCTCCAAACTAGAGCTCTACCTAAAAAATGTGTCTAGTGATGCAAAATGGCTTTATAGTGGTTTAATCGTTGAAATTGATCCAACTATTGATTATTCTAATTCGAATGTTTTAATACGTTGGACTGATATTGATGAAGAGTTTAATGATAAAATAATCATAAATTCGCTTAAACAATTTAAAACAAATTTTAGAATTATTAATTAGTGCTGAATCCTTATTTTAAATCCAAAGACAAAAATTTTTATCTTTTAAAAGGAGATACAATGGATATTTTGCCAAAGTTTGATCATAAGTTTGATATGGTTTTTGCTGATCCGCCTTACTTTT
This sequence comes from Bacteroidota bacterium, assembly GCA_040385525.1. Lineage (GTDB taxonomy): Bacteria > Bacteroidota > Bacteroidia > UBA4408 > UBA4408 > JAZKHE01. The sequence continues at coordinate 292,962 of JAZKHE010000004.1, forward strand.
TATCTAATAATGGTCTATCTATTCAAAGTGGAAAAATTGTTAGTGTAAACAAAGGCAAATGGGATAAATCTGAAGGATTTGACTATGTAAACAATTTTAACAGAAAATGGCTTTCATTAGTTAGAGATAAAATGAAAGATGATGCTACAATTTGGATTAGCGGTACGCTGCATAATATATTTTCAGTTGGTCAAATTTTAACAGAATTAGATTTTAAAATTCTGAATGTAATTACTTGGGAAAAAAATAACCCGCCGCCTAATTTTTCTTGTCGTTTTTTTACACATTCAACCGAACAAATAATTTGGGCTAGGAAAAGTGAAAAGGTTCCTCATTATTACAATTACGAATTAATGAAACAATTGAATGACGACAAGCAAATGAAAGATGTTTGGAAATTACCTGCAATTGCCCCTTGGGAGAAAAGTTGTGGTAAACATCCAACTCAAAAACCACTTTCGGTTTTAACTCGTTTAATTTTAGCGTCAACAAAACCAAACGCATGGATACTTGATCCTTTTACAGGAAGTAGTACAACAGGTATTGCTGCTAATTTGGCAAACAGACGTTTTTTAGGAATTGACCAAGAAGAAGACTTTTTAAAAATAAGTAAAAACAGAAAATTAGAAATTGAAAACTCAATTAAAGCCGAATCATATAGAAACAAAATTTCGGGTTTTATTGATAAAAAACAATTTTCACTATTTGTTGAAAATGAAAAACCAACAACAGAAGTAAAAGTTGCACTTGCTTTTTGCCGTTCTAAAGAACTTAAAACATTAAAGACAAGTAAAACATTTTATTTTCATGCAATTGAAAGTAATAATGTTGTTAAAGACTTTCCATCAGGTATTCTTGATGCTACAAGACTTTTAATTTATTCGGGAGGAAGAAGTAAACCTATAAATTTGACAGGCCATTATTCTGAAATAAAATCTATTGAATTAAAACACAAATCAAAAATTAAAGGCAAAGAAAAATCTGAAACAGAATTTTATTATGAAATAATTTTAGAGGATTGCTTCAAAGAATCGTCAGAATTGAAGTTTACAATTAATCCAAAAAAATTATTTGAAAAATCAGATGACAAAAATTTTAAACTGCTACAACAATATTTACCAGCATTAACAACGTGGGATAGAGTAAATAAATCAATAGATAAGTCTAACGTCAAAACTTAGCGTTTGCGTTTTCAACGCGGACGAAATATAAAAGCCTTTATAACGCTTAAAATAAACTCAAAAAAACATTCAGTTTTTTTTTCTCAAAAATTTAAAATACATTTGTAACGATTCTTATGGGGTGCTGTTTCTCTTTTTACCGAAACGGCTGAGATTATACCCATTGAACCTGATTCGGGTAATGCCGGCGAAGGGAATGGAAGGTGAAACTTAAGATAAAGTTAGTAGCAACCCCAGTTGCTAACCAAGTTTAACCAAATGTAAGAAATCGATACAATGAAAAAACAAATTAAAAGCTTAGCAATCGTTTTGCTACTGCCCTTTGCTAGTTTTGCGCAATACAAAATTAGCGGGAAAATTACCGACGCACAATCGCAAGAGCCTTTGCTAGGTGCAGTTGTACAAGTACAACAATCTTACAAAAACACAATTTCGGGTAGCGATGGTAGTTTTAGTTTAACACAAATTAAATCTGGAAAAATTGTTTTAATCACCAATTTTATTGGCTACCTAAACGACACAACTCCGCTAGAAATTACTGCTGATAAAGAAATTACAATTCAACTAAAACGCAATGTAATTTATACCGACGAAGTTATTATTTCGTCAACACGCGCCAACGAAAAATCGGGAGCAACTTTTAACATCATTAGCAAACAAGATATTGAAAAACAAAATTTAGGCGTAGATATGCCTTATTTGCTTAACTACACGCCATCGGTTGTGGTTAACTCCGATGCGGGTGCTGGCGTTGGTTACACAGGTATTCGTGTGCGTGGTAGCGACGGAACTCGTATAAACACAACTATTAACGGAATTCCTGTAAACGATGCAGAATCGCACGGAACATTTTGGGTTAATCTACCCGATTTAGCAAGTTCGGTAAACAGTATTCAGTTGCAGCGAGGTGTGGGCACATCTAGCAATGGTGCGGGTGCTTTTGGTGGTAGTTTAAATATTGAAACCAATCCATTAAAAAAAGAAGCAAATGCCGAAGTAAATACTTCGTATGGTTCGTTTAACACTTTTAAACGCAACATTAAAGTTGGCTCCGGGCTTATTGATAACAAATGGACTGTTGATGGAAGATTGTCGCAGATAACCTCTGATGGCTATATTGACAGAGCAAGTTCAAATTTAAAATCATATTACATAAGCACAGCGCGTTATGGAGAGAAAAATATATTTAAACTAACGCACTTTTCAGGAAGCGAAAAAACGTTTCAAGCTTGGGCAGGTGTTCCGCAAGATACTTTAAAAACAAATCGTACTTACAATCCATACACCTACAACGACGAAACCGATAATTACAAACAAGATTATTATCAAGCACATTTTTCGCAAGAAATAAATGCAAACTGGAGTTTTAACACTGCGCTATTTTTAACTAAAGGAAAAGGTTTTTACGAGCAATTTCGACAAGATGATGATTTAGCCAACTACAACATTAATGCAATTACAGCCAACAACGATACTATTTTAACCAGCGATTTAATTCGTAGAAGATGGTTAGATAATAATTATTACGGCGGAATTTATTCTATAAATTACAACTCGTTAAACAAGTTACAAGTTACACTTGGCGGAGGTTTTAACCAATATGACGGCAAACATTTTGGCGAAGTAATTTGGGCGCGTTATGCGGGCGATAGTTTTATTCGTCAACGTTATTACGAAAACAAAGCATTAAAAAATGATTTGAATACTTATTTAAAAGTTCAATACGACATTACCAATAAATTGTATGCCTTTGTTGATGTGCAAAGTAGAAATGTTCAGTATTCGTTTTTAGGTTTTGATAATCAGTTAAACAATGTTACACAAAATGTAACCATGAATTTTATTAATCCTAAACTAGGTTTAACTTTTGATGTAAATAATAATAATCAAGTATATGCTTCATTTAGTGTTGCAAACAGGGAGCCTAACCGCGACGATTTTACACAAAGTACACCTACAAGCCGACCAAAACCAGAAAACTTAAAAAATTTAGAAGCGGGTTGGAAATTTAAACGCGATAAATTTTATATGGTTAGCAATTATTATTTAATGCTTTACACAAACGAATTGGTGCTTACTGGCGCAATAAACGATGTGGGTGCTTATGTTAGAACTAATATTGATAAAAGCTACCGCTCAGGTTTTGAGTTGCAAGCAGGCTACAAACCAACTGCAAAAATTGAGTTAAAAGGAAATGTAACATTGAGCCAAAATAAAGTAATTACTTACAACGAATATTTAGACGATTACGATAATGGCGGACAAGTAGTAAATACTTACAAAAACACCAACTTAGCGTTTTCGCCCAATATTATTAGCGGAACAGAGTTAAACTTTAATTTATTTAAAAACTTTTATGCAGCCTATTTAATAAAATATGTAGGCAAACAATACATGGATAATACATCAAACGAAAACAGAACACTTAACGCCTATATGCTAAACGATATACGTTTAAACTACAGTGTAAAAACCAAATGGATTCGTCAGATAGATTTTACATTTATGGCAAACAATATTTTAAATAAATTATACGAAGCAAATGGTTATACGTATAGTTACATTTATGGTGGACAAACAGTAACCGAAAACTTTTATTATCCGCAAGCTGGCTTTAATTGGCTTGGCGGTGTAAGTTTTAAATTTTAATATATTATACCATTAGAAAAAAACTATTGAAGCTATGCTTCAATACTATTGTGTAGCTCTAGTTAGTGCTGTATATTTTTTTCTATGTTTCTATGTGGTAAAAAAACCTCCAAAAGTCTCAATATTATTGAGACTTTTTTTTTATTCCAATAAATTTTATATATTTATTACAAATTAAAAAAAAATCACATGAAAAAATCAGCACTATTATTATTTGGTTTAGTTATGGCATTTGCCAAAACAAACGCTCAGACAATAAATTCGGATAAAGCTTACATTGAAGTAACCGGTATTGCAGAAAAAGAAATTGTGCCTGATGAAATTTTTATTGCCATCACTTTAAAAGAAAAATACGTTAATAAAGAAAAAATGAGCATTGAAGCACAAGAAGAAAAATTAAAAAGTGCTTTAAAAGAATTGAATATCGACTTAAACAATTTGTATTTAAGCGATGCCAATGCAGATTATATTAAAGTGAAATTTAACACAAAAGATGTAATTACAAAAAAAGAATATACACTTAAAGTTACTACTGCTAAAGAAGTTGGCAGCGTATATCAACAATTAGAAAAAATAGAAATTAACGATGCTTACATCGCTAAAGTAAATCATTCTAAAATAGAATTATTTAAAAAAGAAACTCGTATTGATGCAATAAAAGCTGCAAAAGACAAAGCCAATTACTTATTAATGGCTATTGATGCGCAATTGGGTAAACCACTAGCTATTAAAGAAGAAAATTTACCTAACAGAGGTTTGCAACAATACCAAGCCAATTATGCAAGTAATGTTCGTAGCTCTCGCTCAGAAGATTTTAATGATGGCGAAATTCAGTTTGATAAAATAAAAATACAATCATCCGTTTACGCTAAGTTTGAAATAAAATAATTTTTTATGCGCATTCGTTTTAATAGTTCACTACTTGTTTTAACACTTGGTATGCTTGCTTTTTGTGCATGTGGTAACCGCGCACAAAATGATATTGATTATAAAAAACTAGCTAAAGAAAAAAAAAGAGACGAAGCAAAAGAAAAAATTAATGCAGAATTGTGTGCGCTTATCACCTCTAAAGAATTTGTATTTAGCGAAGAAATAAAAAACACTGTAGATAGCTTATTGCACGTTGGTGCTAATATTAATTGCGATTGCGAAATTACCAACAGTTACATTAGTAAGGCAATTGGAAGTGGTTATTACTTTAGAAAATTTTTTAATCGTCCGCAAAAAACTACTGTAGAAGTAATTCGTAATCCATTACCCCACTTTGCCTATTACACCAAAGACAAAAATTTAATCGATTTTATTAAACTATTTAAAGCCGATTTTAATATAAAAAATGAAGAAGGAGAAACACTTTTAGATGAAGCCATTAAACAAGAAGACACAAAATCTATTACAGAATTAATTGATTTAGGTTGCAAAATAAAAGACATAAAAAGTATAAAAACTGACAACATAAAAATCATTGACTTTGTAATAGGTAAAGGCGCTACAGCCCAAATGATAGATTACAATTATTTACTAAAAAACACTGATTTGTTAGACGAAGGCAAAACTGCACAAGTTATTCGTAAATACAATCCATCGCTAAAAAACAAAGAAATAAATTTGAATGACATGTTTTTTTGGGACGAAGAAATTGTTTTAGAATTAGTAAAACATGGCATGGATGTAAATACCAATTATAATGACATGAGTATTTTAGCAAAAGCTATTTCTGAAAGAAATCCTCAGTTAATTGACTATATTTTAGCTAACGGATTTAAACCAAAACTAGACGAAGAAAACCGCTACACCGCTTTGTTTGCAGCGGTAGAAAATGGCGATAAAAAAACAATAGAAAAACTAATTAGCCTGGGTTGCAACGTAAAACAAACTACAAAAAATGGAAATGTAATACACATGTGCGCACTCAACAAAAAAAATGGTGTAGAACTAGCCGAAATTTTTTATGCTCAAAAAGTTCCTATTGATTATTGTGCGAGCAACGGAACTCCTTTAGCGAATGCGGTAGAAGAAGAAAATATTAAATTTATTGAATGGTTATTTCAAAAAAAATTATCTCCAAATATTGATTGTGGCGTTAGTTCAGAAAACCCCGTTTTTAATGCTATTTTAACAAAAGACGAAACGCTGATTAAACTTTTAATTAAAAATGGTTTAGACTTAACTATTAAAAACGACAGAGGCGAAACGCCTTACGAATGCGCCATTGGTTATATGGAATTTAACATGAAGTCAAAATCAAGAAACGAATGGGCAATGCAATACAAACGAATTGCAGAATTATTAAAAACAAAGTAATTATTGTTTTGTAATTTCTACTCCCAAACGACTTAAGTGCATCCAAAAATTTGGATATGATTTTGAAACCACTTCAGGATTTTCAATAACAATTTTTTTATAATGAATTACCAAAGGCGCTAAACACATTGCCATTCGGTGATCTTGATAAGTTGAAAAAGATAAATCTTTACTAAATCTTTCATTATTGAACTCAATTTTAAACGAAGTTATATCTATTTCAATAATATTCACACCAATTTTTTCCAATTCAATTTTTAAAGCTTCTACCCTATTTGTTTCTTTAACTCTAAGCGTAGAAACGCCATTTAAAATAACTGGCAAATTTAAAACAGATGCTGTAGCAGCAACAGTTTGTGCTAAATCAGGCGAGTCAGAAAAATCAAAAATTAACTGGTCAACTGGTAAATAATTTTTAAAAATAGTTACTCCATCAGAATTAAATTCGGTGGTTACTCCAAAAAAAGTAAATATATCTTTTAGTACAACATCGCCTTGCAAACTATTTTCAAAAAGTCCAGGTAATTTTATTTTTGCTTTTTTACTCAAGGCTACGAACTCATACCAGTAGGATGCAGAAGTCCAATCGCGTTCTGCTTTTACAGGCATAACACTTTTGTATGTCCCAGCTTTTACAACTACTTTATCTTCAAACAAATCTAAATCAACTCCTAATCGTTTCATTATAGAAGCAGTTAAAACTAAATACGAAAACGATACGGGTTTATTTTTAAATTCAATTTGCAAACCATTTTCTAAGTATGGTGCAATAAGCATTAATGCAGAAACAAACTGGCTACTAATTCCAGCTTCTACTTGTAATGATTTTCCTTGTAATTTTTTTCCCGTAATTTTTAATGGAGCAAAATTTTCTTTTTCTAAATATTCTATATCTGCTCCTAAATCTTTTAATGCGTTTACTAATGGAGCAATTGGTCTTTCTTTTAATCGGTTACTACCCGTAATAATTCTTGTGCCAGGCGTAATAGCAAACAATGCCGTTAAAAACCGAAACGCTGTCCCAGCGTGATGCACATCAAAAGTAGTTACTTCGTCAATTTCGTTTAAACATTTTTTTAACACTTGCGAATCGTCAGAATCAGAAATTTCATCAATTAAAAATTGATAACCAGAAAGGTATTGCGCAACCAATAAACGATTGCATTCGCTTTTTGAAACAGGCAACAAAATAGTTTCTACAACTTCTTGTTCGCTATATTCGAGTATATAATTCATAATTAAGCAAGCAAATAATTTTGTAACGCTTCGTGTATTTCTTCCTTAGTACATTCCACTTTTTCATTACAAGAACCAATAGCGGAGATGAGCGCTAAATTTATAGATGAAGAATTGTTTTTTTTATCGTGAAGCATAAAATTAATTATCGTTGAAATATCACTTAATTTGTAGTTAAGAGCATTGTAGTATTTGCGCAATTCTTTTTTAATTGTTTCAGCCTCTTTTTTGCCCAAAATTCCTTTTTTAACAGCAATTGTGTTTTCAATTAGTATGCCTTCTATTACTGCTTCGCCGTGCAATACACTTTTACCATTCTGCAGAAAAAAGGCTTCTAAAGCATGACCAACTGTGTGCCCATAATTAAGCGTTTTTCTTAATCCTGTTTCGTTTAAATCTTGCTTAACAATTAAAGATTTTATAGCAACCGATGTGTCTACAATATTCGCTAACTCTTCAGTACTTAGTTTTTCAATATTGCATTTTACAAGTATATTCCAATAAGCAGAATCAGCAATAAGTGCATGTTTAAACACTTCTGCCATGCCATTCATAAATTCTCGTTTCGATAACGTTTTTAAAAAATCAGGAAAAACGCAAACCAACTGAGGCAAGTTAATTGTTCCAACTACATTTTTTATTCCGTTTAAATCTATTCCATTTTTGCCGCCAATACTTGCATCAACCATTGCTAATAAAGTGGTAGGAATATTTACAAAATCAATTCCTCTTTTGTAAGTAGAAGCTATAAAACCACCCATATCGCTAACAACACCACCTCCCAAATTAATTAGCAATGCATTTCTGTCGCAATTTAAATCGCTTAGCGATATCCATAACTGCTCTGAAATAGAAAGTATTTTATTTTCCTCGCCAATAGGCATTTCAAGAATTTCAAAATGTTTTAAATTACTTAGTTCATTTAAAAAAACAGGCAAACAATGTTGATGTGTATTTTCATCTACCAAAATAAAAATTTTACTGTAGTTTTTTTTCAATAACCAAGCGTCGAACCGAGCTAAACTAGTAGGTCCAGAATAAATACTGCTTTTGGAATTCAACTTAATATTCAACATCTTTTTGGGCTGCGCAACTTAAGCGCAACTATTTTTTAATAATTTTTATGCAATTTGGCTAAATAAACAAAATCATTAGCATATTTGTATATTAATTAGTTAACACGTAACTGTTATTAAGCCATGTCTTTATCATTCGACAATACCCAAATAGCTTTTGAAAGCAAAACCAACAAAGATTTAAATCGTTCATATTGGTTGTTTAAAATGGTTGGAAATCCTTCGTTAGTAATTGTTGGCGAAAAACTAACGCACTTTGCTTTAGCTACACATTTACCAATAAATGGTATGATTAAAGCCACCATTTTTAAACAATTTTGCGGTGGCGAAAACATTAGCGAATGCGAAACTGCCATTAACCAGTTGGCAAAATATAAAATAGGAACCATTTTAGATTATTCTGTTGAAGGAAAAGAAAGCGAAACCGACTTTGACGCAACAATGAACGAAACAATTGCAACTGTTTTAAAAGCAAAAGGAAACAAAGCAATTCCGTTTAGTGTTTTTAAAGTTACAGGCTTGGCACGATTTGCTTTGTTAGAAAAAGTAAACGCTAAACAAACACTTACTGATGCAGAACAACAAGAGTTTACTCGAATTAAAAACAGAGTAGAAAAAATTTGCCGTACAGCTTTTGAAAACGATGTGCGTATTTTTATTGATGCCGAAGAAAGTTGGATACAAGATGCAATTGATGATTTAGCAAACGATATGATGCGTTTGTTTAATAAAAACAAAGCAATAGTTTACAACACCTATCAGCTGTATCGCCACGATAGATTAGCTTATTTAAAGCACTCAGTTGAAAATGCAATTGCCAATAATTTTTATTTAGGTGCTAAATTGGTTCGTGGCGCATATATGGAAAAAGAAAGAGCTAGAGCCGTAGAAAAAAATTATCCATCGCCCATTCAATCCGATAAACAAGCTACCGATAGAGATTATGATTTAGCTTGCGAATACTGTATTGAAAACAATACACGTGTTGCTTTTTGCGCAGGTACACACAACGAACTTAGCTCAAAAAAATTAGCCGATTTAATGCTGCAAAAAAACGTATCGAAAGATAATGAAAACGTTTTCTTTTCGCAATTATTAGGCATGAGCGACCACATCAGCTACAACTTATCTAAAGCGGGCTACAACGTGGCAAAATATGTTCCATACGGACCAGTAAAAGAAGTTTTACCATACTTAATTCGCAGAGCAAAAGAAAACACGTCTGTAAAAGGTCAAACTGGCCGAGAGCTTGGCTTAATAATGAAAGAAAAAGCAAGAAGAGAAGCGGAGAAATAGTTATGAGTTTTGAATTATGAGTTATGAGTTTGGGATTTAGGAAATTGGCGGATTATTGAGTTTGTTCAATTACTGTTTGAAGTTTAAATTTTTAACACAAAATTTAAGCTTGATTAAGTTAACAATCATTATAGATTTTAAGCAAATACAAAAATTAAAATTCTCTTTTATTTAATTCTTCTCATTAGAATAGTAATCGTTTAATTATTTTTATATATTTATCTATTAATTTCAGTTAAGATTTTTGATAAATGAAAAATATTTACCTTCTTTTAGCATTGTTTTTTTTCATAGGTTTTAAAAGTTATGCGCAACCAGGTGGAGCTACTTGTGCAGCGGCTTTAGCAAATAGAGTGGTTTTGCCATTTAGCCAATCTGGTTTAAGTAATTGTGGCGCAAATAATATAAGCAGCACTAATGTTACTACTTGTAATGCTTCGTGGGATTATCAATATTTGAATGGCGACGATAGAATGTATGTTTTTATTGTTCCCAACTACGTTTCAACTATTAGTATAGATTTTACCTCAAGCTCTCAAAATGTTGGTTTATTTTTGTATCAAGGTTGTCCAAACACCGCAACAGCTTGCACTATGGCAAGCACTGGAGCTAGTGGTAATCGTTCCTTGGTTTCAAGCGTAGTACCAGGGCAAACGTATTATTTAATTGTAAGTTCAAATCCAAATGCCACTAGTCCAACGTATCAATGTCATTCTAATTATACCTTAAGTATAACACCAGTAGTTAATGTTACTCCCACTTCGCAAGACTGTTTAGGAGCAATAAACCTTTGTCAATCAATGGGATACTATAGCTTTCCAAGCCCAATGGGAGGAAGTACGGGTAGTTTTCCAGCGGAACTTAATACTGGTTCAACATGTTTACTTAGTTCTGAGGTAAATAGTACCTGGTTTAAATATGTTGCTCAAGCAAATACTGAGTTTAGTTTTACTATAACTCCTGATGTTCCTCAAGATTATGATTATGTAGTAATTGATATTACTAATTCTTCTTGTTACGATATTTATAATAGTACGTCTCAGTTAGTAGATTGTAATTATAGTGCATCTAATGGTGCAATTGGCGCAAATGGTATGTTGGGATTTCATCCTCCTGTGAGTGTTATAGCTAATCATACTTATATGATTTGTGCAAACAATTATTCTGATACACCTAGTCAAGTAAATTTTGATTGGTCAACAGCTATTCCTTTTGGCTCAAGCCCTACAATTACTTCGGTTGTAACACCAACTCAATGTAGTGTAAACTCTATTGATGTTAATTTTTCAAAGGCAGTTAGATGTAATTCATTTGATTATACCAAGTTTGTAGTAACTGATGGAACCAGTACATACACCATTGACACATCGCCAGGATTAAATAGTTGTGTGCCTGCTGATTTGGCAATTACTAGCAAAACATTAACTTTTAATACTCCTTTAACTCTTGCTTCTACCTACACATTGTATACCTATCAAAATGCTTTTATTGATGTTTGCGGAACACCAAACTTTTCAACGAGTGTTTTAACTTTTACTGTTTCTGGTGTAGCAGATCCTATTCTAACTTCAATAAATTCACCTATTCAATGTGGAGAAAATTCAATTGTAGTTAATTTTGCGAAACCAATTGTTTGTGATCAAATCGATTTAAGTAAATTTTTGTTATCAGATGGAACAAGCACATACACAATTAATACATCTGCCGGTTTAAATGCTTGCATGCCAAGTGATTTATTAGTTACAAGCAAAACATTAACTTTCTTTAGTCCTTTAACTGATGGTATCTATACATTATACGCTTATCCAAATGCTTTTTTTGATTTTTGTGGCAACACAAACCTTTCAACAAATATTTTAACATTTAGTATTTCAAGTGGAGCAGTACCAGCAGTTACTTCAATAAACACTCCTATTCAATGTGGCGCAAATTCTTTTGGTATTAATTTTGTAAAACCTATTGTTTGCGATGAAATAGATTTAAGTAAATTTTTATTATCAGACGGAACAAGTACATATACAATAAATACATCTGGCGCTTTAAATAGTTGCACACCAAGTAATTTAGCTATTACAAGTAAAACAATAACCTTTAATACAAATTTAACTAGTTTGGTAACTTATACTTTACAAGTTTTTCCAGGTGCAATTAAAGATGAATGCGGAAATGGAAATTCAACAACAAACATTTTAACATTTACTCTAAATCCATATATTTTTATTGTTAACGGCAATACCAATATTTATAATGGTTTCAGTACTTCATTAACTGCAACTGGACCTGGCACTTTTACATGGAATAACGGTTATGTAGGCAATACACAAAATTATTCGCCAGCACAAACTACAACAGTAAGTGTTACAGGTATTAATACGGGAGGTTGTTCCTATTCCGTTCAAAAAACTATATCGATTATTCAAAATTCTGCTGGCAACTCTGCATGTAATACAGCTGAAAATAACCAAGTTACGTTGCCATATTTTGAAACTAATTTAAACAATTGTGGCTCCAATGTTTTTAGTGCTACAAATACGTTTGCCTGTGGTAATGCCGATTATTTGGGTGGCGATGATAGACTTCATGTATTTACGTCATCAATAAGTGGTTTTGTTATTTGTTCGCTTACAACTGTTTCTACAACAACTAATATAGGTTTAATGCTTTATGAAGATTGTCCTACCAACGGAAATTGTGTTGCAAATAGTTATGGAAACGGAGGAACAAGATTTTTACAAGGAGAAGTAACAGCTGGACAAACTTATTTTTTATTGGTAAGTACCAAGCCAACACCAAATTGTATTACAAGTTATACACTATCAATTTCTGAGCCAGGCGCACCATTACTGGGAACACCTAAGGTAGATTGTATAGCTGCTACTCCTGTTTGTTCTAATTATTATTATGAAAATATTGCCCCTACTAACGAAGGTTTACCTCCATTTAATAATGAAATTAATCCGAATTTTAGTTGTCTTAATACAGGTGAAAGAAAAGGAGTTTGGTATTCAATAAATACAACAAGCCCTGGTAGTTTTACATTTGAAATAGATCCTAGTAATAATTCTGATGATTATGATTGGGCTTTGTTTGATATCACAAATTATTCTTGCTCGGATATATTTAATAATTCTTCTTTAGAAATAAGCTGTAATTATAGTGGAGCTTCAGGAAATACAGGTATTTCTTCAATTCTTACTGGTCAACAATGGGAATCAGCAATAAATCTAGCTTCGAATAGACATTTAATGTTGTATATTTCAAACTATACACAATCAACAGATGGTTATGCAATTAGTTTAGGAGGTTCTGCTACATATACAGATACCGAAGGCCCAACTGTTAGTGGTATTACAACTCCAACCTGTGGTGATTCTACTTTAATAGTAAACTTTACCGAGCCTGTAATATGTGTAGAAATTGATCCCACAAATTTTATTTTAGAAGGTCCTGGAGGCCCTTATACTATAGCCCAAACATACATTAGTCCTAATTGTGGTGGCGCATCATTATACACAACTGTATCTAACTATACAATTAAATTTAATCCGCCTTTAACAACATCTGGTGTTTATACCTTTTCGTCAATTTCAGGAGTTCAAGCTGTACAAGACAAATGTGGCAATTCTAATTTAACAAATCCAAGTCAGCCATCATTATTTACAACATTTACAATTTCTTCATTAAGCGCTACTGCATCTGTTTTATCTAATGTAAATTGTGTTGGAGGCAATGATGGTTTAGCTACTGTAAATGTACCAACTAGTAACGCATCATATACTTATTTGTGGAACTCTATTCCTGCACAAACAACCCAAACAGCCAGTGGCTTGAGCGTAGGAACTTATTCAGTAACCGTAACATCGCCAAATGGCTGTTCATCAGTTGCTGCAACTGCAACAATAACACACCAAAACTTATTTACTTCTGCATCTGTTATAACTAATGCGGTTTGTTTTGGTAGCAATAACGGATCTGCGACGGCAGTTGTACCATCTAATACAATAACTTACACATATCTTTGGAGTACAACACCAGCGCAAAGTAATAAAGTAGCAACAGCTTTGGTAGCAGGAACCTACACAGTTACTATAACGCATCCCTCAGGTTGCGGAACAAGTATTTCTACTGTAACAATAACACAACCACCAGAAGTACCAAAGCCAGCAATACCAGTAAAAGAATTTGTTTATTGTAAAGATTTTGTGGCACCAATATTAGTAGCTACTTATACTGGTCCAGATGTAGGTCAAATAAGATGGTATACAACACGAGTTGGCGGTATTCCTTCATTTACAGCACCAACTCCTTCCACAAATACCCTAGGAAGAAAAACATATTATGTAAATCAAACAAAATTTGGTTGCCAAAGCCTCAGAGATTCAATAATTGTTGATGTAATACCCAATGCAGATGCATCAATAACTTTAAATGAAAATACTGCAACAGCTAATGTAACAAATGCAACATACCAATGGATTACTTGTGATGGTAATATAATTAGTGGTGCTACTTCTCAGTCATTTCAACCACTTACTAATGGAAGCTATGCAGTTACTGTTACTCAAAATGCTTGCACAGATACATCTGATTGTTTTCAAGTAACAACTGTTGGCTTAAGTGAAATAAATAAAAACCAAAATCTATATATCTATCCCAACCCTAATAATGGTGAGTTTAGTTTAGAACTTAATAATATAACAAAAGGGATTTATACTATACAAATAACTAATGCATTGCAGCAAATTATTTCGCACCAAAACATTATAGTTGAAGGACAAAATTTAAAACAAAATATAAACCTAAAGCAATCTAGTAAAGGTGTGTACTTTATTAAAATTAATGGAGAAAGATTTAATGAAATACGCAAAGTTATAGTTGAGTAAGCAATTTTATTGTTTTTGAATTTTCAGTAAATTATTGATTTGTTTTGAAAAAAAACTTGAGTCCCTAAACCATCAACCAAAAACCGTCAACCAAAAACTAATCACAAGCGCAAGTATCTTTTTCTAAACCTAAATCTATTGCTGTAATAATTTTAGTTTCTAAATCGCAAAGACCGCAAATAATTCTAACGTTCTGCCCATCTGCTGTTTTGCCTTCTAAAGCATATTTTTTACAAGGTTTTTCGTGTACCTCGCTTTTATCGTAGTTTACAGAGCCATTAATAAAAAGTTGTTTTATTTCTTGTTCAGTAATTCCTCTGCATTCCATTCGGCAAGCACCATGTTTTGTTAAAACAAATGCTCTGCTTTTAAGTTGATCTTTAATAGTTTGCTCTGGTGTTTTAAAGTACGATTTATCTTTAAAAACCATAAAATACATGGCTAAAGAACCTATCAATGCACCAAAAACAAAAAGACTTACACGCTTAACATTTTTCGTTTTTTTTTCTCCAATTATCATAATCTAAATCACTGCCATTATTAAATCAATGTCTTTGTAAGGTAAATTAAATGTCTCACCTAAAAACTGATTAGTTAAAATTCCGTTGTAAATATAAACGCCATGTCTAACGCCTTTGTCTTTGCGTAGCATCGATTCCATTCCGCCACGCTCTCCCATATCTAAAATTATTGGAGAAAGAACGTTGCTTAACGCTAAAGATGCAGTTCTTGAAACACGCGATGCAATATTAGGAACACAATAATGTGTTACACCATATTTGCGGAACGTTGGTTTAGTATGGTTGGTAACTTGCGATGTTGCAAAACAACCACCTTGATCAATACTAATATCAATAATTACCGATCCAAATTTCATATCGCTTACCATTTCTTCAGAAACTACACAAGGTGTTCTTCCTTCTGGAGCACGAATAGCACCAATAACAACATCGGCTGTAGTTAGCGCTTTTGCTAAAACGTGAGGCTGAATTACAGAAGTATAAATTCTACTTCCAATATTACTTTGTAATCTTCTTAAGCGCGATAATTTATCATCAAATACTTTTACGTTGGCACCCAAACCTATTGCTGCTCTTGCTGCAAATTCGCCTGCAGTTCCAGCCCCAATAATTACAACTTCTGTGGGGGCAATTCCTGTTATACCTCCAAAAATACTACCTTGTCCGTTATTAATATTACTTAAATTTTCTGCCGCAATTAAAACAGATGCAGTGCCCGCTATTTCGCTCATAGAACGAATTACAGGGTAAACACCTTCATCATCTCTAATAAAGTCGAAAGCAATTGCATTTACTTTTTTCTCCATCAACTTCTTCACATAATTTTCGGGCTGAATTGTAAATTGCAAAGCAGAAATTAATGTTTGCTTACGTTGCAAAAATTCAATTTCTTCTAACGAAGGTGGAGCAACTTTTAAAATAATATCTGCTTTATAAACTTCTTCCGTACTATAAGCTATTCTTGCACCAGCTTCGCTATAATCTTTATCGTCGTAGTTGGCTTCTTTACCAGCATTGGTTTCAACAACAATTTGATGACCATTTGCAGTTAATAAAGCAACAGCATCAGGCACAAGAGCAATTCTGTGTTCTTGAAAAGATGTTTCTTTAGGAATTCCAATATATAAATCACCTTTTTTATGAGGAACCTCAAGCATTTCTTCTTGTGGCATTAATCCGCCTTGATGTTTCATCGAAAGCAAAATATCTTTAGAACCAAGCATAGGTTATTTCAATAAGTTGTTCAAAGTTACGATTTATAAAAGTCTATTTCAATTAATTAAAAATGTTTACTAATAGCAAATTGTTAGAAACAAGAAAGAGGCGGAAACTCCGCCTCTTTTTCACATTATTTTAGCAATTTATTAGAAAGTAATTACTCGTTTAGTTACTGTGTTATTAGCACCAGTTACTTTAACAAAGTAAACACCTTTTGGTTGTTTGCTTAAATCAATTTCATGATTTAACTCTAAACCATTGTTTACAATTTCAGTTTCGCTAATAACTTGACCAGCTAAACTTACTACACTCACTTTTACTTTAGTGCTTGTAACATCAGTTACTTTAACTATAGCAATGCCATGAGTTGGATTTGGATAAACCTCAACTTTAGTAGTGTTAGCTAATTCATCAATTCCTGTTGAAACAGAGTAAACTACAGTATAAGTTGCAGTTGAACCATCTTGTGCAGTTACAACTATTGTAGCTGTGTTTGCAGGTGCTGAACCAGCAACATCTGTAGCTGATACATTAGATGAAACTGTTGATAAAGTTGTAGCTAAAGTTGGAGTTAAAACTCCAGTACCAGTAGACCCTGCTGGCAATGTTACTGTATAAGCAAATGTTCCAGCAGCAAAAGCAGGGCTTAAAGCACCTTGACTAGACGTTAAGTTACTTAATGTAGCATCAGCATTACCAGCTGCAACTGAATAAGTTACAGTATAAGTCATAGTTGCACCATTTTCGGCAGTAACCACAACTGTAGCTACGTTTGTACCTGCGGTACCAGCAACATTACTTGCATTTGTAACTGAAGTTAATGTAGCTAAAGCGTATGTTTTAATTGCAGTTACAGTTGCACCACCAGTAGTTCCAAATGGTAAACTAACAGTATAAGCAGTTATTGACGAAACAAACGAAGGAGCTAACGTTCCAATACTTGTTGTTAAACTACTTAACGTAGCATCAGAACTAACTGAAGTAGCAACGCTGTAAGTTACAGTATAAGTAGAAGTACTTCCATTTTGCGCAGTTACAACTACTGTTGCAACATTTGCTCCAGCAGTACCAGCAACGTTAGTTGCAGGGGTATTTGATGTAACTGTAGCAAAAGCATCTGCTAAAGTCGGTGTTAAATTAGCAGCTCCTGATGAACTCATTGGTAATAAAACTGTATAGTTAAATGTACCACTAGTAAATGCAGGGTTTAATGAACCTTGACTTGAAGTTAAGTCAGCTAAACTTGAGTTTGTACTTGCTGGAGTAATGTTATAAACTACAGTATAAGTAGATGTAGTAATACCGTCTTGAGCAGTTACAACTATTGTAACCGTGTTTGCAGGAGCAGTTCCAGCTACATCCGAAGCGGGAGTTACAACAGCATTAGCACCAGCATTATTAGTAACAACTACCGCTGTTTCAGAACCAGTTGTACCAAATGGTAAAGTAACCGTGTAATTTGTAACAGACGATACAAATGTAGGACTTAACGTTCCGTTACTTGGTGTAATTGAATTTAATGTTGCATCGTTAGCTAGAGCAACAGCAACGTTAAACGTAACTGTATAAGTAGCAGTTGTTGTACCATTTTGAGCAGTTACAATTACTGTAGCCACATTATTTGGTGCAGTAGTTACATCTGTTGCATTTGTATTAGATGTAACAGTAGCAGTTGCATCAGCTAATGTAGGAGTTACAGAGGCAGAGCCTGTAGTTCCTGATGGTAAAGTAACTGTGTAACTATTAGTACCTGAAGCAAAAGCAGGAGATAACACACCAGCACTTGGAACCAAGTTGCTTAAGTTAGCATTTGAACTTCCTGGATCAACACTGTAAGTTACAGTGTAAGTACTAGTTGCGCCACTTTGTGCAGTTACAACTACTGTTGCAACGTTTGCTCCAGCACTACCTGCTACGTTAGTTGCAGAAGTATTTGAAGAAACAGTTGAAAGTGTTGAAGACAATGTAGGAGTTAAATTAGCTCCACCTGTTGTTCCAAATGGTAAACTAACGGTGTAATTTAATGTTCCGCTTGCAAATACTGGACTTAAAGTACCAACACTTGTTGTTAAAGCACTTAAGCTAGAGTTTGTGTTAGCTGGAGTAACATTGTAAGTTACAGTATAAGTCATCGTTGTTATTCCATCTTGAGCTGTAACTACAACGGTTGCAGTATTTGCTGGAGAAGTTCCTCCTACGTTAGTTGCACTTGTAATCATAGTTGTAGCAGAAGCGTTAGTAGTTGCAGGAACTAATGTAGCTCCACCTGTTGTACCAAATGGCAAAGTAACTGTATAGTTAGATGTACCAGAAGCAAAAGCAGGGTTTAAACTACCAGCACTTGATGATAAAGAGGCAAGCGTTGCATCATTATTAACTGCTGCTGCAACGTTAAATGTAACTGTATAAGTAGCAGTTGTTGTTCCATTTTGAGCAGTTACAATTACAGTAGCAACATTATTTGGTGCTGTAGTAACATCTGTTGCGTTTGTGTTAGATGTTACAGTTGCTGTTGCATCTGCCAATGTTGGAGTTACAGAAGCTGAACCGGTTGTGCCTGATGGTAAAGTTACTGTGTAGCTATGTGTACCTGAAGCAAAAGCAGGAGATAAAGAACCTGCACTTGGCACCAAATTACTTAAATCAGCATTAGAATTACCAGCAGCTACGTTATAAGTAACTGTGTAAGTACTTGTTGAACCATTTTGTGCAGTAACAATTACTGTAGCAACATTTGCACCTGCTGTTCCGGCAACGTTTGATGCACCTGTATTAGAGCTAATAGTAGATAATGTAGTTGATCTAGTTGGTGTTACCGTTGCCCCTCCAGTTGAGCCAAATGGTAAGTTAACTGTGTAGTTTAATGTACCTGATGCAAAAACCGGAGAAAGTGTTCCAACGCTTGTTGTTAAAGCACTTAAGCTAGAGTTTGAGTTAGCTGGAGTAACATTATAAGTTACTGTATAAGTTGAAGTTGTAACTCCATCTTCAGCAGTTACAGCTACAGTCGCCTGGTTTGCAGGAGCTGTGCCTCCAACATTTGTTGCGCTAGTTATAATAGTTGTTGCTCCTGCATTAGCAGTTGTTGGCACTAAATTAGCACCACCAGTTGATCCAAATGGCAGAGTAACATTGTAATTAGTTGTAGTAGAAGCGAATGTTGGACTTAAACTGCCTACACTTGAAGTTAAATTACTTAATGAAGCATTGTTACTTAATGGTTCACCTATTCTAATATTGTCAATATCAAAATAATAATCGGTAACACCACCTGATTCAGCATAAAAACCTAACAATACATCTTGTCCAACATATGGAGCCAAATTGTACGATGCAGTTGTAAAACTTGTTGTTGGAGAATGACTCACATCATCAAAAGTTCCTAAAATTGTAAAATTCTGACCACAATCTGTTGAAATACCTATCAAAGCATAATCTGTTGCAGTAAAAGTAGTTGCGTTACTAGGGTAACCAGAATAGTTTACAAATCTATAATCAACTGTAAAAATAGTTGTAGAAGTTACAGCACCAACTTTAAACATTGTTGAAGAACCTCCACTTGGATTTGTGTTATACACATTTATATTATACCCTTTTGATCCACCTTTACCATGGTTATTTAATACTTCCCATGATGAACCTTCCCATGTTGGCGGAATTGTACTTGTTGCATACGATTCAAAATTCTCAGTATATGCCATTGCTACCGTTGGTAAAGTAGTTCTGTCATTTGAGTTAAAATTATTATTTCCTGTAAGTACCTCAGTAGCAATAAATGCATTACCACTAAAAGTATAAGAACCAACAGCTGACATATTAACTGTACCAACTGTATATGTTCCAAAGGCACCTGGAGCCAAAGTTCCAGTATTTATTACACTAGTTAAAGTAGTTACAATTGTTCCTCCTACAGTAACTGTAAGTGTCATATTATTAGTTGCAAAATTAACAGAAGATGCACCAACATTTTCAATAGATATTGATACACTTTCTGAAGCTGTAAAACATGCGTCTTCTATTGGTGTTACAACATCAACAGCTCTAATATCTAAAGCTGGAATTACGTCTAAATTAAAAGCATCTACACCTAAACCATAAGATGCACCTGCACCAGCTGTAGTACCTTGAGTTATTAAATAAAAATTTGTTCCATTAGCGTAAGATGCAGGTACAGTTGCAGAATATAAATACCAACCATCAGCTCCTACCGTTGGCGCTGTAGTTGATAATCTAAATACTTCTAAAATTTGTAAGGCTCCTGTTAAACTTTTATTTGTATTAACATGCAAACGTATTCTGTCAGAAACATCACTCGATGCATCTCTATACACCCAAATATCAACCTTCATTGCAGCACCACCGCTTATATTAAAAGCTGGACTAAACAACAAAGCATCTGAGTTATTATACACTTTACTCATACATCCTGATCCTTCAGCAGTACCAGCAACTTCGCCAGAAGCGTTTATACCCCAGTTGGTAGTGCCCGATAATAGCTGTGTTGACCAACATGGATTTGGAGTATTAAAACCTTCAAAATAAGGTAAAGATGTTATTGCATTACATTGTGTAGTAAATGTAGTTATAGCACTCCAAGTACTTTGTGTACCTCCACAATTTGCTCTTACTTTAAACGTATAAGCAGTGCTTGCATTTAACGATGTTAAAGTTGCAACATTAGTTGTATAAGATGCAGTTGGAGTTCCTGTAAATGTATAAGGAATGCCACCGTATTCAATATCCCAAGCAGTTTCTGAACCACCTTGTGTCCAAGTAATAACAGCCGTAGTAGGCGTTAGGTTAGTTACCATAATATTGCTTACTGGTGAGCAAGCTGGAGCTTCGCTAACTTCAAAATCATCTATGTTAAAACCTCTTCCATAACCAGAAATACCTTCTAATGCAATGTAATATGATGCTGACGGGTTTGGTAAAGTAACATTATATTCAGTCCATGCTAAATTTTCATTTGAGATTGATGTTCCAATTCTTGTCCAAGTTCCAGCAGGAGTTGTTTTATAGTAAATACCCAAACTATCTAAGTCACCTGTCCAATTTACGTTTGCATAATAGAACTTTAGTTTTGGTGTAGTTAATGATGTTAAATTTAATGGAGGTGTAATCAGTTTAGTTTTAGGACCAGATGAATTGGTTCTAAACTCTGCCATTCTTGAACCAGTTCTTGGAGATATGGATCCATCGCCATTAGCAGTTACAGAAGCCCAATTTATTGCTCCGCTAACATATTGTTGAGTCCAACAAGTTGGTAAAGAAACCGATTCAAAACCTTCTACAAAAGGAAAAGAACCAATTGAAGCACAAGGTGTTGTGAAATTAACCGTTGAACTCCATGCGCTTTGCGCTCCACCACAATTTGCTCTTACTTTAACTGAATAATTTGTATTACCCAATAAACCAGATAATGCAGCTGGATTAGCACTAAAAGAAGTGGTTGGTGTACCTGTAAACGTATAAGGGGCAACACCGTACTCAACATCCCACATGGTTTCACCGCTACCATTTGTCCAACTTAAAGCTGCAGTTGATGCAGTAATGTTATACGCAGCTAATGCTGAAATTGCAGCACAAGCAGGCGCGGCATAAGTATATTCATCCGCTCCAATATCACCTGGATTATTTCTTGCTTGACCATCAATATCAGTTGTTACCCAAGCTAAAGTTAATGTAGTAACTCCATCTAAACCAACAGAATTGCTGTGTAAATCTATAGGCGCATCAGCAAAAGCTGGTGCTATAGCAACTGAGTTTAAATCGTTATCTGTTGGAGTTGTAATAGCTGTATTAAAAGCGGCTATTGTAGCTTGGCTTACAGTATTTGTTATAGCTACAAAACCATTAGTCGTATTTGCTATGTGGTAATTATTATAATTAACCTCAGATGAAGCTGCACCAAGTAAAGTTCCACTTGTTGTTCTAATTCCACAATGAACAGCAACACCAGCTTGCGCTCCTGTGCTATTTGAAAAAATATTGTTTCTAATATTGTTTGCAGGATTTGAACCACCTAACTCCAAACATACTGAACTTAAATTTGGAGAACTAGAACCATCAATTGCAATTGAATTATTATCTATATCATAAGACGAACCAACACCACCTGAACCTAATAAAATCCCTTTAATAGCTCTTGTAGCAGTAGCTGTACCTGTATGAGCTGAAGTAATATCAGAAATAAAATTGTTGTAAGCCTTTAAATTAGCAGTTGTTGAAGCTGCTAAATTTATCAATTCCATTCCATGAATACCGCTTGTAGAAGTTGTACTCGTATTTCTAATTCCTCTTACTTTATTGTTGTATACTAAAGAATTACCAACTACTGCATCTAAAAAAATACCTCTTGTTGAAACAGCAGCAGTTGTAGTAATATTTTGCACTATACAATTAAAAATTTTTACGCCAGATTGGTTGAATGCTCTTATACCATAAGTTGTATTAGCACCAGCACCAATATCACCAGTTGGTGTACCAGCATAATCAGCACCAATTTTAGTTACACCACTTGCTTCAGTTCCTATTTCGTTACCAAACTCAAGGAAAGTGGCATTACCATTTAAAAAAATACCACTGTAAGTATTGCTAATAGTTAAATTGTAATATCTGTTGTTTGCGTTGGCTCCTGTTGAATTGGTTGGTGTTACACCTCCACCAGTTGTACTTGCAGTTTGCAAAATACCAATAGTATTTGTGTTTACTCTATTTAAACTAATTGCACAATTTTTAATAATATTGTCTATTGCACCATCAGTAGCGGTTCTATTCTTTAGTAAATAACCATATTCCATACGGGTATTACCAGTTGTATTGGCAGCATCATCTCGTACATCAATACCGTCAAATCTTAAATAATCGCCACCATTAATAGCAATTACAGCATCAGTAGTTCCTAGACCATTAACACCCGAAACAATTGGATTTGCTCCAGCTCCACTTTTTTGAAAAGTAATAGTATTAGCACCTGTACCAGTAGCGTTAATAGTTAAAGGTGTATTTGTAAATACTTGTCCCGCAGAAACATTAAAAACTATTGAATTGGGCAATGGACTACAAACAACGGTATTATTTAACCAATTAACTGCATCAGTAAAATTATTAAAATTTGAACCTGTGGTAGCTAAAGTATTATTTATGGTAAATGTGCCAACTGAAGCTAATGGCGATACTGCAGAAGTAAGCAAAACATCATCGAGAGCTACAGGCGCACCAGTTCCACCTGAATTATCATTTTTCCATGTAAAAATTATTCTTACAGTTGATGAAGAAGCACAATTATTTATAAAAGATTGTGGAATTGCAATATTAATATTTTGAACAGGTGTAGTAGCTGAATATCTACCAAGCAAATTTGCACTTGCAATAGCAGTTCCCGAATTAGATGGAGTTCCAACTACAGGAGTAACCGTATTTGGAGCAACATAAACTAATAATTCATCCCAAGTTGCATCATTTGTATTACAAATTAAGTTAAAACTTAAATTTACATTAGTTTCGCCAGATGGCACAGTAACATCTCTGTAAAAGTGAACAGTTGATGAACTTCCGATTGTATAAGTATGTACTCCTCCATTAGTAATGTAAGCCGAGTTAGTCATAAAGGCTGATGCCCCAACGCCTACAGACCAAGTATTTACAGCTGCACCATTTACAACAGTCCAACCATTACTAGCGAAATCACCGCCCAATTCAAAGTTACCACCATTCGCAGTACCTATAATTGTTGTTTGTGCTTTTAAACCGCTTGAAAAAGCAATAATAGCAACTAAAACAAGAGTAAATTTACTTAGCCAATTTAGCCCTGTAAATTTGTTTTTTGAGTAATTGTGTTTCATATATATTTATTTATTTATTAAAGTTTTTTATTAAAAAGCTAAATTAACAAATGATTGTGAATAAAAACAAACACACAACAAACTTTAACATTACAATGTTTTCAACAAGTTTTCAAGATGCTAAAAAACAGTATTTTATGTTAAAAATTGTAAATAATACTGCCAAAATTTAATATTGGTTCAACTTTTGCGTTACTTTAATTAAAATATAATAAAATGAGAACAGCAGCAAAAAAAAGCAGAACAGAATTTAGCGAAAATTATAAGTTAAAAATAGACGCAAAAACAGTTATTACACTTAAAACTAAAGAAGCCGTTAAAGCTTGGTTAGAAAGATACCCAAAGGCAGTGCTTATTGAGCAATAATTATTATTACTCTAAAATAAGTATAGCCATTAAGTTTGAACATTTTACTTACTTTTGCGTTCCTACTTTAAAACAAATATGACTGTAACTCCTTATAAAAACGATAAAAGTAAGCGCGAACAAGTGGAAACAATGTTTGATAACATTGCTCCTAAATATGATTTTTTAAACCGTGTTTTATCTTTAGGAATTGATATTATTTGGCGAAAAAAAGCCATTAAAAAACTTAAAGCAGATTCTCCAAAATTAATTTTAGATATTGCTACAGGCACTGGAGATTTTGCTTTAGAAGCACTTTCGCTTAATCCGGATAAAATTATTGGCGTTGATATTTCGGAAGGAATGCTAGAAATGGGCAGAAAAAAAATGGCTGCCAAAAATCTTTCGCACAAAATTGAATTAGTAAAAGGCGATTCAGAAAAATTAAACTTTAACGACAATACATTTGATGCTGTTACTGTAGCTTTTGGCGTACGTAACTTTGAAAATTTAGAAAAAGGTTTAGCCGATATTTACAGAGTTTTAAAACCAAACGGTAAACTTGTTGTGTTAGAATTTTCTAATCCAAAAAAATTCCCAATAAAACAATTCTACAAATTTTATTCGAGTAAAATTTTACCTAAAATTGGAAATTCAATTTCTAAAGATAAATCGGCTTACACTTATTTACCCGAGTCTGTAGAGGCTTTTCCAGATGGAGCAAATTTTACAAACGTAATGCAAAAAGTAAGTTTTACAGCAACTAGTGTTACTTCGCTTAGCGGAGGCATTGCTTCTATTTACACAGGCAAGAAATAATAATACCTTTGTTGCGTTATACTAGCTGTGCAAACTAAAAACTACACTTTAATTGTTTTATTTATTTTTTCTTTTTCCAATTTATTTGGACAAAAAGAGAAAATGAAAAACATGCAATTTTACGATGAAGATATTATTCATTTTGGGTTTGCATTAGGTGTAAATAAAACTGATTTTGCCATTCAACATGCTGATAATTTTTACTCTTTTGATAGTCTTTATAGTGTTGAAAACATTGGCTTATCTGGTTTTAACATAGGTATAGTTTCTGACTTAAGAATGGGCAATTATTTAAATTTACGTTTTGTGCCAACAATATCTTTTGCAACCCGACAAATTACGTATCAGTTTGTTTCTAAAACACAATCTTTTAGTTCTACAAAAGAAATAGAGTCTACATTTATTTATTTACCATTTGCAATCAAGTACAAATCGCAACGCCATAATAATTACAGAGTTTATGTACATTCTGGAGTAAATTGGGGCTGGGATATCGCTTCAAAAAAAGATGCCGTAGAAGACTTAAACCATCCTATTCGCTTAAAGAAAAATGACTTTATGTATGAGTTTGGAGCTGGCTTTGATATTTATTTTGAATACTTTAAATTTTCGCCAGAAGTTAAATATTCATTAGGTTTAAGAAATATGCTTGAGCCCTCAAAAAACGTTTATAGTAATTCTTTAAAAGGTTTAAATTCTAGAGTTTTAATGCTTAGTTTTACTTTTGAATAATTTAGAGAAAAGTTATAAAGTTTAAAGGTTGGAAAGTTTTAATTTGGTGAATTATGGAGTTGATGAATTGTTGAATTGATAAAGCAGAAAACAATTCACCGCAAACTGAAAACCATAAACTAAAAACTGCAAACCGTAAACAAAAAAAGTAGCTGAAAATAAAAAAACAATGATTCACTTACTTCAATATACAACCACACCTTACATTGCTGAAGATAACACACAATTTATTAATGAAATTGCTTCTAAACTCAACATTAAAGTTTCTGAAATAAAACACGTTCAACTATTAAATAAATCGATAGATGCGCGTTCGTTCAACATTAAAGTAAACATTAAATGCAATGTGTATGTTAACGAAGAATTTGTTGAAAAACCAATTGCATTTAGTTTCAATAAACTTAACATTAATTCTAAAAAAGTAATAATTGTAGGCGCTGGTCCTGCTGGTTTATTTGCTGCTCTAAAACTTATTGAAAACGGAATTAAACCTATTGTGATTGAACGTGGAAAAACCGTTCGCGACAGAAGACGAGATTTAGCAGCAATTAACAAAGAACACATTGTAAATCCTGATTCAAATTATTGTTTTGGCGAAGGTGGCGCAGGAACGTATAGCGACGGAAAGTTATATACACGTTCTACCAAACGAGGCGATGTTACAAAAGTGTTAGAAAACTTAGTTTTTCATGGTGCTAAGCCCGAAATTTTATACGAAGCACATCCACATGTTGGCACCAACAAACTGCCAAAAATTATAGAAAACATTCGCGAAACTATTTTAAATTTTGGTGGCGAAATTCATTTTAATTCGCGCGTAAGCGATTTTATTATTAAAAATAACGAAGTAAAAGGTGCTATTGTAAGCAATACAAAAACGAATGTTACCACCGAATTTATTGCTGATGCTGTTATTTTAGCAACAGGACACAGCGCTAGAGATATTTACGAATGGTTTTATAACAACAATTTTTTAATTGAAGCCAAACCTTTTGCAATGGGTGTTAGAGTTGAGCACCAACAAGAACTTATAGATAATATTCAATACCACTGCAAAACACACGAAGAATGGGAAGAAAAAAGAGAATTTCTCCCTCCTGCGCCATACAGCTGGGTTCAGCAAATAAATAACAGAGGAGTTTATTCTTTTTGTATGTGTCCGGGTGGAATAATTGCGCCATGTGCAACAAGCCCTGGAGAGGTAGTAACCAATGGTTGGTCGCCATCCAAACGAAACAATCCTTATTCTAATTCAGGAATTGTAGTAGCTATTGGCTTAAACGATTTAGATAAATACAAGCAATTTGGTGCATTAGCTGGTTTACAATTTCAAAAAGAGTTAGAGCAAATGGCTTGGCAAAAAGGTAATAAAGATCAAACCGCACCTGCACAGCGATTACTAGATTTTACTCAAAATAAATTATCATCAACTTTACCTGTTTGCTCCTATCAGCCTGGCGTTAAATCTTCGCCATTGCACGAATGGTTACCTCCAATAATTGGAAAAAGTTTGCAACAAGCTTTTATGGAAACTGGTAAAAAAATGCGTGGTTATTTAACTAACGAAGCTTTAATTGTTGGGGTAGAATCTAGAACATCTACACCAGTTCGTATACCTAGAGATAAAGATAGTTTGCAACACCCCGAAATAAAAAACTTATATCCATGTGGCGAAGGTGCTGGTTATGCCGGCGGAATTATTTCGGCTGCCATAGATGGAGAACGTTGTGCTGAAGCAATAAGTAGAAAGTTGGAAGGTTAGAAAATTGGAAGGTTAGAAGGTTTTAAAGTTAGCAAATTGGAGAATTGATAAACTTGGAAAATTAGGGCGTTATTATTTTAAAAGAATTGGTAATACAATTCATTTTTAATTAATTTTGAGAAAGAGAAGTAGAAACACAAATTTAAGGCAACAAAAATTTAAGAGATGAAAACAATAATTAAAACACCAAATGCACCAGCTCCAATTGGCCCATACAGTCAGGCTGTTATGTACAACGGAACTTTGTATGCATCTGGACAAATTGCAATTAACCCACGAACTGGCGATGTAGTTTTAGGAAGCATTGAAGATGAAACTACAATGGTAATGGAAAACATAAAAGCAATATTATCGGCTGCAGATATGGATTTTACTAATATTGTAAAAGTATCAATCTTTTTAAAAGACATGAACAATTTTGCAAAAATGAATGAAGTGTATGCAACTTATTTTAAAGATAAATTCCCTGCAAGAGAAACAGTTCAAGTGAGCCGCTTACCAAAAGATGTAAACATTGAGATTTCGTTTATAGCAGCATAAAGCAAAACTTTATAGCACAAAAAAAACCTCGAGCGAGCTCGAGGTTTTTTTTATGTATTGACTAATAATTATTTAGTCATTGCTTTTAAATTCATGTAGTATAAACCAATAAATAAAACTGGAAACAAAAGGCCCATTGTAGAGAAACCACTGTAAATCATTCCCATAATCATTGATGCAGCACTACATCCAGCATAAATAAAGAAACCTTGTTTTTGTAGTTTCCACATTTTAATAACTCCCCATAAACCTACAATTGTAGTTAAAAAACCAACAATTAAATAAGCCCATGTTAAACCTGCGCTTGGCATTGCAGTTGACATTGCTGATTGCATATTTTCCATACCTTCAACATTTGACATTGCTGATGCACCTGCCGATACTACACCTAATACACTAATTACTGCTACGTAACCAATAATTGCAAAACCTGCTGCAATAAAAGATAAAATACATAATACAGTTAAAAAAGTTGGTCTTGTTGCTGGAGTCTCTGCTCCTGTTGTGTTAGTTTGTTCCATAAAAATTAAGTTTAGTTAATAAATGTTATTTATGTAAAAAAATAACAATTTTGCTAAAAAACAAAATTTAGAGCTTATTATTTATTAACAGCTATTAACAATTTTAGTATTCTCAAGCATTTTAGTAAATTAGCCTAAATTCTAAAAACGAATGATTCATTGGCTTGAAGCGCATTTAATGCCTTGTTTTTTTAAAACTTATTTAGGAATAAATTGTCCGGGTTGTGGCATGCAACGTTCTTTTATAATGCTGTTGAAAGGGGAATTGATAGAAAGTATAAAAATGTACCCCGCTTTATTGCCAACTATTATTATGGTAGTTTATTTAATTCTGCATTTAATTTTTAAATTTAAACATGGTGCCAGTATTCTAAAATTAAATTTTATATTTACCACAGTATTAATTATTGCAAATTACATATTTAAAAATTTTTATCATGGATAATCAAACTCCTTTAACACCTCCTCCGGGAATGCAACAGTCTAATCAATTTATGCAACAACCTAGTCCATTACCAAACGCAACTGGTGTTTTGGTTTTAGGAATTTTATCAATTGTATTTTGTTGGTGCTACGGTTTAATAGGTATTATATTAGGAATAATTGCATTGTACCTATCTGGAAAAGACAGAAAATTGTATGATGCAAATCCAACAGCTTATTCGTTAAGCTCGTTTAACAACCTAAAAGCAGGTAGAATTTGTGGGATTATTGGTTTAGCATTATCTTCTTTATATATTTTATTTATAATTATATACTTTGTATTTATCGGTGCAATGTTCTCTTCTTTGCCTTGGGGAGATATGATGAAATAGATTAAAACAATTAAAAAAAAAAGAGCTACATTTTTTTGTAGCTCTTTTTTTATGCTTTTGTATTTTTAAAAAAGGAATTAAATACTGCACTAATTATTACCACTAATACACAGCCAATAATATTAAACCATAAAAAGCCTATATCTGTGCTGAAAAACAAAGCAATTACAATAATTTCTGATAAAATTGCACTGTAAAAAACAGCATTACTTTTTATTTGTTTGATAAAAAAACCACAAACAAATATTCCTAAAATGGTTCCATAAAACAAAGAACCTAAAATATTAACGGCTTGTATTAAATTCTCTGCTTTATCGGCCAGCAAAGCAAATACAATTCCTAACACTCCCCACAACACTGTATTTAATTTTGCAGCGTTTACATAATGCTTATCGCTTTTATCTTTTGCAAAAACTCGCTTATAAAAATCGACCATACTTGCAGACGATAAACCGCTTATTTGCCCAGCTGTTGAAGACATAGCTGCACTAAAAACAATAGCTAACAATAAACCAATTAAACCTTGAGGTACATTATTTAAAATAAAAGAAATAAAAACATAATCGGTGTCTTTTACTTCTACACCTTCGTTATTCTTTTTTATTAAAGCTTTTGCTTGCTTTTTTAATTCTAACTGTTGCTTTTGCAAAGCGTTAATTTCAGTAAAATCAATTTCAGATTGTTCTTTACTAAAACTATACACAATCTTATCAGCCTTTTGTTTTTGTATGTTATTATAGTTATTTTCTATAGCTTGGTATTCATTTTTATAAGTACTTACTTTTATTTTATTTTCTTCAATTTTATTGAAAAATAAAGGTTGTTGATTAAATTGAAAAAACACAAAAATCATTACACCAATAAACAAAATATAAAATTGCATTGGTATTTTTAACAAACCATTAAACAATAATCCTATTCTACTTTGTTTTAGCGATTCGCCCGAAATATAGCGTTGTACTTGCGATTGATCGGTTCCAAAATAAGATAAAGCAACAAACAGTCCTCCTAACAAACCCGACCAAAAATTATATCTACTTTCTACTTTAAAGTTGTAATCAATAATGTTTAATTTATCAAAATTACCAGCAATTTTTACTACTTGAGGCAAACCAATATTATCTGGCAAACTATTCAAAATAATAAAAAATGCCGCTAACATTCCGCCCCAAATAACTGCCATTTGCAATGTTTGCGTGTGACTTACTGCTGCAGTTCCTCCGCTAAATGTGTACAGAATTACTAAAAAACCAATAAAGCAAATGGTAGGTGTTAGTGGCCAATGCAAAAGCGTTGATAATATAATTGCTGGTGCGTAAATTGTTATTCCTGTTGATAATCCTCGTTGAATTAAAAATAATCCAGATGTGAGTAATCTAGTTTTTAAATCAAAACGAGATTCTAAATATTCGTAAGCGGTATAAACTTTTAGTTTGTAATAAATGGGTAAAAAATAAGCACTCAAAATTATCATGGCTATGGGTAGTCCTAAATAAAACTGAATAAAACCCATTCCGTCTTCAAAAGCCTGTCCTGGAATCGATAAAAAAGTAATTGCGCTAGCTTGAGTTGCCATTATTGACAAACCAATGGTGTACCATTTATCTTCGTTATTGCCTTTTAAGTATGATGAAATGCTTTTTTGTTTGCTACGGTATTTCCACGTACCATAAACAGCAATTCCAACAATGGCTAAAAATAAAACTATCCAGTCTAAAACACTCATTTAATACGCAAAACTAATCCAAGTGTATAACACAATTTGAACAATTAAAAAAACTACAACCGCCCAATAGGCTTTTTTCCAAGTAGAAAAAAATGGAGGTTTATTGTTATTTTTTTCCATATTCAATACAGTTTACAAACAAACGATAGGCGCCAGAAACACCTGCAGGTAGCTGACGGAAGAAAGCTAATCCTGTATATACAAAATGTCCTTTTCCGAAATCGCAAACAATTAAACTACCGCTCTGCTCCTTTTCGTTAGGATCATTACACGAAAAAATAGAAGTGTAATTTTTTTCAAAATCGCTAGCAAAATATATTCCTCGCTCTTGCACCCAATTATTAAAATCGGCATCAGTTATCGAATTAGGATAATTTACAATTGCGTGTTTTGGCGCTATAATTTTCATCGGTGCAGTTTCAATCGTTACGCGTTCTCTACTAATTTTAAAAGGAAACGGTCCCATATCCGATTTTACATTACTAATAAAATTATTGGTGTTGTATTGCACAATTAAATTACCTCCGTTTTCAACATACTTCATTAATTTAGTGTAGTGTTCTGCCATCCATTCGTGCGTATTGTAAGCTCTTATTCCTACAACAATGGCATCAAATTTAGTTAAGTCGTCGGTCTTTAATTTTTCGTTTGTTAGTTCGGTTACGTTGTAATTTAAAAGTTCTAAACTTTCTTTTACATCATCGCCAGCACCTTCAATATAGCCAATGTTTTTGCTTATTGTTTTAACATCAAACGAAATCAATTTAGCTTGCGTCGATTTTATTCGCACTAAATTTTTAATGTGTTTGTAATTTATTTCTTTTACCGATTGATTAAATTTTGAACCAGAAGCACTTATAAATTCAGCAGAAATAATTGCATTATCATTTAATGATTTTCCTGTTTTTGTAACAACAAACTCAAGTGTTTGCAATTGATTTCTATTTTTAAAATCAATGTTTTTTTCTTGCGGGGAAACGGTAAAACCATTAGGAATTTTTAATTGAAGTTTACCGCTAACTTCTTTTAAATTGTTTTTAACTTCTACTTTAACAGTAACTGTTTTGTTGGTAGAAAAAATGTATAAATCACTCGCTAAATTAATAGTAACAGCAGGCAAATTTAAAACGTCTTTATACGATTCTCCATCAACAGGATCAACAATTTTAAACAAAATTTTTTGAGAATAATTTATTTCTTTTCCATTTATAGATAAACTATAGTTTGCAAGACACTCATTTTTTTCGGGAAAACCAGTTTCCGTTTTATCAAAAATAAAATTACCTTCTTCTTTTTGTTGATTTAACCAAAATGGATTTGACAAATTAAAATCACCATTTTTAACTTTAATTTTTGTTACTAATTGCGTTTGCTTTGCTTCTAAAATGGCATTGCTAGCTGACAAATAATCTTTAGCAAACTGAACACTATTTAACTTAACTTGTGTTGTATTTGAAATTCTTTTCAACGCAGTTGTAGTAAATGTAATAGAATCTTGCTCAGCAAAACTTACTCTATCTGCTAATGTTTCGAGCCACACTCCGTTTATTGAAAGTAACAACTGAACGATTTTATTTTTTTTATTTTTTATAAAATCACTTTCAGGAGTTTTATTTATTTCATCTAACACGTTTAATAAATAATTTGTTGCTTCTGTTGATTTTTGCGAATTATAAGCTTCAATAGTTTTATTAATTAATTCTGAAATTCTTACCGAACCAACATACGCGCCCCAATTTGTTTCAACACCTTCTAGCACATCAGTTTTAGCTTCGCTTCCTTTTAAATGTTTAAAATATTCAAAAAATTCGTTGCGTTGTTTTGCGCTTCCAAAACCTTGACTTTTATGCATACTTCGACTTTCGGCTGCTAACTCACCATACGATTTACCTAACAAAGGATTAAAATTATTAATACTCATGCGTAGCTGTGTGCTATCAATTGTGCTTCTTCCACTAAAATTAAAAGTATTCCATACCAAACGTTTGGCTTGCCAAGTCCCAAATTCTTTTACTTGTTCAGGAAATCTTTTTGCATCAGCTGCAGCATCAAAAGCATCTACTGCCAATATAGCCGAAGCGGTATGATGTCCGTGTCCGCCCTCACCAGTTGTAGGAAATCGAGTAATAATTACATCGGGTTTAAATTTACGAATGATGTAAACCACATCTTCCAAAATTTTTTCTTTGTTCCATTTTTCAAAAGTTTCATCAGGATTTTTAGAAAAACCAAAGTCGTAAGCTCTTGTAAAAAATTGTTCAGCTCCATCTACTTTTCTTGCCTCAAGCAACTCTTGCGTTCTAATCATTCCTAATAATTCGCCTTGCTCGTTACCAATTAAATTTTGTCCGCCATCGCCTCTCGTTAACGACAAATAGGCAGTTCTAACTTTTCGCTCATTAGCGAGATAAGAAAGTAAACGTGTATTTTCGTCGTCGGGATGCGCAGCAATATAAAGTACAGAACCAAGCGTATTTAGTTTTTGAAGTTCTAATTTAATTTCCGACTCACTCAATTGTTTCATTGGCTGAGCAAGAGCGAAAAATGGAAGTATAATAAAGATGGAAAATAATTTATTCATTTTTTAAATATAAATCGTTAATAATTTTTGATGCACTTTTTAATCGCATATCGTGCGAACCGCTTATTGTAGAATAAACAATATTTTGCTGTTGAAGTTCGTTTTTATAGATAGAAAATAATTCACTACGCTTGTGCGGATGCTCTCGAAATGGGTCACTTTCCCAAGGAACATCTATATCTGTAAGAAAAGTAAAATCATACTTTTGTAAGGCTACTTGTTCCACAACGTAATCGCAAACTTTTCCAAAAACAAACTCCGACCAAATTTTAATTACCGTTAAATTGGTATCACAAAACAAAACACGATTCGCTTTTAAAAGTAATTTTTCTTGTTGCTCTAACTGCATTTTAGCAATTTGTTCCAAATCATCAAACGTATATTTCCCACTTTTTACTAGCAAAAAATCTCTTGCAAACTCAGGCACCCATACAGATTTATAAGATTGAGCTAAAGACAATGCTAAAGTAGTTTTCCCTGTTGACTCAGGACCAACAATAGCAACTTTTATAATTTCTGAATTTCTTTTTTCCATTTAAAATAACCAAAAACAACCATCACAACATAAGCAAAATAAAGTAAAGCGGTCAACTTTAAATCTTTTGCAAAATACAAATAAACTGCTAAAGCATCAATTACAAACCACCACAACCAATTTTCTATCATTTTTTTAGTAACCATATAAGTGGCAACTATGCTATAAACCGTTATATGGGCATCCATCCATGGCAATGCAGCTACGGTATAGTTACTAAAATAATAACCTGCCAGTAACGAACCAATTTCTGCAACAGCAATTAGTTTTAAATGAAACTGAAAAGAAATACGATGAATAACTGCTGAATTATTTTCTTTCTTTCGCCATTGTAAAAAGCCATAAACAGCCATAAACAAATAAAAAAATTGCAAAATAGTTTCTAAATACAATTGCGCATCGTAGCAAATAAACACATATAAAACTGTGCTTAAACCCGCAAATAACCAGCACCAGTTATTTTCGAATGCTGCCAATACCAAATACAAAATGGCAAAAACGATGGCAAATATTTCAATGATTAATGGCATAATAGTTGAAGTTAGGTAAATAATTATTAACTTCGTTAACAGCTAAATAAATTTTATTTTTTTATGAGAAAAACAACCATTTTAGGCACATTTTTGATAATTTGCTTTGCTTTAACAAACTCAAATGCATTTGCACAATCAAAAAACGATAAGGCAAAAGGTAAAGAAGAAAAAACCGAGAAGAAAGATGCAAAAGCAGATAAAAAAGACACTAAAAAAGTTCCAGCTAAAAAAGACACCATTTTAGGCAACAAAGTATTTGTTGTTGAAGTAATAAATATGGATGCTAAAAAAGCTACCAAAAACAAAAATGAGGACGTTATTGAATTTAAAAACAATAAAATAAAATCGAAGTTTTTTGATGCAGAAGGTTACCCTGCAGCAGATTACACAGTAACTTTAGACTCTACTAATACTGAAGAAAAAGTTTATATTTTTGAAGCCGAAAGCAAAAACGAAGCCGAAGGAATGAGCATTAAATGGGAAGGAACTTGGGATGGCGAAGAGTTTAGCGGAAGCGCTAACAAAATGAAAAAAGATAAACCAAAAGGTGCCTTTGAATTTAAAGGCTACGAAAAATCGAAAAAGAAAAAATAATAAAAGGGCGAAAGCCCTTTTTTAATTATGACTCAGCTTAGCTTTATAAATATTGATACTTGTACGATGTGCGGAAAACCTTCTGCACAAAACAAAGTGTTGGGTTTACGTTTAAATGGCTCGTTAAAAGAAAAGAAAAAAGATGGCATTTCAGTTACCGTTTTAAAATGTACAAAATGTGGATATGTTTATGCTAACCCTCAACCCATTGACGTAAACGCAAAGCAAAAATATAAAAACACCAGCACTCAAAATTATTGGAAAACAGAAGTAGTGATTCCAAACTCAAACCATTTTGTAGTAGAGTTAAATACCTTGCAGAAACTAAAAGGAAACGATTTAAAAAACTTAAAAGTATTAGATATTGGTTTTGGTTTAGGACGAACCCTACACACTTTACAACAGCAAGAAATGGAAGTTTGGGGTATTGAACCTTTTGAATCTTTTTATGAAAATGCAAAAAACAATACGCAATTAAACTTTGATAGAAACAAAATACAGTGCAGTAAATTTGAAGATGCCAATTTTGAAAAACAACAATTTGATTTAATAATTTTTGAAGCTTTTCAGCATGTGGTAGATTCTAACAATGCTTTGCAAAAAGCAATGCAATGGCTTAAACCAGGCGGATTAATACAAATAGAAGTGGCTAATTCCAATTGGTTTATTGCCAAATTAATTAACTTGTTTTATAAACTAAAAGGAAGCAACAACATTACCAATTTAAGCCCATTGCACGCGCCATACAACCAACATGAGTTTTCGGTAAAAAGTTTTGTAGCTAATGCAAAAATAAATAATTACAGCATTGCACATATAGATTATTATGTGTGCGATCCTTATTTACCAAGCTTATTTGGTAAAATAGCAAGTTGGTATATGAAAAAAACAAATACTGGAATGCAGTTTAGTATTTGGTTAAAGAAGGGTTGATTTGTTTTAAAAAATGATATATTTGTTAAGAAATAAGACTGACGTTTATCAAACATATCTACCCAAAACTGGGTGTATATATCTGATTTCGTAAGACATATATACAAGTTATGCCCAATACAAAAAATGACAGAAGATATCATCATACAATCAGACGAGAGTGACGAATTTATTGAGCGTTTAATTAAATCGTTTGACTTGAGTTTTGAAGACTTAGGACTTCGAAGCGGTATGACATTTCAAGAACTAATTGACAATATTACTCAGAAGCTCGGTAGACATTCATCTACTGACTGTTCGACTCAAATAGTGTTCTATAGGCTTAGACAAATCCTGACTAAAGAACACGGATTTAGTAAAGAAAAAATAACTAGGAACGCTTTACTTGACGACCTTTTCCCTAAATCATCAAGAAAAAAACTATTCAAATTAATTGGTAACGAACTAAATATTGACATCAATTATTATCAATCTCCCGGTTGGTTTCAATTCACTTGTGCAGGTATTATCTTGTCTTCTTTTATCCTTTTGTTTTTTCAACCACTATTAGGCGGACTGACTTTATTATCGACTTTATTTATTGCATTTATTTTTCACAAATTAAGCCGGACTATTCCTATGAAAACTTATGGTGAACTGGTTGACAGAGTAACACGTGACAATTTAATCAAACTTCGAGGCGACCGAAATTCGCTAAATCCAAGCGAAATACGAATGACCATTATTAAAGCAATTGACGACCTGCACGCATTGGAAAAACTAGACATAAATTCCTCGAACAGAATAATATTCGAATAAATGTACTGGGCATAACAACACCTAAGCGCGATGCGGGTTCGTACGTGTTGCTAATGTTTATTAAAGCGGTATAAATTTATTTCTAAACATTTGCCAGTTCCTTCATTGCTTTTAATTTATATTTGTAGTAGCAGACAAGAGAGCGTAAGTAATAATCCCGCATCGCGCTTAGCTGAAAAACGTTAGAAAAGTAAATACCCTAGCTCCTTTTATTGCCTATGTGTTTGCAAAAAGCAAACCACATAAAGTTTTTAAATTACTGTTTCGCAAAAGCGAAAAGATAAAAATTACACAACTACTTTTTCTTTGCTTTTAATTGCATAAAAATAGCTGCGCCAACTAACATTACTAGCAATACAGAACCTACAATGGCTAACTGATTCCCTACTTTATACGATTTTGGTTCAAATTTAAAATCAATAGTATGCTCACCAGCAGGGACTAATAGCGTACGCAAAACATAATTCGCTCTTGCATAATCTACTTCTTTTCCATCTATACTAACGTTCCATCCTTTGTCGTAATAAATTTCAGAAAATACAGCTAAACGATCTGTTTTTGCAGTCGATTTATATTGTAAATGATTGGGTTTGTAGCTTATTAATTTTATGTTATCGGTAGTTAACGAATCTACAACAATGGGTTTAAATGTTGTTAATTTATCTTTAAAACGCACATCAATTACAACCACTTTTGCAGGATTAAAAGTAGAATCCAATGCAGCTAATTCTTCATCAGCATTATTTACCCATTTTATGTTTTCTACAAACCAAGCGTTACCCATAGCATTTGGATTTTTTTGCGCCATTGGTTGCTTGTCTGGACCTTGCACAATAAAATATTTAGTGTTCAACATGTTTATTACATTCATGTTGTTTTGGCTGATGTGTGCATCCCACAACTCTTGGTAACGACGCATTTTAGCACCATGGTAACCACCAATTGATTTATGAAAATAAGAAGTGCTTGCATCGTTAAACGGACTAACCGTTACGTTAAATACTCTAAAGTTTGGATCTGTATCTTTTAAAATGGCTTCGTTTGCAGCTGTCATTTGATACGGAATGCTTACATCGCGTTTTGATACAAAATTGTCTTTGGTTAAAAATCTTTTTCCAACAGGAATTAAATCAAAAACCAACAATGCGCCTAATAAAGCAATAGCAGGAATTTGTTTTAATTTATCACTAACATAGGCCCAAATTACTCCAGCACTTAATAAAATAAATACTACAGAACGAATAGCGTCTGAGCGTAATAGAGCTTGTCTGTCGGCTCTAATGGCAGCAACTAACCAATCTGGAAAACCCGATTGCATTAATTGCTCGTCTGAAGAAGATGAGAAATTAAAAAACATTCCCGGAACTAAAACAAATAGCAACACAAATCCACCAACAATGTATAAACTGTATTTTACATATTTTATAATTTGCTCTTTAGTAAATGTTTTTGATAAAATTTGATTTAATCCCAACAATGCCAAAAACGGAATGGTAAAACCAGCTACAACCAAAGCCATAGAAACCGCTCTAAACTTATTGTACATCGGGAAATAATCAAACAAAAAATCGTTAAATGCAGGAAAATTTTTCCCCCACGATATAGCTATTGAAAAAAGAGTTGCTAAAACTAACCACCATTTTTCTTGCCCTTTTACCAAAAACAAAGCCAATACAAATAAAAAACAAACAATTGCACCTATGTAAACTGGACCGGATGTAAAAGGTTGATCGCCCCAATACATTGGCATACGTTGCACAATTTCGTTAGCGTTTGGTACGCCGTTAGATTGTAAAACTTTATACGATTCTGATTCGTTATCTAATGCAGAGTTACTGCTTCCACCCATAAAGTTGGGAATTAAAAGCGTTCCTGTTTCTGCTTTGCCATAACTCCAACCAAAAGCATAATCTCTATCTAATCCGCTTGAAGACTTCTCTCCTGCTTTAGGAATTAATTCTGATGCACCTCTTAACGAATCTTTACCATATTCGTAAGTTGTCCACAATAAAGTTAAATTAGGCAAAAGCGCTATTAATCCAGATGCTACAACCAAAGCGCATTTAATAAAATAGTTTTTTACATCTTTATTTTTAACTGCATAATACAATTGCGATGCAAAATAAAATACCAATCCTAAACCTAAATAATAGGTTATTTGTGGGTGATTTGAATTTATTTCTAAACCCAAAGCAATGGTTAATAATACAGTTCCAACAATGTATTTGTTTTCAAATATTTTTAAAACTCCAGCAACAACTAACGGAATAAATGCAATAGCATAGGCTTTTGTAATGTGCCCAGCTTCAATAATAATTACGTTGTATGATGCAAAACAAAATGCAATTGCGCCCACAGCCGCCAACCAATAGTTAAAGCGTAAGGTTAACAACAAAACATAAAAACTAATTAAGTAACAAAATAAAATAGCTATTGTATTATACGGTAAGCCAATACGCATGGCTTTAAATAGAACGCTATAAATATTGTAAGGCGAACCACCTTTATATATTTGGTAAGCTGGCATACCCGAAAACATAGCGTTTGTCCACTGCGAAAGTTCTCCTGTTTGTTTTTCAAATTGCTCAATTTCTTGACGCATACCCGCAGCATGAGTCATATCGCCTTGTTGCAAATCTTTACCTTCTATAACAGGATAAAAGAAAACAAGCGTTAAGGCAATAAAAATAGCCACAACCAAAGCATGTGGAAGTAATTTTTTTAAATCAAAAGTCATAATGAAATGGTTTTAGATAACTTATTTTATTTCTTCGTAGTCAACGTAATCGCCCGAATCGTTAGTATTGCTTTTTGATGAATTTGCATTAGGCATTTTATCAATTCTAACTTTGCCGTCGGGCTGTTTTGGAGTTTCTTTTTTAGTAAAATTGTTTTGATTAAACGTGTAATAATTAGTACTGCTTTGGACTCTCGATTTTCCGAAAATTCGAAACAAAACAAATACTACAACTAAGGTTAATAAAAACTCTTGCATGTTTTTTTATTCATTAATGGTTTTCCACAACAAATCTTTTAACTCTGTTAAACCTTGCTGCGTATGCGAAGAAATAAAAATTACTGGTAAATTTTGAGGCAACTCTTTTTTAATTAAAGAAATTAATTCATCATCAACTAAATCGCTTTTTGAAACTGCTAAAATTCTTTTTTTATCTAACAACTCAGGATTGTATAATTTTAATTCGTTCACTAAAATATCGTATTCTTTAGCTATAGAATCAGCATCAGACGGAATTAAAAACAACAATACTGAGTTACGCTCTATATGACGTAAGAAACGAATTCCTAATCCTTTTCCTTCGTGCGCACCTTCTATAATACCAGGAATATCAGCCATTACAAACGACTTGTATTCTCTGTAAGGAACAATTCCTAAATTAGGAACTAGTGTAGTAAATGGATAATTTCCTATCTCTGGTTTTGCTGCACTAAGTTTAGAAAGCAAAGTAGATTTTCCTGCATTTGGAAATCCAACTAAACCAACATCTGCTAATACTTTTAATTCTAATATTTTCCACTCATCTCTGCCATCTTCTCCAGGTTGAGCAAAACGTGGTGTTTGCATTGTTGGCGATTTAAAATGCGAGTTTCCTAAACCACCTCTGCCACCCGGAACAATAACCATTTCCTGACCATCTTCGGTAATTTCAAACAATACTTCTCCTGTGTCAGCATCTTTTGCAATTGTTCCCAACGGAACTTCAAGATATTCATCTTTTCCGTTTCTTCCGTGTTTATCGCCAGAGCTACCGTTTTGTCCAGCATCTGCAATAATATGCTTGCGGTATTTTAAATGTAACAATGTCCACAACTGCGAATTACCTCTAACAATAATGTGTCCGCCTCTTCCACCATCTCCACCATCTGGCCCACCTTTAGCCGTAAATTTATCTCTATGCAAATGTGCGGAACCCGCCCCACCTTTACCAGATCTGCAACAAACCTTTACGTAATCAACAAAATTAGATTCCACTTTTCTTTAAATTATTTTTTTTTAGTCGCTTTTTTAGCCACTTTTTTCACTTGTTTAATTTCTTTTTTTAAAGCTTTTGCAAACTTTTTAGGAGCAGTTTTAGTCAATTGCTTCGTCGATTTTTTTGGCGCAGCTTTTTTAACTGCCTTTTTAACAACTGGTTTCGCTTTTGCTTTTACAGCTTTTTTCTTAGCAACAACTTTTTTGGGTGCTGCTTTTTTTACTAACTTCTTAGCAACTGGCTTTGCTTTTGCTTTTACAACTTTTTTCTTTGCAACAACTTTTTTAGTAGCTGACTTTTTAGCTTTGCTAATTAAAGCATTTCCTTTTTTCTCAATTTTTTTCACTTGAGTTTTAACTTGTTTTTTTGCTTTTGCTACCTGCTTTTTAGCTTTACTTACTTGTGCTTTAGCTTTAGAACTAACTTTATTTTTTGTAGCTGTAATTTGTTTTTTTGCTTTTGCTACTTGCTTTTTTGCAGTTTTTAATTCTGATTTGGCAGCAGCACTTACTTTATTTTTAACAGAAGCAACTTGTTTTTTTGTAACAGCAACTTCTTTCTTCGCTTTTTTAATTTCTTTTTTTACTTTACCTGTAACCGCTTTTTTAACAGCTTTAAATTTGTCTTCAATATTATTTTCTAACTCATTTAACTTAGCTAAAGCCGATTTTTGCGCCTTTTTAACTATAGGTGTTAATTGTTTTTTTGCGCTAGCCATTTCTTTTTTTGCTTCTTTTTTCACTTCCTCAACTTTTTTGCTCGCTATTTTTTTAGCCTTTTCGTACATCGGTAAAAAATCTTGCTTAGCCTCTTCTACTTCGCTTTTAACCTTTTTTGAAATAGAATTAAAAATGTTTGAAAAAGCTTCTTTAGCATCATTTAAAAAACCACTTTTAGAATCTATAACAACACATAAATCATCAAAAATATTATCGATAGTTCCGATACCATTTACTGCATAAAATTTATTTTGTGCTGTGTAAAAATGCTTAACAGGAGCTGTTTCTTTATTGTAAACATTAATTCTGTTTTGAATAATATCTGGATTTTGATCGTCAGGGCGACCAGAATCTTTTCCGCGTAACAACAATCTTTGTTTTAACTCTTTTTCTTCTACTTCAAGCGCTAACATCATTGTTATTTCAGTTTTTCTTTGCGCTAACAATTTATCCAAAGCAGCTGCTTGTGCAGAAGTACGTGGAAATCCATCAAAAATAAAACCTTTTGCATCTTTGGTTTTGTTTAACTCCGACTCTAGAATTTTAATTGTTACTTCATCAGGAACCAAATGCCCTTTATCCATATAGCTTTTAGCCAATAATCCCAATGCAGTTCCGCCTTTAATATTGGCTCTAAAAATATCGCCAGTAGACAAATGAACTAAATTATATTTCTCAATTAATTTAGTAGATTGAGTTCCTTTTCCAGCTCCCGGAGGACCAAATAATACAATGTTTAACATAGTTAAAAGGGTTTTGTTATTTAGTTATTTTATAAATATCTCGTAAGTTTCTTCCTAATCCGTCGTAATCTAAACCATAACCAACAATAAAATCGTTGGCAATTGTAATAGCTACGTAATCTAATTTAATATCCTTTTTATACACATCTGGTTTTAACAAAAGTGTAGCAAATTTAATACTTGCAGGCTTTTTTTCTAAAATACTTTTATTAACATTTTCAATGGTATTTCCAGTATCAACAATATCTTCAATAATAATTACATCGCGGCCTGCAATATCTTGGTTAAGACCAATTAAATCGCTTACTTTACCAGTAGATGCAGTACCTTCGTAAGAAGAAACTTTTATAAAAGAAATTTCACAATCTAAATCGATGTTTTTTAATAAATCGGAAGCAAACATAAAGCTACCATTTAAAACACCTATAAATAAAGGTTTTCTGTCTTTATAATCTATATTTATTTTTTCGGCTAGAGCTACAATGGAAGCAAGAATTTTTTCTTCCTCAATAAAAAGCGAAAACTTTTTGTCTTTTAGTTGGACTTGATTCATAAATTTTCAAAAACCAAAGTTACTATTTTTATTGATATCTCTATAAAAAAATGGGCTATTTTAAGTTACATAAATTTTATGGCTACTAGGCTTCAAATTGCAATTATTAACTATATTTACCAAATGAAAAAAAGCAATTTTCTTTCTCAAGAACTGGCTATTTTAGGCGGCGGACAGTTAGGCCTAATGCTTATTCAAAAAGCTTACGATTTTAATATTGATTGTTCAGTTTTAGAACCCGACTTAAATGCACCTTGCAAAAATATCTGCAAATCCTTTACCAACGGCAGTTTAAACGATTTTGATAGCGTTTATAATTTTGGAAAAGATAAAAAAGTGCTTACCATAGAAATTGAGCATGTTAATGTAGAAGCGCTCCAAAAGTTAGAAAACGAAGGTGTTAAAGTATATCCGCAACCCAAAATTTTAAAAATAATACAAGACAAAGGCTTACAAAAACAATTTTATAAAGAAAATAATATCCCAACAGCACCTTTTTCGTTGATTGAAAATGCTTCAGGAATTGTTAATTTTCCTATAGTTCAAAAACTCCGAAAAGGCGGTTACGACGGAAAAGGAGTACAATTACTAAAAACAAAAGACGATTTAAATAAAGCTTTTAACGAAGCTTCTGTTTTGGAAGAAGCAATAGCTATTGAAAAAGAAATTGCTGTAATTGTAGCTCGTAACGTATCTGGCGAAATAAAAGCTTTTCCGGCTGTTGAAATGGAATTTAATCCAGAAGCAAATTTGGTTGAATTTTTGTTTTCGCCCGCAGCTATATCGAAAGAACAAGAAACCGAAGCCGAAAAAATTGCTTGCGAAATTGCTCAAAAATTAGGTATTGTTGGTTTACTTGCAGTTGAACTTTTTGTTACAAAAGACAACAAAATATTAGTAAACGAAATTGCTCCTCGCCCACACAATAGCGGACATCAAACCATTGAAGGAAATATTACATCACAATACGAACAACATTTACGTGCCATTTTTGATATGCCTTTGGGCGATACTTCTATTATAAAACCAAGCGTAATGGTTAATTTGTTAGGCGAAGCAGGCTATACTGGCGAAGCTAACTATTTGGGCGTTGATGAAGTGATGAAAATGGAAGGCGCTTATGTTCACCTTTACGGTAAAAAAACTACTAAGCCATTTCGTAAAATGGGGCATGTTACTGTTGTAAATGATGATTTAGAAAAAGCAAAAAAAGCTGGAAAAAAAGTAATTCAAGTGCTAAAAATAATATCATAATTATGCAAAAAGCATTATTACTTCTATCATTTTCTATCGTTTTTTTTTCAGCTAAAGCACAATACACAAGAGGAGAAGTAAGTAATGATTCGTCAATAATTAATAGCGCAAAAGCATTCCAAAAGAAAGATTTCCTTTTAACAGTTGGTTTAGGTTATCCTGGCGCAAACTCAAACACCAAATTAGTATTTTATACTA
The DNA here is from genome assembly GCA_040385525.1 of Bacteroidota bacterium. Taxonomy (GTDB): domain Bacteria; phylum Bacteroidota; class Bacteroidia; order UBA4408; family UBA4408; genus JAZKHE01. Next base: position 337,866 of record JAZKHE010000004.1, read on the forward strand.
AAGCAGAATACGCTATGCACAAATTGTTTGGTGTAGGTGTAAATTATGCATACGAGTCATTGTATTTTCCTTATGGCGGTATAGTTGGAGTTAACACACTTTTACTAAGAGGAAATATTCATCCTTTAACAACAAAAAAGTTTGATTTATATATTGGAGGAGGCATTGGATTTCATTTGATTAAATACCCTACTTTATCAAACAAACAAAATGCATTAGTTGGCGCCTTCGATTGTACAATTGGTGCTAGGTATTTTTTAGCAAAACGTATAGCTTTGTATTCTGAAATTGGTTTAGCCAAAACTATTATACAAAGTGGATTAACTTATAAATTTTAAACTATGAAAGCATTAGTAGGAATAATAATGGGTAGCAGTTCTGATTTACCAATAATGAACGAAGCTGCAAAGGTTTTAGAACATTTTAAAATTCCATTCGAAATAAATGTAGTTTCAGCTCACCGCACGCCCGATTTAATGTTTGATTATGCAAAAAATGCACATACAAAAGGTTTAAAAGTTATAATTGCAGGCGCAGGTGGCGCAGCTCATTTACCAGGAATGGTAGCTAGTTTAACGCCATTACCAGTTATTGGAGTTCCAGTAAAATCAAGCAATTCAATTGATGGTTGGGATTCTATACTATCTATTTTGCAAATGCCAAATGGAGTTCCGGTTGCAACTGTTGCCTTAAACGCTGCGCAAAATGCTGGAATTTTAGCAGCACAAATTATTAAAGCAAACGACGGAACTATAAATGATATTCTTGATTTTAAACAATCTTTAAAAGAAAAAGTACTTAGTTCACAAAATCAAGCGCAAGAGCTAAATTTTAAATTTAAAGTATAATTATTGCTTAATAATTTTAGTTAAAACAGTTTCAATTGGCTCAGAAACTGTTTCTATAATTCGTCCAATTTCTTTATCATTTTTGTAAATAATAAAGGTGGGGATTCTATCTACATTAAATTTTTCTCTCGCATTTTCTGGCGATTTTTTTTCTCTATCAACAAAATAATAGTCAATATTATTTAATGAAATTTGGTGAGCAACTTTTACAAATTGTGGAAGTAAATGCTGTGTATCTTCGCACCACGAGCCACAAATAACAACAACTTTAAACTCTTTTAAATCTGTTTTTTTCAATTCATTTACAAGAGCTTCATCACTTTTATAAGCATCAATTCCTGCATTTAGCCAAGCGCAAGAAGCGTTGCTTTTTACTTGACTAATTTCTTTTTTTCCTACTAATACTGTGTCTGAATTGTTGGTCATAACCGAAAATAAAATGAGTAAAAGTTTCATAAAAAACACCAAATAATTTTAATTTAAAAATAGTTTTACTATGTAAAAATAACTATATTTACTTCTAAGCAAAATAGTATCTATGAATAAAATAATACTCGGTGCAATTTTTCAATTAGGTTTCCTTCCATTTTTATTCGCTGGAAACGAAAATTTACCTGTTGGGGCACGATCTGGAGCAATGGCAAATGCTTCTGTAACACTTACCGATGTTTGGAGTGCGCATCAAAATCAAGCAGGTTTAGCTTGGTTAAAAAATCCTGAAGCTTCTATTTATAGCGAAATGAAATATTTAAACAAAGCAACAAGTCTAAATGCTGTAGCTTTTGCTATGCCAACAAAACAAGGTGTTTTTGCTTTATCAGTAAATCGTTTTGGTTATAGTCAGTACAACGAAAGCAAAGTTGGTTTGGCTTTTGCAAAAACATTTGGCGAAAAATTTTCGTTAGGTGCTCAGTTCGATTATTTAAATACTTATGTTGGTGATAACAACGGCAGCAAATCTGGAATTACTATGGAAATTGGCTTTCAGGCGAAAGTTACAAATGCGTTAACAATTGGCGGACATCTTTACAATCCAACAAGAACAAAACTTGCGACCTATAACAACGAAAGAGTTCCTACTATTTTTAAATTAGGAATTCAATATACTTTTTCTGATAACGTATTAGCTGTTGCTGAAATTGAAAAAGACATTTACAACAAGCCATTAGTTAAACTTGGTGTTGAATACAGAATAATTAAATCTATTTATGTAAGAGGTGGCGTATCTACAAATCCTGTAAAATCTTCGTTTGGAGTTGGAGCGTATTACAAAAGTTTCAAATTTGATTTCTCTTCGTCATTCCACCAACAGTTAGGTTACTCTCCAGCTATAAATATTAGTTATGTGTTTAATAAAACAGTTGCTAAAAACACTCCTGCATCTATAAACTAACAATTGAAAAAAATTAAAACATATCGTTTTATTTGGCTAACAATTGTATTGTTATTCTCCTGTTATTTTGGTAATGCGCAAACGCGTTGGAGTTATTCTGCTAGCAACTTAAAAAATGCAATAGGCACACCAAATGCAGGTTTAAAAGCAGGTCAATCTAAATTTGCTGGCGAACCTAAAATTGAAGATCCTAATGCAGAACAAAAATTTCCTGTAGAAGTAAATTTAAAATACAAAGCATTAGCAGATGTTAGTCAAATTGTAATAGTTGAAAATTATAATCCGGGATGTATTACAAAAATTGAAATTGGAAATATTAACCTAAAAAAGCGTGAAACAGTTTATACTGGAGAAGTTGAAACGATTGATGAAGATTTTAGAATTAACAATATTTTATTTGAAACAAGAAATTATATTGTAACCGATGTTTGGCTTACTTGCAGTCCTGACAAAGTTCCAGGGCAAAATCAAATTGATGCGGTGGCAATTTCTACTTTAAAAGAAAAATACACACCACAAATAAATACGTTGCAATTTCCATTTTTTGATGGCGAAGCAAAAGAAGTAAAAATTAAATACGAAAAAAAAACGCATAGCTACTCTGCCTCAACACCATTAGTAAATCCTGCCGAAGATAAATTATACTTTAGCAGCAATATTGGCAATATGTTTCATAATGAAGAATTATTTGAAGTGAATATGAAAAATGATTCTTTAAAAATTTATAAAAGAAGTGAATACAATTTTCCATTAGAAACATCTACAGCTACTGGTATTATTGCAGCCTTTAACGACGAAGTAATTTTATCCAATATGTCGTTTCCAAAACCAACCTATTACCATGCTTTTAAAAACGAAAAAGATAAACTAGAATTTAAACCTTTTTATATTGAAGACTACAAAAACGACAGAGGAGCGCATCAATACGAAATACTATCTCGCGATAAAAAAATAATGATAATTGCACAAACGCGCGACGCTAACAATGAAATTAAATACAAACAAGATTTATATGTTTGCTTTTTAAAAGATAACGGAAACTACTCTGCTCCACTTTACATGGGTGATGTGTTAAACACAACAGGGAATGAAGTTCCGAGTTATTTAAACCCAACTAACGACACCTTATTTTTTAGTAGCGATGGGCACTTAGGTTTTGGTGGTAGAGATATTTTTTATAGCGTTAAACAAGATTCGAGTTACACCAATTGGAGCGAACCAAAAAATTTAGGAACAAGTTTAAATACAGAAGATAAAGAAATCTATTTTACAATCTCGCCTAACAAAAGAAAAGCCTATTTTACTAGAAATGGCAAAATAATGGAATTACAAATTGCTGATCCATATCGCAAAATACTTTCGATGGAAAAAGTAACTATTGAAGCTAAAAAAGACACTTTACAAATTAAAAACTCAGAAATAGTTTTGCTTAAAGGTTTTGTTCTAAATAAAACTAACGGACAGCCACTTGATGCAGAAATTAGTGTTTTCGATTTAAAAACAAACGAACGTGTTTTCTTTTCTCATTCCGATTCAATTTCTGGAGAATATGAAGCCGTATTGCAGAGTGGTAACAACTATTCTATTAATGCAACTACAGAAAATTTTATTGCGGTTTCCGAAAATATTGATTTATCAAAAGTAACTGAATCAATAGAAATTGAAAAAGATTTGTATTTAGTTCCTTTTATGGTTGGGCAAGCTGTTCGCTTAAACAATATATTTTTTGAAACAGCAAAATGGGATTTATTACCCGAATCAAATTTAGAATTAGATAAACTATACTTATTCTTAAAAAATAATTCTAGTGTAACTATAGAAATTGCAGGACATACAGATAGTCAAGGAAACGATGCTTCTAACCAAACACTTTCAGAAAACAGAGCAAAAGCCGTTATGAATTATTTGTTAGAAAAAGGAATTGAAAATAATAGAATTTCATCTGTTGGTTATGGCGAAACTAAGCCAGAAAAAACCAATGATACTGATGAAGGAAGAATGCACAACAGAAGAGTTGAATTTAAAATACTTAGCCAATAATGCAGACATTTATTCATTTATTTACCTCCAATAAAAAATTACTATCAGTATTTTTGCTAATATTTCAATTTGGATATATAGCTGCTCAAACAGAAAACGACCCGAGCACCGGAAATCCTACTCCTAAAGAAGAAAACATAATTGAACAGCGCATTGAACAAGTTGCTGAGAACAATGAAGATACGGAAATTGACTATACCAATTTAGTTGAACAACTATACTATTTTATTAAAAACCCAATAAACTTAAATTCAGCAAGTCGCGAAGAGTTACTTTCATTAAATTTATTAACTGACATACAAATAAACAATTTATTACAGCACATTAAAAAAAATGGTCGCTTAATTACAATTTACGAATTGCAGTCTATTGATGGTTTTGAGCTAGATGATATACAAAAAATATTGCCTTACATACGTGTTACCGATAATTTTGAAACACCTCATTTAAGCTGGAGCGAAATGCAAAAATACGGACAACATTCTGTGCTTATGCGTTACACTAGAAATTTAGAAAAACAATTAGGCTACTCTCCTATTTCTGATTCTTTATTGGCTGAAAAACCAAACTCTCGCTACCTTGGCGACCCTAACAGAGTATTTTTAAGATATAGATTTAATTACAGCAATAACATTAGTTGGGGAGTTACAGGCGAAAAAGATGCAGGTGAACAATTTTTTAAAGGAGTAAATAAAAATGGTTTCGATTTTTATTCGGCACATGCTTTTATCCGAAATTTTGGAAAAATAAAGGCCGTAGCAATTGGCGATTATTTAGCCCAATTTGGTCAAGGATTAACCTATTGGGGCGGACAAGCCTTTGGTAAATCGCCTGATCCAATGATGATAAAACGTTCGGCAAGAGGAATTAGTCCATATGCATCAATTAACGAAGCGTTATATTTAAGAGGTGCAGCCGTTGCTGTAGAAGTAGCTCCCAAAATTGTTACAACTGCATTTTTTTCGCGCAGAAAAATAGATGCGAATTCAAGTTTAGTTGATACAACAGATAATTTTGTTCAAGAAATTAGTTCGTTGCAAATATCTGGTTTTCATAGAACTCCTAACGAAGTTGCCGATAAAAACGTAATTACTCAGCAAGTGATGGGCGGCAACGTTTCTTACAAAGGCAATCAATTACAGTTAGGCGGAACATTTGTTGCGCAAGAATACAGCGCAGAACTAAACAAAAATTTACAAGTGTATAATCAGTTTGATTTTACAGGAAGAAAAAATTGGGTCGGCGGAGTTGATTACAATTATATATGGCGAAACGTAAATTTATTTGGAGAATCATCACGTAGTGCAAATGGAGGACTAGCAACACAAAATGGCGCAATTGTAAGTTTAGATCCGCGTTTTGCTGTTTCGTTTTTGTATAGAAATTATCAACGCAATTTTCAACCCGTTTTAAGTAATGCAATAAACGAATCGACTTTTAATATAAACGAAAAAGGCTTAATGGCAGGTTTTGTTTTAAAACCAAAAAATTATTTATCAATAGCAGGTTACTTTGATAGATTTGCTTTTCCATGGTTGCGCTCAAGTACTGTTTCGCCAAGTTATGGTTTTGATTATTTAGCGCAATTAAATTATACACCATCAAAAAAATTGGATATGTATATTCGATATCGCCATCGCGTTAAGCAAGAAAATACTTCCGCAGAAATTCCAACAATTGATTATTTAGAAAACACAACACAAGAACGTTTTCGTTTTAATGCAACGTACACTGTTTCTCCATCGGTTAAATTTCGTAATCGTGTAGAAATAGCAGGATTTACAAAAGGAAAAGCAAACAGAGAATTAGGCTACTTAGTTTATCAAGACATTGTATATAAAGCAATCGGCAGCAAAGTATCGTTTTCTTTTAGGTATTCATTATTTCAGTGCGAAACTTTTGACACAAGAATTTATGCTTACGAAAACTCTGTTTTGTATGCGTTTTCAATTCCAGGGTTATCAGGCAAAGGAAGCAGAACTTATTTAACAGTAAATTGGGATGTTGCTCGAAATGTAGAGTTATGGCTACGTGTTGCACAAACTTACTATTATGATAGAGATGTTATAAGCGAAGGTTCATTAGAAGAAATACAAAAACCACACAAAACAGAATTTATTGGTCAAGTTAGATTTAAATTTTAAATTTGTCATTGTATTGAAAAACAAAAATCTTAACTACTAATTTTGTTTATTGCTATATTTGCGCTCTACAAATTCAAAATGAAAAAATTTAATTTATACATCTTATTACCGCTATTTTCAATGCTTTTTGTTGCTTGTGGCGATAATTTATCTAATTACACCGATGCTCAAAAAGACACGTCAATTACTATTTTAACAGAGTTAATTAGAAAATATCCTAACGAATCTGATAATTTTTATAAACGCTCTTTACTTTTTATAAAACAAAAAAAGGCAAATGAAGCACTAAAAGACATTGAAAAAGCAATTGCTTTAGATTCTACAAAAGCTCCATATTATCTAGTATTATGCGATGTAAACATTATGCAAATTCAAACCAGAAAAAGCAAAATAGCTTTAGAAAAATGTTTGCAACTCGATCCGAAAAATGTAGAAGCACATTTAAAAATGGCTGAACTTTATTTATATGTTGGCCAAAACAAAACATCAATAGAACATATTGATAAAGCTTTACAAATAAACAAATACAATGCAAAAGCCTATTTTATAAAAGGCATGAATTTTAAAGAAATGAGAGATACCATCAATTCATTATCTAGTTTTCAAACTTGCGTTGAACAAGATCCAGAATATTTTAGAGCTTATGTTGAATTAGGTTCTTTAGAAAGCGATAGAAAAAATCCAATTGCTTTAAGTTATTATCAAACTGCGCTAAAATTAAACCCAAAAAGTTTAGAGGTATATTACGCAATTGGTATGCATTTTCAAAACAATAACGAAATTGATAAGGCAATGGAATCATACCAAACAATTTTGCAATTAGATTCTACTTACAAAAACGCTCTTTACAATTTAGGCTATATTTATTTGAACGAAAAAGAAGAAATAAACAAAGCACAATATTATTTTAATAAAGCTATTTTAGCCGACGATAATTATGCTGAGGCATACTATATGCGTGGACTTTGTTATGAAGCATTAAAAAACAATAAGCTAGCCCAACAAGACTATACTCAAGCCTTAAAACGTAAGGAAGATTTTGAATTGGCTTACGAAGGCTTACAACGGTTAAAAAAGTAGCAAAACACCCTATTTTGCTGATTAACAATCTTTAACAATAATTAGATTTACTTGTTAATTCACTATGATATTTTTGTAGTCGTTAAATAAGTAACAAATTATGGAATCTACAAGCGTTAGCAGTTTTGACATTAAAGCATTAAACGAAAAAATTCAACAAGAAAGTGCTTTTGTTGATTTGATTACAATGGAAATGGATAAAGTAATTGTTGGCCAAAAATATATGGTTGAACGATTATTAATTGGACTTCTTTCTAACGGACATATTTTACTAGAAGGTGTTCCTGGATTAGCAAAAACATTAGCTATAAAATCGCTCGCATCTTGTATTCATGCAGATTTTAGTCGTATTCAGTTTACTCCCGATTTATTGCCTGCCGATGTAATTGGAACTATGATTTACAATCAGCAAAAGCAAGAATTTAATGTTCGTAAAGGACCAATTTTTGCAAATTTTATTTTAGCTGATGAAATAAATCGTGCTCCAGCAAAAGTACAAAGTGCTTTGTTAGAGGCCATGCAAGAACGCCAAGTTACAATTAGCGATCAAACTTTTAAATTGCCTGAACCATTTTTAGTTTTAGCAACTCAAAACCCTGTTGAGCAAGAAGGAACCTACACTTTGCCCGAAGCGCAAGTTGACCGTTTTATGCTAAAAGTTGTAATCGGTTATCCAAATAAAGAAGACGAGAAAAAAATAATTCGTCAAAACATTACAGGAAACTTTCCAAAACCAAACGCAGTTTTAAAGCCAGAAGATATTTTAAAAGCGCGCAATTTGGTAAGAGAAGTTTACATGGACGAAAAAATTGAGCAATACATTGTCGATATAACTTTTGCAACACGTTTTCCTAAAGAAAATAAATTAGAAAAATATGCTAACATGATTAGCTTTGGAGGTTCTCCGCGTGCGAGCATTAGCTTAGCATTAGCAGCAAAAGCATATGCTTTTATTAAACGTAGAGGTTATGTAATTCCTGAAGATGTTAGAGCCGTTTGTCATGATGTGTTACGTCATCGTATTGGTTTAACTTACGAAGCAGAAGCTGAAAACATTACCAGCACAGACATCATTAACGAAATTTTAAATACTGTTGAAGTACCATAGTATTAGGCAAATCCTTTATGGCAAGTTCTGCAGAATTACTTAAAAAAATAAAAAAAATCGAAATTAAGTCGCGTGGTTTATCCAACGAAGTTTTTTCGGGAGAATACCATAGTGCCTTTAAAGGTCGTGGAATGGCGTTTTCGGAAGTTCGCGAATATATGCCTGGCGACGATATTCGCACCATTGACTGGAACGTTACAGCTCGATTAAATCACACTTTTGTAAAAGTTTTTGAAGAAGAACGAGAAATGACAGTTATGCTGTTAGTCGATGTTAGTGCATCGGGTAACTTTGGAACACAACAACAAACCAAACAAGAATTAATTACAGAATTGTGTGCAGTATTGGCATTTTCTGCAATTCAAAATAATGATAAAATTGGTGTATTGTTTTTTAGTGATAAAATCGAAAAATTTATTCCACCCAAAAAAGGTAAGTCGCATATACTTCGTATAATTAGTGAGCTAATTGAGTTTAAACCAGAAAATACAAAAACAGATATTACGGTTGCTTTAAAATACTTTTCAAATATTATAAAACGTAGATGCACTGCTTTTTTAATTTCTGATTTTATTGCACCCAACTTTTTAGACGCACTTAAAATAGCTTCAAAAAAACACGATATCGTTGCCTTGCAAATAAACGATTTACATGAATCAGAAATTCCAGCAATTGGTTTAATTCAGTTTACCGATTTTGAAACTAACGAAACGATTTGGATTGACAGCAACGACCAAAACGTTAGAAAGGCTATAAAAATTGAAAAATTAAAACGTAGCGACAATATTAAAGATGCGTTTAACCGAACAGGAACAGACTTTGCTAGCATTTATACAGGTCAATCTTACGTTAAACCATTAATGAATTTATTTAAAAAACGAGAAGGAAAACGATAATGTTTAAATTTAAACTACATAGTATTCTTTTTGTATTGGCTTTAATTGGCTTGTCTAAACTCAATTTTGCGCAAAGCAATAATGCAACCGCTAAATTAGATACAGCCAAAATTTTAATTGGAGAACAAAGCAATATAATTTTAAAAGCAATAGTTGGCGTTAGCGACAAAGTAACTTGGCCTTTACTTAGCGATACAATTTCAAGTAAAATTGATATTGTAAATAAAGGTAAAATTGATACTGCTTTTACTGCCGACAAAAAACATTTTACATTACAACAAAAAATTACAATTACTTCATTTGACAGCGGATATTGGGCAATTCCACCCTTTCATTTTATTTTAAATGGAGATACAAATAATATTTTGTCAACTGAAGCTTTATTAATTGAAGTGAATACAATTGCTGTAGATACTGCAAAAGCGTTTAAAGAGATAAAACAACCTTTAGATGCTCCTATAACTTTTAAAGAAATATTGCCTTACATTATTTATGGCGCAATTGGTGTAACAATAATTGCAGGTTTAATTTATTACTTTAAAAAACGTAAGAAAAAAGTTGTTGTAGTTGAAGAAATTAAAGAGCCAGAAATACCAGCTCACGTTTTGGCACTTGCCGAACTTGAATTATTAAACAACGAAAAACTTTGGCAACAAGGAAAATACAAAATTTATCATGTTCGTTTATCTGATATTTTGCGTACTTACTTAGAAAAAAAATATGCCATTTATGCAATGGAACATACAACTGATGAAATTCTAACATCAATGCGCTCAATAGATATTACAAGCGAACAACGTGCAAAAATGCGTCAAGTATTGTTTTTATCAGATATGGTAAAGTTTGCTAAAGAAAATCCTTTGGCTAACGAAAACGAATTAAGTTATCAAAACGCATTGCAATTTATAAACGAAACAAGCACTATAAATCAAACTCAACATGATAAATTGGTTTAGAGACATATCGTTTGCAAATCCGCTAATGCTTTATTTTTTAATAAGCATTCCATTATTAGCAATTTGGTTTTTCTTGAAAAAGAAAAAACAAGTAGTTAGTATTCAGTTGTCTTCATTAAGTGTTTTAGGAAATGTAAAACCAAACTTAAAAGTAAGACTTCGTAACGTTCCGTTCCTATTCCGCCTAATTGCATTAGCATTAATTATTGTTGCATTAGCTCGACCACAATCTAAAACCAGCTGGCAAGATATTAAAACCGAAGGTATTGATATTGTTATAGCCTTTGATATTTCGGCAAGTATGTTGGCTAAAGATTTTAAACCAGATAGATTAGAAGCTGCAAAAGAAGTTGCAATTTCATTTATAGATAAACGACCAAACGATAGAATTGGTTTGGTAATTTTTAGCGGAGAAAGTTTTACACAATGTCCATTAACCAGCGACCATAACATTTTAAAAAATTTATTTAAAGATGTTAAAACGGGAATGGTACAAGATGGTACTGCAATTGGTATGGGCTTGGCTACAGCCGTAAACCGAATAAAAGATAGTAAAGCAAAAAGTAAAGTAATTATTTTACTTACCGATGGTGTAAATAATTCGGGATCTGTTTCTCCAGAATTAGCCGCAGAAATTGCAGTTCCATTTGGAATTAGAGTATATACAATTGGCGTTGGAACAACTGGTATGGCACTATCTCCAGTTGCTCTATATCCAAACGGACAATATGCTTACGATTATGTTGAAGTTAAAATTGATGAAGATGTAATGAGAAAAATTTCTGAATTAACTAACGGAAAATATTTTAGAGCAACTAATAAACAAAAACTAGAAGAAATTTATAAAGAAATTGATACGCTAGAAAAATCAATAATAGAAGAAAAGCAATACACCAAAAAGAATGAAATGTTTTTGCCTTTTGCAGCAGCTGCTTTTTTATTTTTAGTATTAGAATTTATTTTAAAAAACACTTGGCTTAAAACAGTAAATTAATGTTTAGATTCGAACATATAGAATTTTTGTACGCATTAGCCATAGTGCCAGTTTTCTTATTTATATATTGGCTAAACGTTAGATGGCGTAAAAAAGCTATACAACAATTTGCTACATCAAACAGAGTTCCTTCAATTTTAAAAGATTTATCAAAAGGAAAAAGAACTATAAAAATTACCTTATTAGCTATTTCTTACACATCATTAGTTCTTGCGCTTGCCAACCCGCAAATGGGAACAAAAATGGAAGAAGTTAAACGCGAAGGAATTGATTTAATGATTTGTCTAGACGTGTCGAATAGTATGATGGCAGAAGATTTATTTCCGAATCGTTTAGATCATGCTAAAAGAGCTATTTCAAAATTAATTGAGCAACTGCGCGACGATAGAATTGGAATGGTTGTTTTTGGTGGCGAAGCTTATGTGCAGTTGCCAATTACAACGGATTTTTCTGCTGCAAAATTATTTTTAGAATCTATAAATACTGACATTATTCCAACACAAGGAACCAATATTGCAGCAGCAATAGAAACGGCAATGCTTTCATTTGATCCAAAAAGCACAAGTGGAAAAGCAGTTATAATTATTACTGATGGCGAAAATCATGAAGAAGGTGCTTTAGAAATGGCTGAAAAAGCTAAAGCAAATGGTATACGTATTTTTACGGTAGGTATGGGTTCACAAGAAGGTTCGCCAATTCCAGTTTATCAAAATGGAAAACCAATTGGCTACAAAAAAGATAAAGAAAATAACACAGTTATTACAAAATTAAACGAACCCATGTTGCAACAATTAGCAATGGCCGGTAACGGAACTTATGCGCGCGCAACTAACTCGCAAACAGCATTAAATTCAATATTTAACGAAATAAATAAAATGGATAAACAGTCGTTTGGCACACAAGTGTATCGCGATTACGAAAGTCGTTTTCAATTATTTTTAGCTCCTGCCCTTTTGTTACTTATTATAGAAATTTTTATTTCGAGCAATAAAAGCAAATGGTGGACTAAACTAAATCTATTTAAAAAAGAAGAAATTTAATGACTAAGATTTTAGTACATATATTATTTATACTTTTTAGTTTAAGTGCCTTGGCTCAAAAAGAAAGAGCTAGCATTCGTAGTGGTAACAAGCTATACGAACAAAAAAACTATACAAAAGCAGAGAATGAATATTTAGATGCATTGAGCAAAAATAAAAACTCAGTTGAAGCACAATTTAATCTAGGAGATGCTCTATACAAACAAAAAAAATATCCTGAAGCAATTCAACAATTCGATCAATTATCGAAACAAACAACAGATAAAGAATTGTTATCAAAAATAAATCACAATTTAGGAAACAGTTATTTAGAATCTAAAAAATACGAAGAAAGTGTTAAGGCATACAAACAGGCTTTAAAAAACAATCCTAAAGATGAAGATGCTCGCTACAATTTAGCTTACGCTCAAAAAATGTTGTTGCAACAACAAAATCAAGAAAATAAAGACAACAAGGAGAATAAGGATAACAAAGACAATAAAGATAAAAATCAGGATAAAAAAGAAGACGAAAAAAATAAAGATAAACAAGACAAAAACGAAAACAACGATAAAAACAAAGACAAAAAAGAAGACGAAAAAAACGAACAGCAAAAACCTAAAGACAATAAAAACGAAATGAAAAAAGAAGAGGCTGAACGTATTTTAGATGCTTTAAATAAAAAAGAAAAAGATTTAAAAAACAAACGAAAACAAAAAGGAACAGCTGTAGAAATTCAAATTGAAAAAGACTGGTAATTGTGAAAACTAAATTTTTAAATAAAATACTTTTCTATTGCTTTGCGTTTTTTGCACCGCTTGTAACTTTAGCGCAAGAAGCTAGCTTTACAGCATCTGCAAGTAAAACAAAGGCAGAAGTTGGCGATCAAATTCAAATTTCGTTTACGCTAAACACTTCTGGTAGCGGTTTTAAAGCTCCCAACTTAAACGATTTTGCAGTTGTTTCTGGACCAAACCAATCCACTTCCATGCAATTTATAAATGGAAGTATGTCGCAAACTATTTCTTTATCTTATATAATTATTCCACAAAAAGAAGGCAAATTTACAATTGGCTCAGCCTTTATAAACGCAGGCGGTAAAGTATTGCAAACAAAACCATTTGCCATTGAAGTTGCAAAGGGAAGCGGAAAAAATACACAACAAAATTCAAATCAAGGAGCTGCAAATTCTAACGCGCAAGTTGCCGATATGGATAACAATTTGTTTTTAAAAGCTAGCGTAAATAAAAACAAAGTCTATTTAGGAGAACAAGTAATAGTAACCTACAAAGTATATACGCGTGTTGATATTGTTGAAAATGGTTTAGACAAAGCGCCAGTTTTTAATGGCTTTTGGAGCGAAGATATAATGTCGCCAAACCAACAAGCAGAGTTGTATCCCGAAATTGTTGATGGTGTGAAATTTCAGGTTGCTGAAATTAAAAAAACAATTTTAATTCCACAAAGAACCGGAACGTTACAAGTGGAAAGTATGGACTTGAATTGTGTTGCACGTGTAAGACGACAAGCAAGAAGCAACGATATTTTTGAACAATTTTTTGGCGGCGGACATCAAGATGTTAGAGTTACCATAAAAAGCAAACCTATAAAAATTGAAGTAATGCCATTGCCAGAAGCTGGCAAACCAATTGACTTTAATGGAGCAGTAGGTGAATTTAGTATTGCATCTAAAATCAATAAAAATAAATTTAAAACAAATGATGGTGCAAATTTAATTTATACAATTTCAGGAAAAGGAAATCTTAAATTAATTGAAGATATAAAACCAAATTTCCCTTCAGAAGTAGAAAGTTACGACCCAAAAATTTCGGATAAAATTAATGCTAGCGCGGGTGGTTTAAGTGGCTCTAGAACTTACGATTACTTGATTATTCCGAGAGTTGCAGGTAAATACGAAATACCAGAACAAACGTTTTCTTACTTTGATCCTAGCAAAAAAACATATGTTACTTTGCGTGCACCAAACTTTGAATTAGATGTAGAACAAGGCAGCGAAAAACAAGAAAATTACGTAGTAAATTCTGCATCAAAAGAAGAAATTAAAGATTTAGGAAACGACATCAAATACATAAAAACGGAAAGTAAGTTTTCTGAAAAAGATAATTATATTATAACAAAATTTTGGTTTTACTTGCTTTTACTTTTACCTATTGTAGCAAGTGTTGCATTTTTGCAATACTATAAAAAATTTCAAAAAGAAAACAGCAACATAAGCGAAGTAAAAAGTAGAAAGGCAAATAAAGTTGCTTTACAACAATTAGCCGCAGCGCAACAACACCTTACCAATAATCAGTTTGACGCACTTTACACAGAACTCTACAAAGCTATAACAATGTATTTAGCCAACAAGTTTATAATTCCAGTCAGTGAATTAAACAAAGAAAATATTGCAAGCAAATTGAGTTCAAATAAAATAAATGAAAATATAATAAACAGAGTTTTGCAACTTTTAGACAAATCAGAAATGGCGAGGTTCTCTCCTATTAAAGAAACTATGGCGATGGAAATTGATTTTAAAGAAGCGACATCAATTATTACTGAAATAGAAGAAGGGAGAAAAGTTTAACATGAAAAATATTTTTTATACCATTCTATTATTATTTCCGTTGAATTTATTTTCAGCAGAAAATCCTGAAACCCTATTCGCAAAAGCTAAAACAGCTTATGATAGCAATAACTTTGAAAAAGCATTAGAAGCTTATCAAGAAATAGAAAAACAAAATGTAGAATCGTTTGAATTGTATTATAACATTGGAAATTGTTATTTTAAACTAAATCAAATTGCAAAATCAATTCAGTATTATTCTAAAAGTTTAAAGCTAGAAACCAACAATAGCGACGCGAAAAATAATTTAAAATTTGCTTACTTAAAAACAAGAGATAAAACGGAACCGCAAGAAGAGTTGTTTTTAAATCGCTGGTGGAAATCGCTATACAACAGCACAACATCAAACAATTGGGCTTGGTTTACATTGGGTGCTTTGTTTATTTTTTGCGCATCACTAATTTCATTTTTAATTGCTCAACTAGAAAGTAAGCGTAAATTATTTTTCATTTTTAGCTTGTTGTTTTTTGTAATTACTCTTGTTAGTTTATTGTTTTCTTACAACCAATATAAATTTGCAAATACGCAATCAGAAGGCGTTGTATTGAGCAATACAATATCTATAAAAAGTGCTCCTACAGAAACTGCTACTAACTTATTTGTATTGCACGAAGGAACTATTGTTCACATTATAGAAACCAACCAAAACTGGCTCCGCATTGAGTTAGATAACCAAAAAGAAGGTTGGGTAAGTGTAAAAGATATTGCTCTTATTTAAATTAATTTTTGCTACTTAAAAAATATTTCTAGCTTTACTATTGTATAAAATTGCAATGGTAAAAAAGCTAAACTTCCTTACATTCCTATTATTTTTATTTGCATTAAATAGTTTTGCAGAAAAAAACAGTATCGATTCGATACAAAAAATACTTTTAAAATCTAAAGAAGATACTACAAAAGTAAATCTATTAAATGCACTTAGCGACGAGTATAGCAATTCTGATTTTAATAAGTCGTTAAAATACGCTGAAGAAGCTGTAAAATTAGCCGAAAAGCTTAACTATAAAAAAGGACTTTCAGTTTCGTTAAATAATGTTGGTAATGCCATTATGAGTCAAGGCAATTATAAAAAATCTATTGACTATTTTATTAAGGCATTAAAAGTAGCTGAAGAAATTGGTTTTGAATATGAGCTTGCAAATGCTTATGGAAATATTGGTAACGCAAACTATTGGCAAGGAATATATAGTCCTGCATTAGAAAACCACATTAAAGCATTAAAAATTAGAGAAAAAATAAACGACAAAAAAGGAATTGCAGGTTCAACTGTTTGTATCGGTGTAGTTTACTATTCGCAACAAAATTACGATAAGGCAATTGACTATTATTTAAAAGCAATAAAAATTTATGAGGAAATAAACGACAATAATGGTGTAGCTCTAACGCTAGGAAATATGGGTGGAGTTTATATGTATTCAGGTAAATACGACAAGGCCATCGAGGTTTTTTTAAAAGCACATAAAATATATGAAAAATTAGGTAATAAAAATTCTATTGCAGGATCGCTTAATAATGTTGGAGTAATTTATTATGAACAGAAAAATAATAAAAAAGCACTCGAATATTTTTTAAAAGCTTTGCAAACACAACTCGAAATTGGCGATAAATTAGCTATTGCAGGTTCGTATATAAACATTAGTTCGGTTTATTTAGAACAAAAACAATACTTTGAAGCCATTGACTATTTGAATAAAAGTTTAGCAATTGGATACGAAACAGGCATTAAAATGCTTGCAAAAGATAGCTACAAAGGTTTGGCAGGAATATACGCTGCAATGAATGATTACAAACAAGCTTATCAATTTCAGAATAAATTTATAGCGGTTAAAGATTCTATTTACACAGAAGATAATCAGAAACAAATTGCTGAAATGCAAACCAAATATGAAACTGAAAAAAAAGATATTGAAATTAAATTATTGAACAAAGACAAAGAACAACAAAAGCAAAAACAAAAATATATTTTGCTTGGATTAGCTTTAGTAGTAATGCTAGCAGGTGTTTTGTTGTTTGCATTTTACACAAAACGAAAAGCCAATTTATTACTTGCAAAACAAAAAACAGAAATCGAACATCAAAAACAAATTATAGAAGAAAAACACAAAGAAATTAGCGATAGTATAAATTATGCGGAGCGTATACAAAGAGCTTTGTTAGCTAGCAAAAAAGTATTAGACCATAACTTAGAAAATTATTTTATTTTATTTAAACCCAAAGCAATTGTTAGTGGCGATTTTTATTGGGCATCAAAATTAAGTAACAACAACTTTGCATTATTTACAGGAGATAGCACTGGGCATGGAGTTCCGGGTGCAATTATGAGTATTTTAAATATTGCTTGTATAAAAGAAGCTGTAAGTAAAGGAATTACGAGTCCTGAATTAATATTAAATGAAACTAGAGATTTAATTATTGAAAATTTAAAAAACGACGGCAGCAACGAAGGTGGAAAAGATGGAATGGATGGGAATTTATTAAGCTTTGATTTTAAAAACAAAATAATGTATTGCGCATCGGCAAATAATCCTGTCTGGATAATACGAGCAACAGATTCTAAAACAAAAAGTCAAAATTTGATTAAAGAACGTATAGAGAATAAAGAGTCAGCAAAACCTACTTTATACAGCAAAAATAATAGTTTAGAACTGATAGAAATTAAGCCCGATAAAATGCCAATTGGCAAGCACGATAAAGATAAAACAGCTTTTAGTTTACAAACTATTAACTTACAGAATGGTGATTTAATTTATACACTTACTGATGGTTTTGCCGATCAATTTGGCGGGCCAAGTGGCAAAAAATTCAAATACAAAAGATTACAAGAATTACTTTTATGTATAGCTGATGACTCATTAACTGTTCAACAAGAAAAACTAAATGCAGCACTCGAAAACTGGAAAGGTAATTTAGAACAAGTTGACGATATATGCATAATAGGAGTTCGATTATAACGAGAACGAATAAGTACGATTAGACATCGTAATTTTCAGGTATAACGTTTCAATAGTTTAAAAATATCGCTTTATCTTACAAATATTTTCTTCTAAAAATTAATAGTATTAGCTTTACTATAACATAAAGCAAATAAAAATAAAGCAATATGCTATTAAAAAAAATTATAGTCACAATTTTGTTCTGTTTTTACACTCATTTTTTGTTTGCACAGATTAGTAAAACAGATAGTCTGCAAATTACAAAACAGTACGAAGTAAGCGTAAAAACATACGAAACTGGATTGTTAGACTCAGCTAAAGTTCAGTTCTTAAAATTAGTAGATTTATTAAACGAAAAAACAAAAGCAAACGCAACTAACCTATTTTTGCAAGAAACAAATGTTGTAGCTAAAGATTATTTGTCTTCAATTTTGTTAAGTACTGGCAATACTGAAGTTGCAATTAGTTATGCTGACGATGTCTTAAAATATTATGAGAAAAATAAAGACTCTCTAAATATTGCATTATCGCTAAATAATATTGCTTTTATGTATCAAACTCAAAAAATGTTTGATAAAGCAATAGAAAATTACTTAAATGCATTAAACAATTTAAAAAATTCAAATTCCAAAGAAGCAATCTTCTATACTGCTACAATATTCAATAATCTTGGACTAATTTCTGAATACAAACTCTCTTTTGACTCAGCACTCAACTATTACGATAAATCGTTAGCAATTAGAAAAAAAATTGATGATAAAAGAGGTGTGTCAGAATCTTTAAATAATATTGGAAACACTTACCGAAAATTAAATCAAATAGACAAAGCCTTAGAATACTTATTAGAAGCTTTAGCAATTAAAACTGATATTAAAGATTTAAATGGAGTTGCGTATACACAAGATAATATTTCAAGAATATACTTCACAAAAGGAGATATAAATAAAGCTCAAGAATACGCTTTAAAAAGTCTTAAAATAGCCATAAAAACTGGTAATTTAGAACTATTGTCTTTTGCGCACAAAACTCAAAGTGCAAATTTATTTGCTTTAAAAAATTACAAAGAAGCTTATTATCATCTAAATCAATTTATGATTTGTAGTGATAGTTTAAAAAACATAAGCAATAAAAAAGCATTATACAAAAATCAAATTAAATCAGAATTTGAGAAAAAAGAAGCGCTTACTAAACTTGAACAAACTAAGAAAGATGAAATAGCAAAAAAAGAAAAAGAAAAACAAAATTTACTACTAATATCTGCTGTTATTGGCTTATCAATTGTTTTTATTTTCTCTATATTCTTATACAAACGATACAGAGTTACTCAAAAACAAAAAATAATTATCGAAAATCAAAAACAAACAGTAGAACATCAAAAAGAATTAGTTGAAGAAAAACATAAAGAAATAACCGACAGTATAAATTATGCAGAAAGAATTCAAAGAAGCTTTTTAGCTTCGAAAGAATTACTTGACGAAAATTTAAAAGATTATTTTGTTTTATTCAATCCTAAAGATGTAGTTAGTGGCGATTTCTATTGGGCATCAAAACTAAGTAATGGTAATTTTGCATTAGCTACAGCAGATAGCACAGGGCATGGCGTTCCGGGAGCAATTATGAGTTTGCTAAACATAACCAGTTTAGAAAAAGCTATTGAACAAAACAATGAACCCGCCGATATTTTAAATGCAACACGCAAAACAATTATTGAACGATTAAAAAAAGATGGTAGTGCCGAAGGTGGAAAAGATGGTATGGATTGTAGTTTAACAATTTATGATTTTAATACCAATAAATTATTTGTTACAGCAGCAAATAATCCTGTATGGATTATAAGAGGTGACGAAGCAATAGAAATAAAACCGGATAAAATGCCAGTAGGTAAGCACGACAGACAAGATATTCCGTTTATGCAACAAACAATTGAATTACAAAAAGGAGATGTAATTTATACATTAACCGATGGTTTTCCTGATCAGTTTGGTGGCGAAAATGGTAAAAAATTCATGAGTAAAAAACTACGCGAATTATTAGCTAAAAATGCTAATTTAAGTATGACCGAACAAAAAGAATTACTACAAAACACATTCAAAAATTGGAAGGGAAATTTAGAACAAGTAGATGATGTATGTATAATTGGAATAAAAATTTAATTTGTCTAAAAACTACTACTTAATAGAACAAAGATGACACAGATTAAGAAAATTTTCGCAGCTCAAATAAAATTATTTTTCATCATAACAATCAGCGTTATCAGTGTTCAATTTTCTTTAGCACAAAACCCTAAAACAAGTAGTGTACGCAGTCGACCCATTGACTCTCTTCTTACCTTGCTTAAAAAAGATAAACCCGCTTGCTCCGTACCATGTCTCGGGGACACCACCAAAATAAAACACCTAAATGCCATCTGCTGGGAATACCTTGTCATCGGTGAATACGATAAGGCATTGCAATTTGGAAATGAAGCACTTCAACTTTCCAAAAACACCAAACATTTGGAAAGTTTAGCGATTAAAAAAGCAATGGCAAATTCTTACAACAACATCGGAATTATTTCTGCTGACCAAGGCAACTACAACAAAGCGCTGGAAAATCATTTCGCTTCGCTGAAAATAAAAGAAGAAATTGGATACAAAAAAGGCATTGCTGATTCTTACAACAACATCGGAATTATTTATTGGAACCAAGGCAATTACGACCAAGCATTAGAAAATTACTTCGCTTCACTCAAAATAAGAGAAAAAACAGGTGATAAAAAAGGCATTGCTCTGTCTTATAACAATATCGGACTTATTTATTGGAACCAAGGTAATTACGACCAAGCATTAAAAAATTATTTCGCTTCGCTGAAGATAAGAGAAGAAATCGGGGACAAAAAAGGTTTTGCTGATTCTTACAATAACATCGGAATTATTTATTCTGCTCAAGGCAAAAGTGACAAAGCATTGGAAAATTATTTCGCATCACTAAAAATAAGAGAAGAAATTGGTGATAAACAAGGTATGGCTTTTTCTTACGGTAATATCGGAATTATTTATGATAACCAAAGAAACTATGAAAAGGCACTGGAAAATTATTTTAAGGCATTAAAAATGGATGAAGAACTTGGAAATAAAAGGGGTGTTGCAAGACATCTCAATAACATCGGAAATAGTTATTTAAAACAAAATAAAATAACCGAAGCCAAAAAACAATCACTGATGAGTTTGAGCATTGCCAAAGAAATCGGCTCAAAAGACCAAATGAAGTATACCTACTATTCTCTCTCTCAGTGCGATTCTACTGCTGGGGATTGGAAAGGAGCCTACGAATATCATCAATTGTATTCCGCCGTCAAGGATAGCATCTTCAACGAAGAATCAAATGAACAAATTACCGAGATGAGCACCAAATATGAAACCGAAAAAAAAGAACAGCAAATAAAACTGATTAAAACCGAGCAGGAAAAACAAACAGCAGTAGCTGAAGCAGAAAGTAAAAAACAAAAAATTATTATCTGGTCAGTAGTTTCTGGTTTGTTGTTGGTACTTGTGCTTGCTGTATTTATTTTCCGTTCGTTGCGTTCTTCTCAAAAACAAAAACACATTATTGAAGAACAAAAACTGCTAGTAGAAGAAAAGCATAAAGAAATAAGCGATAGTATAAATTATGCCGAACGAATACAAAGGGCATTATTAGCGAGCACAAAAATGTTAGATGAAAATTTAAACGATTACTTTATTTTATTTAAACCTAAAGATATAGTAAGCGGAGATTTTTATTGGGCTACAAAATTAAGCAATAACAATTTCGCATTGGTTACTGCTGATAGCACAGGTCATGGAGTTCCAGGTGCTATTATGAGCATTCTAAATATTGCATGTTTAGATAAGGCCGTTACAAAAGGGATAACTAGCCCTGAATTAATACTTAACGAAACAAGAAAATTAGTTATTGAAAATTTAAAAAACGACGGAAGTGAAGAAGGTGGAAAAGATGGAATGGATGGTAATTTAATAAGTTTTGATTTTGAAAATAAAACTATGCAATGCGCATCGGCCAATAATCCAATTTGGATAATTAGAAAAGGGAAACTAATTGAAATAAAATCTGACAGAATGCCAATTGGTAAACACGATAAAGACAAAATACCTTTTTCTTTGCAAACTATTAACTTGCAAAGTGGAGATTTAATTTATACACTTACTGATGGCTTTGCCGATCAATTTGGTGGGCACAGTGGCAAAAAATTCAAATACAAAAGATTACAAGAATTACTTTTATGTATAGCTGATGACTCATTAACTGTTCAACAAGAAAAACTAAATGCAGCACTCGAAAACTGGAAAGGTAATTTAGAACAAGTTGACGATGTCTGCATAGTTGGAATTCGCGTTTAGCGAATGAACAAATATGCTTAGAAATCGTAAACCCGAACTAGGTTCGGGATGATTGTATCAAAAATTTGATTTGAAAAAATCACAAAAATTAATCAAAATAAAATGGCTAAAGAACATCACTACAAAACAAAAGTTGTATGGACAGGCAACAAAGGCGAAGGAACCACAAACTACAAAGCATACGAACGTAGTCATACAATTTCTATTGAACACAAACCAGACATATTAGGTTCGAGCGATGCTCCATTTTTAGGAGATGTAACAAAGCACAATCCTGAGGATATGTTTTTATCTTCTTTATCGGTTTGCCACATGCTATGGTTTTTACATTTTTGCGCCGACAACAATATTATTGTTACAGCTTATACTGATAATGCAACAGGAACAATGCTTCAAACCGATACGGGTGGTGGACATTTCACTTCTGTAACATTGTATCCTATGGTTACAATTACAGATAAAAGCAAAATAGATTTAGCAAACTCGTTACACGATGAAGCCAATAAAAAATGCTTTATTGCTAACTCTTGTAATTTTAAAATTAAGCACGAACCAAGTTGTGTTGCTAATTAATAATTTTTGTATTTTTATAAAAAAATCATCATGAAAAATATAATTTCAATTTTATTTATTTCGCTTTCTTTTATTTCATTAAAAGTTAATGCCCAAAAAATTAAAATTCTTTCGAGCTACGAAAAAAATGAAGCAAACGGAACTCGTTATGTAGCCGTGCTAAGCGATAATTCAATTTATTGGTTTATGCCCAATAGCCCTTGGAAAAAATCTTCTACAGAGGGTTTACCAAGTTCGCCTATTAAATTTTTATCTGCCTACGAAAAAAATGAACAAAACGGAACTCGTTACGTTGCTGTTTTAGAAGACAATTCTATTTATTGGTTTATGCCAGGAAATGCTTGGAAAAAATCTACAACTGATGGTTTGCCGAATGGTTACAATATTATACAATTTACGGCTTACGAAAAAAACGAAGCAAATGGAACTCGTTATGTAGCTGTTTTAAGCGATGGAAGTATTTATTGGTTTATGCCAAATAATGGTTGGAAAAAATCTTCAACAGAAGGATTACCAAATTAAAACAACAAGGTATTTTTAATTGGATTTGGATTTCTTTGGTTTTTATTGAAGAACCAAGTTTGTATTCAATTATTTATTCCTTTTGATTTTTAGTTTGTTTTTTCTATTCCAATATCTTATGCTTTCAAATTTTGAATTTTCATCATAAAACAATTCAACTCCCTTTCCGTAATATTTTCTAATATTACCATTTTCATCAAAAGAAACTTCAGAAACTAAATTGCCTTCTTTATTGAAAATTGACTGATTATAACAATTACTACAACGTCTGTAAAATCTATTATTCAAAGCAGTGTCAATTTGTAGGTGATAGTATAAACCCTGATCAACTTCAACACTTGTAATTTTTCTACCCTCTGCCCATTCTATCCTAATTGAATATTCTTTTTGTTTTTCAAACATTGAAGATTTTTCTCCATTTTCGTAAAACCAAGTTTCTTTAACTAAACCTTTTCCTTTTAAATGAGTTCTCTCTGCTAATAATTGACCATACTTGTAATACCATTGTTCAATAAAAACACTATCGTTTTTATAAGGGATTTCATATATATCTTCAAAGGTTAATCCTGCAACTTGATTACTCCACAAACCAATTTTAAATGTTGTATCTCTGACACTATTAATTTTACTAAAAGTCCAAAGACTATCCATATAATAAGTTCCAATTTTTTGCCAACTTCCATTATCATAATATGAATTGAATGGTCCATCTACTTTATTATCTTTTAAATAAAAAATATAACGGACTTTTGAAGTATCATTATCATAAAAAACTTTCCATTTACCATCAGGTAAACCCTTTGGTATTGATAATGTATCAATTGAATTTAAAACATAAAAAGTTTCAGTAGCAGTTTTTATTTTACTGAATTGTTGCCCGAATAAAATAGTAGGTATAAAAAATAATAAATACATTAATTCTTTCATAAGCTTATTGTAATTAATAATCTAATATACATAAAATCAATAAAAAAGCCGACTTAAAGTCGGCTTTAAACAATCTAAAATATTTTCTAAATATGAATTGCTCTTTTATCTGTTGCGTCTAAACAAGCTTCTCTAAATGATTCGGTAAAGGTTGGATGCGCATGACTCATACGTGCAATATCTTCTGCACTTGCTCTAAATTCCATTGCTACAACTGCTTCTGCAATCATATCAGCAACTCTCGGTCCAATCATATGTACACCTAAAATTTCGTCGGTTGTGCTGTCTGCTAATACTTTTATTACACCATCGGTATCCATGCTTGCGCGAGCTCTTCCGCTTGCTTTAAATGGAAACGAACCTACTTTGTATTTTTTTCCTTGCTCTTTTAATTGTTCTTCGGTATAACCTACACTTGCCACTTCTGGCCAAGTATAAACTACTCCAGGAATTAAATTGTAATTAATATGTGGTTTTTGTCCAGCTATAACTTCAGCAACAAATGTTCCTTCTTCTTCTGCTTTGTGCGCTAACATTGCTCCTTTTACAACATCGCCAATTGCGTATATACCCGGAACGCTAGTTTCTAAATGGTCGTTTACTTCTACTTTACCACGAGCATCTGTTTTTAAACCAATTTTTTCTAATCCCAACTTATCTGTATATGCTTTTCTTCCAACTGCTACTATGCAATAATCGCCTTTAAATTCAACTTCTTCACCTTTTGCATTTTCTACTTTTACAATAACTTCTTTTCCTTTTGTTACAGCACTTTTTACTTTATGGCTTAAGAAAAATTCCATTCCTAATTTAGTCAACGACTTCTGTAACTCTTTGCCCATGGTGCTATCCATAGTTCCAATAATTGACGGAGCAAATTCTATAACCGAAACTTTAGAACCAATACGCGCAAAAACTGAACCTAGTTCTAAGCCAATTACACCACCACCAATTACAATTAAATGTTTAGGAATATCTGTTAAGTTTAATGCTTCTGTTGAAGTAATAACTCTTTTTTTATCGATTTCAATTCCTGGTAAAGTACTCGGTTTTGAACCCGTTGCAATAATTGTTTTTGATGTTTCTAATTGTTCAACAGAACCATCTTCTTTAGTTACATCAATTATATTTTTTGTGTTGAACGAACCCATTCCTGTGTAAACATCAACTTTGTTTTTTTTCATTAAAAACTGAATGCCCGCAACAGTTTGAGAAATTACCTCGTCTTTACGTTTTATCATTTGAGGTAAATTTACTTTCACATCTTTTACATCAATTCCATGTTCTTTAAAAGTATGTGTTGCGTTATGATAATGTTCTGACGAATCTAATAATGCTTTTGAAGGAATACATCCAACATTTAAACAAGTACCACCTAATGTTTTATATTTTTCAATTAAGGCAACTTTCATACCCAATTGTGCACATCTTATTGCGCCAACATATCCACCAGGACCTGCTCCAATTATTACAACGTCATACTTTTTCATAATTAATTTTTTAAAGTTTTACGGCTACAAAGTTATTGTTTTTTAAAGAATTTTAAGAGTTTAAACCCTATTAATGCAAGTAAGCCCAAAACGCTTGCTAATTGTGCCGATTTACCAATTATATCGCCTGTTTTTGTAAACAAAGTGGTTTCGGTATTGGCTAAAATTGTTTCGGTAATTACTGCTTCTTGCCACCAAGCTGTTGGCTGACTTATATCGCCACGCTGATTAATAAATGCAGAAACTCCTGTGTTGGCAGAACGTGCAATGCTTCTTCTGTTTTCTATAGCGCGTAATTTTGCATACGCTAAATGTTGTTTGTAGCCGGGTGTATCGTCCCACCAACCATCGTTAGTAATTATAAATAATAAGTTGGCGCCGTTGCGCACGTATTCGCTAACGTAATCAGCATACACCGACTCGTAACAAATAATGGGTGCTACTTTTGTGTTTTTATCTTTGGCTAAAAAAACTTCTCTATCGTCTTGCATACCCAAACTACCGCTTGTACCGCCTAACTCCAAAGCAAATTTTTCGAACAATTTAAAAAAAGCAGGAAAAGGCATTTTTTCTACACCGGGCACTAAACGAGATTTGTGATAGGCTTGTACTTTTTGAACACCATCAATTTGCAAAGCTGTGTTATACGATTCGTAAAATTTGCCGCTTCGTCCATATTTGCGTTTTGTTGGCGACATTTTTTCGCCATCTTGATACATGTACATAGTTGAAGCGCCAATTACAATATTCATTTTTGGATATTGTTTTACAAACGAATCTAACAGCACAATAGAGTAATCTTCGTTCATTTCATTTTCCCAAATATTATCTACAATTGCGGTTTCGGGTCCAACTAAATAGGTTGAATTACTTGTAAGTTGTGTACTTGCAATTTGCATTAATTTTTGCAATTGCTCATCGCTTGTCATACCGCTAAACTTTTCGTTATACGGATCAATATTGGGCTGTACAATTGTTATTTGATGAGGCTTTCCTTTTTGTTCGTAATTAAAATACATTACATAACTCAACGTAATAGGAACTATAATAAAAAGCAAAAACAAAGCAATTGGCTTAGTTAATTCTTTAAGTGATTTTTGAGAATCAACAATTTTAAATAAAAACACATTACTTAACAATACCCACAACGAACCACCCGAAAAACCAGTAAACTCGTACCACTGAATCCATTGGTGATTAGCTGCAAAACCATTTCCTAAAGTTAGCCAAGGCCAAGTTAAATCCCAGTATTGATGATAATATTCAAACCCCAACCAAAAAACTACAAAAGCAGCTAAACCTAAATTTACAGTTGTGTTTTTTGCTACTATACGCGATAACAAAAGTATTAAAGCCATAATAATACTGTTGGTAACAATTGCCATGGCTGCACCACCAAACGAAGCAAAATAAACCCACCAGGTTACACCTAAATTCCAAACAAAAACGGTGATAAAACTATAAAAGAAAAAATGTTTGTTTTTGTATTTTTCGGGTTGTTGCAACATACGATTGCCAGCTACCAATAGCGGAACCCAAGCCAAGAATAACAAAGGCGAAAAACCATTTACTGGCCAAGCTGCAGTTAATAGCAAACCGCTTAACAACATTAAAACAAATAGTGGAAGTTTTTTAAGCATAAAATGTATATCTGCAACAAAAATACTATTTTAAATAACTTGTTTTCTTGTTGATACAAAAACATTAATAATATAAGTAAGTCTTGACCATATAGGAACATAGAAAATTACGCGCTGCTAATAAAACAGAGAGTACATAGTATTTTTCGCAATGCGAAAAACTATTTTAAACTTTTATACTACTTGTTATTAATACAATAAACCTATGTACCTATGTGGTGAAAAAACTAGCAGTAACGACAAGTAGCAAAGCATTTGTTTATTCACCAATAAATGATGAACTTGCAGTATGATTTTAAAACTAAACCGAAACAAAATATTACTTGCTTTTATTGCCATAGTTGCAGTTTATTTTGTTTTGTATAACTACAATCAGCTTAAAGACACAAAAACAGCTGAAGGCATTGTAGCAGAAAAATACATTGTTACCAATTTTGACAAACAACAAGGTGCGCAAACCTATTTAGACGACAGCAAAATTTATAATATTATAATTTATCCTTCGCCGACTAGCAATAGTATTGAAGCAACTGCAATACACTCAGAAGAAAATTTTGAAACGGGCAAAACGATACCCATTCGGTATTACGAAAGCAAAGATAAAAACGAAATAATTTATACGTTTTGGTCGTTTTGGTTTACGAGTATTGTAACCAGCCTTATAATTGTTGTGGTTATTTTAGCCTTTACATTTAGTTTTATAGATGCCAACGAAATTATTTTATTGCAATTAGGCAAAGGCGGTTTACGTTTAACAAAAAACAATAACAAAGTACAAACTAAAACAGAGGTAGTGAAGTTGGAGGGGTAAAATTTTTAAATTTTATTAATTATAAAAAGAATATATTTGTTTAAAAATTAAGCATAAATTATTTGGCGATAATGCACGAACCATACGAAAACCGTTTAAATCATAAAGCAGACTTTAGAGTAAAATATAAATTCAGAAGTCAAGAAGATGGTGGTAGGAAAACAGGTAATCCATTCCAAGGAATTCGTTGTGATTTTTCTTATTCTGGAGAATCCGAAAACAAAATGTATATGATATGGCCAGAATTTGAAGATAATGAAGGAAATGTTATATTGTATAATGACAAATCAGTACCCAATTCAGGTACTGCAAGAATGTGGATTATTAACAATGAAATGAGACCTTTTCATTACGACAAAATTAAAGTTGGAGTAAAAGGGAATTTCAGAGAGGGTGCAATATATTCAGCAGATTGTGAGGTAATTGAAGAATTAGATTTAAAAATTAACCCCACGAAAAACAAATAACTTTTACCTCACTTAGCATAGTTTTTAACTTCGCTTTAGGAGAAAAAAAGATTTAACAAATTATAAAAAATGTTACGCTTAATATTCAAATTAATTTTCCTTTCTTTTATAGTTAACTCTTGTATTGTTAAAAACCAGACTCGAGGAATAAAACACCCTAAATACTGTGACAAAAACCATTTGTTGACAGGAAAAAAAGCAATTGTAAAAACAGTTTATGGTAAGCTAAAAAATCAATCAGACGCTGACTTTCCTTATGCGAGAAAACGCCATGCAATGGGCTGTTTAAGACCAATATGGCCAGTTTATAGGTTAGCGAAAATTTATACTTGTGATAGTTGTACTGTAAAATTCAAGTCGATTGCCTCTAAAAAAGTTGATTAAACCTCCCTCAGCTTAATTGCCAAAACGCAGTAAACTGAAAAATTACAAGAAATTATTTTGTATTTTATTTAATCGTTATTTACAAACTAGTTTTGTTTAAACTTCGATTTAATATTAGAAAATATTTTTTTGAAAAAAACATATACTTTTTTAAAACCTAAAAACACTGATAGTTCAACGAGTGCGCTTAAAATACTTTCAATTATAAATTCAAACATTCTACTTCCCTTTTCGCAATGGAAAAATCATATCCATATATTTTACTTTGGAGTTGCGCTCGTAGGATGATGGAATCAATTGCGCTTCTTTTATATCTTCTACCGAATAAAAAGAATTTGGATTATAAATATTGAGCAATATAATTACGTTTTTTACTTCTTTACGCTTTACAATCGTTAATATCATTTTTACAGGTCCGCGGCTACCTTGCCCATCAAACATAGTAAAACCATAGTTTGCTTTCTTTAAAGCTTCTACAAGTTCATCACAAGCTTGATTGGTTACAATACGAATTACTTGTGTGCCAAAAGCTAATTTTTCTTCAATAGTTAAACCCAAATAACTGCCCATGGCATAGCCACCAGCCCAGCCCACATAACACATTACGTTGTTTAAGTTTTTCATAATTTGGCTAATGGCAATTAACCAAATCAACACTTCAACAAAACCAATAAAAGGTACAATTTTTTTAAATCCTTTAGATGCCAACACCCCACGCAGAGTTCCTAAACTCACATCGCACATTCTTGCTAAAAAAATAAGAAGTGGAAATACTACCCAGTTATAAATATCTTCGTTAATGGTCATAATGTAATTTCAACCGCAAATTTAAAGTATCTAATTCATAAAATGATACAAATTAGAAGTAAAAGATATACGAAGTGAAATAACTAGCGCTGCACTTGCATTTTAACCACATAGAAACATAGAAGGAAAACTCACACAATAAAAGCTACGCATAGTTTATTGAAGCATGGCTTCAATGCTTTGTGAAACTTTAAAAACTTAAACAATCTATATCTATGTAACTATGTGGTAAAAAATTAACTCATAATACAAGTAATTAAGAAAAACATGCACGAAATAAGTTCTATACAAATCTGTTTTACTATTTTTGCAAAAACTTTTAACCATGAACGAAACGGAAGACAACGGCGATTTATTTGAATACACTAAAGATTTGAATGAGTTAAAAAATAAATTGTTCGACCCTGAGCAATACAGCACCCTTATTGTTGCTAACGAAGGTGAGTTAGAAGGTGGTTTTGATAAGTTTTTTGCTTTTGTTTCGAGTAGAGAAAACATCGATTTTAAAGAAGATGCTTTGGCTATTTTTAAACAAGAAGTGAGTATTGAAGCTGTTATTGATTTTTTAAATACCGAAACCGACGAGAAAAAACGCGCGCAGATACTTTGCACCGTTTGGGAAGCTGGTTTAGATGCTACCAAACATATTCCGTATTGGGTTGATTGTGCTATAAAAGGTTCGTTTGAAGAGTGTATTGAAGTGCTTTCGATTATTGAAAATATTGAAACAACTTTAGATACTAAAGAAATGGAAGCGCAACAACAAAAACTAAATGCAGTAAAAAATTTAGATGAAAATGCTGATAAATCTGGATTATTAGATGCTTTAGAAGGTGCTTTGGATTTTTTAAAAACGTACTAGTTATTTAAACATTGTATTCACAATCATAGCACTAATTTCATTCACTTAACTAAACAACAAAGCAAGTAAAAGACTGCATTGGCTCTTTACGTTCATTTTTTGTCTTGACACAAAAAACGAACCAAAAAAAGTCAAAACAAAACGAACGCCAACACACAAAGCACGTCTGCTCCGCGTTTTGTCAGGCTCACGCTCGCCTCTTGAATTTAAGAATATGCTTCGTTCATAAAGTTTTGTGGTAAATAGGAGAACTCTCATTAATAATACAATTTACCGAAGTTCCGTAGGAACGAACTATTGGTAGAAAAATTAAGTATTAAAGTAAAGCGCCGTAGGAGCGAAATATATAAACAACAGAAAAAAAATCAAAACAAAAAATAACGCAGGATATTTATCTAAATTGGTATAGCCAATTTACGGCGTCTTCTTCGTTAGCAAACATTTTTGTGGGTTTTAATGGTTTATCTACCATCATATAAAAATTACCAATAATACGGTGCGCCATCGATTTTAAAACAAATGCTTCTGCTTTAGAATATTTTAAGCCTTCGCCTTTTGCCACAAAATCTCTGTTGCTTTGATCGGTAGTAGAATGGTCGCCGGGAACCTTTAAAATTGGATACGATTTACCTTCCACCATTTTTTCTAATTCAACAAACCACTCACGGGCTTGTTTTTCAGTAAAATGGGCTTCGGGAGCGTAGTTTATTTGTACAATACCATCGCTACGCAACATTATGTCGGAGTGAGATAATGTAACCCTTTTTAAAACCGTTATTTTTTCGTCTAAAACCATATTTTATATCACAAATATAGTTTTTTAATCGATTAAAACAAAATAAACTAAAAATATTCACATAAATGTGAAGGCAGGATGGAATTAAAATTTTGATTTTCAACAAGATAATCTGCCGCAGCACCATGTTTATAAACAGCAATTATAGCTGCATGCCATGGCGAATAGCCTTGCGCCAACAAACCAGTTATTAATCCTGTTAAAACATCGCCACTCCCACCCTTTGCCATAACTGCATTACCCGTTGAATTAAAATAAATTGGCGCATTTGGAGCAGCAATGGCTGTGTGCGCACCTTTTATAATTACAATGCAATTATATTTTAAAACAAATTGTTTTGTTTTTTCCAAACGCTCAAAACTATCAGCGCATTTGCCAATTAAGCGTTCTAACTCTTTTATGTGAGGTGTTAAAATAGTATTTGCTGGTAAAAACGAAAGCCAAGTTTTATTTTCAGCTAAAAGTGTAATTGCATCAGCATCAATCACCATAGGTATTTTAGCATCTTGAATTAATAACTTTAAAACATTAGCAGTTTGTTTTTCTAAACCTATTCCACAACCAATGGCTAAAGCGTTATATTTTTCTAATTTAGGTAATTCTGTTATGTACTCTTCGCTCCCAGCGCCAACACACATGGCTTCTGGTAAATTAGCTTGTAGAGCTAAAATTGTATTTGCTGTTGATGCAACAGTAACTAAACCACAACCACTTTTTAATGTTGCGTTTGCACTTAAAACGGCTGCACCTGTTTTATCGTTACTACCTACAATTAGTAAAGCATGCCCATTGGTGCCTTTGTGCGAAAACTTAGTTTTAATTTTATTTAATTCGTGAATTTCTAAAACATCGGTATAACAGAATTCGGGTAAGTGATTTTGAAATAAACTTTGATTAAGTTTTATATCTAGTAAAATGAAATTACCTACAAATTGGTAATTTTCTAGAAACAAAAAAGCGAGTTTTGGAAACTGAAACGACAAAGTAAAATTCGCTTTAAAAACTGTTTGCTTTTGAACTTTTAAAGCATCAGCAAATAAACCACTAGGCATATCTATAGCAACTTTAGTACAATTAATAGTATTTAAAAATGCAATTGTTTCGTGATAAATTCCAGTAATTTCAGTAGTTAATCCTGTTCCTAATAAAGCATCAACACAAACTGAATTGGTGAAATTAATTCGCTTTAAATCATTAACATCGTTAACAACAGAAATACAGTTTGGGAAATTTTGTTTTAGTAAATCAAAATTTGTTTGGTTATCTGCGCTTCGTTTATCTTCGTTAAAAACAAAAACCTGCACATTAAAATTATTTTTCAGTAGTATTCGTGCAATAGCTAAACCATCGCATCCATTATTTCCTTTTCCGCAAAAAATAAAATAATTTTTATTGGGTTCAAAATTGCTAACCAACCAATTACTACAAGCCAATGCAGCACGCTCCATCAAATCAATTGACAAGATTGGTTCTTGCTCAATGGTGTGTTTGTCAATAGCACGTATTTGTTCTACAGAAAATATTTTCATTGGTTTAACTATGTGCTAATGATTCAATTATTTTTAAAACTTGAGGCACAATTAAATCGTTTGGGTTATTGTAAATAACATAATCGCTTTTTGCAATGCGTTGCTCTTCAGTCCATTGATTATTTATCCGCGCTAAAACACTTTCTTTGCTTACTTTATCGCGACTCACAACTCGCTCTATTCTTATGTTTTCATCAGCAGAAACGCAAATAACTTTATCGCAATCCAAATAACTTCCACTTTCAAAAAGTATAGCTGCTTCTTTAATTGTAAAAGACTTTGTTTTATTTTCAATTATCCAATTGGCATAACGCTCTGCCACTAATGGATGTAAAATATTGTTTAATAATTTTAATTTTTCCTTATCTACAAAAACAATTTCCGCCAATTTAGCTTTGTCAATTTTGTTTTCGTTTAAAACTGATTCTCCAAAAACAGAAACTATTTTTTTAATTACATTATCTTGAAACAAAAGTAATTTCGATTCATCATCTGCAAAAAAAACAGGAATACCCAATTGCAAAAACACTTTAGCTACAGTGCTTTTACCACTTCCAATTCCGCCTGTTAAGCCTATTTTAAGCATTACTTTTTTATAACAATGTATTCAACTTTTTGAAACTCTAATTTCGGATTAATTATGTAATCAGGAATTGTATGCAATTTTAATTTTAGTTTTGAGGAAACATTTTTTTCATCATAATCTGCTTCTACAATAAATTGCTCTGCTTTAATTTTATTAAACTTACTTAGTGCAACTAAATAAGTAATTTTTACCTTTTCTGGAAAGGTTTTTACTACAATTGAATTATTTGTAGTGATAACATTAATAGGCACTTCAACTGATGATTCGGTGTATTTTTCCACAGGTAAATTCACCATAATTTTTTTGGTAGAAAATTCCAAATTATCTAATTCAGAATTTAAAGCCAATGGTGCAAACACACGCTGTGCTTTATTCAAATTAGAAAACTGCAAAGGCTCGGTATACAACACATCAATTTTTTCTAAAATAGATGCAGGTCCTTTTACAACAATTTCAGAAGGAGTCATTACAATTGGTCCGCTCATTTCGTGTTGCTTTTCAAAAGAAAAACTTGCGTTTAAGCGAACAGGTAAAATTTTAGTTTTCTTTTTATCAAAATAGAAAAACAAAGTATCTGGATAAACCTTTAAAACTTTAGCATTTGCAGCTAATCTAAGCGACAATTCTTTTAACTGAAAATTGGGCAATATGTAAAAATCTTTATCGTCTTTAGTGTTAATAAGTGGTTTTAAATTTTCGGTATGTATAGCAATTGTGTCTTCTTTTTTATTCCATTTTAACGAAAGCAAATAAAATCCGGTAGCATTTAGTTCTACTAAAAAATCGCTAGGCAATTTATTTACCAAAACTTTTTCTGTAGGTAAGTTTAAATACTTTGCTTTAAAATTAGCTACAGTGGTGTAGTTTTTTGAAAGCATAATAACTAACCAAAAAACAAATGCAAGAAATAAACAACCAACAAAAACGCTAATTTTTTTGTTCCACAAAAAAGATTCTTTGTTGTAGATATTTGCAATAATTGTATTCCAGCTTTTGTTTCGCATAGTGTAAAAATAAAAAATCCCTCGATACTGAGGGATTTTTATTTAAAATTTTATTTAATTATGCTTTTTTAGTTTCGTTTAGCGTTTGAGTATTCTCTAAAGAAACAGCAGATTTTAAAATTTTTAATTTTCCGCCACCTTCTACTTCAATAATAAAAGTAGTATCGTTAACATCAACAATACGTCCGAAAACGCCACCAATAGTAATTACTTTATCGCCTTTTTGAATTGAAGCATGAAACTTTTTTTGATCTTTTGCTTTTTTAAGTTGCGGACGAATCATAAAAAAGTAAAATACTACGATAATTAAAATTATTGGTAAAAAGTCCATAATACTTGCTCCTTTTTTACCAGTTGGAGAAGACATCAATAAAATGTTTAAAATTGTGTTCATTGTTTGTATTTAGATTAATTAATAAACTTGTTAAATTATTTTTTTACTTCTGCTGGCGAAACTTCTCCCATAATGGTTAAAATTTTAGTCGATGGCTCGCAATTGGTTAGCAAAGTTACTGTTTTATTTTGTTTTCCTGTTTTTCCTGCGCTATCAAAGCTAACGTCTATCACACCATCTTCGCCTGGTGCAATTGGTTTAGTTGGATAATTTGGTACTGTGCAACCACAGCTTCCTTTTGCGTCGGTAATAATCAAATCTGACTTACCGCTGTTTTTAAACTTAAAAGAATAAGCTACTTTTTCGCCTTCTTTAATCTTACCAAAATCGTGTGTTTCTTTTTCAAACTCTACAACTGGCAAATCTTCTTTATTAACAGCTGTTGCTGAAGAACCATTTTTTACAATATCTGTATCTAAATCAGTTCCTTCTTTTTTTGTTTCGTTGCAAGCTGTAAATACCAATGCAATACTTGTTATTGCAATAAGAGATTTAAGTTTTAGTGATTTCATTTTACTATTGATTTTTATGTTTTTAAAAAATTATTCTAACAAACCTCTACCGGTTTTTTTAATCTTATTTTCTTTTTTGTAGTCGGCAATTATTTTATCTAAAATACCATTTATAAACTGTTTACTTTTTGGCGTGCTATACGATTTAGAAATTTCGATATACTCGTTTAAAGTAACTTTTACAGGAATTGTAGGGAAAGATAAAACTTCTGCCAAAGCCATTTTCATTAATAAAACATCCATCATTGCAATTCTATCAAACTCCCAATTTTTTGTTTTTTCGGCAATAATTGGATCAAAATCGTTTTCGTAAAAAATGGTTTGTTTAAATAATTCAATTGCAAATTGCTTATCATCTTCTTCGTCTTTAAACAATGGAAGAAGCGTTATAGACTCATCTTTTTCTGTAATTTGTTTTATTGTTTTTTGAACCATTGCATCAGCTAACTCAAAATCATCTGCCCAATAAATGCTATCTTCTTCAAAAAAGAAGGATAGTGGTTCAAAATCTGTAATTATTTTTTTAAAAATATTCATTACAAACTCTTTGTCTTCTGC
This sequence comes from Bacteroidota bacterium, assembly GCA_040385525.1. Classification (GTDB taxonomy): domain Bacteria; phylum Bacteroidota; class Bacteroidia; order UBA4408; family UBA4408; genus JAZKHE01. The sequence continues at coordinate 374,144 of JAZKHE010000004.1, forward strand.
AAAAGAATTTACAGAATTCATCATGTATTTTTCAAACTCCTCTGAAGATTTAATAGTTTGGTACAATTTTTTTGTTAAGTCTGATTGATCGTTCCAATTAATTTTACTGGCTTTGCAAGCGCTTTGTAAACTTGGAGAATTTTCAATCATTTGAATTACTTTATTATTTAACAACTTTTCGTTGGGTTGTAAATCTTCTTTGGTTGGAAGTTTTTTTAAACGTGCTTCGTCTAATATTTTTTTAGCAGCACGCGTAATTTCTGGAATAACAGAAAGGTAATACAAATACAAATCGTACACCTTATCTATACTAACTAATAATTCTTTTTCGCCCTTTTTGAAGTCGGTATTTCCTGATTGAAAATACGCATAAAGAACTTGCATTATTTTAACTCTTAAATGGCGTCTGTTGAACATATGTTTTTTGAAAAGAACTAATTACATTTTACTAAAAATAAAATTAAGCTAACTAGTAGCTTAATTTTATTCTTCCAACTTCTAATATTCGTTTTTCTGCAACTAATTTTGCGGCAGAAATTGTTGTTTTATTTTCTTTTTTTGCTGTTTTAAAAATCTCTAAAGTAGTATCGTAAATGCGTGTTGCTTGAGACAATGCGTGCTCACGATTAGTTCCTTGCAATTCTGAATAAACATTAATTAAACCACCTGCATTAATTAAAAAATCAGGCGCCCATAATATTCCTTTTTCTAACAACATTTTTCCGTGCGTATCTTCTTCAGCCAACTGATTATTAGCTGCGCCAGCAACTATAGAACATTTTAAACGGGTAATTGTATCAGTATTTAAAGTTGCTCCTAATGCACATGGCGCATAAATATCAATATCTAAATCGTAAATACCATCGCCACTTACTATTGTTACTTTATGTTCTTTAGCAATTGCGCTAACTCTCTCTTCGTTAATATCGGTAATAGAAACTATAGCACCTTCTTTAACTAAATGTTTAACCAAGTTTTCGCCAACATGACCAATACCTTGTACTAAAACTTTTTTGCCAGATAAACTATCGTTGCCCCACATTTCTTTTGCGCTGGCTTTCATGCCCATGTAAACGCCATAAGCAGTTACTGGAGAAGGATCGCCTGAACCACCCATAGATTCTGGAATACCTGTAACATGGTCTGTTTCCATTTTTACATATTCCATGTCTTTTGTTCCAATACCAACATCTTCTGCAGTAATGTATTTACCTCCTAAACTATCAACAAAACGACCAAAACGACGCATTAAAGCTTCACTTTTTTGAGTTTTAGAATCACCAATTATAACTGCTTTTCCGCCACCTAAATTAAGCCCTGAAATTGCTGCTTTATATGTCATACCACGAGATAAACGCAAAACATCGTTTAAGGCTTCCATTTCGTTATTGTATTTCCACATTCTAGTGCCACCTAAAGCAGGACCAAGTGTTGTGTTGTGCACAGCTATAATAGCTTTTAAGCCGGTTTCATTATCATTACAAAATAAAATTTGCTCGTGATTGTGAATACTCATTTGTTGAATAACCGGGTTTTCCATTGCTTTAAGTTCTTTTACTTCCATAAACTACTTTTTTGCGTTACTAAACTAAAACTACTCCATAATAATCAATTTGCGTAATTTAGCAGCGAATTAACTTTTTTGGATTGGCAAAATTACTGATTTTTTTCAAGTCGCCAAATACAACAATTTTGATTAAACAGGGTTTATCTACAAATTACTATACTATTGAAGTCGCTCGCATACGTTAACCAGTTTTTTATTAAGTACAAATGGCGTTTGCTATTGGGTATTGTTTTTATTACAGTATCTAACCTTTTTGCCATTTATCCCGCTCAAATTACACGTTTCACCATAGATTACGTAAGTTCTTCGTATCAAAAATACAGTATTGTTAAAGATACAAATCTTAAAGATTTGCTGTTTTCGTCGTACTCAAAAGTTTTTTTGTTTTTTTTCCTAATTATTATCGTTTCAACGCTTTTAAAAGGACTTTTTATGTTTTTTATGCGTCAAACTATCATCATTATGTCGCGTTTAATTGAATTTGACATGAAAAATGAAGTTTTTAAAAAATACCAAGCATTGGATTTACCTTTTTACAGAAAAAATAATACTGGCGATTTAATGGCGCGAATAAGCGAAGATGTAAGTCAAGTAAGAATGTATACTGGGCCAGCCATTATGTATAGCATAAACTTAATTGTGTTGTTTATTTTGGTAATAGCGGCAATGGTTAATATTAGCCCTATTTTAACTTTTTATGTGCTGTTACCCTTACCATTTCTATCGTTTGGTGTGTATTATGTAAGTAATAAAATTAATGCAAAAAGTAAACTAATACAAAAACAGGTTTCAACATTATCCACTTTTGTGCAAGAGGCATTTTCTGGAATTAGAGTAATTAAAGCCTTTAACAGAGAAGCACATTCGGTTAACGAACTAAAAAACGAATCAGAAAAATACAAAGAATTAAGTTTGAGTTTAGTTAGAACAGATGCTTTGTTTCAGCCTGTAATTACTTTGTTAATTGGGCTTAGTTCCATTTTTACAATTTATGTTGGCGGGCTCGAAGCAATAAAAGGAAACATTACTTTAGGTAATATTGCAGAATTTGTAATTTATGTAAACATGTTGGTTTGGCCTGTAACAGCAATTGGTTGGGTAAGTTCAATTATTCAAAAAGCAGCAGCATCGCAAACTCGAATTAATGAGTTTTTAGATACAAAATCATCTATACAAAACGACACAAGTATAAACACAATTGTTAATGGGAAAATAGAATTTAAAAATGTAAGTTTTACTTATCCCGACTCAAGAATTGTAGCTTTAAAAAATGTTTCGTTTATTATTAACAAAGGCGAAACACTTGCTGTAATTGGAAAAACAGGCTCTGGTAAATCTACCATTGCAGCACTAGTTTGTGGTTTGTATTCTAATTTTGAAGGCGAAATTTTAATTGATGACAAACCAATAAAACAACAAAATATTTACGATTTAAGAAAACAAATTGGTTATGTTCCGCAAGATGTTTTTTTATTTTCTGACTCTATAAAAAACAACATTGCTTTTGGTTTTGAAGACGCTAAAATAAATTTGAATACCGAAAAAATAATTCAAGCGGCAAAAGATGCTTGCGTTTACGAAAACATAATTGCCTTTGCTGATGGCTTTGATACCAAAATTGGAGAACGTGGCGTTACTTTATCGGGCGGACAAAAACAAAGATTATCCATTGCGAGAGCCATAATTAAAAATCCGGAATTACTTATTTTTGATGATTGTCTGTCGGCAGTTGATACCGAAACAGAATCGAAAATATTAAAAAACTTAAAACACATAATGAAAGGTAAAACATCTATTTTAATTAGTCATAGAGTTTCAACCGTTAAAAATGCAACCAATATTATTGTTATAGAAGATGGTGAAATTGTAGAAAAAGGAAGTCATGCAAAACTGACAGAAAACAAAGGTGTTTACTATAACTTGTACCAAAGTCAGCTTTTAAAAAATGAATTTGAAACAATTAATTAGCAAAAAACTTGTTTTTTACATTATTTTTATAAATTTGTCGCATATAAATTAGATTTTAATAGACTGACTTACAAACAAACTATTATGGAAGGCAACGAGAACAGAGAAAAAGACGAAATTTTTGCAAAAGTAGTTAGAGCTGGAAAGAGAACTTATTTTTTTGATGTAAAAACTACAAAAGGAAACGAGTATTACATTACAGTTACTGAAAGCAAAAAAAGATTTACTGATGATGGTAAGTTTGTTTACGAAAAACATAAATTGTTTTTATACAAAGAAGACTTTGACAAATTTATGGACAGTTTAAACGAAGCTGTAGATTTTGTAAAAAAAGAACAACCATACACTCCGCCAGCAGATTCTAATTCAGGAGACACCAACAAATTCTCGAATGTAAATTTTGATGATTTAGATAAATAAAATTTAGTACTAAAAAAACAAAAGCCCCGAGTTCGGGGCTTTTGTTTTTTATGGTATATTTAATAAAAAATACAATGCCTACTTTTCAAGAAATAAAAAAGCACTTAGCGAAAGATAAAACCTTAAAAAAAATTATTGCAAAAACTGATATTAGTTGGGATACTAAAGCACAAACTGATATTTATTTTGAATTGCTAAAAGCAATTACATTTCAACAACTTTCTACCAAAGCAGCGCAAACCATTTGGAATCGATTTTTAGAATTGTTTTCACAAAGCTATCCTGAAGCAAAATTGCTATTAAAAATGAGCGACGAAAAACTTCGCACAGCAGGTATTAGTAAACAAAAAGCAGGCTATTTAAAAAACATTGCAGCCTTTAGCATAAATAAAACTTTGGAGTATAAAAGTATTAAAAAATTAAGCGATGATGAACTCATCAACTACCTAAGCGAAATAAAAGGCGTTGGCAAATGGACAGCAGAAATGATATTAATGTTTTCTTTAAAACGAACTAATGTTTTACCTCTTGACGATTTAGGAATACAACAAGCCATAAAAAAAGCTTACAACTTAACTTACACCAACAAAAAAGATATGTATGCAAAAATGCTACAAACAGCCCAAAATTGGCAACCCTACAGAAGCATTGCTTGTTTGTATTTGTGGCGCTTTAAAGACGATAAAAGCACTAAATAAGGCGTTAAAAAATAAAGAACAAGTGAAACCTAAAATTTGGTAACTTTGCAAAAATTTAAGACCAAAAACAAAGAATGAAAAGAGTTATTGAATACAGAAAATTATTTGACATTACACCACAAGCTGATTTAGCTGAGCTAAAAACCGTTTACCGCAATTTAATGAAAGTTTGGCATCCTGATAAATTTACCGAAGAAGCACAAAAAGAAGAAGCAGAAGCAACCAGTAAAAAAATTATTGAAGCGTATCATTTTTTGGTAAGTATTTCGCCCGAAACCAACGAAAATAATTTAGAACAATATACAGAAACTATAAACACCTCTCCTATTGTTGACTTTGAATACAAAGGACAAACATTAAAAATTATTTTTCATGATGGAAGCACGTATGAGTATTTTGGAGTGCCTAAAAATATTTACAACAAATTTATAGCTTCATCCGCATTACCACGCTTTGCCCGCCGACACATTTTTCATTCGTTTACGTATAGAAACACAAGCAAACAAGCATTAGTAAAATAAAAAGAAACGCTCCGAAATTTCGGAGCGTTTTTTTTGAAACTTAAACATCGGTTTGATTAATTGTAAAAAAGGAATATATTTGAATAAACGAAAAAAGATTCGGTTATCTCCCAATTTTAGCAGAGATATACGCAGCAAAGGTTCGGGTATATACAAGTTGGTGGCAAGTGTAAAGGACGACACCTAACATAAAATTTACAGTAAAAATGAAAGACAACTTAACTGAAATACAGGAAATAATTCAAGGAATATGTGAGTTTAAAGTAATTCCATTTTTTGGTTCAGGGATGAGTTCAAAATTTGGCATTAAAACTTGGGAAAAACTAATTGAGTTATTGAAAACTGAACTTAACTCAACAACCACCGACTATTTAGATGTTGCTCAAGAATATCAAGACAAATTTGGCAGAGAGAAACTAATAGAAACGATAAAGTCAGAAACAGGACAAACAGATTTTAAAGACGAAGATTTAGGAGTTCATTACGAAGTTTTAGCAATGAATCCTCCAATTATTTATACAACAAATTGGGACGTAGCAATTGAAACAGCCGCTAATAAAATTAAAAGAAATTATTTTAAAATCTCTTCACTTTCAGACATTACAGAAGCACCTCACTATTCCAACATCATTGTTAAGTTTCACGGAGATTTTGAAAGTCCAGAGAATATTGTTTTTAGTAGAAGTGATTACCAAAACCGTCTTTCAATTCAGCACCCGTTAGACATTTTATTTCGTACACATATTCTTGGTAAAAAAGTTTTATTTCTGGGCTACAGTTTTTCTGACGAAAACATTGACTTCATTTTTAATAAGCATAAGGAACTGTATGGGACAGCACTTCTTCCAAAATCATACATAATTGCTTTTAAGAACAAGTTTAATCAAGCTAGAGCCGATGAATTGGCGTTGAAAAACATTACAACACTTGTTTTGGAATCTCCGACTGAACTTGAAGAATTGATTAGAAACATAAATAAATCCGTTTTCCAAAAAGACATTGAACGGCAGACAAAAAACATTTTCAAATCTCACCCTTTACAAGTTTTGCTAAAATCTGACCTAGAGAACTTAAAAATATATTTATCCGATCCTTCACATACCGACCCTCAAAAAGCTGACAAATACAGAGAAGTTCTTGAACTTAAACATTTGAGTGACGAACTTGAAATTCAAGTAAAAGACTTTGTAATTGAACTAATTAAGTCAGACACGTCATTGGAATTAAAACAAGCAATGGTTCACAGTTTTCATCATATTGGTTTCAGAAAGACCGAAAATGCTTTTCTTGTTGCGACAGAGCTAATCAACTTTACCAAATACGACGAACTGAATTACAACTTAGCAACAATGTCAATGACAGACGTTTTATCCGAAATAGAGTCACAACTTACACCAACACCAACTTGTTTAGCAATATTTTTATTTCTCTTCGCTGCAATTGAAAACAAAGAACAACTTACAGAAAAACAATTGAGAAGGATTTTTGAAATGTTGAATAGTTGTGACTGGGAAAGTATTGGGGAGATAAGTGAAATGTTTGACAAAAAATTACAACAAGAAATTTTGCAACATTACACAAGACAATTTCCTTCCCTTCAAAGAGAACTTAACAATCATTCTTTTTTGGGCAAGCGGAGAACAAGAAGCCAACTAATGAAAGAAATGGAAGATTTATTGAGCAGAAATATGAAGGGTTTAAGTGATGATTTTTAACGAGATAACTGTCATTAACAAGCTAGCAAAAAACCAGCCACCAACACGGGCTTTGCGCCAGGCAGAAAGACATTTAAACTTTGAGCTTATTGCTTCTAATAAAATTTAGTACTAAGCGAAATAATAATTAAGAGTTGTTAAAACAAAAAAAATCCCGATTAAATCGGGATTTTTTTTAAGCTTATTTTGGTAATTTAAATTTGTCTTTTATTGCATCTTTCGCTTTGTCTTTTGCCTTATCTTTTAGTTTATCGGCTTCGGCTTTTGCTTTTGCTTCGGCTTCTTTTTTAATTCTGTCGGCCTCTGCTCTTGCTTTTGCTTCGCCTTCAGCTTTTAGTTTATCAGCTTCTTCTTTTGCTTTGTTTGTTAAAGCTTCTTTTTGTTTATCTAACTCTGCTTTTGCGGCATCTTTTAAATTGTCTTTCATGCTGCTTGCTTGCTCTTTCATATCTAACTTAACAGTTGGCTTATCAGATGTTCCGCCAACTAAAGCATTTACTTTTACGGTTTCGCCCAAAGCTAAATTAGAATTTGCTGCAGTGTTTGCTTGCGCTAATAAGCCTTCCATTGCTGTGTTTGCTGCTCCACCTAAATCTTTACGAGGCATTTCAAAACGCATTTTATAATCAATTGTATTATCAAATCCTGTTGAGCCTGCAATATTAATTTTAGAATTATCCCATTTAATATCAAATGGTTTAACGGTTACACGACCATCTTTAAATTCGAACGAAGCATTAATATCTTGCAATGTTGGATTTTTAATTTTATCGTTTTTCATGGCCTCACCAATTTTCTCAAACATTGGTTGACCTTTTACACTAACCGATTTTGTTTGAATAACTCCTGCTCCGTTTAGTGTGTTTAACTCTGGCTCCATTTTTTCGTTTAACACGCCATTAAAAGTCATTTTAGTTGAGAATTTACCAAATGTTTTTTTCGCAATTGGCGCCATTTTTTCAACTGTAGCAAATGTTTTAACTGTTTTTTGAACATCAAACTCAACAATATTCATATCAAAAGCTACTTTTGCTTTACGCGGATTTTTTGCGTCGTAAGAACCATTCATAACCATTGAACCATCTAACAAATTCATTTTTAAATCGCGCATATCTACTTTACTATCACGCAATACAACAGCACCCGAAACGTTAGTTATGTTGATATTGTCGTAAATTAATTTTGAAATGGTAGAATTTAAAACAAAATCGATATTACCAGGAATTTCTACAACACCACTCGAAGCTGTATCTGCTGCTGATGGAGCTGCTGCTGCACCTTCTTCTTCGGTCATAAATTCATTTAAATCTAACAAAGTAGAATTCATGTTAAAAGTTCCTTTTAGCAATTCGTCTTTAAAAACGTAAGCTAATAAATTATCCATTTTACCATTTGCGCGAATATCGCTTTTGCCAATTTTAGTATCTAACGAAGTCAACTCAACAGTTTGTGGAGTAAAATTCAATTCCATTATTTTTATCAAAATGCCATAAGGAGTTTCTTTGTCTTTGTAATCCATGTTAGCAATAGCAAATTTTCCAGCAGCATTAAACTCGTCGTATTTTTCTTGTTCAATAGACGACATTTTTCCTTTTAAAGTAACATCAGAAGTAATTACACCACTTAACTTTTGATCGGCCTCTAAAGGAATAAATTCTTTTACAGAAACTAAATCAATTTTTGCTTTTATAGTTCCGTTTATGTTCGGGTCAGAAACTGGCGTTGAAACGTGCATCACAACATCAACAGGATTTTGCGCCATCTCTACATGAAAACGATTAATATCGATTAATGTATTATCGGGCTGACCATCTTTGTTTTTTACATCAATATCAACAAAAATATTGTTTACCGCTTTTGGCAACGATGGGTATTGGAAATTAGCATTATCAATTTTTAATTTTGCACCAAATGCAGGCATAACTTTATCGTTGTATTTTCCTTTTACCCAAGCATCTAAAGCTAATTTACCCGATGCTTTTACGCCTTCAAAATCTTTGGTGTATGCTCCTGGAATTAAAGACAATATACTTTTGAAATCTGTTTTTTTCGCAACAAATTTTATGTCCATATCAATATCATCTTTTGGCATAGCAATCCAACCATCTAAGCCTAAACCTAAATCGTTAATATCGAATTCGTTTTCTTTAAAAGTATATTTAGAATTAAGCATGTCCATATCCATATCTACTTTAAAGCTAGTTTTAACTTTACTTAAGTATTTTACGCCGCCATACGCTAAATCCCATTTATCCATTGTTGTAAGCGTTTCCATCAAGAAATTATCTTGTGTAAAATCTCCTTTTAAAGTATGGTTTAAACCTACAATTACTGTGCGCATGCCCATTTGAGCATCGTCGTAAACAATATTTGTATTTTTAATTTCGAACGAACTCAACATCATTTTAAATTTAGTTGGTTCTGAAGGTGCTGCTGTTGTTGTATCTGCCGATGGTTTTGCAATATCCCAATTGGCTTTTCCGTCTTTTAAAACCAATGCGTTAATTCGCGCATTATCTAATAAAATAGAATTGATTTTATATTGATCGCCTTTTATAACGCTCATTAAATTAACATCAACTTTAAGTGTTTTTAATGCAATTAACGAATCGCCTTTAAACTCATTTATACCTACAACGCTTAAATCGTTTAGTGTTAATCTAAAATCAGGAAAACTGCTAAACAAGCTTAAATCGAACTCGCCAAAGTTTACGGTTGCGTTTAAATTGTTGTTGGCTTCTTGTTTAACTTTTTCTACAATTTTGTCTTTAAAAACAATTGGAAGAATAATTATGGCTGCAATCAGTAACAAAAGCAGTACGCCTAAAATTTTAAAAAATCGTTTTATAAACTTTTTCATAGTTTTTATTATTTTACTTAGCGAATTTACGGAATTTATAGATTGAAAAACATTAAACTTTTGAAGTTTTAGCCAATAATAAAAAATCGGCTAAAACTAAGGCAGTCATAGCTTCAACAATTGGCACTGCACGCGGAACAACGCATGGGTCGTGGCGACCTTTACCTTGCAAATTAACTTCTTCTAAATCTGTATTTATTGTTTGTTGATTTTGCATAATTGTAGCTACAGGTTTAAACGCAACTCTAAAATAAATATCTTGTCCGTTACTTATTCCACCTTGTATACCACCCGAATTATTTGTTTTTGTAGTTACCTTATTGTTTTCGTTTACAAAAACATCGTTTTGCTGCGAACCCAATTGTGTTGCTCCTTCAAAGCCAGAGCCGTATTCAAAACCTTTTACGGCATTTATACTTAACATAGCTGCACCCAATGCAGCATGCAATTTATTATAAACAGGCTCTCCCAAACCAACCGAAACTCCTTGCACTACACACTGAACAACACCGCCAACAGTATCTCCATTTTTCTTGGTTTCTTCAATTAGTTCAATCATTTTATGTGCTGTTGCAGCATCAGGACAACGAACAATATTTGTTTCTGTTTTTGATAAATCTACTTCAGTATAATTTTTAGTACAATTAACATCACCTACTTGTTGCACATAGGCATTAATAGTTATGTTATGTTGATTTAATATTAATTTAGCCAAAGCACCAGCTACCACTCTGCAAGCGGTTTCCCTGGCTGATGAGCGACCACCACCTCTATAATCGCGTACACCATATTTTTCCTGATAAGTAAAATCGGCATGAGAAGGGCGAAAAATTTCTTTTACATGCTCGTAATCGTTGCTTTTAGCGTTATTGTTGGCAATGGTAAATGCAATGGGATGCCCTGTTGAAACACCTTCAAAAATTCCAGATAAAAACTGAACTTCGTCTTCTTCTTTTCGTTGCGTTGTAATGTTGGATTGACCGGGTTTACGACGTTGTAATTCTTGTTGAACAAAATCAACATCAATTTTTATTCCCGCAGAAAAACCATCTAAAACACCACCAATAGCCACACCATGCGATTCGCCAAAAGTAGTTAACACTAAAATTTTACCAAAAGAGTTAGATGCCATACAACAAATTTAGCTATTATTTAGCTAAAACCGATAACCTATCATTAGGTTGGTTTGACCAATCAACAAATCAAAATTTACTTCCGTTATTTTCCTATCATTTATTAATGAATTAGAGCTAGAATCTTTATAGTTTCCTATTAACCATCTTAACGAACCACCACTTTGCGCCAATAAATAAAGTCGCTTAGATAAATTAACATTAAAGCCTCCTTTAAAAACAAGACCTACACTATACCCATTATTTTGTGAAGTGAACTGTGTTTTATACAAATTTGTACCATTATTTGAATAAACAATCTCTGGTTCAGCAATACGATATTCATCTATATTATCCTCTAAAGGTTTAAATAAAGAATCTCCTAACTCATAAGCTACATACTTTGTGTTTGAAGAATATTTCCCGAAAATAAAATCAAGTGACATTAAGGGTTGAATATATTTGCTTTCAAAACGCTTTTCATAACCTGCATACAAAAAATAATCTTGAAGTTTGTTTTCATAAGCAAAAGTTGATACTAATGCCGCATTATTTGTTTTAGAATCAAATCTATTTATTGCACCAATATCAGAACTAAAGAGTAATTGATCTAAAAAATTAATTCCAAAACGCAAATAGTTATTCTTATTTAAGTGTCGTTTATAAAACACATTATAATTATTTCTATAACCAATTCCTCCGTTATATGAGTCTAATACCCATTTAACAACTGGCGAAACATCAACTCCAATTTCATTTTCATGAATTACTTTTATTGTGTCTGTTTGATTATCAACTTCAACTGTATCCGTTTGAGAAAATCCAACTAAAAAAGCAAGTTGAAGCATTAGAAAAAGGAATGATTTTTTCATTATTAATGATTTTGTTTTAGTAACGTTTAACTAAAGCAATTATTGCTATAAATCATTACTTTTGAATTAAAATTAATCAAACTAATGAAACTCCTAATTAAAAACATAAAGCAACTCGTACAAGTTAGAGAAAATGCTCCTTTAAAATTGAGCGGTACCGAAATGAAAAGCCTTCCAATTCTAGAAAACGCATGGCTAGCTGTTGAAGACGGAATAATTGTTGATTTTGGCGAAATGAATACTTTTCCGGGAATTACCGATTGGAGTAATTTAGAAATTATTGATGCATCGGGTAAATTAGTTTTTCCTTCGTGGTGCGATTCGCACACACACATTGTATATGCTGGCACACGCGAAACAGAATTTGTTGACAGAATTAATGGTTTAACTTACGAAGAAATTGCGCAACGTGGTGGTGGAATTTTAAACTCAGCCGAAAAGTTAGCCAACACATCTGAAGAAGATTTAATTGAAAGTGCAAGCCAACGAATTAAAGAAGTGATACAACAAGGAACAGGTGCTTTAGAAATTAAAAGTGGTTATGGTTTAAGCATTGAATCGGAATTAAAAATGTTGCGAGTTGTAAAAAAATTAAAATCACTTTTTGAAATGCCGATAAAAGGAACATTCTTGGGCGCACACGCCTACCCTACTGCGTACAAACAAAATAAAGCTGCTTATATTGATTTAATTATAAATGAAATGTTACCAAAAGTAGCAGCAGAAAATTTAGCTGAATATTGCGATGTGTTTTGTGAAGAAAATTATTTTAGTGTTGAAGATACCGAACGCATTTTAGAAGCCGCAAAAAAACACGGACTAACTCCTCGTGTACATGCCAATCAAATGAGTAAATCGGGAGGAGTGCAAGCTGGTGTAAAAGTCGGAGCAATTAGTGTTGACCATTTAGAATTTGTTGAAGAAGACGAAATAAATGCATTAAAAAATTCAATAACAATGCCTACTATTTTACCGGGCGCTGCTTTCTTTTTAAGTTTGCCACATCCTCCGGCTCGTAAAATGATTGATGCAGGTTTGCCTTTAGCCATTGCCAGCGATTACAATCCGGGTAGTTGCCCAAGTGGAAACATGAATTTTATGGTTTCTATTGCTTGCGTACAATACAAAATGACTCCTGAAGAAGCTATAAACGCAGCAACAATAAACTCTGCATATTCATTAGGAATTTCAGATACGCATGGTTCTATAACTATCGGCAAAAAAGCAAATTTATTTATTACCAAAGAAATTTCGAGTTATGCTTACATACCCTATGCCTTTGCCATGCCGCAAATAGAAAAAGTTATTATTAACGGAAAAATAATTCATTCGTAAATTATGAAAACAGATATTGAAATTGCTCAGTCAACACCAATTATTCCTATTCAAAAAATTGCTGAAAGTATTGGCATTTCTAACGAACAAGTTATTCCATATGGAAACGACAAAGCCAAAATTAGTTATCAATTAATTGATGATAGCAAAGTAAAACAAAGTAACTTAATTTTAGTTACTGCTATAACGCCTACCAAAGCAGGTATTGGCAAAACAACAACTTCTATAGCTTTAGCGCAAGGATTAAAAAAAATTGGTAAAAAATCAATTTTAGCATTACGCGAACCTTCCTTAGGTCCTTGTTTTGGGATGAAAGGCGGAGCTTGCGGAGGTGGCTACTCGCAAGTAATACCGATGGAAGATATTAATTTACATTTTACAGGAGATTTTCACGCCATAACTTCAGCAAACAATATGATTGCTGCATTGGTAGATAATTTTCAATACTACAATAAAACTAAACCCAACGGACTTAAACAAATTTTATGGAAACGTGTGTTGGATGTTAACGATAGAGCCCTACGAAACGTTATAACAAGTTTGCAAGGAAATGGACAGCCAACAGAAACAGGTTTTGATATTACACCTGCTTCTGAAATTATGGCTATACTTTGTTTAGCAAAAAATATGGAAGATTTGCGTGCGCGAATTGGTAATATTTTAGTGGGTTATACTAACGAAAATAAAGCTTGCTATTTAAAAGATTTAGGTTTTGAAGGCGCTATTTGTACATTATTGAAAGATGCTATAAATCCTAATTTGGTTCAAACTTTAGAAGGTGGCGCAGCTTTTATTCATGGTGGACCATTTGCAAATATTGCGCATGGCTGCAACTCTATTGTAGCAACTAAGTTAGCTATGACGTATGGCGACTATGTGATTACAGAAGCTGGATTTGGTGCTGATTTAGGAGCAGAAAAATTTTTAAACATTAAATGTAGAATTGCAGAAATTTCTCCTAAAGTAACAGTTTTAGTAGTTACATCGCAAGCTTTAAAATTACACGGAAATGTAAACGAAAAAGAAATTGCGCAACCCAATTTAGAAGGTTTAAAATCAGGATTAAAAAATTTAGAACGTCATATTGAAAATCTGCAAGGATTTGGACAAAGTGTGGTAGTTGCTTTTAACCGTTATGGCTTTGATAGCGATGAAGAAATTAATTTTATAAGCAATTGGTGCAAAGAAAAAGGAGCAGAATTTGCCTTAAACGATGGATTTATGAATGGTGGGAAAGGAGCGGCAGACTTAGCTAAAAAAGTAATTGATATCATTGAAAATAAGCCCTCATCTGCAATAAAACATACATATGATTTAACGGATAGTATTGAAGAGAAAATAAATAAAATTGTTTCTAAAATTTATAAAGGAAAAACAGTTCATATTACACACAAAGCACAGCTGATACTTAAAAAAATTAAAGAATTAGGTCTTGAACATTATCCTGTTTGTATTGCTAAAACTCAATATTCGTTTAGTGATGATGCAAAAAAAGTGGGTGCTGTTAGCGATTTTGAAATTGAGATCGAAAATTTAGTAATTAATAATGGAGCGGGTTTTATAGTAGCAGTTGCAGGCGAAATTATGCGTATGCCAGGCTTACCAAAAGAACCACAAGCATTACACATTGATATTGTAAACGATAAAATTGTTGGATTGAGTTAAAGTAAAAATTATGAGAAAAATTGCATCATTCATTTTACTACTATTATTTTGCTTTTCTGTAAAAGCGCAAGAAGTTTTAAAAACACAATGGCATAGCGATACCGAAAGTATTGACGCCATTATTAAAGCAACTTACGAAGTAATTTCTGGTCCTGCTGGGCAACGTGACTGGGATAGATTTAGAAATTTATTTGATGCAAAAGCACAAATGGGTGCAGTATATAAAAATAAAAATGGTGTAGAAGTTTTTAAATCGTTTACACCAGAAGAGTACATAAAAAACAACAACGATTTTTTACTGAAAAACGCATTTATTGAAAATGAAATTCATCGCACTACAAATCAATTAAATTATTTAGTTCAAGTTTTTTCTACCTATAAATATACTACTGATGGTAAAACACAACGCGGAATTAACTCTATTCAGTTAATAAAACAAAACAACCGATGGTACATTTTTTCTTTAATTTGGGAAGAAGAAAATGAGTTTAATATAATTCCAAAAATATATTTACAAGTAAAATAAATAAAATGAAACTAAGCGAAACTATTTTAGAAGAAATGAAACAAGAAGCAATTGCAACGCGAAAATTGCTAGAGTTAGTACCATTTGAAAAAGCTGATTTTAAACCGCACGAAAAATCGATGACGCTAAAACGTTTGGCTGTGCACGTTGCAGAAATAAACGGTTGGTATAAAGAATGTTTAGTGCAAGATGTTTTAGATTTTGCTAAAGACGATTCAAAACCAAAAGAGTTTAACTCTACAGCCGAGCTTCTTGCACATCATGATGATTTACTTGCCAAAGCTGAAGTAATTTTAAAAGAAGTGAAAGAAGAAGAGTTTGAAAAACCTTGGACAATGCGCAATGGCGAAATTGTTTATTTTACAATGCCTAAAAAAGAAGTGGTACGTACTTGGTGTTTAAATCATTTATACCATCACCGCGGACAACTAACTGTTTACTTGCGTTTGCTAAATATTCCATTGCCTAGCACTTATGGTCCATCGGCCGATACGATGTAAAAAAAGAACCGCTCCATTAATTGACGGAGCGGTTTATTTATTACTTTATAAGTGTTTTACTTCTTCTTATTAATTATGTATGTATTGCCTTTTGGTGAAATTTCCCAAGTGGTATCATAAATTTGTGGCAAATACCTGTCGTATAATTTTACGCGTTTGTTAGTTTTAATATCATCTTCTCCATCTTTAGAAATACCTGTAAACTCGTAACTTCTAACATTTGGATGTTCTAGCATATACGCTTTAACAATGTTTACAATGGTTGTCATTACGCGGTAAAGTTCTCCTCTGTTTGTCTCTACGTATTCCTCGCCTTCAAACTCGTCGTTTGTAACACCAAATACAATTATAGCGTGCAAAATATTATCTTGTTTACGCCCAAAACGGACTTCATAATTTACTCCACTATCAGTAGTGAAAAAGTAAACTCCAGCCGAACTTATGGCAGGATAAACGATTGTATATGGAGCTAATGTGCTTATAACTAAATTATTTTAATACAAACTTAACATTTCAAAGCAATATAAAAAATTTTTAAGGCAATGTGTATCAAATTAATACAAACTTTTAAAGCATTTTTCTATTCTTTCTAATCCTTTTTCGAACTCATCATTTTTATACCAGCCAAAACCTAATCTAAAATAGCAGTCGGGCATTTCAAACCAATGTCCGGGTCCAACCATTGTTTTAAATTCTGAATATAATTTTTTATAAAACTGTTCGGTATCAATGTTTGCATCAATAAACCTTGGGAAAGCAACTACTCCACCTTTTGGTTCCACCCACTCTAAAAAACTTTGCTGGTTCATCCAGTTTTTTAAAAAAGTGAATTTAGTGCCGACTTCTTTTTTTACTTCTGCTAAAAGCTGATTACGCTGCTGCATAAAATAATAGGCAAGCTCTTCGTCAACCAACGAATTCGTAATAAATATTTGTTCTTTCGCAGATAAAAATAATTCCATTAAATCGGTATTAGAAGTGCATAGCCAACCAATTCTAATTCCTGGTAAACCAAATGCTTTTGATAAAGAAGAAACTGAAATTACTTGCTTGCTTGTTGATGACCATAACGGTAACACCTTGTCGAAAGTTAAATCGCGATACGTTTCATCAACCAACACATAACAATTGTGTTTTTCTGCCAAAGCAATTATTTTATTAATTTCTTCGGTTTCTATTATTGTTCCTGTTGGATTGTGCGGTGTTGTAATGCTAATTAATTTTGTTTTAGGAGTAATTAATTTTTCTACTTCATTAGCTTTTAAAGCAAAATGATTTTCGAAAGTTAAATCAATAAAGTTTATTTTACATCCTATTGCTAATGGCGTTTCAATGTTTGTAGCGTAATTAGGTCGCGTAACAATTAGTTCATCTTCGGTTTGTAATAATGATGTTGCAATTATAAACAAGGCAGAAGCCGCACCAGCTGTAACCAACACATCATTAGCATTGCAAGCCGAATGCTCTGCGATTAATTTTCGCAACTCTGGTTTGCCGTAATGGTCGCCATAAGCCAAAGCTAAATTTTTAAATTCAACTTTATAATCAGATAAAATTACATCGCTAACCGAACTTTCTGCCAAATTACACTCAATAGTTGCATAACCCAATTGCTCGGGCGATTCAGCTTCTATGGGCATTCGACGATAACGCATTATTTTGAACTATGAGTTTTGAATGAAAAGTTAAGAGTTTAATTCGTTACTTTTTAGAAGTAATTCCATTTCAATTTCTTCAGAAATTCTAAACCCAACATTTTTTAGTTTTTCTATATAAGGTTTAATTTCAGTAATAAAGCCATTTTGCTTTGCTTTAAACAAAACACCTAAAGTTCCAGTAATTTTAAAGCCTAGTTTCTGAGCTTCTTTTCTTCCTTTTAAATCATCTAAAATTAAAATCACATCTTTTAATTCTAGAGCTAAAGCAATAGCAGAAGCTTCTCCAGCATCTAAAATGTTTTCTAAAAGTTTTTTGTAGTTTAAATTAGAAGCGTTTTGAATTTTAATCCAATCAGGAAGAGCTTCACCAAATTCATCAACAATCTCAGATGTAACAATTACTTCGGAATATAACTTTTGTAAAATTGAAATCACTTCAAGTTTTGACAAAGCTATCAAACAACTAGTATCTGTTATTACAACTTTATCAAGCATTAGAAATATCGTTTTCTAAATCTTCTTTAGATAAACTAAATAATGAAACTCCGTATTTACCAAGAATTTCAATAAAAGTTCTTTTAGAAACACCAACAATTTCAGCACCCTGACCAACAGTAACTAAACCATCTTGATACATTTTAGATGCAAGATAAATTGAAAAATCAAAGTTTTTCAAATTTAATGTGTCTGGAATATTTAACTTAATTAGGCTCATATTGTTAATAATATACTTCTAATTTACAAAAAAAAATAGCATTAGTCAAAACAGATAATTAATTATTAAAATAACTCGCCAATGTATTATCAAATGGTTTTTTAAACTCATCTACTTTTCCGTAGTTTTTGTTATCTATAACAATGTCTCCACCATTTACTGTGCCTAACAAACTAACTTTTGTATTGTGTTTTTTTGCTTCTTCTAAAAAGGCAGCTTCATTACTTGAACTTACGCTTACAACAACTCTGCTTTGTGCTTCGCCAAACAAAAAGGCATCTTTTCTTATTGATAAATCAGTTGCCACATCAAAACCTAAATTTTTGAACATTGCTGATTCTAAAAGCGTAATAAATAATCCGCCATCTGCACAATCGTGAGCCGAAGTTAAAACTCCTTTTTTAATTAATTCTTTAACTGTGTTTTGTAATTCAAACTCTTTATCTAAATCAAAATGTGGAGCTGGTGTATTTTTTACTTTATGAAATGAATACAAATATTCTGATGAATTAATATCGTTTACCGATTCGCCTAACAAATAAATTTTATCTCCTGCTTTATCAAAAGCTAAACTGGTAACTAATTTTTTATCCATTACAATTCCCATCATACCAATAGTTGGCGTAGGGAAAACAGGCTCTGTTTTATCGCCGTTAGTTGTTTGATTATAAAAACTAACATTACCACCAGTTACAGGAGTACTAAATTTTAAACAAGCTTTGCTCATCCCTTTTATAGCACCAACAAATTGCCAATACACTTCAGGATTATATGGATTTCCAAAATTTAAACAATTAGTAATTGCAGAAGGCTCGCCACCAGAACAAACTATATTACGCGCAGCTTCGGCTACAGCAATAGCGCAACCAATTTCTGGATCGGCATTTACGTAACGTGAATTACAATCAACTGTTAATGCTAATGCTTTGTTATTTTCTTTTATGTTTACTATTGCAGCATCGGTCGGAAAGTTAGTACTCATATTTACTGTACCTACCATGCTATCGTATTGCTCAGCAACCCAACGTTTTGAAACGATGTTTGGGTGACTAGCTAAATGTTGCATTACTAGTTTTAAATCAGCAGGCTCTGTAACTTGCGAAATATTGAATTTTTTTGATTCAGCAAAATAAGCTGGTTCTTTGTATTCTCTGTGATAAACTGGAGCGCCACCACCTAAAACTAAATCTTCGGCAGGAACATCACCAACTAACTCTCCGTGCATATAATAATGCAAACGTTTTGTATCTGTAACTTCACCAATCAAGGCACAATTTAAATCCCATTTATCAAATACTTTTTGCACTTCGGCTTCTCTTCCTTTATGCACAACAATAAGCATACGCTCTTGCGACTCCGATAATAAAATTTCGAAAGGTTGCATATTTGCCTGACGAGTAGGAACTTTATCTAAATGAATGATCATACCGTGCTCACCTTTAGCACTCATTTCAGAAGTTGAACAAGTAATACCAGCAGCACCCATATCTTGCATACCAACAACAGCACCAGTTTTAATAACTTCTAAAGTTGCTTCTAACAATAATTTTTCTTGAAATGGATCACCCACTTGTACCGCTGGTAAATCTTTTGCAGAATCTTCAGTGATATCTGCCGATGCAAAAGTTGCCCCATGTATTCCATCTTTACCAGTTGCTGAACCTACAATAAAAACAGGATTTCCAACACCATAAGAAGTAGCTGAAATAGTTTCGCCAACTTTTACAATTCCAGCACTCATTGCATTTACTAATGGATTTACATTGTAGCAATCATCAAAAAACACTTCCCCTCCAACTGTTGGTATACCAAAAGCATTACCATAATCGCCAATTCCTTTAACAACACCTTTTACTAACCATTTAGTTCTATCTAAATTTATATTACCAAAACGTAACGAATTTAATTGCGCAATTGGGCGAGCTCCCATTGTAAAAATATCGCGATTAATACCTCCAACACCTGTTGCAGCACCTTGGTACGGCTCTAATGCAGAAGGATGATTATGTGATTCTATTTTAAAAGCACAAGCTAAACCTTCACCAATATCAACCAATCCAGCATTTTCTTCGCCAGCTTTTGCTAACATATGCGGACCTTCTTTAGGCAATTTTTTTAACCAAACTATAGAGTTTTTGTATGAACAATGTTCGCTCCACATAACAGAAAAAATACTCAACTCAGTAAAATTGGGCGTTCTACCCAAAATTTCTTTAATTTTTTCAAATTCGTCGGGCAATAAACCCAATTTTTTTGCTGTATCTACTGTTACCTGTGTTTCTTTTTGTGTGGAAGTTGACATAATGGAGAAGCTTTAATTATTGAAATGTGCCACAAAAATAAACCTTTACAGCAATATGAGCGGTAAAAAAATCAAGTATTATTAACTTTTTTTCAACTATTTAAAATCTCGTTGGCGTTTTGCTTCAAAAGTTAATATGGCTGTGGCATTTGAAACATTTAAGGAATCAATTTTTCCGCTCATTGGTATAATGATATGCTCATCTGCAGCTTTTTGCCATTTGTCGGTAAGACCTACAGCTTCAGTACCCATTACAAATGCAGTTGGTTTTGTGTAATCAAAATGATGATACGCTTTTGAACTATCCGATAACAAAGCAGCGTAACTTTTTATGTTTTTCTCTTTTAAATATTTAATAACATCATCGGTTTTTGCAGCTACAACTTGTGTGGTAAAAACACAACCCACACTAGAACGAATTGCATTGGGGTTATAAAAATCAGTTCGTTCATCGCAAACAATTACTGCATCAGCATTTGCAGCATCGGCAGTACGGAGAACTGCGCCTAAATTACCGGGTTTTTCAACGGCTTCTAAAATTAGAATTAATGGATTTTTACTCAACTTTAAATCACTTAACTTTAATTGTTTAGGTTGTGCCAAAGCTATAATGCCATCACTATCTTCGCGATAAGCCATTTTTGCAAAAACAGCTTTACTTACTTCAAATACAACTTTTTCAGAAACAGCTAATTTATTAATTACTTCATTTAATGAAATAGTAGAAGCTTCTTTGCAAAAAAATAAAGTTTCTATTTTAAAACCTGCTCCAACAGCCAAGCCTAATTCGCGCATTCCTTCAATAACAATTAAGTTTTGATTTTTACGTTCGCTAAACTTTTGCAGCTTTAAAACGTTCTTAATTTTAGGATTAATTAAACTTGTTATTATTTCGTTGCTCATTTAAATGTTTTGAAAAGCGAATTTACAAAGTAAAGCCGATGAAGAACCATTTTTTTAATTAATTTTACCACCCATAAATTAAATATATGCCACAGGTAACCCTTAAAAATTACCTTTCGTTAGTAAAGTTTAGTCATACCATATTTGCAATGCCCTTTGCAGTTGTGGGTTTTTTAATTGCTTTAAAAACAAATCACGCACCGCTAGAATGGAGTTTATTTGTTAAAGTATTGCTATGTATGCTTTTTGCACGAAACTCTGCAATGGCTTTTAATCGCTGGGCGGATAGAGAATTCGACAAAAGAAATCCGCGTACTTTTGTAAGAGAAATTCCTTCAGGAGTTATATCAGCTAATGCCGCTTTGTTTTTTGTAATTGGTAATTGTTTGTTGTTTGTAGCAACTACATATTTTATCAATCCAATTTGTTTTTACCTCTCGCCAATAGCATTAGTAGTGGTTTTGGGCTATAGTTTAACCAAGCGTTTTACTCCACTTTGCCATATAATTTTAGGTTTAGGATTATCACTTGCTCCAATTGGTGCCTATTTAGCGGTAACAGGAGTTTTTGATATGTTGCCTCTATATTTTTCGTTTGCTGTTTTGTTTTGGTCGAGTGGTTTTGATATTATTTATGCTTTGCAAGACGAAGAGTTTGATCGATCTCAAAAATTACTTTCCATACCCGTAGTTATGGGTACACGCAATGCTATGCGCTTATCAAATTTGTTACATTTTTTAACGGGTGTGTTTTTAATTATACCTGGCATTGTTGGAGATTTTGGTTTGTATTATTTTATTGGAAGCGGAATTTTTTGTTGCTTACTTTTTTACCAACACACATTGGTAAAGCACAACGATTTAACTAAAGTGAATTTAGCTTTCTTTACCCTCAACGGAATTGCGAGCGTTATTTTTGCCTTGTTCTTTATTCTTGAATTTTATTTCGGAAACAAGTAGTGAATTTCCCTTTACACATATACCAAGAAAGTGAGTTAAAACACTATTTGCGTAAGCGAAAAGGAGAAACCAAATTAGGCGAAAAAGTAACTATACTGCATTCTAATAACGAACAAAACTTAAAGGAAGAATTAAGTAAAAACAAATCTAAATTTGTTTTATTAGGTTTACCCGAAGATGTTGGCGTACGTGCCAATTACGGACGTGGTGGAGCATACAGTGCATGGCAACCTGCACTTACCAGTTTTTTGAGTACGCAAAGCAATTCGTTTTTAAGTGGCGAAGAAATACTTTTGCTTGGTCACATCAATTTTGATGAAGCCATGAAAGCAGCTGATGCACTCAACATTAAAAAGCAAGCTGATGTAGAAACTATGCGTAGTATTGTTGCGCAAATTGACGAAAAAGTAAGCACAGTAATTCAAACCATCCTAGAAGCAGGAAAAATTCCTATAGTTATTGGTGGCGGACACAACAACGCTTACGGCTGTATTAAAGGAAGTTCATTAGCTACAAACAAACCCATTAACGTAGTTAACAGCGATGCACATACCGATTTTAGAGCATTAGAAGGCAGACACAGTGGTAATGGTTTTAGCTATGCTTTTGAGCAAAATTATATGCAAAAATATTCTGTTGTGGGTTTACACGAAAGCTACAATTCGAATACCATTTTTGAAGCTTTTGAAAAAAACAAAAGCAGATTGCATTTTACTACTTACGAGCAAATTTTTATTCGCGAAGAAATAGAATTTAAACAAGCTTTAAAAGCCAGTTTAGATTTTGTAAAAAACGAAACCTGCGGATTAGAAATTGATTTAGATACCATTCAAAATATCCCGTCGAGTGCAAAAACATCGAGCGGAATTTCGGCTTTACAAGGTCGCCAATACATTAGCTATTTTGCAAAAAACGCAAACATTTGTTATTTACACATTGCCGAGGGCGCACCAGTATTATCGCACATTAAAACCGACAACAAAACTGGTAAACTAATTGCTTATTTAATAAGTGATTTTGTAAAAGCATATAAAGACTAAAATTCAAGATATATTTCTAAATTTGTTTAGTTAAATAAACAAATTACCATGCAACAACTTATTGAATGTGTTCCCAATTTTAGCGAGGGCAACGATTTAGCAATTATTAAACAAATTACCGATCAAATTGAATCGGTAGAAGGTGTTAAACTTTTAAATGTTGACCCCGGAAAAGCAACCAACAGAACTGTTGTAACCTTTGTTGGAGAACCTAAACAAGTTATTGAAGCTGCTTTTTTAGCGATTAAAAAAGCAAGCGAACTTATTGATATGAGCAAACACAAAGGCGAACATCCTCGTATGGGCGCAACCGATGTTTGTCCGTTAATTCCTATTGCTAACATTAGCATGGAAGAAACTGCCAAATACGCTCAGCAATTGGGCGAACGTGTTGGTAAAGAAATTGGCATTGCTGTGTATTTATACGAAGCCGCACAAAAAAATAAAGAAAGAAATAATCTATCGGTTATTCGTGCTGGCGAATACGAAGGTTTTTTTAAAAAAATAAAATTACCAGAATGGAAACCCGATTTTGGTCCTGCTGAACATTCAGTAAAAGCAGGTTCTACTGTAATTGGGGCTCGCGATTTTTTAGTGGCGTATAACGTAAACTTAAACACAACTTCAACACGTAGAGCCAATTCTATTGCTTTTGATGTGCGAGAAGCAGGTCGTGTAAAACGAGAGGGAAATCCTGTAACAGGAAAAATTGTAACTGATGCTAATGGAAATCCAGTTTCAATTCCTGGAACTTTAAAATGTGTAAAAGCAATTGGTTGGTATATTGAAGAATATGGTATTGCACAAATATCGATGAACTTAACCAACATTAGTGTTACGTCAATGCACAAAGCGTTTGATGAAGTTTGCAAAAGTGCAACCGATAGAGGAATACGAGTAACTGGCTCTGAATTGGTTGGTTTGGTTCCTTTGCAAGCGATGTTAGGTGCCGGAAAATATTTTTTAGAAAAACAAAAAAGAAGTACTGGTGTATCCGAAAAAGAATTAATTAAAATCGCTATTAAATCGTTGGGTTTAGATGAGCTATCTCCGTTTGATCCTGAAAAAAGAATTATTGAATATTTATTAAAAGACACAGCTTCCGAAAAACTAGTCAGCATGGATTTAAAAGCTTTTGCTGACGAAACAGCATCAGAAAGTCCGGCGCCAGGTGGTGGTTCTATTAGCGCATATGTTGGTACCTTAGGAATTTCATTAGGAACAATGGTTGCCAATTTATCATCGCACAAACCCGGTTGGGACGAGCGTTGGAAAGAGTTTAGCGACTGGGCAGAAAAAGGACAACAAATAAATTCGCAATTAATTAGTTTGGTTGACGAAGACACCAATGCCTTTAATAAAATTATGAATGCTTTTGGTTTGCCAAAATCTACCGACGAAGAAAAAGCAGCAAGAACACAAGCCATACAAGATGCTACACTTTATGCTATACAAGTTCCGTTTAAAGTAATGAAACTAAGTTACCAAAGTATGGAAGTGATAAAAGCGATGGCAGAAATTGGAAATCCTAATTCGGTTACCGATGCTGGTGTAGGTGCTTTGTGTGCTAGAACAGCCGTGTTAGGTGCACACATGAATGTACGTATAAACAGCAAAGATTTTAAAGACAAAAACGCAATAGATGCTTTGCTAAAAGAAGCACAAACTATTGAAACAAAAACTATTGCTTTAGAAGCTGAAATTATTGCGATTGTAAATAGTAAGATGTGATTATTTTAAATAAACATTAACTTATTTCTTTTAGAAAAAACGAAATGAACAATACAATAACATTAGCAAATCGTTTAAAAGAAGTTCTTACAGAAGGAAAATGGATTACTGGCACCAACTATAAAGAGCAAATTGAAAATTTAAATTGGAAAGATGCTATAAAATCTATTGATGATTTAAATTCTATAGCCAAACTTATTTTTCATATACATTATTACATACAAGGCGTAAACATAGTGTTAGAAGGTGGTTTACTAGATATTAAAGATAAATATAGCTTTGATGCGCCAACAATTGAATCGGAAAAAGATTGGATGGATTTAAAAGATAAATTTTGTTTTGATGCAGAAAAGCTAATACAACTAGTTGAAGAAATGCCAGAACAAAAACTAACCGAATATTTTGCTGATGAAAAATATGGTAACTATCATCGCAACATTGATATTATGATTGAACACAGTTATTATCATTTAGGTCAAATTTTATTAATAAAAAAATTACTTAGCAAAAGGAATTAATATTTGATTCAGCATACGCTTACACTTTTATTAAAAATAACTTACTTTTAAAATGAAAATAGAATTTTAAATTTTAATCAGACCAAAAAATTAAAATGAATCCTAAAGTTGACGAATATTTATTAAACGCAAAAAAGTGGCGTAAAGAGTTAGAAAAACTAAGAGCTATTGCACTTGATTGTATGTTGGACGAAGAATTAAAATGGAGCTCGCCTTGTTATTCGTTTCAAAAAACAAATATTATAATAATAGGTGAGTTAAAAGATAGCTGCGTACTTAGTTTTATAAAAGGTTCATTGCTAAGTGATACTGATGGAATTTTAAGTAAACCAGGTGAAAACTCGCAATCGGCGAGAGTTATAAAATTTACCAATGTTAAGCAAATAATTGAAAAAGAAGCCATTTTAAAAGCTTACATATACGAAGCCATTGAAGTTGAAAAAGCAGGCTTAAAAGTTGCATTTAAAGATAACTCAGAGTTAGTTTTAATAGAAGAATTACAAAAAGCATTAAGTAAAAATGCTGCTCTAAAAAAAGCTTTTAATGCGTTAACTCCTGGCAGACAGAGAGCTTACAATCTATTTTTTTCTGATGCAAAACAATCGGCAACGCGCGAAGCAAGAATTGAAAAATACAAACAACGCATACTAGATGGCAAAGGAATAAACGATTGCACTTGCGGATTATCTAAAAGAATGCCTACTTGCGATGGTTCGCACAAATATATTAAGTAAACAAAACGCTCCGCAAATTGGCGGAGCGTTTTGCTTCTCTCTCTGTTTATGTTGCTTTATTTAGTGTATGCAACAGGGTTGGCTAAATTCTGGTAACTCATCAAATCCATTCGTACCGAACCTACCAATATTTTTGCTTCTGCCCTTACCGGAATTTTATTTCCGTCATCACTAATCCAAACCGATAAGTCTTCTTCTTTTTTAAATACTCTACCTTTTTGCACAATTGGTGCAAATTTTAAACAACGTATTTTACCTATATCACTTTTTACAACTTGTTTACCCAAATACTTAAATTTCATTGGCCAAATTTCGTTATCCACAAAGGCATTAATAGTAAATATATCGCCAATTTTAGCTTTGCTATAATCTATTGTACGCGCTTGGTAAAAGGCAGATAACATATCTTGCACGTTTTCGGGTACTGCAAATTCTTTACCATCGCTATTAACCGATTTTTTGTATGGATTATAAATTTGGTTTTGGCTTATTTTATATCCACCTTCATCAACTCTACGGATAAAAACCCAAGGCGTTAAACTTTCTGTGTCAATATAAGTTTCATATCTATCGCGTACTTTAAAAAACATATCAAACACTGGGTTAGTTGTTCCGGTACCCACCATTTTGTAAACGTTTCTACCTGCAAACTTATTATTCTCTTGACGTACTTCCATTGTTGCAGTCCCAGCTTCTACAGAGCCGTAGTGTAATCTATAGTTTAGTACTTCTCCTTTTTTAAAGGCTTTGTTTTCTACTTTTTTTAATTGAGCATCAGTTTCGCCAACATTGGTTATTAAGCTCAACAAAATGACTAAGGTTTTCATAACTTGAAAATTTATGGTTCTATTGTACATCATTCCAAACCTTATGCCAATTTTTTAATTAAATAAAAAACCTCCCATTTTACGGGAGGTTTAGAGTTGTTTATTTGTACTAAATTATTCGCTTTTTTCTGTTTCCTCTTCTTCTTCCTCATCTTCTTCACTATCTTCCATGTGCTCAATTTTAACTTCTTTTTTAGGAGCGTTAGGATCTACTTTTGCAACAAAATCTTCGCGAATTACTTTAAATGTTGTACGACGATTTTTTGCGTGCATATTTTCTTGCTCTTCTTTATCTTTTACTTTATTAATTTCTTCATCAGTAATTAATAAAACATCTTCGCCATAACCTTTTGCAACTAATCTTTCGGGATCTATTCCTTTTAAAATTAAATAATCAACCACAGATTGCGCTCTTTTTTGAGCTAACTCTCCATTCGATTTGTTATCGCCACGACTATCGGTATGAGAACCTAACTCCACAACAATATTTTGATTATCATTTAGCGTAACAATCAATCCGTTTAATGAATCTTGAAACTGAGGTTTCAAATCCCACTTTGCTAAATCGTATAAAATCTCTGGTAATTTAACTTCTTTTTTAGTAGTTTTTAGTGCGAATGGCTTATCAAAATCTGTATTAGCTTCTAAACCAACTGTAGTTATTTCGCCACTTTGAGCAAAATATTTTTCCATTGACACATTTATTGTATAGGTCGTTTTTTCTTTAATTTGACGTTTTCCATCGGGAGCTACCTCAAATTTATATCCACCTGTACCATCTGTTTTTACTTCTAATGAAGAACCATCACTACCTAATAATTTTACTGTTGCTCCTACTAATTTCTGACGAGAATCAACATCTGTTACAAGACCTTGTAAAGTAAATAATAGTGGTGGCAAATTAAATTCCCAAATATCATCAGCTCCTTTTCCGCCTTCTCTATTAGAAGATAAATAACCATCTTCTGTTTTTCCTCTAAATAAAATACCAAAATCGTCGGCTGCAGAATTTATAGGATACTGCATATTTTGAACATCTGTAAAACCATCTCCATTTGGAGTTGCTTTAAAAATATCCATTCCCCCCATTCCTAAATGACCATTTGAAGAAAAATAAAGTACGCCATCTTCTTTAATGTATGGATACAATTCATCTTCTGGCGTATTAATTGGAGCACCTAAATTTACTGGGCTACTCCACGTTTTTGCTTTTTTATCGTAAGTAATTTTCCAAATATCTTTTCCGCCTAACCCGCCAGGTATATCTGAAGCAAAGTATAATGTAGACTCATCAGAACTTAACGATGGGTGTCCAACAGTTAACGAATCAACGCATAAGTTTAAAGACACAGGTGTACCCCAACCATTCCCTTTTTTATCAGCAAATAAAATTTGGCAACCCAATGCTTTTTTGTTTTGTTTATCACAACGTGTAAAAAATATTTTGTTTGCTTTTTTGTTTACAGCAACAGCACCTTCGTTAAACTCTGAATTTACAGGTTCTCCTAATGCAATTGGTGTGCTCCATTTTCCTTTTTTATCTCTTTTAATGGTGTAAATATCACTAAATGCTTGACCTGAAGTACCATCAGTTTCAGAACCATCAGCACCAGAACGTGTTGATGTAAAATAAAGTTCAGATTTCTTTTTATCGGCAAATGTTGGCGAAAAATCTGACTCTTTGCCATTTGCAGGAACAAAATTTGTTACTTTATATCGAGTAGGATTATCTTTCCACTTTTGAGCTTGTTCGCAAGCTTTAGCTTCCCTTTCGCCTTTAGCATCATCTGGTTTTAATTCCTTGTATTTATTAAAATCGATAAGTGCATCATTGTAACGCTCCTCATCTTTTTTCATTAAAGCCAATTCGTAATAAACAATCGGGTCGGTTTCGTGATACTTACCTGCAATAGCTTTTTCGTACCATTTCTCAGCATTTTTATAATCGTTGATATGACGATAACATTCACCAGCCAAAAAAAACATTTCAGCTTTTTTAGTTTTATTTTTTTCTTTAGAACTCGCTTTTTTAAATAATTCTACAGCAGAAAAATATTCACCTGCATTGTAAGCTTTTTTAGCTTGCTCACCATAGTTTTTTTGTGCAAATAATTTACCAAAAGTTAAACTTGTAATTACGCACAACAATAAAAATTTATTCATTTTCATAAAGCCCATTCTATTTAGGATTCCGTTTAAAATTTATGAAATGCTAATTTAGCTAAATATTTTTAAAACATAGCTAAATTAAGGAAGTTTAACGTATTGAGCTTAAACCCAGTTTATTCCTTTTTTTAAAAAGCTGAGCGTATGCTCTTCTGCGCTATTTTTTTCGGGAATAAAATTGTAGAACCACGAAGCATTTTCGGGTAAACTCATCAAAATAGATTCAATTCTGCCGTCTGTTTCTAAACCAAATTTAGTTCCGGCATCATAAACCAAATTAAACTCTACATAACGACCTCTGCGTAATAGTTGCCATTTTTTTTGAGTAGGACTAAATTCTTTGCTTTTGTTTCGTTTAACCAATTCAATATACGTAGGAGCAAATGTTTCGCCAACTGCTTTCACAAATTCAAAACGTTGTTCTTTTGTAAAATCTTGATTAGTAGAAAGTCTATCGAAAAAAATCCCACCAATACCTCTAGTTTCGTTTCTGTGTTTTATAAAAAAGTAATCATCGGCCCATTTTTTAAAATCTGGGTAATAATTTTCGTTGTGTTTTTTACAGGTATTTTTTAGTTGCGAATGAAAATATTTTGCTTCGTCAACATTAACGTAATGCGGTGTTAAATCTATTCCTCCACCAAACCAACTTAATCCGTTTTCTAATTCAAAATAACGCACATTCATGTGTATTATAGGCACATTCGGATTGTGAGGATGCATTACAATAGATACACCCGTTGCGAAAAAATTTCCCTTATCTATTTTTAAACTAGTTGCAATCTTATCAGATAACTCTCCGTGTACTGCCGAAAAATTTACGCCACCTTTTTCAAAAATAGTTCCATGCTGAATTACTCTTGTTCTACCGCCACCGCCACCTGGGCGCTCCCACAATTCTTCTTCAAATTTAGCAGATCCATCTTCTGTTTCAATCGCTAAGCAAATTCTATCTTGTAATCCTTTAAACCACTCGGCAATAGTTTCTTTAGTAAGCATTAATTGGCAACGTTTAATGAGTAATCTTTGTAATTTAAAATATAAACTCCTTTGTTCTCAAAACCACTATCTATAGATGTTTGATAGAAATCGAATTTAACGTATAAACCCGTATTTTTTGTTTTTGGTAAACTCAATAATATGTTTTCGTTAGTTGCTAAAAGTGATGATAAATAAACTCCAATATCATAACCAACAAATGCATATTTAGAAGGCTCGTTTTTGTTTATAGCACGGAATTTTCCGATAAAATTTTTAACTGTGTCTGATGTGTAAACTACATTACCTAAAGCAGGTAAATGCAAATTAATTGTTTGAATTAAATCAATATCTAAATTCTCGTAGTTAGTCCAATTATCAAGCCCAAACAAAACAATTTCGTTTTTAGTTTCAGTATTTAATTTATTAATTAAATCGGTAACAATTGCTTGATCAGATGATGGGAAAAATAGTATATTTTTTTTATCTGATTTTAAATTGTTTTGAATTCCTTTTATTCCTGAAGTTTTATAAACTACCTCTTTTATAGAATCTGTTTTAGTTAATTCTTTTAATCTTGTTTTAAAAACTTGTACTGCGTTTTTTTCTTTTGGCATTGCATTATGAATAATTATGCAATTTTGGTCTTGAAATTTTTGTGCAATAAATTCGGCCGATTGCTCTATAATAGTTGGTGTTGATGGTGTTACTTTAACCAAATAAGGATTACCCAATAAAGCTTTACTTTGTTGAGAAAAAGGTGCAAACAAAACAATATTATTTTTCTTAGCAAAATTAGCTACAGGCGTTACATCATCTGAGTGAAAAGGCCCAATAATTATATCTAAATCTTTTAGCTGTGGTTGTTCCAAAAATTTTGGTAATCCAACAGGATCAGTTGGTATATCAAACGTTATTATTTTTGTTTTTACTTTAGTTTTATTAAGTGAATCTAAAGCCATTAAAAAACCTTGATAAAACTCAACAGCGGGTATTGATTTAGGAAAAATTGTTTCTTCTTCGTTTGTTGTTTTATAAACTTTTCCGCTATCGTTACGCGCTAAATAAAAAGGTAAAAACAAACCAATATTTACAACATCGTTAGCACTTCTTTTTTTAGTGTAAGATGTTGCGTTTGAAGTATTAAAACTAACTGAACCCGCTTTTTTCTTTGGAACTTTAATAAAAGCTCCTTCTTTTAAACCATTTACAATATCAGGATTTACAGAAAATAACTCATCATTCGTACATCCATATTTTGTAGAAATTGCATTTACTGTTTGTCCTTTTTCTACTTTATGTAAAAAATAATTATCAGATTCTGTTGCAACTGGTGTTGATTTATTAGTAGTGTTTTTAGTAATTACTTCTATTTTTAAATTTTGACCAGGTTGAATACCTTCAATTAATTGAGGATTTGTTGCGATTAATTCTTCAGTTGCAATTGAATAGGCTTTAGCAATTGAATAAATTGTTTGTCCTTTTTCTACAAGGTGCAAGTAATAATCTTTCCCTTCTATTCTAACAATATCTTTATTTGTTTTTACAGCAGTTGGTTTTGATGTTGTTGTTTCTTCTGTTTTTGTACTTGTTGTTTTTGTTGCAACTGTAGTGGTTTGCAAAACAGGAATTGTAAGTTCTTGCCCTAATCGAATTCCATTTTCTGCTTCTGGA
This sequence comes from Bacteroidota bacterium, assembly GCA_040385525.1. Taxonomy (GTDB): domain Bacteria; phylum Bacteroidota; class Bacteroidia; order UBA4408; family UBA4408; genus JAZKHE01. Next base: position 406,108 of record JAZKHE010000004.1, read on the forward strand.
TTTATTTTTTTTATATCTTCGATTGAAACATTGTATTTTTTTGAAATAGAATACAAGGTTTGTTCTTTTTCTACAATATGTTTTACATAATTAGATTTATCTGCAACAACAGCTGTTTCTTTTTTATCAGTAGCAACAGTTGTTTCAAACGGTACTTTTAAAATCTGACCAATTTTAAATCCATCTTTTAATTCGGGATTTTCTGTTTCGATTATTTTTTGATCTACAGCATATAGTTTTGAAATTGAATAGAGTGTTTGCCCTTTTTCTACTTTATGTTTATAGTATTTTTTACCCGAAATTGTTTCAGTTACTTTAGATCGTTCTGCACTTTGTTGAGCAATAACAAATTGATTCGTAACTAAACAAAAAAATAAAAATGCGGCTAAAAAATATCTCATCATATATTTATAAGTGTACAAAAATTATTCCCATTCTATTGTTGCAGGTGGTTTAGAGCTAATATCATAAACAACTCTATTTATACCTTTTACTTTATTAATTATTTCGTTCGACATTTTACCCAAAAATTCATAAGGCAAATGGCACCAATCAGCTGTCATACCGTCAGTTGAGGAAACAGCTCTTAACGCAACCGCATTTTCGTAAGTGCGTTCATCGCCCATTACTCCAACCGATTGAACTGGCAAGAATATAGCTCCTGCTTGCCAAACTGAATCGTATAAATTATTGCTTTTTAATCCTTCAATAAATATAGAGTCTACATCTTGAAGTATTGCAATTTTTTCTTTTGTTACTTCTCCTAAAATACGAATTGCTAAACCTGGTCCAGGAAAAGGATGACGACCTAATAAATCATCGTTTAAACCCATTGCTCTCCCAACTCTTCTTACTTCATCTTTAAATAAAGTCTTTAATGGCTCCACCACTTTTAACTTCATAAAATCGGGTAAACCACCCACATTGTGATGTGATTTTATAGTTGCCGATGGTCCGTTAACCGAAAAAGATTCGATAACATCAGGATAAATTGTGCCTTGCGCTAACCATTTAACATCTGTAATTTTATGAGCTTCAGCATCAAAAACTTCAATAAAAATTTTGCCTATTGCTTTTCTTTTTAATTCAGGATCTGTTAAACCTTTTAAAGCAGTATAAAATTGTTCTTTGGCATCAACACCTTTTACGTTTAAGCCTAAATGTTCGTATGAATCTAAAACTTTTTGGAATTCATTTTTTCGTAATAAACCATTATCTACAAAAACACAATATAAATTTTTGCCAATGGCTTTGTTTAACAAAACAGCTGCAACACTAGAATCAACGCCACCCGACAAACCTAAAACTACTTTGTCGTTTCCTAATTGTTGTTTTAATTCGGCAACTGTTGTTTCTACAAACGAAGTTGGAGTCCAAGATTGAGAGCACTTACAAACATCTACAACAAAGTTTTTTAGCATGATGGCTCCATCTGTTGAGTGATAAACTTCTGGATGAAATTGAATACCAAAAGTTTGCTCGCCATCTATTTGAAAAGCTGCAACCTTAACATCTTCAGTACTTGCAATAATTCTTGCATTACTTGGCTCTAAGGCAATTGTATCGCCGTGCGACATCCAAACTTGCGAATGCTGTGAAACACCTTTTGTTAATACATTTTCAGAATCAACAAATTTTAAATTTGCTCTACCATATTCTCTTATTTTAGAAGGCAAAACTTCGCCGCCAAAATTTTGAGCCAAATATTGTGCGCCAAAACAAACACCTAACAAGGGGATTTTACCTTTTATTTGAGATAAATCGGGCTTTGGAGCCTCAGGATCTCTAGTAGAAAAAGGACTTCCAGAAAGTATAACTCCTTTAATATCAGAAGTTAAGGTTGGTATTTTGTTAAATGCGTGAATTTCGCAATAAACATTAAGTTCGCGCAACCTGCGAGCAATAAGCTGAGTGTATTGCGAACCAAAATCTAAAATTAAAATGGTTTCCTGCATAATGCCTACAAATATAAACAAAAGTTTGTGATGCTTATTTAACAATTATCTAATGTATATACAGATTGTTTTTTGAAAGTTTCTTTTAACTTTGTGTTTAAGAATATTTTTGATGAGAAAGTTTACGTTGGCACTATGTGCCTTTTTTTTGCTTATAAAGTTTAGTTGGGCGCAGTTAGTTGTTAATGAAGTTAGTCAAGGTACTTTGGAGAAAGAATATGTTGAATTATTGGTTATTGGAACTCCAAATTGCTCGAATGAAACAGTAGATTTAAGAGGATGGATAGTTGATGACAATAATGGTACTTTTAAACCCAACACCGGTTCTGGCATAGCGCCTGGCTGTATACGTTTTACAACTAATTCTATTTGGCAAAATATTAAAATAGGAACCTTAATTGTTATTTATAACGAAGCCGATAGAAATTCTGCAATACCTGCAAATGATATTGTAACAAATGATAATGATTGTTTATTAATAATTCCTGGTAATGATACCGATTTAATAGAAAGACATACTAGCTTACCAGATGACAATACTACAAACTATCCAACATCTGGTTTTGGAACATTATTAGGTTGGATTGTAAATGGAATGAAAAATGGTGGAGATGCTATTCAAACACGTAAACCTGGCAGTCTAAATGTTCCTCATCACGCTGTGAGTTGGGATGATAATAATTTAAACACAATAATTTATTTTAGTGAAGATGCTGGTGGTAAAGTATTTGCAATGCAAAACATAAACTCGAATGACATTTTTGATCAAAACAATTGGGTAAGCTTACCAACTTCTTTAACAAGTAACCAAACACCTGGTGCTCCAAACAATACAGCTAATGCCAATTGGATAAATTCTTTAACAAACAATTGTAGTTCATTTAGCGGTGGTTTAAATTCCGTTTCAATTTCAAACAATCCAGCTACTGTTTGTGCTGGACAAAACGTTACACTTAGTGCAATTACTACACCTAGTGCTAGTTCCGCTGCTACTTATACTTGGAAACAAAATGGTGTTACAACTGGAACAAATGCATCTACACTCACAGTTAATGCAACTACAAGCCCAATTACGTATAGCGTAACGGTTGCAGATGCTTGCGGTTCTCCAGTTACAACTTTTACAACAATTGTTGGAGGTGTTGGCGGCGATGCTTCTTTTACGCCAGCAAGTCAAACTTATTGCGAAACAGATGCTATAGTTAATTTAGTTCCAACCAACACTGGCGGCACATTTACTATTAGTCCTGCAACTGCAGCACTTGATGCAACTGCCAAAACATTTAATCCAGCTTTAGCCGATAAAAATGTTTTTTACACCATTAAATATACAACAGCTGGAAGCTGCGGAGATGAAAAAAGTAATATTTTTTCTGTTAGTTCTGGACAAACCGCTAAAATTTCTATTGACAAACCCGCACCATATTGTTTAGGAGAAACAATAACGTTAAGTTCTTCTTCCGTTTTGGGTAACACTTGGTCAACTGGAGAAACATCACAATCTATACAAGTAAAAACATCGGGCACATATTCTTTAACCGTTAGTGGCTGTGCGGGAGCTACAACAACAGATTTTGCAACTATACAATTTAGTAGCGTTACTGCTGATTTTGAGCCAAGTATAACGGAAGGAAATGTTCCATTAGATGTTACGTTTACTGATAAATCAGAAAATGCAGTAAGTTATGTTTGGAATTTTGGAGATGATTCTAATCTTTCTGATTTAAAAAACCCAGTGCATACGTATGTGAAAGAAGGTGAATACGAAATTACTTTAATAGTTAAAAACCCTGAGAATTGTGTTGATACTGCTAGTTATACTTTCATAAAAATATCTTCAACTATTTTTATTCAAATACCCAATGTTTTTAGTCCGAATAACGATGGACCAAACGATTTGTTTAAACTAAAAACTTCGGGAGTAAAGAGCTTATCGTGTAAAATTTACAACAGATGGGGCAAACAAGTTGCTAAGTTTGAAGATGCTAATGGCTTTTGGGATGGCGGAAATTATGCTGATGGAGTTTATTTTTATTTGATAAATGTAACATTTATCGACAATAGTACTAAAGAATACAACGGTAACGTTACTCTTTTACGTTAATTAAAAATTCATGCACAAATTTTTTAGAGTAAATATTCTTCTGGTTTTGTTTGTGCTCGTTTGTTTTAAAACGACAAAAGCTCAATTGGTAATTAATGAACTTAGTCAAGGAACTGGAGTTAGAGAATATGTTGAATTTTTAGTTGTTGGTACTCCAGATTGCACAAACGATTGTGTTGATTTAAGAAATTGGATTTTTGATGATAATAACGGAACATTTGCAACAGGCGGAGGAACAGGAATAGTTCCTGGGTGCTTTCGTTTTAATAATGTGGCATTTTGGTCGTGTATAAAAATTGGGACAATTATTTTGGTTTATGATGGAGCAAATAAAAACACAAGTATAACTTTAGCAGATGATGTTTCTAAAACAGATGGTAATTGTAAATTAATAATACCAGTTAGTAATACAACTTTGTTTACAGGTACACAAAACAGCGCAGCTACTTATCCACCATCGTTTACAACAAATACAACAAGTGTTTGGAGCCAAGCTTTATCAATGGGAAATGATAATGATTCATTTCAAACAAGAGACCCAAATAATACATACGAACTACATCATTCGGTAAACTGGGGAAATAACACTAATAATTCTATACTATTTTTTAGCACAACTGGTGCGCAAGTTAGAAGCATGGAAAATCTTGTTGACGATGATATTTTTAATATTGCCAATTGGACTGATGAAGCTGTAACAACTATTGGAAGCGAAACACCTGGTTCTCCTAACAATGCTGCGAATGCCGCTTGGATAAATTCATTAAGTAATAATTGCACAAGCATTACAGGAACAGCAGTAAACTCGGTTACCATTTTTGCAAATCCAAATTCAACTTATTGCGATGGACAAGAAATTGATTTACTTTCTACAATTAGTCCTACTAGTGCAACAGTAACTTACGAATGGTTTCAAAACAATGTAACAACAGGAACTATAGTTAATAGTTTAACTATAAATGCTACAAGCACACCAACTACCTACTCATTAAAAGTTACTGATTTGTGTTCTAATACTATTACATCTAACAATTTAGTTATTGTAAGTTCTGGACCAATAACTTCGATTACAATAAACTACACTCCTGTCTGTACGGGCAATGCAACTACTTTAACATCTACAGTTACACCATCAAATATGAGTAACTTAATTTATAGTTGGCAAAAAAATGGAGTGGCGTCTGCTATTTCATCAACTTTAGTAACTACAATTACTTCTACAACAACTACATATACCTTAAGCGTTATAGATGCTTGCGGAAATTCGGTTAACGATACAAAATTACTTTTTGAAACTCCACCAAATCCAAACTTCTTACCAAGTGGAAGTGCAATTTGTAAAACAGGAACTTCGCTAGTTTTAACAGCTACATCAAGTGGCGGAACGTGGTCTGTTAGTCCTGCAACTACAGCATTTAATAGTGCAACAGGTACATTTAACTACTCTACATTAGCTTTAGGAACTTACACTGTAACTTATCAGTTTACAAGTCCGTGTGCAGCTAGCAGTTCACAAACCTATAGTTTTAAAGAAATTCCTATAGCAACAATTTCGTCGGCTACAGGTCCTTTTTGTTTAGGAAACACAATTAGATTAACAGCAAATTCGGCATTAGCAAACAACGGTACATACACTTATTTATGGCAACCTACTAATTCGTCGGCAAGCTTTATTGATGTGACAAACACAAGCACACACAGCGTAACAGTAACTAACTCTTGTGGGTCAACAACATCTAATGTAAGTAGTTTATTATTTATAACAAATCCTCCAAATTTTAGTCCTAACGGTTCAGTACTTTGTGAAACAGATAATGTAATAACATTTACAACCGTTACAAGTGGAGGGAATTTCACAATAACACCATCTACAAGTGCTTTTGATGCAACAGCTAAAACATTTAATCCGTTAAATGCAGATAAAAATATTGAGTACACAATAAGTTATTCTTTTGGAGGAAACTGTCCTGCAACAGAAGTAAAAACGTTTACTGTTGAACCAAATGCAACAGCAAATATTACCATTAGTAAAGAAGGTCCGTATTGCAATTCTGAAAATATAACGCTTACCTCTTCTTCAGAAATAAATAATTTATGGTCAACTGGCGCAACTACAAATTCAATAATAGTTAATACAAGTGGCGTTTATTCGCTAAGCGTAAAAGGTTGTGGAACTAGCAAAACAAGTGATGAAGTAGAAATTATTTTTAATGATATTTTAGCCGATTTTACTCCAAGTGTAGTAACTGGAAATACTCCTTTAGAAGTTGCTTTCACTAACTTGAGTAGCGAAAACAGTATAAGTTATTTTTGGAATTTTGGTGATAGTATAACTTCAGAATTAGAAAATCCAACGCACATCTATATTGCCAGAGGTGAATATTTAGTTAGCTTAATTGCTAAAAACGACGTGGGTTGTGTTGATACCGCATTTTATAAATTTATCAAAGTAACCGAAAACAATTACATCTACATTCCAAATTCATTTACACCGAATAATGATGGGAAAAACGAATTGTTTTTTCCAAAAACATCAACATTATTAAGTTATCGTTGTTTAATTTTTAACCGTTGGGGCGAGTTAGTTTTTGAAAGTAGCGACATAAATCAAGCGTGGGACGGCTTAAATGCTACAGATGCTGTTTATGTGTATAAGATGAAAGTAACTTTTTCTGACAATACAATTGAAGAGTTTACAGGAACAGTAACTTTATTGCATTAGAAATAAATTAGTGTTTTAAAAAACGATTCTTATTTTTGCATTAAATACATACAAAATATGTACATTTTAAAAATAAAAGGAAAAGCGAAAATTCCAGATTACATTCAACTTAGAGATGACGAATTTACTTTAAAAGCATATTTTAGAGTAGATAGACCAGAAAAATCGCTTGAGAAATGTGGATTTGAAGGCGAAAGACTAACAAAACTGTTAACTATTATAACCGAAATTCCGTTTGGAAAAGTTCAAAAAATAGATTTTTAAATGAATTCAGAAGTGATAATTGAAATAAATAAAGCTTTAATTTTTCAGAAAAAAAATTTAGTTCTTAGTGATGTTAGTTTAAGCATCGAAAAGGGTGAATTTGTTTACTTAGTTGGAAAAACGGGAAGTGGAAAAAGCAGCTTTTTAAAATTACTTTACGGCGATTTAGGTTTAAGAGAAGGAACTGCTTCGGTTGCTGGCTTTGATTTATCAATACTGAAAAATAAAGACATTCCTTTTTTAAGAAGAAAATTAGGAATTGTTTTTCAAGATTTTCAATTACTAAACGACAGGTCGGTTAACGACAATTTATTATTTGTTTTAAAAGCTACTGGTTGGAAAAACAAAACAGAAATGGATGAACGTTGTAAAGAAGTTCTTCAAAAAGTTGGTTTACCTACAAAAGGTTACAAAATGCCACACGAATTATCGGGTGGAGAACAGCAAAGAGTAGCAATTGCAAGAGCACTTTTAAATAATCCTGAAATTATTTTGGCTGATGAACCTACAGGAAATTTAGATCCTGAAACATCTGAAGAAATTGTGAATTTACTTTTAGATATTTGTAAAAGCGGTAGAGCAATTTTAATGGCAACGCACGATTACTCTTTGTTTAAAAAATTCCCTAGTAGAATGTTAAAGTTTGAAAGCAACAAAGTAACCGACACCAACACTATTGGTGTTTAAACAAAATGTTATCTGTTCTAATACCGATTTTTAATTTTGATTGTACATCTCTTGTAATTGAAATTATTAATCAATGCAATGCAAATAATCTAACTTTTGAGGTTATTACAATCGATGATTTTTCGAATTCTGATTACAAAGAAAAGAACAAAAATCTATCTATTTTTCAAAATACAAAATACTCCGAATTACCTTCAAATATTGGCCGTTCAAAAATAAGGAACCTATTAGCGAAAACTGCTAGTTACGATAATTTACTTTTTTTAGATTGCGATTCAGAAATTGAAAACACTGATTTTATAAAAAACTACATTCCGTATTTTAACAACAACAAAGTTGTTTATGGTGGACGTTGTTATAAAAATCAAACACCCAAAGAAAAAAAAGAAATACTACGTTGGAAATACGGAATAAAAAGAGAAACCATTTCTGCCGAACAAAGAAAAACGAATACCTATTTGTATTTTTTAACCAATAATTTTTTATGTTCAAAAAACACATTTAACTCAGTTCAGTTTAACGAAAACTTAGTTGGCTACGGACACGAAGACACTTTGTTTGCTCAAGAATTAAAGAAAAAAAACATAGAAATACTGCATGTTGAAAATGCTTTAACACACGTTGGTTTAGAAACAACAGAACTGTTTCTAAGCAAAACTAAAGAAGGAATCTCCAACTTATTTAAAGCTGCAAAAAGCTATAATTTAAACACAACCGAAATAAAATTATACCGAAACTTTGAGCGCTTAAATAAATTTAAATTAAGTGCAGTTTATTTATTTTTTTACAGCTTACTCATAAAAAAAATAATTGAAAAAAATCTCCACTCCCAAAATCCATCTTTGTTTTTTTTCGATTTATTTAAACTTTATTGGTGCTGTAAAATCGCTCAAGAATTGAGCAAAGGCGAATAAATTTCATTTAAGGTTACGTCCTGTTTTTCCCAAACTAAATCTTGTTTTGCTTTTGCTAAACCTTGAGTATAAACTTCTTTTTCAGCATTAATTAAAATTATTTTCAAAGCACTTGCAATATCTTTTGGCTCCCAAGAGTTTATTGTTTCACCAATGTTGTATTTATTTAAAACTGCTTTTACTTCCACAACATCGCTTGCCAAAACTGGAATTTGTGCCTGAATATAATCGAATAATTTATTAGGTAAACTTAACTGATAATTTAAACCAATCGGTTTATCTAAACTCAAACCAATAGTACAACAAACCGTAAACTTCATCATTTCTTGATAAGGCATTTTATCTTTAAATAAAACTTTGTCAAACAAATTATTCTCAATGCACATTTCTTTTAATTTAGAAACAACATCGCCCGAACCCATAATAAGTAAAACTGCATTTTCTAAATGTTGCATTGCCAAAACTGCCTCTTCTGCACCACGATTTATATTTATACCTGCGCCCTGCAAAACAATAATGTGTTTGTCTTCAGGTAAACCCAAATCACTTTTATTCCTTTTATTAATTTCAAAATAGTTAGGCAAATTTTTAATTACCTTAAATTTTGTTTTGTAATTCTTTTCAAAATAATTAGCGATAGACTGATTTACCGTATAGCAATTGTTTAGTTTTGGAACAATAAATTTTTCGAATGCAAGCCAAATTTTTCGCTTAAAAGGATTGTTGGTTAACTCGGGTACTTCAGTAAAAACCTCATGCGAATCGTAAAACAACAATTTACGTTTAAAAATATTAGCAAAATAATTAGCAGGAAGTGTGTCTAAATCATTCGACAACAAAGCATCGTATTTATTAAAAAGCAAATAAAAAAACAATCTAATATTATACTCTGCATAAAACAAAACACCACTGTTAAACAATAATCTGAACCTTTTTGAAGTGAATTTATTAGGATTAAAAGGCAAACTATTTTTTAACTTTCTACCAAGCAAAACAACTTCAATAGAATTATCAGCCAAATAATTACAAACCTTATTTACCCTTTGGTCAGTAGATAAATCATTTGTTACACTTACAATTATTCTCTTTTTATTGTTCATATCTCAGCACTAAAGTAAAACAAATACTTTAATTTTTATGATACATTTGCTTGAAATAACAATTTTAAAATGGGCTTGCAAAAAAACGTATCTCTTTTACCTTACAACACTTTTGGTATAGATGTTAACGCAAAATACTTTCAAGAATTTTCTTCATTAGAAAATATTAAAGAAATTTTAAGTGACAACACCCTAAAACAAGAGAATAAGTTGATTTTAGGAGGAGGTAGCAATATTTTATTTACAAAAAATTTTGATGGGCTTGTTTTAAAAAACAATTTAAAAGGAATTGATGTTGTTTCAGAAAATGAAGCTAGTGTTTTTGTAAAAAGTTTAGCAGGAGAAGTTTGGCATAATTTTGTTTTGTTTTGCATAGAAAAAAATTATGGAGGAATAGAAAATTTATCGCTAATTCCAGGCAATGTAGGTGCAAGTCCTATGCAGAATATTGGCGCTTATGGTGTAGAAATTAAAGACACTTTTTTTGAATTAGAAGCGTTAAATATACATACACTTGAACTTATAAAATTTACTGCTTCTGATTGCAAATTTGGCTATAGAGAAAGTGTTTTTAAAAACACAGAAAAAGGAAATTTTATCATTACTTCTGTTACTTTTAAATTAAATAAGAAACCTATAATTAACACTAGTTACGGAGCTATTGAGCAAGAATTAGAGAAAATGAAAATTTCTAATCCTACCATAAAAGATGTTAGTGCAGCCGTTTGCAACATAAGAAGTTCTAAATTACCAAATCCAAAAGAGATTGGAAACGCCGGTAGTTTTTTTAAAAACCCTACAGTTAGTATAGAAAAATACAATTCGCTAAAAGCTGAATTTACAGATATAGTTGGCTATCCGCAAAACGAAAACAAAATGAAATTGGCGGCAGGATGGCTAATTGAAAAAGCTGGCTGGAAAGGAAAACAAATAGGAAATGCAGGCGTTCACAAAAACCAAGCTTTAGTTTTGGTAAATTATGGAAATGCAAAAGGGGAAGAAGTAATTAACATAGCAAAAGAAGTTCAACATTCAGTAAATCAAAAATTTGGTATTTTGCTCGAAATGGAAGTGAATATTCTTTAAAATCCGAATTCGCTTTGGTTTATTTTGTAACTTAGATGAGATGAATTTTAATAAAAAATATCTTCTTTTTTTTATTTCTCTTACTCTTATCAATCTTTTTAGTACGGTTTCAAAAGCTAATCACATTGCAGGAGGAGACGTTTCATACAAATGTTTGGGAGGAAAATCTTATCAATTAAAATTAAACTTTTTTTGGGATTGCACCGCTCAAACTACTAATCCGCCGGGTGGAATTCCTCCCCCTTTTCCAATTTTAAATTTAGCAAGTTCATGCGGAAATAACGAGAATGTAATTTTAAAACTTGAATCGTCTGCCGAAATATCTCAGCTTTGTCCGTCTCAATTAGTTAATAGTGTTTGCAACAGCGGCACGTTACCAGGCATGAGGCGTTATACTTATGTTACAACCTATACTTTTGAAACTTGCCCAACAGGAACATGGACTATCTCTTACAAGGAAAATGCAAGAAACGTTTCTAATAATGTGCCCAACTCTAGTGTAACAAATTTTTATGTTGATGCACAACTAAATTTAGGCATAAGCTCTTGCAATAATAGTCCGTTTTTTACTTCTCAGCCAATTCCTTATGTATGCGCAAATCAAATTACAAATTACAATTTTGGAATTGTAGAAAACGATAACGATTCGCTCAGATACGAATTAGTGAGAGCTAGATCTGCAACAACAAGTAATTTAGTTTATGGCGGAGGTTACTCTGGCACAGCGCCAATTCCAGGGATATTTGTAGAACCATCAACGGGTCAAATAACGTTTACAAGTCCGAGTATTACTGGAAGTTATATTGTTGCAATAAAAGTTATTGAATATGATAGATTAACAAAAGCATTTAAAGGCTACGTTATTAGAGACATTCAATATATTGTAATTCCTTGTTCAAATAATAATCCTGATTATTTAGCTGGTGAAATAACAGCTTTCTCACCAATATTTGGTTTACCAAGCAATGTAAACTATAACACAATTAATGGTTGCGAAGGAGATAGATTTAGTTGGAAAACCGTTTACACAGACATTGATGCTAGTGATGTACTTACAATTACAACAAACTATTTAGATGTTTTTGCAGGAAGTTTTGCAACATATTCGCTTAGTGGAACCAATCCACTAACCGTTACATGGGAACTAACAATACCTGATAATGCAGCCGCTTTAACTGGTGCTTTAAAAAATTTTACAGTAAACGTATCCGATCAAGTTTGCCCAGTTACAGGAAATCAATATTTTATTTACAATATAAATGCAAGTCCGTCAACAAATGCTGGTAAAGATTTTATTATCTGTGGAACTCTGTTTGCAAAACCAATTGCAAGAGGAGGCACAGAATTTACTTGGTATGATTTAAATAATGTGTTGATTCCAGTAAATACAACGAGTTTCACATGTAATCCGTGTTCATCACCTACTATAAAACCACAAAATATTGGCACATATACCTTTGTAGTTCAAAGCAATTTAACCAGTATTTGCAAAAGCAGAGATACAGTTGTTGTTTACGTTGCTAATAATTTTACGCCTACGCTAAGTCAAACAGATTCAATATGTTTAGGTGTTCCACTACTTTTAGATGTTTCTCCAATAAGCTCGGCAACATTAAATTATTCATATAGTTGGAGTCCAACAAATGGCTTAAACAATTCAACAATTTACAACCCAACGGTCACTTTTTTATATCCAGGAACATATACCTACATAGTTAGTATAACCAGTAACGAAGGTTGTGTAAAAACAGATTCATCACACATTACAGTTAGTCAAAATAGAAATCCTTTGTTTGCCGAAATTATTCAAAGAGCACCTTTTTGCGCAGGAGGAACAACAAACTTATCACTAAATTTAGGAAATAACTCTCCGTCAACTTGTGCATTAAGCGAAACAGGATTATGTTCTACATTATCAACTTTTACGTCGGGAATTCTAAGTGGAAATTCGGCAAACACTAACGAAACACCTTTTAAAGGATCTTTTGAAGATGGGCGAATGACTTCGCTTTACAAAGCCAGCGAACTTAATAGTTTTGGATTACAAGCGGGGAAAATTGCTGGAATAAAATTAGATGTAACTACAAAAAATAGTAATCATATCTACAATAATTTTACAATTAAAATGGGTTGCACCGATTTAGAAGCACTAAGTTTTGTTTTCCCATCAAATTTAACTCAAGTTTATACAACAAGCTACACAACAACACTTGGCATTAATACATTTACGTTTGCAACGCCTTACGAATGGGACGGAATATCTAATTTATTAATTGAAATTTGTTTTGATAATACCAATTGGAATGCCAACGATTTAATTGCTGTAGAAGCTACCACATATCCAGCAAGCGTTAGCGATTTTGATGATGCAGCATCAGGCTGTACATTAAACACGCCATCTGTGTTTTCAAATCCATACAACAAAAGACCGCATGTTGTTTTTGACTGGTGCAATGCCGTTACAAATCCAAATACATTAAATTTTAATTGGACTCCAGCAACTGGATTAAGTACTACGAATATCAGTAATCCTACTGCGACTCCACCATCATCTCCGTTTACATATACTGTAAATATTACAGATAAAATTGGAGGATGCGCTACTTCAACTTCAAAAATAATTACATTTACAACACCTCCGCTAGCGAGTTTTACTTACAATAAAAATATTTTTTGTAAATACGATGCTAACCCAATTGCACAAATAGCAAATGGTTCGGCAGCAGGAACATTTTCTGTAGCAGCTTCAATTCCTAGCTCTGCGACTTTAGTTTTTGCAAATGCAAACACTGGCGAAATAGATTTACAAAACACATCAATTGGAACTTACACTATAAAAAATGCGTATGTCAATCCTTTTTCGGCTTGCCCAAATGCTGAATTTGAACAAACAATTATTGTTACGTCGTCAGAACAAACTTCGTTTACGTATAGTCAACTAAATTATTGTGTAGGCTCAGGAATCATTAGTCCCGCCACTAACCCAACTTTAACAGGAACATACAGCGCAAATTTTTCAGGAATTTCAATAAATAATTTAAACGGAAATATTGATTTAAATAGTAGCTTGCCAGGAACTTATACCATTTCATACACGTCAACAGGAGCATGTACTTACACTTCATCAAAACAAATTATTATAAGAGAATTACCCAATGCAACACTTAGTTATATTCCTAATTATGCTTGCGAACAATCTGGTCTTTTTGTAAACCCAATGCTAACAAACACAACACTTGCAGGTACTTATACTTTTCCTAATAATTTAATTCAAGCGAGTATAAATAGCGGAATAATAAATGTAAATTCGAGCACTCCGTCTACTTCAATTTACATTGTAACGTACACGGTGAAAAATACATTTTGTTCAAATTCTGACACTGCAAAATTTGAAATAAAACCAAAAGACAATGCCACTTTTAATTACACATTATCCAACACATTTTGCAAAACAGAAAGTAATCCTTTACCAATAATAACAGGAGTTCCAAATGGCGATTTTGAATCGCTAGATCCAAGTTTAAGTATTACAAATGATGGTAAAATTATTTTAGAAAATAGTTACGTTGGTGGTCCGTATACAATTAAATATACAACGCCAAACACAGCAAACTCTTGCAATAGCAGCAGCACTGTAGATGTTTACATTACAAACAGTCAGTCGGCTTCGTTTCAATACAATAATCCAATTTGTATAAATAATTCAACAACACTATCCGAAACTCCAATACTAGCATTAGGCAATAGTTTTGGTAAATTTTCGGTTGAACCCGAAGGTCTTCTTTTTAGCAATACTTCAACTGGCGAAATTGATTTATCAAGAACTAAACCTGGCAATTATACTATTACCAATACAATAGCAGAAACTGAAAAATGTCCCGAAGGAAAATTTTCGAGCAATATTTCTATTCTAAATCCAAAAGCTAGCTTTAGCGCAAATCCTTTAACCGGCAATTATCCATTAGATGTGCAATTTTTTAACACATCTACTGGAGCAACAAATTACGCTTGGAATTTTGGCGATGCAAACTTTTCAAATTTGAATGCTCCAACACATACATTTAATTCAGAAGGTTTATTTTTAGTTGAATTAACTGCTTTTGCGAATAATGAATGTTTTGATACCGATACAATTTCTATAAAAGCAACCAACAAATCATTCCTTAAAATACCAAATGTATTTTCGCCAGACGATGATAATATTAACAAAGAATTTACAATAGAATCGGAAGGAATTGCTGATTTTGATTGCAAAATATTTAACCGTTGGGGCAAAAAAGTATTCGAATCAACAGAGGTCAATTTTTCTTGGGATGGTAATGGCTATCCAGAAGGCGTTTATTTTTATGTAATTTATGCAAAAGGTGTTGACAATGTTATTTATGACAAAAATGGAACTGTAACATTGTTCAGAAAATAAAGCGAAACTCAATAAATACAAGCCAAAGCAAGCACTTTATTTGTTTAACACTCAGTCGTTAATAAATTACATTCTTTACAAAATTAAATACCAAACTGGCACGTTATCTTTAATACCAAATTAAAGAATAATGTATACAAGGATTTTAGCATTTTTATTGGTAGTTACAAGTTTTTATAGTTTTGCTCAGCGAACAACAATTTATGTTAACGAAGACGAAGCGTATAAAAATGGTGTTGATTTATTTAACAAAGAAAAATACGTTGCGGCTCAAAAAGAGTTTAGAACTATTATTTCAAAACAAGCACCTCATTCAGAAATAAGAGTCAATGCCGAATATTATAACGCTTTATGCGCTGTTGAATTATTTAATGGCGATGCAGAATTTTTAATTTCTTCTTTTGTTACTAATCATTCAGAATCTCCAAAAGTTGTTTTTGCACAATATGCTTACGGTAATTTTTTATACAGAAAAAAACGCTACAAAGATGCTTTAGAACAGCTTGAAAAAGTAAAGCCATCTCAGCTTAGCAACGAACAACGAACGGAATATTACTTTAAAAAAGCATATTGTCATTTTCAAGAAAATGAATTTGAAAAGGCACTACCCTATTTTGAACAAGTAAAAGATGTAGAAAATAAATTTACAGCTTCTGCAACCTATTATCACGCACATATTTTATACACGCAAAAAAAATACGAAACAGCGCTTAAAGGTTTTTTAAAACTTACCGAAAACGAAAATTTTGGCCCAGTTGTTCCTTACTACATTGCTCAAATTTATTTTTTACAAGCTAAGTATCAACAAGTAACAGAATACGCTCCAGCGCTTTTAGATTCTTCTAATACTAAACGTGCACCAGAAATTGCGCATTTAATTGCAAGCTCATATTACAAACTAAAAAAATATGCTGAAGCTATTCCTTTTTATGAGAAATTTATTGAAAAAGGTAGCCAAATTCAACGTGACGATTACTACGAATTAGCTTACTGCTGCTACAAAGCGAAACTAAACGACAAAGCAATCGAGAATTTTAAAAAAGTTAGTTCTACAACAGATAGTCTTGGACAGCTAGCTTTTTATAACCTAGCAAATTGTTACTTAAATAAAAACGAGAAAAAATTTGCACGTAGTAGTTTTGGTTCTGCTGCCGACTTAGATTTTGATTTAGAAATAAAAGAAGATGCCTTATTTAGTTTTGCTAAACTATCTTACGAACTTTCTCTTAACCCATATAACGAGGCCATTAGAGCTTTAGAAGATTATATTAAAAAGTATCCTGAATCGTCTCGCGTTGACGAAGCATATCAATTCTTAACCAACATTTATTTAGCAACAAAAAATTATCAGCAAGCTATTTTTTCTATTGAGAAAATAAAAAATAAAAATTTAGAACAACAATATGCTTATCAAAAAGCTTGCTATTTTAGAGGTGTTGAGTTGTTTAACGATACGCAGTATGCAGAAGCGATTCAGTTGTTTACAAAATCGTTTACTTATCCTAAAGACAAAAACATAAATGCTTTAGCAGAATATTGGAAAGCGGAATCAAACTACAGATTAAACAATTTTGATGGCGCAATAGAAAACTATACTAAATTTATTTTTGAGCCAAATGCAGTTTTAACCGAACAATTAAATAACGCGCACTACGGCATTGGTTATTCGTATTTCAAAAAAGAAGATTATTCAAACGCAGCTATTTGGTTTAGAAAATTTACAGCCTACAAAGACGAAAAAAACATAAAAAAATTAAATGATGCTTTTGCTAGAACTGGTGATTGTTATTTTATTACAAAAGATTTATTGAACGCAATTGTTTATTACGACGAAGCATTAAAAATAAAATCGACTTCAAACGATTATCCTTTATTTCAAAAAGCAAGTTCATTAGGAATACAAGCTAAATACGATCAAAAAACAGAATTGTTAAATCAATTAATTAAAGAGTATCCTAAATCGAGCTACATAGATGATGCAAAATATGAATTAGGAAATACCTACTTAGCCCAAAATAAAAACGAAGATGCAATTGTCGCTTTTAAAAATGTAATTAAAGATTATCCTAACAGTAGTTATGTGAAAAAATCGTTACTTAAACTTTCACTTGTTTATTACAATCAAGATAAAAATGATTTAGCCTTACAAACACAACAGCAAATCTTAACAAGTTATCCAAACACTACCGAAGCAACCGAAGCACTTTCGGGCATGAGAAATATTTATGTAGAGCAAGGAAATGTTGATGAGTTTGAAAACTTTTTAAAAGCTAACCCTGCTTTGTCGCTATCTACAAATGCGCTAGATTCTACCAAATACGAAGCCACAGAAAACAGATACATGAAAGGTGATTTTACGGGTGCAGGAAATGATTTTAAAAATTACATTTCTAAATTTCCTAACGGACAATTTCTTTTAAATGCTAATTATTATTTTGCTGATTGCGCTAATAGATTAGGCAATTTTAATGATGCACTAATTGGTTACGATTTTGTAATTGCTAAACCTAAAAACACATTTACAGAACGTTCGCTTTTAAATGCAGCTCGCATTAAATTTAAACAAGAAAAATATCAAGATGCCATTTTAAATTATTCTGAACTCGAAAAAACAGCCGAAATTGCTGGTAATTTAAACGAATCTAAAATTGGTTTAATGCGTTGTTACAACAAACTTGAACAATGCGAAAACGCAAGCGAAAGAGCAGCTAAATTATTAAACACAGATAAAATTGCAAACGAAATTATTTACGAATCGCATTTAATTATTGCAAAATGTTTCTTAAAACAACAAAACGATTCGGCTGCCTTTAAACAACTAAGCACTTTAATTAAACTAACAAAAAATGAGTTAGGGGCAGAAGCTAAATACTTATTAGCCGAAATTTATTTTCGCCAAAAAAACTACAAACAAACAGAAGTTACTTGCTTTGAGTTAGTAAACCAAATTCCTGCTTACGACTACTGGATTGCAAAAAGTTTTATTTTATTATCAGATGTGTATGTGGCAACAAACGATAATTTTCAAGCGAAACAAACTTTGCAAAGTATCATAGATAATTACGATGGAGAAGAATTATTAGCCATTGCAAAACAAAAATTAAAATCAATTGAAGATGCTGAAAAAGCATTAGATGAAAAGAAAAAACAAGAAGAAATTGAAATTAATTTAAATAACAGCAACATTAACGAAAAATTATTTGAAGATTCGGAAAGCGAAACTATCAAAACAGAAACTATCAATGAGGGAGGAAGCATCAATGAATAATAGAATTAAACCCAATTTAAGATTTATTTTAGTAAGCGTTTTTACTACAACTAACTTTCTATACATTGGTGCAAATGCACAGACAAAAGATAGAGATAAATTAGAAGAAAATGAACAAGTAAATGTTGTGCAAGATTATCGCCCAACTATTGCCGACGCTAATAAACTAAACGATAATCCGGTTATAAAAGACACCTTTAAAATTAACACAAAACTTAATTATAGCTTTTTAGAAAAGCAGGCCATTACAAAGTTTGAGCTTACTCCAATTAGTGCAGCAAACATAAAAGGAGATGTATTAACCAAGCTTCAAAACAATTATTTTAGATTAGGTTTAGGCAATTATAACACACCATTTGCTGAAGCGTATTACACCACAACACGCTCTAAAACGCAACAAATGGGCATTTATGGTAAACATTTTTCATCTTCAGGAACTATTGAAAACCTTGGTTTTTCTGGATTTAGCGATAACCAATTAAATGGCTTCGGTAAGTTTTTTGTAAAAGATCACAACATTCATGCTGATGTAAACTACACAAGAAATGCAATGCATTATTATGGTTTTGACGATGCCATTTTTGATACAACACTCGATAAAAACAACATAAAACAACTCTACAATTATATTGGTGCCAAAGGAGCTTTTGAAAGCACTTACACAGATACTGCACTCTTTAATTATTCTGGAAAAGTAAATTACTATTACTTGCAAGATAAATTTGGAAGCGCTGAACAAAATGTATTTATTGAAGCTGGTGGCACAAAAAAAATCAATACCGAATTGTATGGTTTAAATTTATCGTATGATTATTTTCACAATAGTCGCTCGATAGATACAACTACTGCGGGGATTTTTAGAGCCAATCCGTATGCAAGAGCGCAAAACAAAAGATGGAGAGCAAAAGTTGGTTTTAATTTAATTGCAGAAACAGATATTGGTAAAGTTCGTTTTTATCCTGATATAGATTTTAACTACAACATTATAAAAGAATTTATGGCTGCTTACGCTGTATTAAATGGCTATACAGAGCGCAACAGTTATAAAATATTAACTGATATAAATCCTTTTGTTTCTCCATCCTTAGATTTAAAAAATACGCATACTACCTTACATATAAACGGTGGTTTACGCGGAAAAATGAGTGCTAATTTATCGTATGATGCAGGTGTAGATTACAAGCGAACAAAAGATTTACCATTATTTGTAAATTATGCTGCAAACATTTTACAGAACAGATTTATTACTGTTTATGATGATGTAAATATTTTAAATGTTTATGGTTTATTAGCTTACCAAGCAGCCGAAAAATTATTTGTTTACACAAAAGGTAATGTTTATCAATACAAAACAACCACCGAACTAAAAGCTTGGCACAAACCAAATTACGATGTTACAATTGGAGCGCGCTATAGCTTAAAAGAAAAAATTATTGCAAAAGTAGATGTGTTTTTTATTGGTAATCAGTTTGCGAAATCTGATAGCATTAGTACAGTTTTTCCGTATCCAGCAATAGCTTATACTAAAACTTTAAAAGGTATTACAGATGTAAACATAGGTTTAGAATATCGCTATACAAAAAGATTATCAGCATTTATTAATTTTAATAACATAGCTGCAATGCGCTACGAACGCTGGAATAACTATCCAACTTACCGATTTAACCTACTTGGCGGAGTAAGTTTTTGTTTCTAAAAAAACATTTATAGAAATAGTGTGGTATTCGCATATTTACCACAAAACTTTTTGAACTAAGATAGACTTAAATTTAAGAGACGCGCGTGAGCCTGACAAAACTCGAAAACGAGTGGCTATGCGTGAAAGCATTCCTTTTGTCTTGACTTTTTTTGGTTCGTTTTTTGTGTCAAGACAAAAAATGAACGT
>JAZKHE010000005.1:0-281982 GCA_040385525.1 Bacteroidota bacterium
GATATAGGTCCAACGGGTTTAACAGGTTCAGTTGGAGCAACAGGTCCAACAGGAGATATAGGTCCAACAGGTTTAACAGGTTCAGTTGGAGCAACAGGTCCAACAGGAGCAGATAGTACAGTACCAGGTCCAACAGGCTTAACGGGTTCAGTAGGTGCTACGGGTGCCACAGGCGATACAGGTCCACAAGGTATTCAGGGAATCCAAGGTATAGCGGGAGTAACGGGTGATACAGGTGCTCAAGGTATTCAGGGTTTAACGGGAGTAACGGGCGATACAGGTGCGCAAGGTATTCAAGGATTAACGGGAGTAACAGGTGCCACGGGTGATACTGGGCCACAAGGTATTCAGGGTATACAAGGTTTAACGGGAGTAACGGGTGATACAGGTGCCCAAGGTATTCAAGGATTAACGGGAGTAACAGGTGCCACAGGAGATACAGGACCCCAAGGTATTCAGGGTATACAAGGTTTAACTGGAGTAACCGGTGATACAGGTGCACAGGGTATTCAGGGTATACAAGGATTAACGGGAGTAACGGGTGATACAGGTGCACAAGGTATTCAGGGTATACAAGGTTTAACTGGAGTAACAGGTGATACAGGTGCCCAAGGTATTCAAGGATTAACGGGAGCAACAGGTGCCACGGGTGATACTGGACCACAAGGTATTCAAGGATTAACGGGAGTAACAGGTGCCACAGGAGATACAGGACCCCAAGGTATTCAGGGTATACAAGGTTTAACTGGAGTAACGGGTGATACAGGCGCCCAAGGTATTCAGGGAATTCAAGGTATTGCGGGTGTTACTGGAGCAACTGGCGCTACTGGTACTTTCCAAGCTGGTGATACAGCTGGAGATACTCCTTTTTGGAATGGAACAACGTGGGTAACTACCACATCTAATATATATAACAATGGAGGAAATGTTGGAGTTGGATTGGTGGGAACATACACTCCTTTAGCTAAATTACATGTTGCAAGTAGTGTAGATAGAGATGCTATTGTTTTTCAAACATCTGTAAGTACATTTAGTGGAGGATCAATTGTAAATGCTAGATCAAGAGGAGGCATTGGAACAGAAACAGGAGTGTTGTCTGGTGATAGATTAGGTGAGTTTAGTTTTATAGGCCATAATACATCTATTTTTAATCAACCAAGCGCAGGTATGTTTGCTGATGCCGTACAAAACTTTAGTACTACTGCTAACGGAACAAAACTTGGTTTTTTTACAACACCAATAAATTCAATAACTTCTGTTGAAAGAATGGTAATTAGTGACAATGGTAATGTTGGTATAGGTGTTGGAGCGCCCTCACAACGACTTGATGTTGCAGGAAACCTAAGATTTAGCCAATCATTAATGCCTGGTGGTAATGCAGGTAATGCAGGTGATTTATTAATGTCTAATGGAGGTGCTGGTGCTACTCCAACATGGATTGCGTCTAGCACATTTGCCGCTGGAAACAATTGGAGTTTATTAGGTAATGCTGGTACAAATCCAGCTACCAATTTTATTGGAACCACAGATATTGGTACCTTAACATTTAAGGTTAATAGTCAACAATCAGGTTTGATTAGTTCAACTAATAATGTTACTGCTTTTGGTTTTAGAGCTTTGATAAATAACACTGGAGGTAGTAACTCAGCATTTGGACATCACGCATTGGTTGACAATACTACTGGTGTGTTCAATACAGCAGTTGGTTCATCATCAATGCAGTTTAATACAACAGGTCAAATGAACGTTGCTGTTGGACGAACTTCATTACGTAATAACATAAGTGGAGGTAATAATACAGCAATTGGACATAATTCGGGGGACATAAATACAGTAGGAAGTAGTAATACTTTTATTGGTTCATCTGCCGATGCAAGCGCAAATAACTTAACAAATGCTACAGCAATTGGAGCTGGTGCTGTTGTAAGCTTTACAAACCGTGTTAAATTAGGTAACAATGCCGATATTCAATTCGATAGAGCATTAATGCCTAACGATAATGCAGGTACTATAGGTCAAATTTTACAATCAAATGGGCCAAGCGTTGCACCAACTTGGATTTCAACAACAACATTAGCAGGAAACAATTGGAATTTGTTAGGAAATGCTGGCACAACAGCTGCTAATTTTGTTGGTACAACAGATAACGTGCCACTTAACTTTAGAGTGTTTAATCAAAAAGCAGGTAGAGTAGCATCAACAGGCGAAGTGTTTTTTGGATATCAAGCAGGTAATGTAAATACTGCGGTAGATGCTGTGGGTATTGGCTATCTAGCATTAAATAGCAACACAAGTGGAACAAGAAATACTGCGGTTGGTTTTCAGGCATCAAGAGCTAATACTACCAGTAGTTCTAATACAGCTATAGGTTTTTTTGCATTAGAAAATAATACAAGTAATTTTAATACTGGTATTGGTGATCAAACATTGCGAAATAATACTGGGACTTCTAACGTAGGTGTTGGCGCTAATGTGTTGTACGATAATGCAGGCAGTACAAATACAGGTGTAGGTACAAATGCTTTAAATATTAATACATCAGGACGTTTCAATTCAGCTTTAGGTGGTAATGCTGGTTCAAGAAATACAACTGGGGCTAATAATACTTATATAGGTAAGGAAGCTGGTGATACAATTACAACAGGTTCAAACAATACCTTTTTGGGTTATAATACCAATGCCACTCTTAACAACTTAACTAACGTAACTGCAATTGGAGCAAATGCAGTTGTAGATGCTAATAATAAAGTACGTATTGGTAATAATAGTGTTACTGCAATTGATGTAGCTGGGCAATTAAAAGTAAATGCCAATGGAACAAGCAACGACTTTACTTTCCCTACTACCAGAGGTACAGCTGGGCAAGTTTTAACTACAGATGGTGCAGGTGTAACATCTTGGACTGCTGCCGGAGGCAACAACTGGAGTTTAACTGGTAATGCGGTTACATCTTTAACAAATATATTTGGAACAACTAATGCTCAACCCGTTCGCTTTTTTGCAAACAATGCAGAAAGAATGAGGCTTTTAACCACTGGCGAATTGGGTATTGGAACAGCAACACCAGTTTTAAAATTACACATTGCTTCACAAGCTACAAGTGATGGTATTGTTATAGAAAATGCACCAAGTGGTGGTAACGAAGGTTCAGAACTTGCCTTTATTAGAGCAACAGGATCACTTGCTACATTAACTGCTGTAGCAGCTAACAACACTATTGGTGTTTTAACTTTTATTGGGCACGATGGTACTCCTGGTTTCGCTGGATATGCCAATAGTTCAGCTAAAATTAAAGTAGAAGCTACTGAAAATTTCAGTCCATCTAATTTAGGTGCTCGTATGGCATTTTCTACAACAGCAAATGGTACAAACACTTCTACGGAAAGAATGGTAATTAGCGATAATGGAAATGTTGGTATTGGAGAAACTAACCCAAGCACAATTCTTCATGTAAAAGCTACCAGTCCAGAGGTTTTTGTTCAGTCAACCGCAGGAAATTTTACAACTGGTTTTAGATATAGAACGGCAGTTGGTTACGAATGGTTTATGGGTCAAGAAAACGGTGGTGGCGGAGACTTTAGAATTAGAGATGTTCAAAATACGGCAACTCGATTTACAATTAAACCATCTGGTAATGTTGGTATTGGAACAACAACACCAGCTGAGTTATTAGATGTTGCGGGCAACGTACAATTTAGCAATGCCTTAATGCCTGCTGGCATTGCTGGTAACCCTGGCGATTTATTAATGAGTACAGGCGCTGGTTTTGCACCAACTTGGATTGCATCTACAACTTTAGCAGGAGGCAACAACTGGGCATTTAATGGTAACACAGTTACAGCCTTAACAAGTATAGGTACAAACGATAACTTCGATTTACCATTTGTTACAAATGGAGGCGAAAAAATGCGTTTAACAACAGATGGTACATTAGCTATAAATACTACTACACCTTCATCATTAACTAAACTATACGTTAAAGGTGGTGTTGGTATTGAGGGTGTTTCAATAACTCCTACTGCTACGCCACATAACGGTGCATTAAATTTTGGCGCCACAGCTGCAGCAAGAGATTTTACCATGACCTTAACTAACGGAACAGGTAGTAATCAGTTAGAAATTTGGGGCTTTAATGCGGGTACACCATACGAGTCAATGAGATTTGCAAATACGGGCGAAATTGGTATTGGAGCTATTCCTATATCAACATTATCTCGAGTTTACATCGAAGATTTTGCAGGTTCAGGTCACAGAAAGGCATTGCAAATTTATAAACGTGCAAATGGTGCCGATTATAATGCAGCTATAGATGCTGTGTTAGAAACAACAAACGGTACAGGCGAATTTGTAGCGGGTAATTTTACAATAGAAACATCTTCTGCAACTATGGGTGTAAATTCTAAAATGATTGGTTTACGTGGAGAGGTTGCAAGTGTAGGTTCTAATACAACTCAAATTGCGGGTGTTGTTGGTGTGGTTAGTAATGCAGTTAATTCTACATCTGGTAAAGTGGGTGTTGCAGCTAGTTCATTCGGTACAGGTACAGGAGCAAATACGGGTATTTATGGTACTGCATCGGGCGCTAGTGTAAATTATGCGGGTTATTTTGATGCTGGTAATGTTTACATGCAAAACAACTTACAATTACAAGGTTCGTTTATGCCGGGTAACAATGCTGGTGTTGCTGGCCAAATATTAATGAGTAACGGTGGACCAGGGATTGCTCCAACATGGATTTCGTCTGCTACTTTAGCAGGAAATAACTGGAGTTTAACTGGTAACACAGGTGCTACAGCCGCTAATTATATTGGTACTACCGATATTGGTACGTTTAATATTAGAGTTGCAGGACAAAAAGCGGGTATAATTAACTCAAACAATAGTAATACAGCTTTTGGTTATTTAGCTGCTAATGTAACAACTGGTTCGCAAAATACCGCAATAGGTACAAGTGCTTTAGTGCTTAACACCTCTGGTGGCCAAAATACAGCAATAGGTGTTTTAGCGTTATCAGCGGCTACAGCAAGTACAAACAATACTGCTGTTGGTTATAATGCTTTATCTGCTAATTTAAGTGGTGGTGATACAAACGTAGGTGTTGGGCATAATTCATTGAGAGACAATACAACGGGAGATGGTAACGTCGGCGTAGGTAGCTTATCGGGTACTGCTAACTTAACAGGTAATAATAATACTTTTTTAGGAACATTTGCAAGAGCTACAGGAAACGTAAGTAACTCTACTGCCATTGGGGCAGGAGCATTAATATATGCTAGCGACAACTTAGTGTTAGGAACAAGTGTTACAAGCGTAACTATTGGTCTTTCAGCTGCAGCTAAAGCTAAACTACATGTAAATGGTGATGTTGGTTTAGGTAGTGGTAATATAGGTAATGGAGAAAACAAAGCGGTTGTCGTTTGGTTAACAAACGGGAATGCTGGTACACTTTCAGCAGGTGATATTGTAATTGTAAGTGGCGCAAATACTTTTAATACTGTAAATGCTGCTGGTCACGTTTCAGCAATTGGCGTATTAACAGAAACTTGTGCCTCAGGTGCGGCATGTAAAGTTGCAGTTGCAGGCGTGGTAACAGTAAATTCAACTTCTGGTGCAGTTGGTCAACACTGTATTACTAGTGCAGTACCAGGACAAGCAGGTTCTGTTGGTATTCCTGGTGCTGGCTCTTCAATTGGAGTTTATTTAACAAGTACAACTGGTACACAGTGTCAAGTTTTATTAAGATAATTTAGTTAGGGATTAGAGCTTAGTAAATAGTTTAAAACAATAAATGAAACAAAAAAAGAACATACTTGCACCCCGCATTTTGTACCTTGTACTTAGTACTTTGTACTTAGTCGTACTTAGTACTCAAAGCGCAAGCGCTCAATACACATTGAGCAAGCTGGCGGGTTCTGGTGTTTCTTTAGGTTTTAGTGGCGATGGTGCTAATGCTAACGATGCTTTATTGTATAATCCATACGCTACCGCTGTCGATAAAATGGGTAACGTTTACATTGCCGATTATTTAAATCATCGTATTCGTAAAATAGATACATTAGGTATTATTACAACTATAGCTGGTTCGGGTACTATATCTGGTTATGCTGGCGATGGTGCTTTAGCTACCAATGCTTTATTAAATAGCCCTAACGCAATTGTGGTTGATACATTAGGAAATATTTATTTTACAGAGCTAAAAAACAATTGTGTTCGTAAGGTGAATACTAGCGGAATTATTTCAACGCACAACAACACAATTAACAACCCAAGTGCAATTTGCATCGATAAAAATCAAAATTTATACGTTGCCGATTATTTAAATCATCAAATTAAAAAAATTGATGTATTAGGCAATATAACTGTTGTTGCAGGAAACGGAACTATTGGATTTGGTGGCGATGGTTTGTTAGCTATAAACGCTCAATTAAATTATCCAGAAGGTGTTGCTGCTGATGTTTTAGGGAATATTTATGTTAGCGATACTCAAAACAAACGCATTAGAAAAGTTGCTACTGATGGCGTAATTACTACTGTAGCTGGTAATGGAAATTCTGGTTTTAGTGGCGATGGAGCTTTAGCTATTGGCGCAGAACTTAACACACCAAGAGGAATAACGTGCGATACATTAGGCAATGTATATTTTGCAGATTCTAACAACAATCGAATTCGTAAAGTAGATGCGCAAGGCAACATAACAACCATTTTGGGCGAAATTGGTTTATCGGAAAGCGTTGAATTAAGTATACCAATTGGAGTTAGCCTTGATGCAAAAGGAAATTTATACATAGCCGATACGTTTAATAGCGCGGTTCAAAAACTAACTGCGCCAATAACTCCAACAGAAGAAACAACAGCTATAAAATCAACAATAGAAAACACAAACGGAATAGTAGTTTATCCTAATCCAACAATGGGCGAAATCACAATTCGTGCAACAAATAATAGTATAGAAAATATAAAAGTGTACAATGTTTTTGCGCAAGAAGTTGGCGTAAAATTTATTGAAAAACAAGCCAACGTATTTAAGTTAGATATTAGCGAAGATGCAACTGGTTTGTACTTTGTACACACCAAAACAGATTTAAAAACAGAGATTACAAAAATTAATCTTGTAAAAAGATAAGTAAAATGAAAAGAGTTTTAACAGCATTAATTATTT
The DNA here is from genome assembly GCA_040385525.1 of Bacteroidota bacterium. Lineage (GTDB taxonomy): Bacteria > Bacteroidota > Bacteroidia > UBA4408 > UBA4408 > JAZKHE01. The sequence continues at coordinate 7,160 of JAZKHE010000005.1, forward strand.
TGCTTGTTGCAACATTTGTTGCAAATGCACAAACTGAGCTAAATAGCACAGGTACAGGCTCTGCTTATGCTATTTCGTATCCAGCTGCATTTTCATATTCATCGGGTATAACTATTACTTTTAAGGCGCATACGGTTAATTTAGGTGCTGCAACCTTAAATATTAATGGTTTAGGAGCTAAAACTATTTTTAAAAATGTATCTACCAATTTAGCGGTTGGAGATATTTTAGCTAATCAATTTGTAACGGTAATTTATGATGGAACTAATTTTCAGTTAACATCTACATTACCTTCAGGCGCATCGGGATGGAGTTTAGGCGGTAACACAGGTACCAACCCAGCAACCGATTTTATTGGCACTACCGATGTAACTACTTTAGTTTTTAAAGTTAACAATACACAATCGGGTTTAATTTCAATAAGCAATACAGGTTTCGGATACGAAACTATATCGCCAGCTGCAACAGGCGGTAATAATAGTGCCTTTGGATACTATGCTTTGCCGTTTAATACCTCAGGAGCTTCTAATAGTGCCTTTGGTTCAGCAGCGCTTAACTCAAATGCTGACGGATCAATGAATAGTGCCTTTGGCGTAGCAGCTTTGCAAACTAATACTTCAGGTGCCGATAATAGTGCCTTTGGCGCTTGGGCACTAAGTTCAAACAAAGCAGGACAAAATTCCGCCTTTGGTTCTGGAGCTTTACAAAATAATTCAACAGGCGATTACAACACTGCTATTGGTTATAGTGCTATGCAAAATAATAATACTGAGAGTTACAATGTTGCTTTAGGTACATGGGCTCTAAGAGGCAATTTAACCAATGGACAAAATACTGCAATTGGACACAGCGCTTTGCAAGACAATACAGGCGGATATAATACCGCTATGGGTTATATTAGTTTATTGGCTAATACAACTGGTACTCAAAATACAGCAATAGGTTCTTTAGCAGGATTAGCAAACACAACAGGTAGCAATAATACTTTTTTAGGTTATTATGCCAATGCAGGTTCAGCCGCATTGGATAATGCAACCGCTATTGGAGCTAATGCAGTTGTAACAACTAGCAATAGCATACAGTTAGGTAATACAAGTGTTAACCAAGTAAATGTTGGAGTAGGCAATACCGCCAAATTAATTACAGGTGCTTTACAAATTACAGGCGGCACTTTAGCCGCTGGCAAAATTTTAACATCCGATGCAGCGGGCAACGCCACATGGCAAACACCAGGAGGAGGCACTAATTGGCAATTAAACGGAAATGCAGTTACAACTCATACTTCTATTGGAACTACTTCTGCTTACGATTTACCATTTATAACAAATGGAGCTGAGCGTATGCGATTAATGTCTACAGGAGGTTTAGCAATAGGAGCAAACAATACATACGGAAGCATATTAAATGTAACAGGTAATGAAGTAGTTTTCGAAAATAATCCAACTGGTATTTATTATACTAGCGCTTCAACTATTGGTTCTGGATATGCTCAACAAGTATACGATGCTAGTTCGGGAGCTACAGGCGCACCAACAATGAAATACATATTTTCACCAAGAAACAACCCTAATACAGGAACGTCACCTTTTGGAGAAATTAGTTTTGGAAAAATTGCAAATCAAAATTATGGCTACATCGCATTCTCAACAAGAAATGCAGCAAATAGTTATGCAGAAAGAATAAGAATAGATGCAGAAGGAAATATGGGTATTGGCCTAGGCGTAGATCCTATTACATCGAAACTACACGTTTACGATAATAGCACTACTAGAGGTGGCGCTTGGCAGGCACAAAAAGTGTATGGTTTTGGAACAAGCTCAACTACTAATGGCATTGGTTTAGAAGCCAAAGCAGGTGTTTACGATGGTGGTGGAACCGGAGGAACATTTACTGGAGTAAAAGGTATAGCTGAATGGGGAACAACAAATTACGGCGTTTATGGCGTAGGTAGCACAGCAACATCAGTTTCTCATGGAGTTTATGGCGAAGCAATAACAACAGGTAATCCAACAAACATAGGCGTTTATGGCATTGCCACAAATGGAACAAATAACTGGGCGGGTTATTTTGATGGCAGAGCTTATTTTGCAGGAAACGTTGGTGTAGGAATAAATAATCCTACCGCTAAACTACACATTGGTGGAACATCGGGTGTTGATGGTATCCGTTTTCCTGATGGAACATTGCAAACTACAGCGGCAGTAGCAGGCTCATGGACAAAAACAGGTTCAACAATTTCTCCTACAGTAACTTCTGACAATGTAGAGATAGCATCAACTTCCAATTATCCCTTAATAGTTGGGAGTTCATCATCCGAATCTATTTTCGATTTTAAAAACACATCTGCTGGTGGCAAATCATGGTGGTTTGTAACTGGAGGTGCTGGAGGTGCATTAAGTGGTGGTAAATTTGGAATTTTTGATCCATCAGCTAGCACAACACGATTAGCAATTGATGCAGCAGGAAACGTTGGTATAAACACAACAGCCCCATCAGAAAAATTAGATGTTGTAGGAAATATTGAAATACCTGCTGCAAACGATTATAAATATGCTACAGCAAAAAATTTGTTATATAGTATTCCTGCTTCAGAATTTATGCCAACAAATACTTTTTATACAAAGGTTTCTGAAGCAACACATTATGAAGTTTATTGTAGTAATGGTACTTACCCAAATTTAGTCGAATTTTCGGCACCTATCCATGTGCCAGATGGCGCACAATTAAATACAATTTTAGTGTCTGTATATGATCTTGACGCGACTTATGTTGTTAGTGGCGATTTAATAGTTTATGATGCTAATACTGACGCTATCGCAAACTACCCTATGGGAAACAGCGGTGCAACACCTGGCAATACTTCAATTTCTGTAAACGCAGGCGTTGCAGTTGATAATTTAAACAAAAATTATTTTTTAAGAATCTATCTAAGACAAGCCACAGCTAATTTAAGAATTAGAGGAGCAAGAGTTTCGTATTCAGTAACAAAAGCAGATTAATGAGAAAAAATATTAATATTGTTTATGTTTTACTTTTAACATTGGTTATAAGTGTAAAAGCTCAGGTGCAAGTTGTTTCTACTGGAACAGGTGCCGCTTACACTTTAACTTATCCTGGGGTTGTTACTTTAACGCCTGGCATATCTATTACTTTTAAAGCAAATGTTGTAAATACTGGCGCAGCAACCATTAATGTTAATACAACAGGAGCAGTTGCAATCAATAAAAATTCAAATCAAGCATTAGTAGTTGGCGATATTGCTGCAGATCAATTTGTCACCTTAATTTACGATGGAGCAAAATTTCAAATGGTTACACCAAGCAGTGCTCCTGGTGGTTTTGCAAACACTTCTTTATCAAATTTAACTTCAACGTCAATCAATGAATCATTAATTCCAAATACAAACAATGCAAGAAGTTTAGGTAGTAATACCATTGCTTGGGCAGATACTTGGTTAGAAGGAAAATTATATATTGCTGGTGCTCCATGGACAAGTTTAGCCGCAAATAATACTTTAATTGGCACAAAAGGAGGAGAAGCATTTACAACGGGTTTATATAATTTAGGAGTGGGGCAAGGTTCTGGTACCGGAATTACAACTGGCTATAGAAACACCGCTGTTGGACATAGAGCTGGAGAATTGTTAACAACTCAAAGCGATAATACTTTTGTAGGTAATTTAGCCGGAGGTTTAACATCTATTGTTGGAGACAATAATACTTTTTTAGGTTCTTATGCTGGTTATTCAGGATCGAATACTGGTTCAACAAATACTTTTTTAGGTTATAATGTTGGTTCTAGCAACACTAGCGGAAGCAATAATACGTATGTTGGAGGCTATTCTGCATACAGCGCTACTTCTGGTAATTTTAACACCGTAGTTGGTAATGATGCAGGTCAGAATTTAACAACAGGAGGAAATAATACATTTGTTGGTTATAACACTGGTTTTACAACTGCAACACAACGAACTAACGCTACAGCCATTGGTTACAATACAACTGTTGATGCTGATAACGCAGTTGTTTTAGGCAATAATGCAAACGTAGGTATTGGAATAACTACACCAGGTAAATTTGCGGGCTCTACAAGGTATTTAAGTGTTGCAGCTATAACAACAGGTGTTTCTAACGGTACAGCTTCATTAGAATTGATTGGAAATACAGCTTCATACAACACCCTAGCCTCTAAAATAGATTTTTTAGGAATAGTACCAATTTCAAATATAGCATCGCAAAGAGCAAGAATAGAAGCTCTATCTGGCGCGTCCATAACCTCTGCTGGACAATTAGCTTTTTCGACAAACAACGGAACTAATGCATCTTCAATTTTTGAACGTATGCGAATTACCGAAGCTGGTAGAGTTGGTATTGGAACTACAGCGCCATCAACTGCTTCTTTATTCTCAGTAGGTGCTAGTAGCCAGTTTCAGGTATCATCAATAGGAGATATTGTTAGAATTAACAATGTACCTACAACTTGGCCAACCACAAATACAGCAGGATTTTTGCAAAACGATGGAACAGGTGCTTTAGCTTGGGGAGCTTTACCTTCTGGGTCTAACGCATGGACAAAAACAGGAACATCAATTTATCAAACTGTATTAACTGATCTAGTTGGTATTGGAACAAGTTCGCCTGGATATAAACTGCATGTTTCAGATAATTCTGCAAACCCAGCAGTTTTTACAAGACAAGATGGAGCTGGTAACGCAATTCAAGGCAACGCTTATGGAACAGGAGATGGAGTTTATGGTGGGGCATCAGGAGGAGGTTTCGGTGTAAGGGCTAGAACTACAAGTACGGGAGCAGCTTTATTAGCTGAAGTTCAAGGTGGAGGAACAGGGCCAGCGGCAATTTTTTCTGGAGGTGCTGTTGGTATTGGAACATCATTGCCAACATTCGACCTGTCATTTAGAGGTAATGCAGCTAGTGATATTGGTATGGTAAGAAACACAGTTGCTGCAACTGCAGGAAATATACTAAGAATTGAAGCGGGTGGAGCAACATTAGCTTCAACTGATAGAAATGGTGGCGCATTAAATTTAGCTGCTGGTTTATCTACGGGTACAGGAACGTCAACAATAAATTTTTTAACCTCTACACCCTCAACATTAACTGGAGCTACTGATAATTTACAATCTACAAAAATGACAATAACAGGAGATGGTGATGTTGGTATTGGTGCAACACCAAACGTAAAATTTCATGTAAATGATGCTTCAGGGACAGTTACTGCTGTAAGATTTCAGATTGCAGGAACTACAAAATTTAGGTTAGATAATAATGGAGGAGTAAGTATTGGTAGCAATGTTGTTCCCCCTGCAAATGGATTGAATTTAGGTGGCGATGCAATTGTGCCTGCAGCAAACGACTATACTTATGCAGCAGCTAAAACAAAAACAGTAACAATACCTGCTATTGCATTTAATAATGTAAACGCAGCAATTACTTATGACGCTAATGGAGCCAGAATTTTTTATAATGGAGCCACTCCTGTATACGCTCCGTTAATACTTCCTATTGGTGCAATTATTACTGGTGTAAGGTGGATTATTTTTGATAACACAGTTGGGCAATCAAATACAGGTGGTTTATATCGTTTAGCTGAGGGCTCTACAACATCAACTTTAATTTCTAGTACCATCTCAGTAGATAACGGAGCAGTTAATAATCATGCTGCTGTTCCGAATCACACAGTATTAGTTAATAATGCCTATACTTTAAAATGGACTCCAACTGATAATTCACAAAGTTTATATATGTGCACAATAACTTATACCGTATTACAAGCAGAATAATAAAAAGATAAAAATGAAAAAAATATTTTATTTACTAATCATTGTTCTTTGCTTTGTTAAAAATACAGAGGCCCAAACCGAGTTAAACTCAACAGGAACTGGCGCTGCTTATGCATTGAGTTATCCTGCTGCGTTTACATATTCGTCGGGTATTACAATTACTTTTAAAGCGCATACTGTAAACACTGGTGCGGCAACCCTTAATGTAAATGGTTTAGGAACTAAAGATGTATTTAAAAATGTTTCAAGTTCGTTAGCCTTTGGCGATATTGCGGCAGGTCAGTTTGTTACTGTTATTTACGATGGCACAAACTTTCAATTAACCACTCCAGTTTCTTCAAGTTCATCTCCATCGTGGGCTTTAGCTGGTAACACAGGTACTACAGCTGGCACAAACTTTATAGGAACAACGGATGCGGTTGATTTTGTTGCTAAAACAAATAATGTAGAGCGTTTAAGAATTTTGTCGGGTGGTAATGTGGGTATTGGAACTGGCAGCCCTGCTCCAGGAGCACAATTACATGTTGTTGGTGCTGCAAAAGCAGCAGTGTTAGAAGGTTCATATTCCAGTACGCTAATTACTTCTTCAATAATTACAGAGATTGTAAATAATGATGTAACCAATAACAACTATAGTTTAATAGGCTTTTCAGACCAAGGTACTAGTGGAACACCATCTGTAAAAATAGGTTCTCAAACTATTGACCACACAAACGATTATGGCGATTTTGTAGTGGGCACAAGAAGTGCTGTTGGTTTTACTGAAAAGATGAGGGTTACATCAGCTGGAAATATCGGGGTGGGAATTTCATCTCCAGTTTCGTTATTTACTATAAATAATGCAACTAATTCGCAACTAAGGTTATCCACAACCGCCTTGGGAAACACTTCGGCAGATGGTATGTTAATTGATTTGAACGGAACTTCGGGAAGTATTAATTTGTACGAAAACTTACCATTGAGTTTTGCAACAAATAGTACAACTAAAATGACAATCCTAGCTGCTGGTAACGTTGGTATTGGAACAACAGGTCCTTCAAGTTTATTATCTGTAGGTGCAAGCAGTCAGTTTCAAGTAAGTGCAACGGGAGATATATTGAGAATTAAAAATTTAGCTTACACATGGCCTTCAACAGCTGTTGCTGGGGCACTTCAAAACGATGGGACAGGAAATTTAACTTGGGGTGCTGTTGCGGGTACATTAAGTGGTGGAACGGCTAATAAAGTAACATACTGGACTGGAACAAACACAGTTTCGGCAAATAGTTTATTTTCTTGGGACAATACCAACGCACGTTTAGGAGTTGGAATAGCAGCGCCATTAAGCACATTGCATTTAGCTAATGCAAGCATACCTACTTTCAATATGCAAAGTACGTCTACTTTAACTACTGCTGCATCAACTATTGCGCGCATTAATTTTCACGATTCACAAACTGCAGCATCAGGCCAAGCGTCTATTTATTCAATAAGAGATGGCGCATCTGCTGGTGTAACAGATTTACCAACAGCTATTGCATTTTCTACAACCCCTGATGGAGCATCTTCGCCAGTGGAAGCAATGAGAATAAATAATCAAGGCTTTATAGGAATTGGTTCAACCTACCCACAACAAATTTTTAATCCATTAAGCATTCGTTCAACAGATGTAACAACAAATGGTTCATCAGGAACATTTATTGATATTCACAACACAGCTAATGCAAACAATACATTTGCTGGTTTTAGGTTTAGAGCAACCGCTAATAGTGTGCCTTATGATGATGAAGCTTTTCAAGCAGGTATATTTTTTAACAGAACAGACGGATTAAATTTTGGTAGAGGGGATATTATTATTGCGTCAAAAGGCACTGCAGATTATAATAATGTAAATGCCCTTACTGATGCTAAAATGGTTATTAAAAGTGGTGGTCAAGTTGGTATAGGCGTGTTAAGTCCAATACATGCTTTAGATATTGATGGAACAATAAATTTAAGACCAACAAATGGTAGAATTGCATTAAATGGTAATTTTGGTTTACCAGGCTATGTTCTAGTTTCTAACGGTGCAGGAAGTGCAAATTCATGGGCAGATCCGGCAGCATTGGGCACTAACTATTGGGCAAAAACAGGTGCTTCAGTATATCCAACTTCTATAACAAATAATGTTGCAATTGGAGCATTATCAGCCATTGCCAAGTTGGATGTTAGAGATATTAGTGTTACTACAACAGGAACTTTACCAGGCAACTTACATGTAATGTCAACTAATCCTCAAGCAATTGACATTGGAGGATCAATAAGTATAGGAGGTTATTACGATGACGCTGCAACAGGAGCTAGAATGTTTGCTACTATAGAAGCAAGAAAATCGAATTCAACAACGGCTAATGCCGCAGGTTATTTGTTGTTTAAAACAAATAGTGGGGCCAGTACTATTGAAAGAATGCGAATTGATGCTGGAGGTAATGTAGGAATAGGAACTTCGTCTCCAGGAGCAACAAGATTAAATCTTACCATTCCAAATACCGATGCTACAAACCCTATTGGTTTAACAATAAATAATAATTATATCGGATCTAGTGATAAGTTTGGTATAGATGTAAATGTGGATGGAGCGGGTAGCGGACAAAAATTTGGAATAAGTTCAAGTGTTGTTGGTTTAGCTGCAGATGCAAGCGCAATTTATGGATACCAAGTGGCAATGACTCCAAACGGAACAGGAATAGCTCATGGTGTTTATTCTGTGCTATCAGCCGTGGGAACTGGAACTCGTTATGGTTTTTATAATAGCGTAGCGGCAGAAGCAACAAGTGTTAGCACAATATACGGAATTAGAAATATTTTATCAGGAGCTGCTGCAACAAAATATGGTATGTATACAAGTGGTGAAGACAGAAATTATTTTAGTGGTAATGTAGGTATTGGTATAACGAATCCTTCATCAAAATTAGAAGTTGTTGGTGATGTTGAAATACCTGCTACAAACGATTATAAATACAGTACTCCAAAAACATATTATTATACAATTAGTCCCGGAGAGTTTACAAGTAATTCAGAAATAAATTATTCAATGGGTAGAGTAGTTGATGCAACTACAGGTTCTGTTACTTATGCCTATTTTGCTAATGGAGTAGCTACTTCTCAAGGTTACGCAACAGCTGGAGTGCACTTGCCAGACGGAGCAAAAATTACAAAATTCTCTGCATGGTTGTATAATAATGATTTATCAGTAACAAATATCCCTACTGTATATTTGTTAAGAAGAACTTTAACTTCAGGAACCTATGGAATTATAGCAAGTTGCTCTTTAGCAACAGTTTCAACGGCAATAACTAGAGTGGATGACAATGCTCCTGCAAATATAATTGTAGATAATTTAAGCTACCCTTATGTTGTTACTTTTTTAGCAGATCAGGCTAGTTCAACACTACGGCTTTATACAGTGCAAATTGAATACACAGTAGATAATGCGCAGTAATATGAATATATACAAAACACTTTTTTTTATTTCTGTAGCTTTTGTAGCAAAAGCTCAAGTGCAGCTAACACCTGTAGTTGTGGGTAGCACTGGCACTTTTTCTGAGCCTTCTTTCGGTTCAGTTACATCAACTGTTGGCGAGCCAATTACAACCACATTAAGTGCAAACAACAAACATTTAACACAAGGTTTTAATCAACCTAATAACACGCTTAAATTTACAATTACAGGTGTAAACGCAACATGTTTTGGCGGCGAAAATGGCTCTGCTTTTGTAGAAATTACTAGTGGTAAAGAACCTTTTACGGTAGAGTGGTTACCAACAAACCAAAAAGCAGATACAGCCATTGGTTTGCGCGAAGGAAAACACGTTGTAGTTGTTACCGATGCTAATGGTCGTACTAAAAGAGATTCTGTTGAAATTTTAGCCGATTCGCCAGTGCCTTGCGAAATAAAAATCTACTCTGGTTTTTCTCCTAATGGAGATGGAGCAAACGAAAATTGGGCAATTGATAATATTTTATTATACCCCGATAATTCTGTAAAAATATTTACACGTTGGGGCGAAAAAATTTGGGATGCAACAAATTATGATAATTCAACTGTAGTTTGGGACGGAAAAAGTAATTTAGGCACAAATTTGCCCGAAGGAACTTATTTTTATATGGTAGAAATTAATAAAACAAAATACGAAGGTTGGGTACAGCTGAGTAGATAATTTAGTGATTAGTAAATAGAGCTTAGAGATTAGTTAATAGTGATTAGAAAAATTAAAAAAAATTAAAATAACACATATAAACTTTGTACTCAGTACTTAATACTTTGTACTAAAAATAAAATGAATAAAAATTTAAAATATATACTTTTATTGTGTGCTTTGTTAAGCGCTAACAAAATTTTGTTGGCTCAGCAAGATGCGCAGTTTACACAATACATGTTTAACCCTTTGGTTTTAAATCCTGCCTATGCAGGAAGTAGAGAAGGTGTTAGCGGAAACATGTTGTATCGGGATCAGTGGGCTGCTTTTGACGGTGCGCCAGTTACACAAACATTTAGTATACATTCTCCGTTGCGTAACAACAAAGTAGGTTTAGGATTTCACGTAATTAACGATCAAATTGGTCCCGTTGGTACAACAGGAGTAAATGGTTCTTACGCTTATCGTTTAAAAATGGGCAAAGGCAAATTAGCTTTGGGTTTGCGTGCAGGTATTTTTAATTATCGTTTCGATTGGAATAAAATAGAATACAAAGATAAAACAGATGTTTTTGCTGCTGTTTTACCAACGCGCAGGTTTATGCCTACATTCGATTTTGGAACGTATTATTACACCGGTAAATTTTATTTGGGAGCAGCTGTTTCACACATCGATCAAGCAACCTATGCAAAAGCAGCTACTGATGGTAATTATAAAATAAAATTAGCATCGCACATTGTTGTTACGTCGGGATATGCTTGGGTAATAAATAAAAAAGTTACGTTTAAACCTTCTGTAGTTGTAAAAACATTGGTAAACCAAATCCCTACAATTGATGTAAATGCGGCTGTTTTACTCGACGAAAAATTGTGGTTAGGAGTTGGAGCACGTTCTACTAACGCGGCTATGATTATTGCGGAATATAACTTAACTAAAAATTTTAGATTTGGTTATTCTTATGATATTTCAATAAATGAATTGCGTTCAGTTAATAAAGGTTCGCACGAAGTATTTTTAGGATTTGATTTTGAAATTTATAAAACAAGAACATTGTCACCACGCTATTTTTAATAGTTTGGTTTAATTATATATGAAGTTTAGATTTTTTGCAGCTGTTGTTTTTATTTTTTTGTTTACGGGCAAAAGTCTTTTCGCGCAATTAGAAAAAGCGAATTACCATTTCGAGAATTTTCACTACGCTCAAGCAATTCCACTTTATATAAAGGCAGCTAAAAAAGAAAAAACAAAAATTGTTGCCACGCAAAAATTAGCCGATTGTTACCGAATTTTACACGATTACCGCAATGCGGAAATGCAATACGCACAAGTAATTAAAAATGGGGGTAATTTACCAATACATCATTTGTATTATGGGCAAATGCTTTTTAACAATGGGCATGTAAATTCTGCTAAAGAACAATTCGATTTATTTTCTAACGCAAGTGGCGAAGATAAACGCGCGCAAAACTTAATGAGTTCAATCATTATAACTCGTTTGTGGTCGGTAAAGCAACGAGAGTGCGATATACTTAACGTAAGAGATTTAAATACTTTAGGCGCTGAGTTTTGCGCAATTCCATACAATAAAAATATTGTTTTTGTTTCTGATAGAGGAACCGATTTAGTAAACTACTCAAAAAGTTCGATTGATGATCGCCCTTATTTGTCAATGTTTTTAGCTGAACGTGGCAAAGGAAAAGATAGCGCTAAGTTTAAAAAAATCGAGAATTTTTCTGGAAAAATAAATAACGAGTATCATAACGGTCCGGCCACATTTGTAGAGTCGGGCAAACAAATATTTTTTACGCGAGTTGACAGAAAAGTATATGCAAAGAATAGTGGCTTAATTAATCGCCCAAGAGTATACTATTCAACAAAAATTAAAGATAGTTGGGATCAAATTAGACCTTTGGCTTTCAACAACGATAATTATTCTGTAGCTCATCCTGCAATAAGTTCAGATGGAATGACATTAATTTTTTCATCAGATATGCCAGGTGGGTTTGGAGGTAAAGATTTGTATATCTGTAAGCTCGAAGGTGCAAACTGGAGTAAACCTGTAAACTTAGGAGCTAAAATTAATTCAGTTCAAGATGAGGTTTTTCCTTATTTACATAAAAATGGAACTTTATATTTTAGTAGCGATGGACACGTTGGTTTTGGAGGTTTAGACATATACTCGGCGCGTTATATTGATAACGAATGGCGAGAAGTTAAAAATTTACAAGAACCAATTAACTCTACTTACGATGATTTTGGAATAAGCTTTTTGTTTAAACACGCTAGCGGATATTTTTCATCTAACCGCCCAGGGGGAGTTGGTGGCGACGATATTTATTCTTTCGACTTAATAAAAAAACTTCCTAGAATCACAGCTATATCTGGTAAAATATTTAGAAACGAATTAGACGTTGCTCAAAATTTAGAGATTAAATTAACCGATGAAACAGGTTTAGTTTTAGAAACAACAAAAACAGATAGTTTAGGCGTTTTTAGATTCGAAAAATTGAATCCAGAAGAAGATTACATCGTTATGTTAGATGCCGATGAGGTTGGAATAAACACAAAAGAAGTAACTCAATTTCATGGTAGATTGTTTTATAACGATGATATGCCGGCCAATAAAGCAAAGTTGGTGATTAAAAATAAAGAAGGTGTTTGGGTAAAAGAAATGGAAACAGATCAGGCAGGTTACTTCCGATTTGATTATTTAGAGTACGAAAAAAACAATTTAGATACAATTACCGATCCGGATGTAGCCTTTGTTAAAAAAGAACTTTTTAAATATCAGCAACTTACTACCGATAATATTATTCCTGATAATTTAAATGAAGAAGAAACCATAGCAAAACTTAAAAAATTATTTAAATACGATGAGTTACTTGCTACTACAACTGCTTTAAATACAGAAGAAAATGCGGATACAGAATTTTATGTAAAAGGTAATTTTGTTTACAATAAATTGCGTACAGATTCTTTTGCGCTTAACACTTTATCAGAAGACGCAACAAAATTCTATTTAAAAAACAAGTTTGTTTACAATAAATTAACTGGTGATTCTTTTGCTTTAAAAACAGAAGAAGAAATTGCCGATAGATTTTATGTAAAAGATGGATATAGATATGATAAGTTAAATGGCGATTCGATAGGGTTATCAATGTTGTATACCGATAATGATAAGTTTTATGTTAAAGAAAATTTTAGATACAATAAATTAACTGGCGATTCAATTTCGTTGGATTTACTTACCGAAGAAGATGTTGATTTTGATGTTAACTCTTATACTTTAAAAATGCGTTTGTTTACTGGTGCCGATTTTAAAAATATTGCACCGGGAGTAAAAGTAACTATTAAAGATGGCAACGGAGTAGTTTATAAAGAAACACTTACGGATAGTAATGGCGAATTAAAAGTTAACTTTTTACCAATTAACAGAACTTACGTAATAAAGGTAGATCAAGATAATGATGTAATACAGCAAAACGATAACTATTCTACTTTTGGTAGAGTTATGAATAGTAATAGCACTAAGTTTCCGATAAAAGGAAAAGAAATTTCGTTTGCAAACATGGCAAATATTTTATTTGCTAATTCAATAACTGATGACGAAGGATTTTTTAAACTAAACGGAAAAACAGAAAAACGCAACGCATTAAATCTTATTGCTCATCAGCAAGATTCAATAAATGGTTTGGCGTTAAGTGACGAAGCGTTGAGAAGAAAGCAAGAACAAATAAAACTTAATAAAATAAATAATACCTCCGATAACTTAAGCGCAGAACAATTAGCCGAAGAAGCATTACGTCGTAAAAAAGAAGAAGAACGCATGAAGTTGGTTAAATTAAACAACACAAGCGATAAACTTAATGCATTAGAAATTACAGACGATGATATTTTAAAAATATACGGAAATAAAACTGTGCGCGATTTAACTTTTACAACACAAGTTGCGGCTTATAAAATGTCGAAGAATTTTGCTTTCCAAAAAATTCAACAAAAATTTGGAACCGTAAAAGAGCAAAAACTAGATGATGGAATTACACGCTTTACAGTACAATCGCACGCAACAATAAACAGTGCAGACTCTGTGCGTCAGTTGTTAATTAAAGAAGGCGTAAAAGATGCTTTTGTTACAGCAATTTACAAAGGCAAGCGTTATTTGTTGCGCGATTTAATTGCAATGGGAATTTTTAACTCTACTGAAGAAGCTTATTTTAGTGCAGTACAAAAAGGAGAAAATAACGTAGCCGAAATTCCTAAAGAAGAAAAAACGGATATAGTAAAACCTATAGAAAACAAAACAATTGTCGAAACAAAAACAGAAAACCCTACAACTAACGTTTCGGTTACTGCTGTAGTAGAAGATAAAGTTACAGAAAACAAAACAAAAACTTCAACAGCAAGTAAAACCAAAGAAGCTGATAAATTAAAATTACCAGCTGATATTGAAAAATTAGTTGATGAGTATGGTGATATTATTACTGATAAAGTAGAATACAGAGTACAAGTAGGAGCCTTTAAATTAATTACAAGTAGTTATCAATACAAGCGCTTAGAGGAAGTTGGCAGAATCGATAAAAAAGAATACCAAGATGGAATTGTGCGCTACACAATTGGTCATTGCGAAACTCTGCGAGAAGCCAATAAAATTCGTCGCCAAGTAGTTAAAGTAGGTGTGCAAGATGCCTTTGTGGTTGTGGTGCAAAAAGGTAACCGCTACACCGTTTACGAAGCCATTCGTAAAGGAATTGTGAAAAAATAGTTTATTTTAAAAGGAAGCTTAGCTTCCTTTTTTTATGTTTACTCTATACTGCAAATAGCCTATGTTTCTATGTGGTGAAAAAAATCAATTGTGGTTTTCAAAAATTTTCTTACATTTCAGTATGGAATTTTGATGCTTTTTGCATCTACCAATAAAACATACCGTAATGAAAAAATTCATTTTATTTTTAGCATGCACTTTAGTTGCTGCTGTTAGCTACAATTTATATAGCAACACAAACGAAACAGAACCATATCTGTTTCCTAAAAACAGCACTTATGAGCAAGAGTTTGCTAAATCCGATTCACTTTTAAATATAGGACAAAACCGCAGCGCGCTTGCCATTGTAAAAGCAATTAAAGAAAAAGCAGTTACAGAAAAAAATAGCGCACAATTTGTAAAATCGGTTTTATATACGCTTAACGCAGAATCGAAATTTGAAGAAGACAGCTACATCAAAGCCATTACCGATTTAGAAACCGATTGTATAAACGCCCCGTTTCCTGCCAATGCTATTTTGCATAGCATAACTTCCGAAGTGTATTGGAGATATTATCAAAACAACCGCTGGAAATTTTCGAGCAGAACTAAAACTACTAATTTTGAAAACACAGATATAAGAACTTGGGATTTAGATAAAATTGCCGCGCAAAGCACCGAACATCATTTAAAATCTATTTATGTTTCTAAAGACGAATTAAAAAAAATAAACATAGATGATTATCAATTATTGCTTTCTAATTTTTACGATTCAAAATCGTTTCGCCCAACATTATACGACTTTATAGCCAACAGAGCGGTTGATTTTTTTGTTAGTACAGAAACCGAATTAACAAAACCAGCTTATAAATTCGAAATCAACAACGCCGATTATTTTTTGCCTTTCACTGAATTTACAAAACTGAACTTGCAAGCGAAAGATTCATTAGCAATGAAATTTTTTGCGCTTAAAACCTATCAAGAGTTAATTGCGTTTCACCAAGCAGATGCCGACCCAAAAGCACTGATAGATATTGATTTAAAACGCTTAAATTTTATTTATCGCAATTCTGTTTTACCACAAAAAGATAGTTTGTATTTACTTTCTTTACAAAAAATAGAAAATCAGTTTGATAACTCTCCGTATGGTGCAGAAGCTACTTTCCAAATTGCAGAATTGTTTTACGAACAAGGTTCAAAATATGTGGCGCAAGAAGGCGATGAAATTATCGTTGATGAAAATCATCCAAAATGGAAAATTAAAAAAGCCTTAGCTATTTGCGATGATGTAATGAATAAGTTTCCTAAAAGTGATGCCTATGCCATGTGCAATGCTTTAAAATTAAAGGTTTTAAACAAATCGGTTTCTATCACTACAGAACAAACCAATGTGGCTAATCAAGATTTTTTAGCGCAGGTTTCTTATAAAAATGTAAGTAAAATATATTTTAGAATTGCTAAAATTAATTACACAAGAGACAATAAACTAAACAATAAATATTATGGTGAAGAGTTGGTAAAACAATACGCAAAACTTACTCCCGAAAAAGCATGGTCGGTGGATTTGCCAGCGACAAACGATTTTCAGAATCATAAAATAGAATTGGCAATGCCAGCTTTAAATTATTCGTATTATGTTTTGTTGGCGTCTAATAGTCCCGACTTTACTGTTACAGCAGGTAATGCAGTTGGTCACACCACTTTTTGGGTAAGCAATATTTCTTATTTTGAAAGAAGATTAGAAGATGGTTCGGCACAAATAAGAATTATGGACAGAACTTCTGGCGCAAATTTAAAAGGCGTTAAATTGCAATTGTGGGAAAATAAATACAACTACACTACTCGTAAATACGAAGATAATTCTGCAGGAGTTTTAATTTCTAACGAAGAAGGAATTTGCGAAATAAAAGCAAATCCAAATTATAGAAATTTTAATTTAGAATTTACAAATGGAAATGATAGATTGTATTCGTCACAAACTTTGTATTTAAACGAGCGAAATCAAAACGAAAAATATTATTCTTACAGAACAACTTTTTTTACGGATAGAGCCATTTACCGACCAGGGCAAACCATTTATTTTAAGGGTTTGCTACTTAAAACAAATGGCGAACAAAACGAACTGGTTACCAATACTTCAACTACTGTAACTTTTTATGATGTAAACCATCAAAAGGTTTCTTCGCTCGATTTAACAAGTAACGAATACGGAACAATACAAGGAAGTTTCGTTGCTCCAAACGGAGTTTTAAATGGACAAATGTATATTACAAATGGTAACGGAACGCAATATTTCTCTGTTGAAGAATATAAGCGTCCAAAATTTGAAGTGGAGTTTTTGCCTTTAACTGGTTCACCAAAATTAAACGATTCAATTGCAGTTAAAGGCTTTGCTAAAACCTATGCGGGTGCTGTTGTTGACGGCGCAAAAGTAAAATACAGAGTAGTGCGTAATGCAATTTTTCCGTATTGGAAATACTACTGGAGAAGCGCACAACCATCATCTCCCGAAATGGAAATTACTAACGGATTTTCAGTTACCAACGAAAAAGGAGAATACACTATAACGTTTAAGGCATTACCTGATAATGGAATTAGTGCGACATCAAAACCAACGTATAGTTATACAGTTTATACTGATATTACTGATTGCAATGGAGAAACACGTAGCGCAACAAAAACAATACGTGTAGGTTATCAAGCTTTGAGTTTATATGTAAATATTGAAAGCGAAATAATAAAACAAAACGAACAAAAATATTCAATAACAACCGCTAATTTAAACGGCGATTTTGAACCAGCAAGTGGAACAATTGAATTGTTTTTATTAAAAGAAACAGAAACCGTAAAGCGCAATAAACGTTGGGAAAGTTCTGATCAATTTTCTATGACGAATGACGAGTATACAACTAAATTTCCATTTGATATTCGCTCTACAAAAAATGAAAACGCAATAGTAAAAGATAAAAAAATTGCATCGTATTCATTCAACACAGCTAAAGAGAAGGAAATTTTAATTTCTGAACTTTCAAAAGCTACAGCAGGAAAATATGTGTTAGAAATAAAAGCAAAAGATAAATACAATAGTTTAGTTGAAAACGAATTCTATTTTACACTTTTTGATAAAGCAAACAATAAAATTGCCGCTCAATTACCTTTTTATTTTAATATCGTAAATCGTTATGCAGAGCCTGGCGAAATAGTAGACATTATTGTTGGTTCGGCTTACGAAAATGTAAACGCTTTATTTGAAATTGAACACAAAGGAAAAATTATTAAAAAAGAATTTATTGCATTAAATAAATCGCAAAAATTAATTCAAATTCCTATTGAAGAACAATTTAGAGGAAATGTTTCAGTGCATTTTAGTTTTGTAAAACACAATCGCGCTTATGCGCAAAGCGAAGCTATTGTTGTGCCGTACACCAACAAAATGTTAGACATAGAGTTCGAAACCTTTCGTGATAAATTATTACCCGGACAAACCGAAGAGTGGAAAATAAAAATTAAAGATAAAAAAGGACAAAAAGTGGCAGCCGAATTATTGGCTTCTATGTACGATGCTTCGCTAGATGCGTTTAAAGCAAACAATTGGTATTTTAATATTTACAACAGTTATTATTCGCAAGCCAATTGGAATACATCGGCTCATTTTGCAACAACAACTGCTACGTTTTGGGGACAAAGTTGGAATCAAAATTATTATTACAATGCGCGTACTTTTTATTATTTAAACTGGTTTGGTTATAATCATTATGGATATTTTAATAATTATTATAAAAGCGAAAGTAAAGTGAGGTCTGCTAATGCTCCTTCTCCATCAGCAAAAACTGGGGCTAAAAAAGCAACAAAAAATGGTGGAGGAGAATCAGAAGAAGGTGCAAGCGGAATGGCTATGGCAGAAGATATTGCAGAAGCAATGCCAATGGAACAAAGCATTGTGCGCGAAAAAAATGAGGAAGGAAAAAACGAACCATCTAAACCAAACAAACCCAATGCAGAAGAAGTAAAAGTTAGAACCAATTTAAACGAAACGGCTTTCTTTTATCCGCAATTGCAAACCGATGAAAATGGTGCAATCATTTTAAAATTTACTATGCCAGAAGCTTTAACAAAATGGAAGTTAATGACTTTTGCACACACCAAAGATTTAAAATATGGTTCGGATAATCGTTATGTGGTAACACAAAAAAAATTAATGATTTCGCCTAACGCTCCGCGTTTTTTCCGCGAAGGAGATAAATTTACATTTACCGCGAAGGTTGATAATTTAAGTGATGCAGATGTAAACGGAACAGCGCAATTATTTTTATTTGATGCCCTTACACAAAAGCCAATAGATGTTTTATTTAAAAACGATAAAGCACAAATTGCATTTACAGCTAAAAAAGGACAAAGCGCTGGCTTAACTTGGAACATTGAAGTGCCCGAAAACATTCAGGCTGTAACGTATCGTGTAATTGCAAAATCTGCTGAGCATAGCGATGGAGAAGAATCTGTTTTGCCAGTACTAACTAATCGCATGTTGGTTACCGAAACTATGCCGATGCCTATTCGCAGCAATCAAACAAAAACATTTAGTTTTGAAAAATTAGTAAATCAAAGTTATGGTTCAAGCACCCTGCGTAATCATAAACTTACATTAGAATTTACTTCAAATCCTGCGTGGTACGCTATACAAGCCTTACCTTATCTAATGGAGTATCCTTACGAATGTGCTGAGCAAACCTATAGCAGATATTATGCAAATAGCATTGCTTCAAATATTGCGAATTCAAATCCAAAAATAAAAGACGTTTTCGATTCGTGGAAAGGAAGTAAAGATGTCTTGCTATCTAACTTAGAAAAAAACCAAGAGCTAAAAAGTGTGTTGCTCGAAGAAACACCTTGGGTGCTTGATTCGCAAAACGAAAGCGAAAGAAAAAAACGTGTTGGTTTATTATTCGATTTAAATAAAATGAGTAATGAGTTAACGCGAGCTTTAACTAAATTGCAAAAAATGCAAGCGAGCAATGGCGGTTGGCCCTGGTTTGAAGGCATGCCCGATAACAGATACATTACGCAACACATTGTAAGTGGTTTTGGAAAACTAAATAAGTTAGGTGTAAAATCGGTTAGAGAAGACGCCAAAACTTGGGATATGCTGAAAGATGGTGTTCGTTATTTAGACGATAGAATGCGCGAAGATTACGAATGGATTTTGAAACATGATAAACAAAATATAGAAAAAAATCACATTTCGTATTTTCAAATTCAGTATTTGTATGCACGAAGTTTTTATATGGATGTGCCTGTACAAAAGCGAAACAAGGAATCCTTTGATTATTATTTTGGACAAGCAAAAAAATATTGGACAAGTCAAGGAAGATACATGCAAGGAATGTTGGCTATAACGCTTCATCGCTATGAGGAAAAACCAACTGCATTATTAATTATGAAAGCTTTGAAAGAAAATTCTGTTTCGAGCGATGAAATGGGTATGTATTGGAAAGAAAACTACGATGGTTTTTATTGGTATCAAGCTCCGATAGAATGTCAAGCATTAATGATTGAAGCGTTTGATGAAGTTACTAACGATAAAAAAGCGGTAGATGATTTACGAGTTTGGTTATTAAAAAGCAAACAAACACAAAATTGGAAAACTACCAAAGCAACAGCCGAAGCTTGTTATGCGCTTTTATTAAATGGAACCGATTGGTTAGCGACAGATGTAAATTGTACTATTAAAGTTGGTAATGAAATAGTAAATCCTAACGATGCAAACGAAGTAAAACCAGAAGCAGGAACTGGCTATTTTAAAACATCGTGGTTGGCTAATCAAATAAAACCAGAAATGGGAAATGTTACCATAACTAAAAATGGAGAAGGCGTGAGTTGGGGAGCAATGTATTGGCAATATTTTGAACAGTTAGATAAAATTACAACCGCAAAAACTCCGTTGCAATTAACCAAAAAATTATTTGTAGAACGCAATACAGATAAAGGTCCTGTTATTGAACCTATTGATAAAACGACAATTGTAGTTGGCGATAAAATTAAAGTGCGCATTGAGTTGCGTGTAGATAGAGATATGGAGTATGTGCACATGAAAGATATGCGTGCAGCAGGTTTTGAACCCGTAAATGTTTTATCGGGTTACAAATACCAAGGAGGTTTAGCCTATTACGAAAGCACAAGAGATGCTGCCACTAACTTTTTTATTCCGTATTTAAGAAAGGGAACGTATGTTTTTGAATACCTCTTGTTTGTTTCCCACAAAGGAGATTTTTCAAACGGAATAACAAGTATTCAGTGCATGTATGCTCCAGAATTTGCAAGCCATAGCGAAGGTGTAAGAGTTAGGGTGAAATAATTGATTATGAAAAAATATTCTTTGTTATTTATTTTAAGTGTTTGTTTTTGTAAAACATATTCACAAAACGTAATTAGTGTTGATACTGTTTCTGCTTTTAGCGATAAACAAATTACGAACAAGGTTTTGTTTCACGATTCGTTGGCGAGTAGCTTTTGTATTATTATTAAAGATCAGGTTGCTTTACACAAACACCTGCAGCATGCTGAGCAGGTGTTTGTTGTTCAGGGCGAAGCAACAATGCTTTTGGGTGATAAGGAATTACAAATAAAACCCAACGATTTAATTTATATTCCTAAAAATACTTGGCATTCTGTAAAAGTAACTTCAAAAATTCCACTCAAAGTAATTTCTTTTCAAGCACCTTATTTTGATGGGAAAGATAGAGTTTTACCAACATCAAAAAATCAAGGAAGTTATTAGGTTTTCGATTGAATATCATCAATCGCTTCTTCTATTGTGCCAATGTATTTTATGTTAATGCCATTTAAAATATCAGGACTATATTTTTTTAATATTTCGTATTTGCCAGCTTCTACGGCTTTTTCAAACCAATCTAAAAGAGGTAAAATTTTGTAATGATTTGTTAGTCCCTTTTTTTTAACCGTTTGTTTCCAAATGGCAAAGTACCATTCCATGCTTGGCTGATGGAAAGTTCTTAGTTTTTGCTTGTCGAATAAAAAGTATTTTATTTTGTGTTTTTCAATATATTCAGTAGCGGTTAAAAACACTTCTTTAAAATTATCAATAGGAATATATTCTTCGTTTGCTATACAAATTGCGAATTGTAAATCGTCGTTAACATATAATGATACAAATTGATTGTTGTATTTGTGTTCAAACTCAAAGCCTTTAATAGTGATGTTTTTCATAATTTTATAATTCAATTATCATATATGATAAATCATCAGTTTGATGATTGTTTTTTTTCCAAGCTAAATGTTCTTTTTCTACAATTTCGTTTATTTCACTTACGCTTTTTTTTGAGCATTGTTTCAAAATACTTATTAATCTTGCTTTAGAGAATTTCTTGTTTTTTTCGCCTCCAAATTGATCGGTTAATCCATCCGAATATAAAAATAGTTTATCTCCAGTTTTAAAATCAATAGTGTAGTTGTCAAATTCTGACGATGTGTTTTCGCCAATAGACTTTTTAGTTACTTTTAATTCAGTAATATTATTTTCGGTGTCAATGTGCAACACTTTCCCTTTTGCAGAACTATAGGTTAATTGTTTTGTTTTTGCAGAGTAATAAAAAATGGTTCCTTCCATGTGCGCTATGGAATTATCATTGTTTCTAAAAGTTGTGTTTAATTGGTAATTAAGAAGTTTTAATAACACACTCGGACTATTAATTTCCATTGTAGAAGTGAGTTCGTTTATTGATAATGAACCCGCTATACTTAGCATTGCAGCAGGCACGCCATGTCCTGTTGAGTCCAACAAACCAAATACAATTCCTTGACTTATGTTTTTTGCAAAAATGGTATCTCCACCAATTCCTATTTGTTGAATAATTTTGTATGTAGCATCTTTTAAAAATATTTTTAATAAATCTACATTTGGTAATAATGAATTTTGAATAAGTTCAGCAAATTTTATACTCGAAAAAATATCGTTGTTAGCTGTTGTAAGCTCCGTGTTTTTTTCTTCGAGCAAACGTTTAGTGTCAAGCAAATACCTTGTGGTACTTACAAGCATAGCTTCTTTGGCCTCTAATTGTTCTTTATAAAATTCTACGTTCAAAATAAATTGTATATTTAGCTAAACATAAAATTGATGTTTTTGTTTACTTGCTATGAAAACAATATTAATTACAGGCGGTACAGGTTTAGTTGGTAAAAAGTTAGTGGCTGAACTGCTAGCCAATGGTTATGCGGTTAATTTGCTAACACGCTCTGAAAAGGAAAATAAAACAAATATCAATTATTTTTTGTGGGATTATAAGAACAATGCAATTGATGAAACTTGTTTTAATAATATTAGTGGAATAATACATTTAGCGGGTGAGGGAATTGCAGATAAAAATTGGACAGATAAACGCAAACAAGAAATAATTAGCAGTAGAGCTGATACTGCAAAACTCTTGTTGCAAAAAGTAAAAGAAAAAAATATTCAATTAGATTTTTATATTTCTGCATCTGCAACAGGTTATTATGGCGGCAAAACATTAAATAAAATATTTACAGAAAAAGATTTTTACGCAGTTGATTTTATGGGTGAGTGTTGCCATTTATGGGAAAAATCAGCCGACGCATTTAGTATGTTTGCTAAACGAATTGTAAAAATTAGAATTGGTGTTGTGTTGGATAATGATGGAGGTGCGCTTCCAAAAATTGTTGCTCCTGTGCGTTTAGGTTTAGGTGCCGCTTTGGGTTCTGGGAAACAATTTATGCCGTGGATTCATGTTAAAGATTTAGTTGAAGTTTTTAGTACGGTCGTTCAAAACGAAAAATACAATGGGGTTTATAACGCTGTTGCTCCTGAGTTTGTAACTAATCATGAGTTTACAAAAGCCGCAGCGCATGTATTGCATAAACCGTTTTTTCTGCCTAATGTTCCTGCTTTTTCATTAAAATTAATTTTAGGAGAAATGAGCTGTGTAGTGTTAGAAGGTAATCGTGTTTCGTCAGAAAAAATTAGTCAAGAAGGGTTTGTTTTTCAGTTTCCAACTATTGATTTGGCTCTAGAAGATTTACTTTTAAAGTAGACTCTCTTCTATATTTGCGAGGAAGAATAACGAAGCAAACTATCGCGCTCTGCAATTATTAGACCGCTTTGTTCCTCGCAGATAAATTTAAAACTAAGCACTAACGACTAATCTCTTAGGATTCCAAAAGCAAAATATTTACTTTATTTTAAAACTAAAATTTGTTTACTTTGTAAGTATAAATTATTTGTATGAAAAGAAGAGTTGTAGTTACAGGTTTAGGTGCTTTAACACCAATAGGAAATAACGTTACCGATTACTGGAATAATTTAATTGCAGGAAAAAGTGGCGCAGCAGCAATTACAAAATTTGATACTTCAAAGTTTAAAACAAAATTTGCTTGCGAGTTAAAAGATTTTAATCCTTTAGATTTTTTAGAAAGAAGTGAAGCGCGAAAAATGGATTTGTTTTCGCAATACGCTGTTATTGCTGCACAACAAGCCATTACAGATGCCGGCTTAGATGTTTCGCCAATTAATAAAGATAATGTTGGAGTTGTTTGGGGTTCGGGTAACGGCGGAATTTATACTTTTTATGAGCAAATGATGGAGTTTGCAAAAGGCGATGGAACACCAAGATTTAATCCTTTTTTTATTCCTAAAATTATAGTTGATATTGCTTCGGGTTGGATATCAATAAAGAATGGTTACCGTGGAATAAATCACACAACGGTTTCTGCATGTGCATCTTCTAACACTGCAATTGCAGATGCGTACAATTATATTTGTTGGAACAAAGCCGATGCAATTATTACGGGTGGCTCTGAGGCTGCAATAAATCCATCAGCTATTGGCGGATTTAATGCTTGTATGGCATTATCAACAAACAATAACGAACCAACAACTGCAAGCCGACCTTTTGATGTTAAGCGAGATGGGTTTGTGATGGGGGAGGGTGCCGGAGCGTTAGTTTTAGAAGAATTAGAACATGCAAAAAAGCGCGGTGCAAAAATTTATGCAGAAGTTGTAGGCGAAGGTATGAGTGCCGATGCTTTTCATTTAACTGCAACACACCCAGAAGGTGCTGGCGCAATTTTAGGAATGACAAAAGCATTAAAAGATGCAGGTATTTCTGCTGATAAAATCGATTATTTAAACGCGCACGCTACATCAACTCCGCTTGGAGATATTAGTGAATTAAAAGCTACGTATAACGTTTTTGGCGCTAATAAAAATTTAACTGTTGGCGCAACAAAATCTATGACTGGCCATTTGTTAGGCGCAGCTGGTGCAATAGAAGCCATAGCAAGTATTTTAGCTGTTAAAAATAATATTATTCCACCAACTATAAATACTTCTGAACCCGATGCTGCTATACCACAAGGAATGCAAATTAGTTTTGGAAAAGCAATTGAAAAGAAAGTAGATTATGCAATGAGTAATACCTTTGGTTTTGGTGGACACAATGCAACAACTATTTTTAAGAAGTTTGAAGAATAGTTTTTTTTAAACGCAAAGTGCACAGTTACTTTTGGCGGAGAAGCGCAAAGATTTTTAAAAAATTCATTGAGTAAATTTTAATTTGCAAATTTTGACTTTTTTTTGTAACTTGTATAAAATTATTTTAGAAATGACATTAGCTCAAAAAAAAATATTTCTTGCGCTACGATTGCTTCAAACAGAAAATAAAGAAATTTTAAAAGCTGTTGATTTATTATTTGAACAAGAAAATGAAAACTATGAACTTACTTTGGCTCAAAAAAACGAGTTAGACAAGCGTTTAAAGTCAATTGAGGATGGAACTGCTAAGTTTTTTACTTGGGAAGAAGCCAAAAAAAGAATTTTAAAGAAATAAATGTATCCCGTTATATTTTTAGAAAAAGCAATTGCAGAGCTAGAAGATGCTTTTGTTTATCTTGAGGAAAAAGAAAATAATTTGGGTTTGAAGTTTATTAAGAAAACAGAAGAATATCTATCAATAATTCAGAAAAACCCTGCTATTTTTGTTGATGATTATAAAGGAGTAAGACAAGTAAGAATAGTTCCTTTTTCTTATATTTTGCGATATAAAGTATTTAAAAAATATCTTGCTATAATTCAAATTTATCATAGTAAACAAAATTCAATTAAAAAAAGGAAAGCCTAAACTCAATCTTTGGTTTTAGCGAATACAATGCAACAACTATTTTTAAGAAGTTTGTTGAATAAGGTTAGTGTGCTAATTTAAAATTGTGCTGATGAACTAATTAACAATAGCAAAACAAACGGTGAGTGGCTTTGTCATGTTGAGTGCAACGAAATATCTGAGCGTTGGTTTTTGTGTAATTAATTTTTAATATATTTGATTTAGATATTATGCGTAAAATTAAGATACTCGCTTTTTTATTTTCTTTTATTTGTTGTTTAAATTTTGCAAAAGCGCAAAGTATAAATTTAGCAGAGATGGATACTGCTTTTTGCCAATGTGTTGAAACATCTAGCTGGAAGGACACAGTCGCTATTTATAATCTCGTTATTAAAAAAGATAATAATTTTAGTAATGTTTTTGATACAGTATTAAGTAAATGGCAAAAATATAACAAAGATGAAAAATTTTCTGATGTATTTTGGTTAGCATTTAAGGTTATTGTACCCAAAAAATATATAAATTATCCTCTTGTTTTGCGTACATACTCATCACATTTGATTCCAATGGAATTTTATTTTAATGGTAAAAGAATTAAAGGTATAAGAGGCGTTGTTGGTAATAATATAAAAGAAGAAAAAACTTTTGAAGCACACCATTATTTTGACAACTCATTTGCTATTTCTTTCGCTAATGAGATTAACTACATTTATGTAAGAGCATCTAATTTTAATGAAGAAACAATACCGTCAAGTTTTTTTAGTTTTGAAAAGCAATCAACTTTTAATGCTGAATTTAAAAATGAAATTACAGGAGATTACAGTAACTTGATTATTGTAGTTTTTCTTGTTTCTGTTTTTTTAATTTATCTTTTACTTTATTTATTTGGATTAAAAGAAAAGAAATACATTTTTGGAGCTCTTTTTTTTCTGTTTTTTTCTTTTGTTTTTATCCCATCTATTTCACTTTTTTCTACAGGAGTTTTTTCTGGTTTTGGAACCTTTGATTATTTTTTTTTCTCTCTTTTAATAGTCATTCCTTTGTTTTTTTTACTTTTCGTTTATTCCTTTTTTAAAAGTGTAGTGAAAAGAAAATGGATTTTTACTATACATAGTATTATGTATCCTTTGGCTATTTTATGTGCAATTTCAGTTGTTACAGATTATTTTGAAGAATATAGTGAGTTTGCAGCGGTCTTTATTTTTGGACTTTATTTATTTACTTTTTTTGATGTAATTAGAATATTAATAAATCAAATAAAGGCAAGGACACAAAGTGCTGTTGTCATATTATTCGGCTTCATTGTTACTATTTCATTAATGATTACGTATATTATATTTTCCTTTTTTTTGAGTGAAATTGAATCACAACTCGTTGACGTTTATATGAGCATAGCTGTTTTAATTATGTTTTTACCAATACCTTTTTCTATATTAATCGCCTTAATACGAGATTATGTTGGTACAAACAAAGGCTTGGTTTTGCAATTGGCAAAGGTTGAAGAATTAACTGCTTTAACATTAAAGGAGCAAGCAGAAAAACAACAAATGCTCAGCGAGCAAAATACCATTTTAGAAAAGCAAGTAAATGAACGCACTAAAGAAATTGCAAATCAAAAGCATATTGTTGAAGAAATTAACAAAGAAATTACTGATAGCATAAACTATGCTCAAAAAATACAATCAACTTTAATGGCGTCAACTAAATTGTTAAACGACAATTTAAAAAACGAGGAGTTGGAAAAAGATTATTTAATTTTATATAAACCAAAAGATATTGTAAGTGGTGATTTTTACTGGGCACATAAACATGAAAATAGTTTTGTTTTAATAACAGCCGATTGTACAGGTCATGGTGTTCCTGGTGCTTTTATGAGTTTGCTATGCGTAAGTTATTTAAACGAAGTAGTAAAAGAACAAAAAACAGTACAACCCAATAAAATTTTTGATGCTGTTCGTGCAAAAATTGTTTCAAATTTTACAACTGGAGAAAATAGCGAACGAAAAGATGGTATGGATGCTGTTTGCTGTAAGTTTAATTTTGATGAAAATATTTTGGAGTATGCAGCAGCCAACAATCCTATAGTATTACTTATTCCTGATGAAAATAACAATTATATTTTAGAAGAAATAAAGCCTGATAAAATGCCCGTTGGTGTTAATCACGATGGAAATTATTTGCCATTTAATTCAGGCACAAAACTATTAAAAAAAGGCACTATTGTTTATACTTTTAGTGATGGATATGTTGATCAATTTGGTGGTGAAAGAGGAAAGAAGTTTATGTATAAACAATTAAGAGAATTATTATTGTCGATTGCTAATTTGCCATTAACTAAACAAAAAGAAATTTTAGATTCAACAATCGAAAGCTGGAAAGGTAGTTCAGAACAAGTTGATGATATTTTAGTAGTTGCTGTTAAAGTTTAATTGGCGAATAATCTAATTTTTATTCTTTGCTCTTAAATCTTGCTTCTTGTATCTCAACACTACTAATCCAAAAACTCATAACTCAACACTCATAATTTATAACTCAATATTCTCTTTCCATTAACTTGTGTGCGAGTCTATCTAGCTCGTATTTGTTTTCGGTTGAAACGTTTACCAACTTTAAATAGTTTAGCGCTATTTCAAAATGATTGTTCATTTCTTGCTCAGCTAATTCTCTAACGTTTAGTTCATTGTAGATATTGGTTACGGAAGTAACTTTTTCTTTTGCGTTAAATTCTTTTTTATTTATCCAGTTGTTTAGTTCTTTGCTTTGCTCTGCATTACAAAGCTCTATAGCTTTTAATAATAAAAATGTTTTTTTGTTACTTATTATATCGCCACCAACTTGTTTACCAACTTTTTCAGCATCGCCAAATACATCTAAAATGTCATCTTGCAATTGAAAAGCAATACCTATGTGCATTCCAAAATGATAAATCCAGTTAGCGTTTTCTTCGCTGGCATTACCAATGTATGCGCCAATTTTTAATGCGCCACCTAAAAGCACTGCTGTTTTTAAGCGAATCATTTCTATGTAATCATCAATTTTAACATGACTTTGTGTTTCAAAATTCATGTCTAATTGTTGTCCTTCGCACACTTCAACAGCGGTTTGAAAAAAGCAATCTAACACTTGTTTTGTGTTAGTAGTATTTGCCAATAAAAATTGCTGACATGCTTTTACAAACATGGTATCGCCACTTAAAATTGCAATATTGCTATTCCATTTTTCATGAACGGTTTCTTTACCTCTGCGCAATGGAGCGTTGTCCATTATATCGTCGTGCAACAACGTAAAGTTGTGAAACAGCTCTATTCCTAATGCTGCTGGCACTGCATGTTTTACGTTGCCACCAAACATTTCGCAACCTAACAAAACCAAAACAGGACGAATTCTTTTTCCGCCTAATTGCAATGTATACTGAATGGGTTCGTAAAGTTCTATTGGTTTTGAAACAATAGAATTTGATAATGAATTAATTTCAATATCTAATAAATGGCGAAGTTCTTTGGCTTTGTACAAAATGTGCTTTTATTAATTTAAGAGTTAAACAATTAAATAATAAAATGGTTGTTGTTTATCACAATTTTTAATCCTTCATCAAGTGGTAAAGGCGCTCTAGGCAACAACTCTTTCATTTTGCTAATGTCGGGTTTGCGTCTAGTCATATCGCCTTCTTCTAAAGGTGGTAAGTGTACAATTTTAGATTTTGAATTAGTAATCGAAATTATTTTTTTTGCTAAATCTAAAATAGTTACTTCGTTTTCTCCACCAATATTTACAACATCGTTTACAAATTTATTTTTGTAAAACGCTTCTAAACAAGCATCAACATTATCGTCAACAAAACAAAAAGTACGCGTTTGGCTACCATCGCCATATACTTCTATATCTTCGTTTTTAAGCGCTTTCGATATAAATTTAGAGATAACAAAATCTTTACTTTGTTTTGGTCCGTAGGTATTAAAAAATCTAAAAATAGTGTACTCTAAACCAAACTCTTGGTGATACGATTTTAAAAATGCTTCGCCAACATTTTTTACAATTGCATAAGGTAGTCTTGAGTTTAATGGAGTTGTATCTTCGTTTTGAGGAAACTCTACTGGCTCACCATAAACTTCTGATGACGACGAAAAGAAAACTCTTTTTACACCGGTGTTTTTTGCGGCAGTTAAAACATGTTTTATTCCGCTAATATCTTCTAAAACCCAAACAGGATTATCAAGTGTTCGTTTTACACCAACTAGTGCAGCGTAATGAAAAACATAGTCGAACGAGTGAGCAACAAAAATGCTTGTAATTTCTCGCCAATCGTTTACGTTTGCTTTTATAAAACGAATATTGTTGTGCGCTGAAGTTGGAATTTTATCGATAGAACCCGTTACTAACTTATCTACAATAACAACAAAATTATCAGGATTGCTCGCTAATTTTTCTGCAACAGCGCTGGCTATAAAACCCGCACCACCTGTAACTAAAATTTTACTCATTATTTTATTTGATTAAGTAAGTAATCGCCATAACCACTTTTTAAAAGCGGTGTTGATATTTCTTTTAATTGTTCTTTGTTTATAAAACCCATTCGGTAAGCAATTTCTTCAATGCAACCAATTTTTAAACCTTGTCTTTCTTCAATTACTTGAACAAATTGTCCGGCTTGCATTAACGATGCAAATGTGCCAGTATCTAACCAAGCTGTACCTCTATCTAAAATACCAACTTTTAATTTACCCATCTCTAAATACTTTTTATTTACATCAGTAATTTCGTATTCGCCCCGCGGACTAGGTTTTAAATTTTTTGCAATTTCTATTACTGAGTTGTCATAAAAATACAAACCTGGTACCGCATAATTTGATTTTGGTTTTACAGGTTTTTCTTCAATAGAAATTACTTTGTTATTGTCGTCAAATTCTACAACTCCATAACGCTCTGGGTCTGATACATGGTATGCAAAAACTACGCCGCCATCAGGATTTTGATGTTGTTGTAATAATCTGCCTAAGCCTTGACCATAAAAAATATTATCGCCTAAAACTAGAGCAACTTTATCGTTACCAATAAATTTTTCTCCAATAACAAATGCTTGTGCTAATCCATTAGGAACTTCTTGCACAGCGTAACTAAAGCTACACCCTAATTTTTTTCCATCGCCCAAAAGTTTTTCAAAATTTGGTAAATCACTTGGTGTAGAAATAATTAATATTTCTTTTATGCCTGCCATCATTAATAACGATAGCGGATAATAAATCATTGGTTTGTCGTAAACTGGCATTAACTGTTTGCTAACCGCTAAAGTTAGAGGGTGTAACCTAGTTCCAGAACCTCCTGCTAAAATTATTCCTTTCATAAAAATTGTGTTTATTAAATATTTTCTGAGCCAATTATCTTTTCTGTTTTTTCTATTTCGAGTTTGTCTAAATCAATATCTTCTTCTTCGTCAAAAATTTCTATCAATGGTTCTTTGGTTAAAGCTTTTGTCATTAATCGTTTTTCTAGCGAAAGCAATATGGAAGGAAGTAATAGTAAGTTAGTAATTAACGAAACTAAAAGTGTTACCGAAATTAAAATGCCTAAGGCAACAGTTCCTCCAAAACTTGATGCTGCAAAAATAGAGAAACCAAAAAACAAAATTACGTTGGTGTAAACCATACTTAAACCTGTGCCTTTTATTGCGCCAGAAACTGCACTTGATGCATCGCCAGCTAATTTTTTCTTTAATTGATTTCTATATTCTGCTAAAATATAAATGGTACCGTCTGATGCAATTCCAAATGCAATACTAAAAACTAATATGGTAGTTGGTTTTATATAAATATCCATAAAACCCATAATTCCTGCAGTTATCACTAACGGAATTAAACACGGTAATTTTGATAATACAATTATGGCAACCGATCTAAATAAAACAATACCGATTAATAAAATTAAAAACACTTCAATGCCTAAACTCACAAATAAGTGATGGAAAAGATAATCGTTTCCTTTTAAAAATCGCACGCTATGTCCCGTAATATCTACAGTATATTCTTTCGGGTCGAAAATAGAATCTACTTTTGGTTTTATTTCGCTTAATAGTTGTTTCATTTTTACTGAACCAACATCTTTCATTTGAAAACTTACACGCGTTTTTTGTTTTGTGCTATCTAAAAATGCTTTAAACTTATCGTTTGATCCTTCTACGCTTGTTGAATAATCAGAGAGTTTTTTTAACTCTGTACTTCCTGGTAAAATAAAAAATTTAGGTTTGCCGTCTTTTTCTGCTTGGTAAGCAAACTTCACAAGTCTAACAACTGATAGTGGAGATGTGAAAATATCGCCATATTCGCCAATCATTTTTTCGAGCGCTTTTATTTTGTATAACGTTTTGGCATTATCTGCAAATACACCGTTTTCTTTTTTTGTATCGATAGAAAATTCAAAAGGAAGCACACCGTTAAAATTAGCTTCAAAAAATTTTAAGTGTGTGTAAACCGGATCTTTTTTTGGTAAATCATCAACCACAAATCCAATTGGTTTTACCATCCACATGCCAACAAACGAAATAATGGTTACGCCAGCAATTGATAAATAAATTGCTCTTCTTTTGTTGTGAACCCAATAATCTATTTTATCTAAAAGTTTATTTATATTTTTTCCGTCTAAGTGTTTTGTTTGTTTTAACGACGGAACTTTTAAGTAGCTAAAAATAATTGGGATAAAAATTAAAGCAACTGCATTGGTAAGTAAAACGTTTACTCCAGCAACAATACCAAATTGAACTAACAACTCGCTATTAGTAAAATAAAACACAAAAAAACCTATTGATGTAGTTACGTTTGCCAAAAAGTTAGACATGCCGACTTTTTCGATAGTACGCGTTAAACCTCTAATTTTGCTACCGTGTACTCTAAGTTCTTCTTGGTATTTATTAATTAAAAATATACAGTTTGGTATACCAATAATTATAATTAAAGGCGGAATTAAACCTGTAAGAATTGTTATTTTATAACCAAATAAATACATGGTTCCTAACGACCAAATAACGCCAATAACACAAACAATTAGCGACCAAAATACCGCGTTAAACGAACGGAAGAAAATCCACAACGTTATAATTGTTACTAAAAAAGCCAAGCCCATAAACAAGCCCAACTCTCCACTAACGTTTCGCATATATTCGCTTCTAATATATGGCAAGCCAGAGTAATGAATTTCTACGTTATTGTTTTTAGCAAACTCATCACCCATTGTTCTAATTTGCTTAACAATGTCTAATCTATTTTTAGAGTTTAAATCTTTTTTGTTAAACGTAACTGCCATCAAGGTGCAGTTTAACGAGTCGTTGTAAACTATTCCTTTGTAAAATGGATAAGATAAAATTTGTTTTTTTACACTATCTAATTCTTCTTGCGTTTTTAAGGTGCCGTTTATTAATGGGAAGTAATCTAGCTTTTGAAGCGAATCATTTTTTTTAAGACCTAAAATTTTATCAATAGATAAAACGTTTTGAATTCCGCCAACAGTTTTAACTGAGTCGGCTAATCTTTGCCATTCGTTAAAAGTTTTTAGTTTAAATAAATCATCAGATTTATATCCAATAACCATTACGTTTCCGTCTTCACCAAAAACCTTTTTAAAATCGTTGTAAGCAATTTCTGCTTTATCGTCTTCTGGAAGTATTTTTACAAAATCGTAAGAGAGCTGTATTTTAGTTGCAAAAAAACCAAAAACACAAGTTATAATAAATAAAACACTTAAATAAGCGAATCTGTTTCGTAAAAAATTTCTAGCTAAAATCGACCACATAATATCTTTAATCTGCTTCAAATATAATATAAACTTATCTTTTTTTCACTAAAATATGTGCTTTTAGCGTGTTTTTTTTGAATTGAATTTATACTAAAACTTTTTATAAATTTGCTATATGATTACAACCGAACAAATTAAAGACATTTTAGAGCGCACGCAAGCGCTGAGGGGGCATCTTTGACATTGATGCCAAGCTAAAAGAAATTGCCGAAAACGAAGAAAGGAGTTTAGCTCCCAACTTTTGGGACGACCCTAAAAAAGCCGAAGAACTTTTAAAACAAATTAAAATTTCTAAAGATTGGACGCAAAAGTACCAACAATTAGTTTCTTCTTCAGATGATTTAGTAACACTTTTCGACTTTTTTAAAGAAGGCGAAGCTACTGAAGCTGATATAGAAAGCCAGTTTGAGCAAGCAAATACTTTGGTAGAAGAGCTAGAGTTTAAGAATATGCTAAGCGGCAAAGAAGATTTGCTAAGCGCTGTAATAACTATTAATGCAGGTGCAGGTGGAACCGAAAGTTGCGATTGGGCAGCTATGCTTTTGCGTATGTATAAAATGTGGGCCGAAAAACACGGTTACAAAGTAAACGAAGTTGATTATCAAGATGGTGATGTAGCTGGTTTAAAATCGGTTACCATTCAAATTGAAGGCGATTATGCTTATGGATATTTAAAGGGCGAAAGTGGTGTGCATCGCTTAGTTAGAATTTCTCCTTTTGATTCTAACGCTAAAAGACATACCAGTTTTGCTTCTGTTTATGCGTATCCTTTAATTGATGATACCATTGAAGTTGAAGTAAACATGAGCGATATTGAGTGGGATACTTTTAGAGCTGGTGGCGCAGGCGGACAAAATGTAAATAAGGTGGAAACTGCGGTTCGTTTATTCCACAAACCTTCTGGCATTATTATAAAAAATCAAGAAAGTAGGTCTCAACTTCAGAATAAAGAAAACGCTGTTAAACTATTAAAATCGCAATTGTACGAAATAGAAATGCGTAAGCGTAGAGAAGCTATTAATACAATAGAAAGTTCTAAAAAGAAAATAGAGTGGGGTTCGCAAATTCGAAACTATGTAATGCATCCTTATAAATTAGTAAAAGATATTCGTACAGATTACGAAACATCAAACGTGCAAGCAATAATGGATGGCGAATTAGATGATTTTATAAAAGCGTACTTAATGGAATACGGAGATTCTTAACTAATATTTTAAATTGGTAAATTGACCAGAACTTACGGTAACACTATCTTTTAAGTTTGTACTAAATGCTTTAAAATCGTAAAAACCAGATATTCTTTTAGAGCTTGTATTTATATCTGATATTATAATTTTTCCACTTTTAGAAACATATGTTTTTGTAGAAGCACTATCTGTATTGGTTACTAAAACTGCACCCGTAATGCTCGATATTGAAATATTGTAGGTTCCTGTTGCAACTCCTTCAATTGTTAATGCAATACTTTTTTTAGTGCCAACACCCGATACTGTTATTCTATCTGTAGTAACACTTCCCGCAGGCGCATCGGCAATCCAAGATGCACCAGCAATATCAGCATTCATGGTTCCTACAACGGCTTCTTTCACTTCTTCTTGGTCTTCTTTTGTACAAGAATTTGTTGTTAAGAAAAGTGCTGAAAAGCATAGTGAAATTAAAAACAGATTCTTTTTCATTTTAAATGTTGTTTAGACAAAATAAAGTAAATTTGGTCACAAACACAAACTTATTTATGATAAAAATATACCACAACAATAGATGTTCTAAAAGTAGAGCTGCTTTACAAGCTATTCAACAATCGGGAAATAAGTTTGAGATAATTGATTATTTAAACAACGCGCCCACTTTAGCGGAACTAAAAAAGTTGATTTCAAATTCTGAATACAACGTAATTGATTTCGTTAGAACAAAAGAAAAGATTTTTGTAGAGAACTACAGAAATCTTTCTTTAACAGACAATCAGCTACTTGAAATTTTAGCTAAACATCCAGAACTTTTAGAAAGACCAATTGTGGTTTACAACAAAAAAGTAATTATAGTTCGCGACGAAGAAAAACTAAAAGAAATTTCTAATTGGCGAATTTAGGTTTTACTTTATTCCCTTTTACCAAACTGTAAGACGCAACAATTTCGTGTGTTCCGTTTGAGTGTCTTCCAATTCGTAATCCTTTAGATACTTTAGCAAAACTCATATCGTAAGCATAACCAACTCTAAAGTTTTTGTTAGCTTGGTACTCTGCCATAACAACGAACGCACTACCATTTTTAAAATTACTAAAACGATAAGACAAACCTCCAGTAATTAAATTGTTGTATGTAATTCTGCAATTTAAATCCGTTTGAAGTGGTGCTTTAGGAGCAAATTTAATTAATGCTGATGGCTTTAAAACCCACTGTGCATCAATATCGTAGTTATAGCCACCATATAAATAAAAATGTCTTTTTAAATTGTATAAATTGTGTTTGTCGTAATCTAAAAGTGTTGGAACAGATAAACCTGCGTAATAATCTTTAGCTAAATAAAAAGCACCCAATCCAAACTTTGGAATCCAAACACTAGTTTTACTATTGTTAATTATATTATCGTTGTAGTCCCAATAATTACCAGATGATAAATCGTTATTGTAATTGCTAAATCCAGCGGTTGCTCCAAACGAAAGCTGATCTTTATTATCAAGTTTTAAATGATAAGAATACGAACCAATAATATCTGTTTGATTTGTTTTTCCAATTCTATCGTTTGCAATTTTTAAACCCACACCCATTTTTTCGTCGGGCAAAGCGCCTTCAACTGTTACCGCGTTAGAAACGGGAGCGCCTGCAAAACCAACCCATTGCGAACGATTCATAAACGAACCTGTAAAGTATTTGTTTACGCCACCAATTGCTGGATTTATTAAATAAGGAGTAAATAAATACTGACTTACTAAAATTTCTTGTTGTGCATTTACTTTAGCAATGCTAAATAATAATACAACTAGTATAAAAAGTTTTTTCATAATTTATATATTCAATTATTTATCGTAAGTCAGTTCTTAATTCAACATAACCTTTTAATATAATTTCGGTTCCGTCTATTTCTTTTGCTATTGCTACAACAAAGTAAGTTCCGTCTGGTACTTTACCGCTCGATTTTGCAGCTCCATCCCATTCGTTTTTGTAATCTTTATTGTTGTAAACAACATTACCCCAACGGTTGTAAATTGCAACTTCAGTTCCAGGATAAACTTCAACTCCTCTAATTACAAAGAAATCATTTTGTCCATCGCCATTTGGTGTAAACACCGTTGGTAATTCAAGCGCTGGTGGATTTGTTAATACAATGTAAGCAGTATCAATACAATTTATTTCATCTACTACAACTACGTGATAGTTGTTTGCAGGAACATCAGCAATGTCTTCTGTAATTGCTTGAGTTGACCAGAAATATTTGTAAGGTGCAAATCCACCTGTAACTGTTAAATCTATTGAGCCATCACTTAAGTTGTGTTTACTTACATTATATCCACCTTCAAATATCGGACTAGTTAATGTTAAGTTTAACGAATCACCAACTGTTATAACAACATCGTCAGATTTAGAAGCACAACCTTTGCTATCTGTAACAGTTACGTTATAGCTACCTGATGCACCAACAATAATACTTTGTGTGCTTGCGCCAGTGCTCCAAACGTTACCCGTTGTAAAGTTGGTAGATAACGTTAATGTATCGCCAAAACACAACCTGTTTATTTTACTTAAATTAACTAATGGTTTGTCTGGACTACTTACCGATATTGGTATTAAGTTAGAAGTAGATGTTGTAACTAAACCGCATGATATATAACTAATTTCTAATGAAACAATGTTGCTATTAGTTAATGTAGTTGAACTAAAAGTACTTGCATTTGCTCCTGCAACAAGAGCACCATCTATTTTCCAAGCATACGTTACAACTCCTACAGGGTTAATTGTAGATGTAAAATCAACCACTTGACCAGTGCAAATAGAATTTGTAGAAGCAGTAATTGTTGCACTTATTGGTGTGCCTGCATTCACCGTCATTGTTACAACAGCTGATGTTGCTGGTATGTTTCCTACACAAGGATCAGTTGCTGAAATCACACAGAATACTTCATCATTATTTGCTAATGTGTTCGAAGTAAACGTGCTATTTGTTCCAACTAATGTTGTATTTAAAAACCATTCGTATGTTAAAGCAGATAAGGTTACGTTTGGTGTAGCCACAAAAGTTACATCTGTATTTTCGCAAACTACGTTAGATGGAATTGTAGTAACAACAACCTCAGCAGTTATTGACGGAGTTATTGTCATTGTAAGCGCGTTTGATGTAATAAACGAACTTACACATGTTGTTGCTATCTGACATGTAATTACATCACCATCTAATATATTATTAAATGTTGGCGATGCACCCATATTAACTCCATTTACTTGCCATTGATATGATGTTACTTGCGCAGTAACAGGTAAAATTGCGCTTGTAAACGAAACAGCTTGTGTTGAACAAACATTTGTTCCTGGTAATGCAGTAATAAATATTTGTGGAACCGCACTAGGTAAAACGGTTGTTACAATTGATGTAGAAACGGTAGTACATGTTCCGTCAAACATCGATACAAATATCTCATCGCCATCAACTAAAGTTGTTGTGCTAAATGTATTTACTGAACCTGTTGTTAATGTTGTTGCATCGTTTGCTCTAATAAATGTGTAAGTATACGAGCTTACCGCTGGTAAAACGGTAAAGGTAACATTGGTTCCATCGCAAATGGTATTGCCTACTGCATCGCTATTTAGCGTTGGAGTAGTTACGCCACTTGGGTTTAAAGCAATTGAAAAAGGATCAGACGGACAAGCACTTGCATCGGTTAATGTTACCGAGTAGTTTCCTGTTACTAAGCCACTTATACTTTGGTTCGTGCTGCCGTTGTTCCATGCAAAACTAAATGGTGTGTTTCCACTAACTATTGTTGCGTCTAAAATACCATCGTTACCAAAGCAAGAACTTGGCGGAAAAACTTGTGTAATACTAACCACTGGTGCAGTTTTAATAGTAACTGTTAATACGTTTGATGTTACATTTACAGTTGCTGTGCCACAACCCGTGGTTGAAATTGTTAATTGTACAAGGTCGTTATTAAGAAAGCTGTTGAAAGCAAAACTAGGGTTACTTCCCATATTTGTTCCGTTTACTGCCCATAAATAATCTACCGTAGCACCAACATTTGTAACAGCACTTGAAAAATTAATCGTTTCGCCTTCGCAAATTGCCACGCCCACAGCAGAAATTGTTACGCTTGGCGTATTGCTGCTATTTACTATTATGTTAATTGTTGAACTAATTCCTGTACAACCAGTTAATGTTGCAATACCAGTAACGCTTATGCTGTGGTTAACAGTCATTGTATCTATTTGTAAAGCAAGAGTAGTGTTTGCTGTGCCAATTGGATTTCCGTCCATAAAATAGTTATAGGTATCGGCTCCACCTGGTGTAAAGGTTACTGTTTGTCCAACACAAATTACATTGCCTGCAACATCACTTGTTAATGTAACTGTTGGTGCTCCAGCATCAGTTATTGATGCAGAAGTTGTAATTGTACATAAATTTCCATCAGTTACAACTACATTGTAAACTCCAGCTACAACTCCTGTTATACTTGCGTCTGTTTGAGATGGTGTTGAGTTCCAAGAGTAAGTAAAGTTACCATCACCACCGCTAGCAGTAACTAACGCTCCACCTGTTGCAGAACCACAAGGTGTAGGGTTAGTAATTGTTGTTATGCTTGCTAGTATTGCTGGGTTAACTGTAATTGTTACATCATCAGTAGAAGCAGAGCATGATCCATTTGTTATCGACCATCTAAATACATTATTACCAGTTCCTAAACCAGTAACAGGAGTGTTTTGGTTTGTGAAACTTGTAATAAATCCTGCTCCAGAAACTAAAGTCCAACTTCCGTTTCCTATAACCGCTGTGTTAGCAGCTAATGTAGCGTTTGTTCCGCAAATTGTTTGGTTTGTTCCAGCATCAGCAGTAGTTGGAGCAGTATCTAATGTAATTGTTAATTCGTCTGTATTGTCAGCACAAAGTCCGTTAGAAATTGTCCAACGTAAAACAAGTGGAGCAGCGCTAATAGTAACAGTAGAGCTAGGATCATTAACACTAGTTATATTTCCATTACCTGCAATAATTGACCAAGTACCAGTTCCAACCGCAGGAGTATTTCCTGCTAAAGTAACCGAACCAATTGTTTCGCATATATTTTGGTCAGCACCAGCTATTGCTATACTCGGGCCATTATTTGTAATTGTAACATCATCAGTTGTTGGTGGGCAAGTTCCGTTAGAGATTGTCCATCTTAAAACATTATCATTTGTACCAATTGCTGTTATTGTTGATGTAGGTGAGTTAGGACTTGTAATAGTTGCTGAACCCGAAACTAAAGTCCACACACCTGTGCCAACTACAGCAGTATTTCCAGCTAAAGTAGCGGTTGTTCCGCAAATAGTTTGATTAACACCTGCCTCAGCAATTGTTGGAGGAGTGTCAATTGTAATTGTAATTTGATCGCCAGTATCAGGACATAATCCATTAGAGATTGTCCAACTTAATACTAAAGAAGCTCCGCTGATTCCAGTAACAGTAGATGTGTTTGAGTTAGGAGAAGTTATTGTTCCTGTTCCAGAAACAACTGACCATGTTCCAGTTCCAATTGTAGGATTGTTACCTGCTAAAGTTGTTGTTGTTCCACAAATATTGAAATCTGCGCCAGCGTTTGCTAATGTTGGCGAAGGATTAGAAGTAATAGTAACCTCGCTTGCAGAAGTAGCACAAGAGCTATTTCCGATTGTCCAACGTAAAACGTTTGCACCATTAGCAAGCGCAGAAACAGTAGTCGTTCCTAAATTAGTAGTAGCAAAAGTAGCTGCGCCAGAAACTACCGACCAAGTTCCAACTCCTGTTGTAGGAATATTACCATCTAAAGTTGCAGTAGTTCCACATATAGTTTGATTGCTTCCAGCAACTGATGTTGATGGTGTAGCATCAATTGTTATAGTGACATTATCAGTACTTGCAGGACAAATTCCGCCATCAGAAATTGACCATTGTAAAACAATTGAAGTCCCAGTTATTCCAGTAACTGTTGAGGTATTAGAGTTTGGAGTAGTAATTGTTCCTGTACCAGAAACTACTGACCAAGTACCTGTGCCAACAGTTGGATTGTTACCCGCTAAAGTTGCAGAACCTACTGATTCACAAATATTTAGGTTAGTACCAGCATCTGCAGTAGTTGGTCCATTGCTTGAAATTGTTACTTCACTAGCAGAACTAGCACAAGATCCATTTCCTATAGTCCAACGTAAAACGTTAGCACCATTATTAAGTGCTGAAACAGTTGTAGTTCCTAAATTGCTATTTGCAAAAGTAGCCGCACCCGAAACCACAGACCAAGTTCCAACTCCTGTTGCAGGAATATTTCCGTCTAAAGTGGCAGTTGTTGCACAAACAGCTTGGTTTGTTCCGGCATTAGAAGCAGTTGGAGGAGAATCAATAGTAATAGTAATTTGATCTCCGCTATCAGGACATAATCCGTTAGAAATAGTCCAACTCAATACTAAAGAAGCTCCACTAATTCCAGTAACAGTTGAAGTTTCAGAATTAGGAGAAGTTATTGTTCCAGTTCCAGAAACAACAGACCAAGTTCCAGTTCCAACAATCGCAGTGTTTCCAGCTAAAGTTGTTGTTGTAGCACAAATATTGAAATCAGTTCCAGCGTTAGCTGTTGTAGGAGCAGGATTTGAAGTAATTGTAACATCGCTAGAAGAAGCAGTACAAGAACCATTTCCGATAGTCCAACGTAAAACGTTAGCACCATTATTAAGTGCAGAAATAGTTGTTGTTCCTAAATTATTATTTGCAAAAGTAGCCGCACCCGAAACAATCGACCAAGTTCCAATACCTGTTGCAGGAATGTTTCCAGCTAAAGTAGTCGTAGTAGCGCAAACTGTTTGATTATTTCCTGCAATTGAAGTTGTAGGCGGAGAATCAATTGTAATTGTAATTTGATCGCCAGTATCAGGACATAATCCATTAGAGATTGTCCAACTTAATACTAAAGAAGCTCCGCTGATTCCAGTAACAGTAGATGTGTTTGAGTTAGGAGAAGTTATTGTTCCTGTTCCAGATATAATTGACCAAGTTCCAGTTCCAATGACTGCAACATTACCTGCCAAAGTTGTTGTAGTGGCACAAATATTAAAATCAGTTCCAGCGTTAGCAGTTGTAGGAGCAGGATTAGAAGTTATTGTAACATCGCTAGCAGAACTAGCACAAGAACCGTTTCCAATAGTCCATCGTAAAACATTAGCACCGTTATTAAGAGCAGAAACAGTTGTTGTTCCTAAATTGCTGTTGGCAAAAGTAGCAGCGCCTGAAACAACAGACCAAGTTCCAACTCCAGTTGCAGGAATATTTCCATTTAAAGTTGCAGTTGTTGCACAAACAGCTTGGTTTGATCCAGCTATAGAAGTTGTAGGAGGAGAATCAATAGTAATTGTAATTTGATCACCAGTATTAGGACATAATCCGTTAGAGATTGTCCAACTCAAAACTAAAGAAGTTCCACTAATTCCAGTAACAGTTGATGTTTCAGAGTTCGGAGAAGTTATTG
This sequence comes from Bacteroidota bacterium, assembly GCA_040385525.1. Classification (GTDB taxonomy): domain Bacteria; phylum Bacteroidota; class Bacteroidia; order UBA4408; family UBA4408; genus JAZKHE01. The sequence goes on from JAZKHE010000005.1 coordinate 49,441, forward strand.
TTCCTGTTCCAGAAACAACTGACCAAGTTCCAGTACCAATAACAGCAACGTTACCTGCTAAAGTTGTTGTTGTAGCACAAATATTAAAATCAGTACCAGCGTTAGCAGTTGTAGGAGCAGGATTAGAAGTTATTGTAACATCGCTAGCAGAACTAGCACAAGAACCGTTTCCAATAGTCCATCGTAAAACATTAGCACCGTTATTAAGAGCAGAAACAGTTGTTGTTCCTAAATTGCTGTTGGTAAAAGTAGCAGCGCCTGAAACAACAGACCAAGTTCCAACACCTGTTGCAGGAATGTTTCCAGCTAAAGTAGCTGTAGTTCCACAAACAGTTTGGTTAGTGCCAGCGTTAGATGCGGTTGGAGGTGTTGAAGAAACTATTGTAACATCATCAGTAGAAGAAGTACAAGGGGCATTAGCAATCGTCCATCTGAATACGTTGTTTCCAACAGATAAAGCAGTAACTCCCGATGTAGGAGAACTAGGAGTTGTAATAGTTGCTGTTCCAGAAATTACAGACCAAGTTCCAGTTCCAACAACGGCAGTATTACCAGCTAAAGTAGCCGTAATAGCACAAACCGTTTGATTAACACCAGCATCAGAAGTTGTTGGTGCAGAATTAATAGTAATAGTAACATCATCAGAAGAAATTGGACAAGATCCATTTCCTATCGACCATCTAAATACCACAGAAGCACCTGCAATAGCAGTAACTCCAGAAGTAGCAGAGTTAGCAGAAGTTATAGTAGCTGTACCAGAAACCACCGACCAAGTACCAACACCCGTAGCAGGTACATTTCCAGCTAAAGTAGCTGTTGTTCCACAAATGCTGAAATCAGTTCCTGCGTTAGCGGTTGTAGACGCGGCAGTTCTTATAATTGTAACATCATCAGTAGAAGAAGTACAAGGGGCATTAGCAATCGTCCATCTGAATACGTTGTTTCCAACAGATAAAGCAGTAACTCCCGATGTAGGAGAACTAGGAGTTGTAATAGTTGCTGTTCCAGAAATTACAGACCAAGTTCCAGTTCCAACAACGGCAGTATTACCAGCTAAAGTAGCCGTAATAGCACAAACCGTTTGATTAACACCAGCATCAGAAGTTGTTGGTGCAGAATTAATAGTAATAGTAACATCATCAGAAGAAATTGGACAAGATCCATTTCCTATCGACCATCTAAATACCACAGAAGCACCTGCAATAGCAGTAACTCCAGAAGTAGCAGAGTTAGCAGAAGTTATAGTAGCTGTACCAGAAACCACCGACCAAGTACCAACACCCGTAGCAGGTACATTTCCAGCTAAAGTAGCTGTTGTTCCACAAATGCTGAAATCAGTTCCTGCGTTAGCGGTTGTAGACGCGGCAGTTCTTATAATTGTAACATCATCAGTAGAAGAAGTACAAGGGGCATTAGCAATCGTCCATCTGAATACGTTGTTTCCAACAGATAAAGCAGTAACTCCCGATGTAGGAGAACTAGGAGTTGTAATAGTTGCTGTTCCAGAAATTACAGACCAAGTTCCAGTTCCAACAACGGCAGTATTACCAGCTAAAGTAGCCGTAATAGCACAAACCGTTTGATTAACACCAGCATCAGAAGTTGTTGGTGCAGAATTAATAGTAATAGTAACATCATCAGAAGAAATTGGACAAGATCCATTTCCTATCGACCATCTAAATACCACAGAAGCACCTGCAATAGCAGTAACTCCAGAAGTAGCAGAGTTAGCAGAAGTTATAGTAGCTGTACCAGAAACCACCGACCAAGTTCCAACGCCAGTAGCAGGAACATTACCTGCCAGAGTAGCTGTTGTTCCGCAAATACTGAAGTCAGTACCAGCATTAGCCGTAGTAGGCGCGGCAGTTCTTACAATCGTAACATCATCAGTAGAAGCAGTACAAGGCGCATTTGCAATTGTCCATCTAAATACGTTATTACCAACAGCAAGACCAGTAACATTGGATGTAGGAGAGCTAGTTGTAGTAACAGATGCACCACCACTAATTACAGTCCAAGTTCCAGTTCCAACAACGGCAGTATTACCAGCTAAAGTAGCCGTAGTAGCACATACACTTTGGTTTGAACCTGCATCAGAAGTTGTTGGAGCAGAAGTAATGGTTACCGTAACATCATCAGAAGAAATTGGACAAGATCCATTTCCTATTGACCATCTAAACACAACAGAAGCACCCGCAATAGCAGTAACTCCAGAAGTAGCAGAGTTAGCAGAAGTTATAGTAGCTGTACCAGAAACCACCGACCAAGTTCCAACGCCAGTAGCAGGAACATTACCTGCCAGAGTAGCTGTTGTTCCGCAAATACTGAAGTCAGTACCAGCATTAGCCGTAGTAGGCGCGGCAGTTCTTATAATTGTAACATCATCAGTAGAAGAAGTACAAGGGGCGTTAGCAATTGTCCATCTAAATACGTTGTTTCCAATAGCAAGACTAGTAACATTTGATGTTGGAGAGCTAGGAGTAGTAACAGAAGCACCACCACTAATTACAGTCCAAGTTCCAGTTCCAATAACAGCAGTATTACCTGCTAAAGTAGCCGTTGTAGCACAAACCGTTTGATTAACACCTGCATCAGAAGTTGTTGGAGCAGGATTAACCGTTAAAGTCATATCATCAGTTGTAGGCGTACAAGTTCCGTTAGAAACAGTCCATCTAAATACAACAGAAGCACCAGCAATACCCGTAACACCAGACGTTCTAAGCGAGGGAGTTGTAATTGTTGCTGTTCCAGAAACTACAGACCAAACACCAGTTCCTGTTGCAGGAGCTGTAGCGGCTAAAGTTGTTGTTGTTGCACAAATAGTTTGGTCGGGTCCTGCAGCAGCAGCACTAGGTGCAGCAGTTCTTATAATTGTAACATCATCAGTAGAAGAAGTACAAGGTGCATTAGCAATTGTCCATCTAAAAACGTTGTTTCCAACAGATAAAGCAGTAACTCCTGATGTAGGAGAACTAGGAGTTGTTAGTGTTGAAGTACCTGAAATTCTAGTCCAAGTTCCAGTTCCAATAACAGCAGTATTACCTGCTAAAGTAGCCGTAATAGCACATACAGTTTGGTTAATACCAGCATCAGAAGTTGTTGGCGCAGGGTTTATTGTAATTGTAACATCATCGGTAGATGAAGTACATGGAGCGTTAGCAATAGTCCAACGCATTACTACAGAAGCACCAGCAATACCTGTTAATGTTGAAGTAGGAGAATTAGCACTTGTAATAGTAGCGGTTCCAGAAACTACAGACCAAGTTCCAGTACCTATAACTGCAGTATTACCAGCTAATGTTGTAGTTGTACCACAAATAGTTTGGTCTGTCCCTGCATTAGCAGTTGTTGGAACAGGACTAACTGTTAAAGTCATGTCATCTGTAGTTGGAGTACAAATTCCGTTAGAAACTGTCCATCTAAAAACAACAGAAGGTCCTGCTATTCCAGTAACGCCAGAAGTTCTAAGAGAAGGTGTAGTAACAGTTGCAGTTCCCGAAACTACTGACCATGCACCAGTCCCTGTTGCGGGAGCAGTAGCGGCAAGTGTAGCTGTGGTAGCGCAAATTGTTTGATCTGGCCCAGCAGCAGCAACGCTTGGTGATGCTATCCTTACTATTGTTACGTCATCAGTAGATGAAGTACAAGGTGCATTAGCAATTGTCCATCTAAATACGTTGTTTCCTATAGATAAAGCAGTAATTCCTGAAGTAGGTGAACTAGGAGTTGTTATTGTTGATGTACCAGAAATTCTTGTCCAAGTTCCAGTTCCAATTACAGCAGTGTTACCTGCTAAAGTAGTTGTTGTAGCACAAACAGTTTGATCGCTTCCTGCGTCAGCCACAGTTGGAGCTGAGCTAACTGTTAATGTCATATCATCAGTAGTAGGTGTACAACTTCCGTTAGAAACTGTCCATCTAAACACAACCGAAGGTCCAGCAATACCAGTAACACCAGAAGTTCTAAGAGAAGGAGCCGTAACGGTTGCTGTTCCAGAAACAACAGACCACGCGCCAGTTCCAATTGCAGGAGCTGTAGCGGCAAGTGTAGTTGTGGTAGCACAAATTGTTTGGTCAGGTCCAGCAGCAGCAGCACTTGGTGATGGCGTAACAGTAAGTGTCATGTCATCAGTAGTAGGCGTACAAGTTCCGTTAGAAACCGTCCATCTAAACACAACCGAAGCTCCAGCAATACCTGTTACTGTTGATGTATTTGATGAAGGAGTTGTAACTGTTGCTGTTCCAGAAACTACTGACCAAGCGCCAGTTCCAATTGCTGGTGTAGTAGCAGCTAAAGTTGTCGTTGTTCCACAAATAGTTTGGTCGGATCCAGCAGCCGCAGCGCTAGGAGCCGAAGTTCTAATTATTGTAACATCGTCAGTAGATGAAGTACAGCCTGGGATTGCAATCGTCCATCTAAATACACTTGTTCCAACGCTAATTGCGGTTATGTTACTAGTTGGGCTGTTTGCAGAAGCAATTGTTCCGGTTCCACTAATTCTTGTCCAAGTTCCTGTGCCTATTACCGCTGTATTACCAGCCATTGTAGTTGTTGCAGCACAAATTGTTTGGTTCGGTCCTGCATCAGAAGTTGTTGGAGGATTATTTCTTGTAATTGTTATATCGTCTGTTGCATCTGGACATAATCCATTAGTTACAGTCCATCTAAAAACAGATGAACCAACTGCTATTGCAGTAACGCCAGAGTTTCTTAGGGTTGGTGATGTAATTGTAGCGCTTCCAGAAATTAAAGTCCAGCTACCAGTTCCTATTGCGGGAGCTGTAGCGTTTAGTGTTGCTGTAGTAGCACAAATAGTTTGATCGGCACCAGCTGCAGATGTTGGCGATGCATTTCTTGTTATACTTACATCGTCTGATGTTGAAGTACAAGGAGCGTTTGCAATTGTCCATCTAAAAACAGAAGTTCCTACAGCAAGAGCTGTAATTGTTGAAGTTGGGCTATTAGCAGAAGTAATTGTTCCTGAACCAGAAATTCTTGTCCAAGTACCAGTTCCAACTGCTGCAACGTTTCCTGCTAAAGTAGCAGAAGTTGCACAAACAGCCTGATCAGCACCAGCATTTGCTACTGTAGGAGTAGTTGCTCTAAATATTGTTACATCGTCTGTTGAGTTTGGGCAAGGACCTCCGTTAGAAATTGTCCATCTAAAAACATTGTTTCCTGTTGCTAAACCAGTAACTCCAGAAGTATTGGAGCTAGGTGTTGTTACTGCTCCACCACCAGAAATAACTGTCCAAGTACCGGTTCCTACAGTAGGTGTGTTTCCTGCTAAAGTAGCTGTTGTGGCACAAATGTTTTGGTTTGGTCCTGCATCTGAAACAGTTGGAGGTGTATTAAAAGTTATGGTTATATCATCTGTAGAGTCAGTACATGGAGGGTTAGCAATTGTCCATCTAAATACGTTAGCACCAGTTCCTAATGCAGTAACTGTTGTGTTTCTTAGTGCTGCATTTGTAATTGTTCCTGTGCCTGATACTAATGACCAAGCTCCTGTTCCAACAGTTGGATTGTTTCCTGCTAATGTAGTGTTATTAACACATACTGCTTGATCAGCTCCAGCGTTTGATGTTGTAGCGGCAGAATTAACTACTAAAGTAACTTGATCTACGTTATCAGTACAACCAGCTTTTGAAAAGGTCCAGTTAAAAACATAGGTTCCGTTAATAAGGCCAGTTATTGTTGTTGTCGGACTTGTATTGCTTGTTATTGTAGGTACGTTTGGTCCACTTGATAAACTCCAAACTCCTGTTGATGCAGGAACGCCTAATCCAGGAGCGGGGTCGTTTCCAGCCATTGTTGCTGTTGTGCTGTTACAAATTGAATTTTGATCTACGCCAGCATCTGGAAACAGAGGCTCAAAAATATCGATACCTAAACCACCTACAAATAATTGATTTGCTAAAGGACAACCTACTTTTCTTACTCTAATAGTGTACGAACTACTTGGTAAATTGTTGAACACTGCAATTGTGCCTGTTCCTGTAACTGTTGTTACTGGTGTGTTTGGCAAAATTACTGGAGTTCCACTTACATCTAAAAGAGCAAAGGTTAATGTTCCTGTTAAAGTTACATCAACTGTTATTGTTCCATCATTTGCACCAAAACATGTAATTTCTGTAAAACTAAAAGTGTGGGGTGTAGCTGCACTGGGGCATTGAGCAAAGGCATTATTACTTGCACCTAAAACTAAAGTAAAAACAACTAGCGAGTAGAGTAATTTTTTTATCATATAGCGAATATCTGTCTATTAATTATTTAATATTAATGTTTTCTTGTTTACCTATAAATAAAGGGTTACAGCCTTTTTCATTTATTCTAACAATATAATTGCCAACTGGTAAATTAGTAAAAGAAATATTGTTGTGATTAAGCTCAGGTTTAGCGTCAAAATTTAAAAATGGCTGACCATTTTCTACTTTATATAAAACAGCTGCTGTATACTTTGAAACTTGGTTTAAACTAATTGTAATAGTATTGTTAATCGAAGATTGTTTTTTTACTTCTGGACACTGCGCATTAGCTTCTAAAAAGGTAAAAACAAATAGTAAAACAAAAATAAATCCTGCTTTCATAGGGGTAGCTTATGTTAATTAATTATAAAGTTGCACAAAAATGTTAATAAAAAGTTGATAAACCGAATTATTTTTACGAAATCTTGAACAAAAAGTTACCAATACTAAATGTTTTTTAGCTTAGTAGGTGTTTTTAGTTTAAGTGTTTTTTCTTAAACCAAACACTATTGTTAATATAAACTTCTTATTATCAGTAGTTTGTAGGTGTAGTTTGAATGTTTTATTAACATTGTGTATTACTTTTTTTTATTAGTACCTTTGTTTTAATATTATATGAAATATAAAAATTACAAGTATTTTTTACACTTCTGCCTGATTATCTTGCTGTTGGCTTCGACAAGTGCCTTTGCCCAACGCAAAAAAAAGTTTGAAGCAACTTTTGGATTAGGCGCGACCAATTTTTATGGAGAATTGGGCGGAGCTAATCAAATAGGTAGAGATTATTTTTACGATTACGATTTAAAAGCTAACAGACCAGTAATAAACCTAGGCTTAAGATACCAAACCTGTGAGTTTGCAGCTGTTAAAACTAATTTGTTTTATGGACTTTTAAAAGGTTCTGACCAATATACAAAAGAGCAATACCGCAACAACAGAAACTTAAGTTTTCGCTCTCCAGTTTTTGAGTTTTCTTCTCAAGTTGAAATTTCATTTTTAAAAGATAAAGGCAAAAACTTTTTTAAAGTGCCTTGGGTGTACGGCAAAAAAGTTGTTAAAGTTAAAAAAGGAAAACGAAATGGTGTTTGGGATTATTACCCTTATGGATTTGTAGGTATAGGTGTTTTTTATTTTAATCCAAAGGCGCAATACAATGGTAAATGGACAGCTTTGCAGCCGCTGGGGACCGAAGGACAAGGTTTAAACGGAACTGAAAAATATAAAAAAATTGGACTATCAATACCTTATGGTGTTGGTTTAAAATATAAGGTTGATAATTTAATTACTGTTTCTTTAGACGTTGGCGTTAGAAAAACATTTACTGATTACATTGATGATGTTAGTGGCGATTATTATGATAAAGCGGAACTAAACAGAACTTACGGACCTGTTTCGGCGGCTTTGTCAGACCCATCGCTTGGCGACCATCCTAATTGGACAGTTACTGGCGAACAACGTGGCGATCCAACCGATAAAGATTCTTATTTATTTGCAGTAGTTTCAGTTAATTATCGTTTCCAAAACTTTAAGCAATTATACCAAGATTTGTTTAAGAAAAAGCTTAGACCTAAGTTTTAAACAATAAATTTGCGCTCCATTACGTTTTAGGCAAATGCTTGTTTACCAGAAAAAAGTTTATTTTTCGTTATTATTTTTACTTGGCACTGTTTTTTGCTACGCGCAAAAAAACGAAAAATTTGTACCTTATTCTGAGTTAGGTTTAACGTTGGGCACAACGTATTATAATGGTGAATTAAATCCTACTATTCAGTTTCCTGTAACTCTACTAAAACCAGCATTCGGATTGAGTTATAGACGAAACACATCTAAAAGATATGCCTTAGCTTTAACGGCAATTTATGGTAATTTAAAAGCTGATGAAACCCATGCTAATCACGCTTTTTCAACAGTGCGTTCAGCTAGTTTTAAAACTATTTTGGTAGATCTTGCTGGCAAAGTAGAGTTCAACTTTTTTCAGTATGAAGTTGGTCACAAACGACATTTTTCTACACCTTTTGTTTTTGTTGGAATTGCAGGTTATTACATCAATCCTAAAGTTTCGGTAAGCGGAATTTCGAGTCCCGAATCGTTTAGTGTTTCTCCCGTTCAATTGGCATTTCCATTAGGCATTGGTTACAAAGCATCAATTGCTCGCCGTTTATCGTTAACAGTAGAATGCGGTTGGCGAAAAACGTATACTGATTATATTGATGGAATTAGTAAAGTTTATCCCGGTGCAGATACTTTAAACACTGCGTTTTCTATTGCAGGAAAACAAAGAGGAAATTCTAAAAATAATGATTGGTTCACCTTTGCGGGTGTTACAATTGCTTACACAATTTATGATAAAGGAAGTTTATGTCCTGCTTACGATAAAAAACGTCCAATTAAGAGATGGATTGAAGATAAGGTTTATTAAGACTTATTTATAACTTTGCGCTATGAGTTTTAAAGAAAAAATTGATATTTTAAATTTACCAAAACACGTTGCCATAATAATGGATGGTAATGGAAGATGGGCTCAACAAAAATCGGAACAACGTATTTTTGGTCATCAACATGGTGTAGAGTCAGTAAGAGATTGTGTGGAAGCTTGCGCAGAAATTGGAGTAAAATACTTAACGCTTTATGCTTTTTCTACCGAAAATTGGAATCGCCCAAAAGAAGAAGTAGATGCTTTAATGGAATTATTAGTTTCTACAATTGCATCAGAAACACCAACTTTAAATAAAAACAATATTCGTTTATTAGCTATTGGCGATTTAAAATCGTTGCCAGGCAAATGCTACACACAGTTGCAACAAGCTATGCACGAAACTGCAAACAATACAAGAACAACTTTGGTGTTAGCATTAAGCTACAGCTCGCGTTGGGAAATAGTTAATGCGGTTAAGCAAATTGCTTTTGAAGTTGAGTCAGGAAGATTATCATCTGACGAAATAAATGATAAAATTTTTGAACAACATTTAAATACAGCAGAGTTGGGCATTCCCGACCCAGAGCTATTAATAAGAACAAGTGGCGAGCGAAGAGTAAGTAATTATTTGTTGTGGCAAATTGCCTATGCAGAAATGTATTTTACAGATGTTTTGTGGCCCGATTTTAGAAAAGAAAATCTTTTTGAAGCTATTTACGATTTTCAAAATCGTGAACGAAGATTTGGTTTAACAAGCGAACAAATTAACACACAAAAACAATAGTATAACTATTTTATGAAAATAAATTGCCTTAAAATAAGTTTTATACTATGCTTTGTTATTTTTCAAATCACTTTATTTTCGGGTAGTGTTTTTGCGCAAGTAACCATTGGTGGCGATGAGCAAACAATTGATTACGCAAACCCAGTAGAATATGAAATAGGTGGAATTGTTGTTGAAGGAACAAACGTTCTTGATAAAAATGTTTTAATCTTGACTTCTGGTTTAACTGTTGGTGAAAAAATTCCTGTTCCGGGCGAAAAAATAAATAAGGCAATAGAAAATTTATGGGATTTAAATTTATTTTCTAATATTGATATTGTTGCAACAAAAATTCAAGGGAAAACAATTTTTTTAAAAATAAAAATTCAGGAGCGACCTCGTTTATCAAGGTTTTCGTTTACAGGTGTAAAAAAATCAGAAGCAGATGATTTGCGCGAAAAGATAAATTTAACCAAAGGAAAAATTGTAACCGAAAATTTAATTGTTGCTACAAAAAATAAATGTCAGGAGTTTTTTGTTGATAAAGGATATTTAAATTGCAAAGTAGATATAGACGAACAGTTAGATTCGTTAAAATCAAACAGCGTAACACTTGTTATTAAAGTAAAAAAGAACAAAAGAATAAAAATAAACGAAATCCAATTCGAAGGGAACACCGCATTATCAAACGGAAAAATGAAACGTTTGATGAAAGAAACCAAAGAAAAGCATTGGTATAATGTTTTTAAATCTTCTAAATTTATTGAAGAAAATTTTACAGACGACAAACTTAAAATAATTGACAAATACAACTCTAAAGGTTTTAGAGATGCTAAAATTGTAATGGATACTGTTTATCGTTTTAACGAAGAATTAGTAAACATTAAAATCAAAATTGACGAAGGGAGAAAATTCTATTTTAGAAATATAACGTGGGTAGGAAATGCCAAACATTCAACAGAAGAATTAAACCGAATTTTAGGAATTAAAAAAGGGGATGTTTTTAATCAAGCTTTGTTAGACCAACGTTTGTTTATGAGTCAAGATAGTCGTGATGTAACTTCGCTTTACATGGACGACGGTTATTTGTTTTTTCAGGTAACACCAGTTGAAGTGTTTGTAGAAAACGATTCTATCGATTACGAAATGCGCATCTACGAGGGCAAGCAAGCCATCATTAACAAAGTAATTGTAATGGGTAATACCAAAACAAACGACAAAGTTATTATGCGCGAAATTAGAACCAAGCCAGGGCAATTGTTTAGTCGTGCAGATATTATTCGTTCGCAACGAGACCTTTCTCAACTACGGTATTTTAATGCAGAAAAAATGGGTGTAAATCCAAAACCAAACCCAGTAGACGGAACGGTAGACATTGAATACACCGTAGAAGAACAACCTTCCGATCAAATTGAACTATCGGGTGGTTGGGGCGCAAACAGAATTGTTGGCACATTAGGTGTATCGTTTAATAATTTTTCTACAAAAAACTTTTTTAAGAAAAATGCTTGGAAACCTTTACCAGCGGGCGATGGACAAACTATGAGTATTCGTGCTCAATCAAACGGATTATTTTTTCAATCGTATAATGCAACATTTATTGAACCTTGGTTAGGCGGAAAAAAACCAAATTCGCTTAGCGTAACAGTTTATCACACAGTTCAATCTAACGGTGTAAAAAAGAGCACTGGTACTCGCCAGTCCTTAACAACAACAGGTGTTGCGTTAGGTTTAGGCAAACGTTTAAAAGTGCCCGATGATTATTTTCAATTGTACCAAGAGTTAAATTATCAGCATTTTGTACTAAACAAATTTTCAGGATTTATAAATGATTTTACTGATGGTATTTCTGATGTGTATAGCTACAAAGTAAACTTAACACGTAGTTCAATAGATGCGCCAATTTACCCAAGAAAAGGTTCTCAAATTAGCGCAACATTACAGCTTACACCACCTTATTCATACTTTCGTAAAGATAGTTTAGGAAACGATGTAGATTATGGTGCATGGACAAACCAAGAAAAATACAAATTAGTAGAATACCACAAATGGAAATTTTCTAGCTCTTGGTTTACTGAGCTTACAAAAAACTTAGTGTTAAACACTAAAGTAGGTTTTGGTATTTTGGGTGGTTACAACAAACAATTAGGGATTTCGCCTTTTGAGCGTTTCCGTTTGGGAGGTAGTGGTTTAACAGGTTTTAATTTAACAGGAACCGAAATTATTGCATTAAGAGGTTATGATGATGGCTCGCTATCTGCCTTTGGTGGTGCAACAACAATTGCAAAATATACAGCAGAGTTACGTTACCCAGTTTCATTAAATCCGCAAGCAACTATTTATGGTTTAGCTTTTGCAGAGGCAGGAAACTCTTGGAGTTCATTAAAATATTTTAATCCTTATGATGTAAAACGTTCTGCGGGTGTTGGTGTGCGTATATTTTTACCTATGTTTGGCTTGCTAGGATTGGATTATGGTTGGAGATTTGATGAAGTAGAAAACTATCCAAATATGAAAAAATCGCAGTTCCATTTTACAATTGGTATGAATATTGGTGATTTATAAATAATTCGTATTTTAGTAACCTTAAAATTTATATTTTATGAAAAAGTTATTTTTAGTTGCAATAGTTTCTTTAGGTATTTCTAGTTTTGCTTTTGCGCAAAAATATGCCTTTGTTGATACAGATTATATTTTAAAAAATATTCCTGAATATAATACTGCATTAACTACAGTAGATAATCAATCGGTTGAATGGCAAAAAGAAATTGAAGTTAAGTACGAAGAAATTGATAAAATGTATCGTGCGTTTCAAGCAGAGCAAATTTTGCTTACCGAAGAAATGAAACGTAAACGCGAAAACGAAATTATTAATAAAGAAAAAGAAGTAAAAGATTTGCAAAAACAACGTTTTGGAGTTGATGGCGATTTGTTTAAAAAGCGTCAAGAGCTAATAAAACCAGTGCAAGAAAAAGTGTACAACACCATTAAAATAATTGCAGAAAAACAACAATATCAAGTAATTTTTGATAAATCGAGCGATTTAAGTATCTTGTACGCAAATCCAAAGCTTGATAAAAGCGATGCGGTTTTAGTAGAAATGGGATACAAAGTTGCTCCCGCTTCAGGAACAAAAAAGAAATAATAACCAAACAATTAAATTTAAAATAAAACAAAAAAATGAAAAAGATTTTAACCATAGTAGCTGTAGCAGTTTTTGCTTTATCAGGTAATGTGTTTGCACAAAAAACAGGACACGTTAACTTAAACGATTTGTTATTGTTAATGCCTGAGCGTAAAAAAGCGGAAGAAGAAATTCAAACTTACGCTAAAGAATTGGATACAAAATTACGTTCAATGTCATCAGAATACGAAGCTAAAATACAAGAGTACCAAGCTAAAGAAGCTTTAATGACTGATCCTATTAAACAAGACAAGCAAAAAGAAATTGCAAGTTTAGAAGATAGAATTAAAGATTTTCAAACTACAGCTCAAGAGTCGTTACAAAAAAAACAAAACGATTTATTAGAGCCAATGGTAGCAAAAGCTAAAAAAGCAATTGAAGATGTTGCTAAAGAAGCAGGTTACCGCAATGTAATTGATAGCAGCATGGGTGTTATGTTATACAGTAATCCTGATGATGATTTAATGCCATTGGTTAAGAAAAAATTAAACTTAACAACGCCAACTCCAGCAGCAGGAACAGCTCCAGGAGCTGTTAAGCCAGCAGGAAAATAATTTTAAAAATTAAAATTAAATATAGCCCTTTCGATTTTCGGAAGGGCTTTTTTTTATATTTGTAGTATGGCTGAAAATAAAAATAGAGACGCAAAAAATCCCATTGGAATTTTTGATTCTGGTATTGGAGGATTAACAGTTGCTGCAGCCATACAAAAGCAGTTGCCTAACGAAACCTTAATTTATTTTGGCGATACTGCGCACATGCCTTATGGCGACAAATCACAAGAGCTAATACGTTCGTACGCTAGTTCAATAACAAACTTTTTTTTGAAAGAAAAAAATTGCAAAGCAGTTGTAATTGCTTGCAACACAGCTTCGGCAGCAGCTTACGAAACTTTGCGCGATTTGTATAAAGGCATAATTCCTGTTATAAATGTTATCGACCCAATGGTAGAAGCCGTTATAAACGATGATAATATTACAAAAGTTGGTGTAATTGCCACCAAAGCAACTATAAATTCTGGAGTGTATGCCGAAAAATTTTCGCGCAGAAAACCAGAGCTAAAATATGCCGAGTTAGCTACGCCACTTTTAGCGCCCATGATTGAAGAAGGTTTTTATAACAGTAATATTAGCGATGCCGTTTTAGAAAATTATTTGTCGCAAAACGAATTGCAAGGTATTGATGCTTTGGTTTTGGCGTGTACGCATTATCCGTTAATTAAAGCAGAAATTAATAATTTTTATAACGGAAAAGTAAAAATATTTGATTCAGCAGAAGTTGTTGCAAACAAATTAAAATGGGTGCTAGAAAAAGAAAATTTAATGAACGATAAAAAAGAAATTCCTAATTCTTTTTTTGTTTCAGATTACACCAAATCGTTTGAAGAAAGCACAAAAATATTTTTTAAAGGAAAAGTACATTTAGAACACATGCCCATTTGGGATAATGAATAAAAAAATAATTTACCACATAGAGACATAGAAGTATAGAGTTTATGAATAAAGCAGTTTAAAGGTTTTGCATAGTTAAATTGAAACAAAGTTTCAATTCTATGTTTTTCTTTATAACTAACAATCATTTCTTGCTATGTGCCTATGTGGTGTAAAAAAATAATATTATGAAAAAATTATTACTATTTTGTTTTGTACTTTGTTACAATTTCTCTTTTTCGCAAACCATTAAAGAAGCTAAACAAGCTTTAGCCGAAGAAAAAGACGAGCGTATTTCTATTTACAAATACGATTATAAACTAACAGATATTGATGGCAAAACAGTAGACTTAAAAAAGTTTAAAGGACAAAAACTGATGCTTGTAAACACTGCCTCAAAAGATGGCGGAACAACACAGTTGGGTGCAATGCAGCAGCTTCATAAAAAGTATGGTAAAACGTTAAAAATTATCGCTTTTCCGTGCAACGATTTTGGTAAAGAACCAGCTGAAAACAAAGACATAAAAAAGTTTTATGAGCAAAGTTATGGCGTTGATTTTTTTGTTCATAGCAAAACAAATTGCAAAGGAAATACCGCGCACGATGTATATAAATATATTTCGAGCAAAACATTAAACGGCACTAACGATAATGCAATTGAAACTAACTTTTGCAAAATTTTAATTAACGAAGATGGTAAAATAGATGCCATTCATCCTTCAAAAAAAAATCTAAACAGTCAAGAAATTATTAGTTGGATAGAAAAGTAGTACAAAGTATTAAGTCGTAAGTACTAAGTTTTTGGTTTCAGGTTTACAGTTTACGGTTGTTAGTTTTTGGTCAGTGTTTTTTTGTCATTCTGAGGTACGAAGAATCTAAACGCCAACAAATTTGAGCGGTACGAAGTAAACGAGAAGAAGAAATAGATTTTTTCTCTAGACTTATTATTTAGTTTTTAAAATTAATATCCGTAAATTTGGGTTAGAAAAAATTAAAAAATGACTACTAACGCACTTCGTAAAAAAGTTATTGAATATG
Organism: Bacteroidota bacterium; assembly: GCA_040385525.1. GTDB lineage: Bacteria > Bacteroidota > Bacteroidia > UBA4408 > UBA4408 > JAZKHE01. Next base: position 64,520 of record JAZKHE010000005.1, read on the forward strand.
TAAGTAATGCTGAACCAAACGTGTTGGAGGCAGTTTACAAAATACTACAAGTAATTGAAGGCGACGACTCAAGTAGTTTAATGACTGAAAGCCAAAAAGCAGAAGTTGAAAAACGATCTACATTATTAAGAGCAGGTAAACTAAAAACAACTTCTTGGGCTGATGTAAAAAAAAATGCTCACGCCAGTAGAAAAAAATAATGGCAGTTTATAAAATTTCTTTTGCTACTCTAGCCGAAACAGAAATTATAGATGCTTATAATTTTTATGAAGATAAACAGAAAAACCTTGGTGAGCGTTTTTTGACGACAATACAAACTTCAATAAACAGCATCAAGCTAAATCCTTTTATTTATCAGCGAAAGTATAAACATTTTAGAGAGGCATTCGTAAAAAAATTCCCTTACTTCTTAGTTTACGAAATTATTGGAGATACTATTGTGGTTGTATCCGTTTTTCACACAAGCAAAAACCCTAAGTATAAAACCAGCTAACAATTTGCTGTTTTTCTTTCTCACAAAAAACTTAAAAAACTTTCTCTTATAAACTCATTAGCTAACCAACTTATCCACAATCTTAGTTCTTGATTCTTATGTCTTAAATCTATCCTACTTCTTTCTACCTTGTACTTTCTACTTACTTAACTAAAAATCTTAACTTTGTAAAAAAATTTGTCAAAATGAGTATTACTAAAGAAGCGGTTTTAGAAGCATTAAAAAATGTTGACGATCCCGATTTAAAAAAAGATATTGTAACCCTTGGTATGGTGCGCGATTTAGAGGTAAATGGTAAAGATGTAACTTTTACGGTTATGCTAACTACACCAGCTTGCCCTATGAAAGAAATGATTCATAAAGCATCGGTAAACGCCGTGTTACATTTTGTTGATAAAGATGCAAATGTAAACGTAAAGATGGATGCCGATGTAACTTCGCGCCGTGGCGATAGCCGACCATTGTTACCTAAAGTAAAAAATATTATTGCTATTGCTTCGGGCAAAGGTGGTGTTGGTAAATCAACAATATCGAGCAATTTAGCGGTTGCATTAGCAAAACAAGGTGCAAAAGTAGGTTTGGTAGATGCCGATATTCACGGGCCATCAATACCAATTATGTTTGACGTAGTGCACGAAAAGCCTACCATTAAACAAATTGACGGGCAAAATTTTATTGTCCCTATAGAAAGTTATGGTATAAAATTATTATCGATTGGTTTTTTTGCCGACCCAGAGCAAGCTGTGGTTTGGCGCGGACCAATGGCCACCAAAGCATTAACACAAATGTTTAGAGATGCCGATTGGGGCGACTTAGATTATTTATTAATTGATTTACCTCCTGGAACAGGTGATATTCACTTATCCTTAGTGCAAGCTGTGCCTTTAACCGGTGCTATTGTAGTAAGCACACCGCAAGAAGTTGCTTTGGCAGATGCTAAAAAAGGAGTTGCAATGTTTCAAATGCCTAACATAAACGTGCCTATTTTAGGTATAGTTGAGAACATGGCTTATTTTACGCCGGATGAATTGCCAAACAATAAATACTACATTTTTGGAAAAGATGGTGCAAAAAACTTGGCAGAAAAGCTAAATGTGCCTTTGTTGGGTCAAATTCCTTTGGTGCAAAGCATAAGAGAGGCTGGCGATGCTGGTCGCCCGGCTGCCATGCAAGATAATACGCCACAAAGCAAAGCTTTTACCGATTTAGCAAAATCAGTAGCGCAGCAAGTAGCAATAAAAAATGCACAAGGAGCAACCACAGAAAAGATTCCGATGTCGTAATTTTTTGTAATTTTGAATAGAATTTAAACACATAAAAAAATGGGAGTGATTACCGATCCGGTTATCATCAATAAAATTGAAGAAGCGCTAAAACAATTGCGCCCTTTTTTAGAGGCTGATGGAGGCGATATGTCGTTAGTAGAAGTTACTAGCGATTACGTAGTAAAAGTTAAATTACATGGTGCTTGCAGTTCGTGCAACATGAGTATGATGACTTTAAAAGCAGGAGTAGAAGAAGCAGTTAAAAGAGCGGTTCCAGAGGTTGTTTCGGTTGAAGCAGTAAATATGCTAAAACCAGCTTAAGTTTTTCCGAACTTATTTCAATAACTATTGTTCTTATCTAAATTGCAATTTGCTCCATAATCTAATTTACACATGTCAGTTACAACTGAATTAAAAGACGAGGTAACCATATTATTTGCTGGTGATTCTGGCGATGGAATACAACTAACAGGAACTCAATTTACCGATACCGCTGCACTTTTTGGCAACGATATAAGCACATTTCCAAACTTTCCTGCCGAAATTCGTGCCCCGCAAGGCACATTAGCAGGTGTTTCTGGTTTTCAATTACATTTTGGTAGTGTAGAAATTTACACGCCAGGCGATGTTTGCGATGTATTGGTAATTATGAATGCTGCCGCTTTAAAAGCAAACATAAAAAGCTTAAAACAAGGCGGAATTATTATTGTAAACACCGATGGTTTTGATGCTAAAAATTTAAAACTAGCGAAATATCCAGATGGCGTCAATCCACTAAACGATAGTTCGTTAGATAAATATAAAGTTTATCAAGTTGATGTGACCAAAATGATTAAAATTGCTTTGGCAGATAGTGGTTTGGGTACAAAAGAAATAGATCGTTCTAAAAACATGTTTATTCTTGGTTTCTTGTATTGGATGTATAATCGCCCAATGGAAGCAACTATTGAGTTTATAACAGAGAAATTTAAAAAGCGTCAAGATTTAATTGATGCCAACGTAAAAGCATTAAAAGCAGGTTATAATTTTGGTGATACTACCGAAACATTTTCAACACGTTTTGAAGTTAAGCCAGCAAAAATTGAAAAAGGAATTTACCGCAACATTATGGGTAATCAGGCAACTGCAATTGGTTTAATTGCTGCTGCACAACAAGCCAACTTACCTTTGTTTTTTGGAACGTATCCGATTACTCCTGCATCAGATATTTTACACGAACTTGTAAAACATAAAAATTTTGAAGTAAAAACTTTTCAAGCCGAAGACGAAATTGCAGCAATTTGTTCTACAATTGGTGCCGCTTTTGGCGGAAGTTTAGGTGTTACTTCATCATCAGGACCTGGTATTGCATTAAAAACAGAAGCTATTGGCTTAGCTTTAATGTTAGAAATTCCTTTAGTAATAATTAACGTTCAGCGTGGTGGCCCATCAACAGGTTTACCAACTAAAACAGAGCAAGCCGATTTGTTGCAAGCAATTTACGGACGTAATGGCGAAGCTCCTGTTGCAGTAATTTCTGCAAGCACACCTTCCGATTGTTTTGATACAATTATTGAAGCCTGTAGAATTGCAGTTGAGCACATGACGCCAGTTTTCTTTTTAAGCGATGGTTTTATTGCAAATGGCGCAGAGCCTTGGAAATTCCCTACAGCAGATCAATTACCAAAAATAAATACACATTACGCTAAAGCGGTTGAGGGAGAAAAGTTTTTGCCTTACAAGCGTAACGAAAAATTAGCCCGCGAATGGGCAATTCCTGGAACTAAAGGATTAGAGCACCGTGTAGGAGGTATTGAAAAAGAAAATGAAACAGGAAACATTTCTTACGATCCAGAAAATCACCAATTAATGGTGAATTTACGCGCCGAAAAAATAGCGCGTATTGCAGATTATGTTCCACTTCAAAAAGTAGAAACTGGAGCAGAAAAAGGAAAAGTTTTGGTGTTAGGTTGGGGTTCAACACATGGATCAATAAAATCGGCGGTTAAAAAATTAACTGCGCAAGGTCATGCCGTATCGCATGCACACGTTCGTTACTTAAATCCATTACCAAAAAATTTAAAAGAATTAATGGATGGTTTTGATAAAGTTTTAATTCCAGAAATAAATTCAGGACAACTAATAAAAATAATTCGTGCCAACTATTTAATAGATGCGGTTGGTTTAAATAAAGTAAAAGGAATGCCTTTTTCGAGTCAAGAAATAGAAGATAAAGTGTTGGAGCTTTTAAAATAATTGAGTTATGTCAGATACTACAACAAACATAAACGAAGTAAAATTAACGCCTAAAGATTTTACAACCGATCAAGAAGTTAGGTGGTGCCCAGGTTGCGGCGATTATTCTATATTAAAGCAAGTGCAAACCGTTATGCCTGATTTAGGTGTAGCAAAAGAAAATATTGTTTTTGTTTCGGGAATTGGATGTTCTTCACGTTTTCCATACTACATGGAAACCTTTGGTATGCATAGTATTCATGGTAGAGCAACTGCTATTGCAAGTGGTTTAAAAGCTTCTCGCCCTGAGTTAAGTGTGTGGATTGTTACGGGCGATGGAGATTCTCTTTCCATTGGTGGAAATCACTTAATACACTTGTTGCGTCGTAATTTTGATGTAAATATTATGTTGTTTAACAACGAAATTTACGGATTAACAAAAGGACAATATTCGCCAGCGTCACCCGAAGGACAAATTACAAAAAGTACCCCAATGGGTTCTATCGATCATCCATTTAATCCTTTAGCTTTGGTAATGGGTGCAGATGCAAGTTTTGTAGCAAGAGCAATGGATAGAGACCCTGTGCAATTGCGCGAAATGATTAAGCGTTCGCACCAACACAAAGGTTCTTCATTGTTAGAGATTTACCAAAATTGTAATGTTTTTAACGATGGTGCTTTTGAAGTTTTTACTGAAAAAGGAACAAAAAAAATAAATACACTTTTTGTTGAAAATGGCAAACCACTTGTGTTTGGCGATAATCAAGATAAAGGAATTAAGTTAGATGGATTTAAACCCGTTGTGGTTAATTTAGCTGACGGACATTCTGCAAACGATTTGTGGATACACGATGAAAGCGATAAGGTAAAAGCAACTTTATTAGTAAACTTTTTTGATAACCCAAATAAACCGAGTGCTTTGCCACGTCCGTTTGGTGTTTTTTATCAAGAAAACAGAACTTGTTACGAAGAAGCATTGCAAGCGCAAATTAACGAAGCGTTAGCTCAAAAAGGAAAAGGCGATTTAAATCAATTATTAAGCGGAAAAAACACTTGGGAAGTGGTTTAGATTTGTTAATTTGAAAACAACCAACTACATAATTAGCACGCTTTTATTACTCGCGTTTGTGTTTAATATTGTTGGCTATGATGTTGTTTTTAGAGTAACGCAATTCCAAATTAAAAAAGAAGTAAAGCGTAAATTAAAAGCTGGTGTTGATAAGCAAAAACTACACACCATTGTTGTTCCTAAATCTTGGTTGAGCCAAAACAATAAAGATTTTAAAACCATACACGAGCGTGAGTTTGAATACAAGGGCGTGATGTATGATGTGGTAACTAAAACCGAGAAAGATGATTTAATTTATTTTAAATGTATAAGCGATAAAGAAGAAACAAAGTTATTTGCGCAATTAGATGAGCATATTAAAAATCATGTTTCTGCATTTCCACAAACAAAAAATAAAAACCAAAAGCTTTACAAAAAAATTGCTAAAGATTATTTTCCTCCTTCAGTAAAGCAAAATCTTGTTTCATTTGTAGTAATTACAAAAAAACAAATTCTATTTTCAGAACCTTTAAACAGTCAATTTACAAAGGTTTCTACACCACCACCCGAATTAGTATAATTAAACATTACATACTCCTTAATTATTTTAAGGAAGAATAAATTATTAATTATAACTAAGAAAAATGTATAGATATATTTTATTTTTTCTGTGTTTAGCAATATACAGCAATGCACAGAACGTTAAAGTACTTGATAAAGTTACTTTACAAGCCATACCTTATGCTACGGTTAAAAACAGCAAAAACACTAGTACACAAACCAACGAAAAAGGACAAATTAATTTTGTAGGATTTTCTACTGGTGATTCTCTTTTTGTTACTGCTTTGGGTTATCAAAATGCAGCTTTTGTTTGGAATGGAAAAACAACTGAAACACTAAAAATTTATTTATCAGAAAAAAGTTATTCCATGAGCGAAGTCGTAATTTCTGCTAATAAATTTGATGAGAAACGTAAAGATATTCCGCAGCAAATAAATGTGATTAATGCACGCGAAATGGAATTTGCTAACCAACAAAATACTGCCGACTTATTAACTACAACAGGAAATGCTTTTGTACAAAAAAGCCAGATGGGTGGAGGAAGTCCTGTTTTGCGTGGTTTTGAAGCGAGTAGAGTTTTAATGGTAATTGATGGCGTACGCATGAATAACGCTATTTATCGAGCAGGACATCTACAGAACGTTATGCGTGTGGATAACAACATGTTAGACAAAACAGAAGTTATTTTTGGACCTGGTTCAGTAATGTATGGTAGCGATGCTTTGGGTGGCGTTATGCACTTTTACACAAAAAATCCTGTTCTATCTACAGATAGCGGAAAAACAAATGTGGGTGGAAATGCCTATGTACGTTATTCTTCAGCCAACAACGAAAAAACGGCTCACGCTGATGTAAATGTTGGGTTTAAAAAATTTGGGTCGCTTACATCAATTACTTTTTCTGATTTTGGTGATATGCGCATGGGCGCAAAACGTAAGTCGGAATATGGAACTTGGGGACAACGTACTTTTTATGTAGAACGCATAAATGGTATAGATTCTACTATAACAAATTCAAATCCTGAATTGCAAGTGGGTTCTGCTTATCAGCAATATGATGTGTTGCAAAAGTTTATGTTTAAGCAAAGCGAAAAAGTAAATCATGTTTTAAATTTTCAATATTCTGCAACAGGCGATGTTCCTCGCACAGATAGACTTACAGATGTTAGAGGAGGAAAACCTCGTTTTGCAGAATGGTATTATGGTCCTGAAAAAAGAATGATGGTTTCTTATGCTTTAAACTTAACCAAAGGTTCTTTTTACGATAGAGGAAAAGTTGTTTTAGCCTATCAAGATATTGAAGAAAGCAGAGTTACTCGCCAGTATAGAAGAGATACTAAAACTAGCCAAATTGAAAATGTAAAAGTTGCAACTATAAATGTTGATTTTTCTAAAAAAATAAAACAACATGAGTTACGCTACGGAATTGATGCAGCATACAACGATGTAAATAGTACTGCATTTACACAAAACATTGTAACTGGTTCAGAAAAGCCTGATGCAACTCGCTATGCAGATGGTGGAGCAAATATGGCTTGGGGCGCAGCTTATTTTACACATGCTTGGGAGATAAGCGAAAAATTAATTTTATCGGAAGGAATACGTTTTTCAACAACGCAATTAAATGCAAGTTTTGTTGATAAGACATTTTTTCCGTTTCCATACAATGATGTAAAACAAAGCAATAATGCTGTTAACGGAAACATTGGTTTGGTTTTTATGCCCGATAATTCTTGGCGTTTTGCTATTTATGGTTCAAGTGGATTTAGAAGCCCTAACGTTGATGATTTATCAAAAGTATTTGAGTCAAGCCCCGGAACGTTAATAGTGCCAAATCCAACCATAAAACCAGAATATACCTATACTGGTGATGTTTCTATTGGAAAAACTTTTGCAGAAAAAGTAAGTATGGAAATTGTTGGTTATTACACGCATGTAAATAATTTAATGTCGGTAAAACCATTCACATTAAATGGCGCTTCAACAATAGATTTTGCTGGAGTAACCAGTAATGTTGTTGCAATGCAAAATACCGAAAAAGCATTTGTAACAGGAGCTTCGTATAATTTATCTGCCGAAGTTGCTAAAGGTTGGTTTATAAATGGCGCATATACATTTACATATGGAAGATTAAAAACCGACACAGTAAATTATCCTTTAGATCACATTCCGCCTATGTTTGGTAAATTAGGTTTAACATACAAAACAAAACAATTGCGTATTGAAGCATTTACTTTGTTTAATGGAGGAAAATATTCGCCCGATTACAATTTGTTTGGAGAAGATAATCAAGTGTATTCTCTAAATCCTGTAAAAGGTTATTCGCCAGCGTGGTACACTATAAATATGAGAGCTGCGTATCAGTTTACTAGTTTATTGCAGGTCCAATTAGCTTTAGAGAATATTATGGATACCTACTACAGACAGTTTGCATCGGGCTTTAGCGCATCGGGTAGAAATATTTCTGCAACGCTGAGAGTTAAGTTTTAATTTGGGTTTTCAACAACCAATTTCACTTTGTTGAAAACTTGAAAGCCATAAAATTTGTATAAACTATTTTAACAAGTACATTTGAAATGAGTTAAATACAATATGTATTTAATGATACATTCTCTCTGTATATAAGCTTTAATGCTACAAAACAACCCAACAGTTTTCATGTTTCTGTTGGGTTTTTTGTTTTGTAAAATTTGCGTAATTTCAACTAATAATTAATTTATGCTGTTATGAGAATAAAACTACTTTTTGTTTTCTTGGCTTTTGTTTTTTTTGCAAAGGCACAAAATTTAAACTTTGGTCCACGCATAGGCGCTAACGTTATATATCTTCAAGAAAACGAATTCAAATCGAAAGATTATGCGTTTAGAGCCAATTTTGGAGCTAATGCAGAATATAGTTTTAACGAATATTTTTCGGTATCAGCTGATGTTTTATTCTCTCAAAAAAGAAAATTGTATGAAAGTTTTGAAAATCAATCATTAATTAAAGCCTTAAGCAATTCTTTTTTAGGAATTGGATTGGCAGATTCTTCGTTGTTGGGAGTAGCGCAGTTTTTAAACGATACTGTTTATGGCACAACAAAAGGCTCTGTAAAGCTTAATTATATTGAAATACCATTGTTGGCTAAATTTAATTATAAAGGAGTTTCTGTTGGAGTTGGCCCTTATTTTTCTTACTTAAATAAAGTACAATCTGTTGAAGTAATGACACAAGAAAGTCCTTTATTAGATATTGCATTTAACGCATTAGATTCCATTCCTTTTGCTGGGCCTTTTATTAAAACTGCAATTTCTTCGCAGTTTCCTGGTTACGAAACACCACAAATTACAGAGAGTACAGATAAATCAAAATACAGAACAGTAGATATGGGTTTTGTAGTTGATTTGAGTTATAGATTCGGTAGTAATTTATATACAGGAATGCGTTACACTAGAGGATTAACAGATTACAGATATACACAAAGCGGTAGTAAACAAGTAAATTCGGTTTGGATGTTTAATGTTGGTTATAGTTTTGGTAAAAAATTTACAAGTAAAACAAAAGGTATTTACGATTTAGAGAAAAAAGCGACAGATTAAAAATTGCTGCCGTAGTTCAATGGATAGAATAGAAGTTTCCTAAACTTTTGATATAGGTTCGATTCCTATCGGGGGCACACCTAAAACTCAAGGGTAAAGTGTAGTCCTTTTTTATTTTCAAAAGAATATTTACCGTCAATTTGTTGGCAAAGTGAATCAATTAATTCCATTCCTAACGAATCAAAATTCGTTTTAATATCTTGTATTCCTGGACCATTATCAGTTACAATTAATTTTCTTTTTCCGTTTTCTGAAAATAAAGAAACGGCTATAATTAATTTTTGACTAGGAATTTTTGCATGCTTGTTTGCGTTTGTAATTAACTCGTTTAAAATTAATCCACACGGAATTGCATAGTTAAGTGGTAGTTCAATTTCTTCTGTGTTAATATTAATTTCTGAAAAATCTTTATTGCCCATTGAGCTAGTAATTTCACCAACTAAATCTTTAATGTAAGTTGAGAAATTTAAAACAGAACTATTGTTTTTTGTAAACACTTTTTGATGAACTAATGCCATAGAAAACACTCTGTTTCTGCATTCTTCAATTGCATTCTTAACTTCTTCTGAATTTGAATTTTCTTTTTTTAAATTGAGTAAACTCGTAACAATATTCATGTTGTTTTTTACACGATGAAAAACTTCCGCAACTAAAACATCTTTTTCTTTAAGCATTTTTGTTATTGTTTTTTCGTGCTTAATACTTTCTGTTGTAATTATTATAATTTCCATTATGCCTGAAAACAGGCTTAAAATGATGTTAAATATTTTTACTTTAAATAAATTATCCTTTTCAATTTTAAGAACATATAAGTCGTTGCTATAATAATAAACAACTATAATTGTTGACACAAGAAATAGAAACAGTATAACAAAAATGTGCGACAGTGTTTCTTTTCTGCCAAACAAGTGAATTACACTTAAGGTCATTGGGAAATAAAAATTGATAAAATAACTTTCCGAACCAAGCTGTATGGCAATAACGGTCATCATAATCATACCTATGATATAAAAACCATAAGCGCCATACAAATAACCACGCGTGCTGTTTAAAAAAATAATTATTGGGGTAGTAATTATGCCCAACAACATTACATTTTGAAAACTATGAATATTAAGCGCAGGAAATAAGAAGAAAGAAATGGTAACGTTAAAAAAACCAATTAGTGTAATTAAATTAATTTTACGCACAAGGTTATTTTCCCAAATTTCATAATTTGGTTTTGTGCCGACACCCTTAAATTTCTCTAAAAACTGCATTCGTTTTGTTATCAAACGAATGTACTAATTACAAATTAGAAATGATGAAAAAAGGAAAACAATATTTGCTTATTCTTTCTTGTTATTGCTAAACACAAAATAGTAACAATAAAAAAGTAAGCCAGTAAATAACAAGCCAAAAATTAAACCGTTAAAGTTTTGTAAGCCTTCAATTTTAATGGTGAACAAGTCTATGATTGCAAAAATTATTGCGAATACACCTGCAATCATAAGTGAAATAAAAAGTATTTTTTCTATTAAAATAGAGTTAAATTCTTTGGCTTCTTTTTCTTCTTGTTGCTTTTTTTGCTCTCTGTAATTGTTGGTGTAATTTTTATACTTGTATGATGTTCCGTATTTTCTTCCGCTATCTTCTCTATAGCGATAATGCACTTTTTCTTCTTCACTATTTGTTTTAATTTCTGCATTAACGCCATACATTAATAGCAAATCATATTTTGCTTTTGTAGTATCGTCAGATAATATTTGGTAAGCTTCTGCAATTAATAAAAACGTATCGTTTGCTTCTTGACTTGGGTTTACATCGGGGTGATATTGCAAAGCCAGTTTTCTATACGATTTTTTAATATCGTCGAGCGAAGCATTTTTGTTTAGTTGTAATATTGCGTAATAGTCTTTCAATACTTTCTAAACGAAAATGAATTAAAATAGTTTTAGATTTAGTTTCTTTCTTTTCGTAATGCGTTTGAGAAATAAAATTCCAAACGCAAGCCAACCATTTGAAAAGCTTTGTTGTATGTGCCAAATAATGTAGCGCCTACACCAATGTCATAAAATATTTTTTTGGTGTATTGCAATTCGGTATATAAGCCAAAATAGGTAAATCCTGTTGAATCGTTTACTTGGCCTGTTGCGCGATTTGCGCCAACATAAAAAGCTAAATTATTTTTTAACGATTCTTTTCTTTTGCCAATTCCTAAACGCAACTCATTCATATAAACATTACTTTGACTAGTAAAAAATCCTGCCACATCGGAGCGAAGATAACCAGCTTGCACATAAGTTCCCTTCATGTGAATGTTAAATGCCATCGAAACTGGTGAAGTAATTTTTTGAGGAGTATTAATTTTATAGCCAACACCTGCACCTATTGTAAAATAGCTATTTGGAGAGCGGTATTTATTACCGTCAATTGTATAAATTACTGGTTTATTCTCTTGTTTTATTCTTACAGTATCTACTGAAACAATTACTGAATCTTTTTTTTGTGCAAAAAGATTTTCGTTCGTTAAAAAACAACAAAGTACAGTACAAAAACAGAAAAGTAATTTAAAGTGTTTCATAAAAAAAGTAGTTTGCTAATTAACTAGCAAACTACTTGTGTTTTTTAATTGTTATTTTAATGAGCCAACCATATCTTCTGGTTTAACCCAAGCATCAAATTGTTCGTTTGTAACTAAGCCTAAACCAACAGCAGCTTCGCGTAACGTTTTATTTTCTTTGTGAGCTGTTTTTGCAATTTTTGCTGCGTTTTCGTAACCAATATGTGGATTAAGTGCTGTAACCAACATTAACGAATTTTCTAAATGCGTTTTAATTGCAGCATGATTTGGTACAATTCCTTCGGCACATTTATCATTAAACGAAACGCAAGCATCGCCAATTAAACGAGCCGATTGCAAAACATTTGCGGCAATAACGGGTTTAAATACGTTTAATTCAAAATGCCCCATAGAACCACCAATTGAAACAGCTACATCGTTACCCATAACTTGCGCGCAAACCATTGTTAATGCTTCTGGTTGAGTAGGATTTACTTTACCCGGCATAATAGATGAACCCGGTTCGTTATCTGGAATAACTAATTCTCCAATTCCGCAACGTGGCCCAGAACTTAGCATACGAACATCGTTTGCTATTTTCATTAAAGCAACAGCTGCTCTTTTTAATGCGCCCGATAATTCTACCATGGCATCGTGTGCTGCTAATGCTTCAAATTTATTTGGAGCTGTTACAAAAGGTAAACCAGTTAATTCTGCAATTTTTTTAGCAACTAAAACATCATAACCTTTTGGTGTGTTTAATCCTGTTCCAACAGCAGTTCCGCCTAAAGCTAATTCTTTAATCATTTCTAAAGCATTGTTAATAGTGCGCATACTATTATCAATTTGCTGCACGTAACCGCTAAATTCCTGACCTAACGTTAAAGGCGTTGCATCCATAAAATGCGTACGACCTGTTTTAACAATGCTATTAAATTCAATAACTTTTTTTGCTAACGTATCGCGTAATTTTTTCATCCCCGGTAATGTAATTTCTACTGCAGATTTGTAAGCCGCAATGTGCATTGCTGTTGGGTATGTATCGTTTGATGATTGCGATTTATTTACATCATCATTAGGGTGTAATACTTTTTTATCGTCGGCTAAGTTTCCTCCATTCATAACATGTGCACGGTAAGCAATTACTTCGTTTGCATTCATGTTACTTTGCGTTCCTGAGCCTGTTTGCCAAATTACTAATGGAAATTGATCATCTAATTTACCTGCAATAATTTCATCACAACCTTTAGCAATTAAATCGCATTTTTCTTTACTCAAAACACCAAGTTCGCAATTAGCTTGTGCAGCAGCTTTTTTAAGATAACCAAAAGCATAAATAATTTCTTTTGGCATTGATGCTTCAGGACCAATTTTAAAATTGTTTCTACTGCGTTCTGTTTGAGCACCCCAATATTTATCGGCAGGTACTTTTACCTCGCCCATGGTGTCTTTTTCGATTCTAAATTCCATAGTGTAAATAATTAAAATTTAAAGTTTAAAAATAATAGTTTTTGTTTAATTTCTTTTATCGGCTCCCCACATTAATTTTTTGCGCAATGTGCTTAAAAACTCATGGTTGGCAAGTCGTACTAAGTTTATTTGATAATTCGCTTTCGAAATAATTAATTCTACATCTGATGTAATTGTTTTTGATCGAGAATCTAACGAAACCAAAAATTTATCTACTCTTCCTTCTACTTTTAGTTTTATAACATCTTTATCGGATATAACAATTGGACGCACATTTAAATTGTGTGGAGAAATTGGTGTAATTACAAAGTTTTCGCAATTGGGCGAAACGATAGGTCCACCGCAACTCAGTGAATAAGCTGTAGCGCCCGTTGGCGTTGAAATAATTAAACCATCTGCCCAATACGAATTTAAAAGTTTATCGTTTAAATACGCATGAATTGTAATCATACTATTGGTGTCGGTTGCTCTAACTGTAATTTCGTTTAGCGCACTATTTAAGTCACCAAATAAATCGTTTTCAGTTTTTAAATTTAGTAAAGAACGACTATCAATTGTAAAATCTTTTTTAACTAAAGCGTTAATGGCATAATCAATTTCTTCTGTTCCTACTCCCGATAAAAAGCCCAAACGACCTGTGTTTATTCCTAAAATAGGAATACCAGAATTTTTAACAACGTTTATGCTGTTCAATAATGTTCCGTCGCCACCAATACTAAAAATAAAATCGATGTTAGATGGAAGTTCGCTTCCAGTTTTTATAATTTCTAAAACAGGTTTTACGCTAATTCTATTTTTCCAATCGTCGTAAAAATTTTCGAAAACAAACGGTTTAATTTTTCGCTGCTCAAAAGTTTTTAAAAGATGATCCAGATAAGGTATATGTTCGTTTTGTATATTTCTTCCGTAGAGTACGATGTTCATTTCGTAAATTTTAAGCTAATTTATGAATTATTAAGCAATAAAGAGCTTTGTAAATGGAAATTTGAATCCAACAAAAAAATAATTAACTTTAAGGGTAAAATTAAAGGTTATGTTAGAGAAAAAAGATGTTTTAAAGTCTATTAAAAAGCTGCCAGATTCTTTTTCAATTGATGATTTAGTAGAGCGAATTATTTTTTTACAAAAATTAGACGAAGGCTTAAAACAATCAGAAAATAACGAAACCTTTAGTTCAACTGAAGCGAAAAAAAAGCTTAAAAAATGGTTGAAATAAGGTGGACTAAGCGTTCAATTGTTGATGTTGATTTGATAGCAGAATACATTTCTAAAGATTCTGTAAAATATGCTGAATTGCAAGTGAAGTTGTTTTTTGCTGTTGAGCAAAAATTGATTCAATTTCCAAATTTAGGCAGAATAGTTCCTGAGTTAAACCGAAAAAACACAAGAGAAATTATTATAGCTAATTACAGATTAATTTACAAAATTGTTTCAAAATCAAGAATTGATATAATTACTGTACACCATACCAAAAAACTATTTAAAAAATAGTTTAAAAAGGAGCGCCAACATTTATATAAAAACCAGTTTCTTTGTTCGCATTTCGGGCTATTTCGGCACGTAGTACTATGTCGTAAATGGTTATAAAATGTATTCCTGCTCCGTAGCCATACAGCCACTGGTTAGCCAATTTGTTTTTTGTTTCGTAAAGATTATCCTTAACATAACCTGCATCTGCAAACACATCTATATAAAATGCATAAAATGCTTTTCTAAATCTATCGTTTTTAAAGGGTTCTAATTCTACTTTTTTGTTAGAAAACAATTCGTATTTAAATCCATTTTTAAACAATGCAAATTGTTGTCCGTCTATTACATAATAATCGTAACCACGCACCACATCTAAAAAGCCTAAACCGCGTTGTAAATAATACGGAATATCATTTGTGTTAGTCCATTTGCCTTTTCCGTAAATGGAATAATATAATTTTTTTGTAATTGTTTGATGTTTCTCTGCTGTTACTTCCACTT
This sequence comes from Bacteroidota bacterium, assembly GCA_040385525.1. Taxonomy (GTDB): domain Bacteria; phylum Bacteroidota; class Bacteroidia; order UBA4408; family UBA4408; genus JAZKHE01. The sequence goes on from JAZKHE010000005.1 coordinate 79,661, forward strand.
TTGTGTAGTTTGAATTTTCGTTTTTTAGCAATCCAAAACCAATTTTAGAAACATCTAATGTAAAGCGATAACCTTTTAAAGCATAGGTTTTGTAGTCTCTGCGGTCTCTATCAAAATTATAAGCAGCAGTTAAAATTTGTGCTTTGTTTATGTTATTTGTAAAATAGCGTGTAGCAATTTTTGTAATGGTATCTTGCACGTTTGCATTGTAGTAACGCATTTCTACTTTGTGCAAGTTGTATATATTTGGACGATACGCAAAATTATACCGAAACTGAAAATCTTTACGCACAAAATTTTTATCGTCGCGATAAAATAAAAGTTTGTTGTTTTCTGAGCCGTAATATATTTCGTGGTTGCGTGTAACGTATGCTACAAAGCCCATTCCGAGTGTTTGTTTTTTGTTTAAATAGGGTAAATCGTATTGCAAAGCAAATTGTTGCGAAAAACCAAATTGAATTTTTGCTTGCAAAGTTTCTCTTCTACCTCTAAAATTGTATTTAATTAAATACGTTCCAAAATTTAAATGATGCGGATTTTTTGTTTTCCACCAAATATTAAAATTTCTATCCGCAATTTCAAACAAAGGAATTGGCCAAAAATACCAGCGTTCGGTAAGCATTACATAAATATCAGCTTGTGTAGAATCTATGTTTAGTTTTCTAATATCTACAAAATTAAATAAACCAGTGTTCATTAAATTTTGTTGTGATAGGTGCATTTTTTTATGCAGCGTAGCTTCGGTTAAAGTGTCTAAATAATTAAATGTTATTTCGCGCGTTACAATATCGGTTTTGGTAGTGTTGTTACCAATTATAATTATGCTACGGATAATAATATTTTTTTTCGAAGTGCTATCAAAGTCGCTAGTGGTATATACTTGCGCAAATCCAAAAAAATGAAAGCAAACAAAAAATAAAATTAAAACCGATAAACGGTACATGTTAGATATTTAAAAAATTCATGAACGAATCAAATCTATTTTTTAAATCATCATCATTTTCACTCGAGTGGAAAGAAGCTTTAACCGTATAGTTGTAACGAGAAAAAGTTTGGAGGATAGCAGATAAATCGGTTCTGTTTATTTTTATGGTAACCTCCAATTTGGTTGATTCTGGAGGAGATGTAATGTATAAACTTAAAACTTTTGCATCGTTTGATTCTACAATACGCGCAATTTCTGATAAATAATAATCGTTTATGTTTAGCTCTAAAACAATTAATCCGCCAGGCTCGTTGGTGCTCGACATATTGCCGAATTCTCCCACCATTTTTTGCAAAGTAACACAACCTACATAGTGTTGTTCTTTATCTAAAACCGGTATCAACGAAAGTTTTAAAGAGCTTGTAATTCCTAATAATTCGTAGTAATGTTTGTCTTCTTCTACAAACGGACGAATAAGCGAAAGTTTGCATTTACCCAATTCCATTTCAGGATTTTCCATATCTAAAATATCAGATTCAGAAATCAATCCTAAAAATTCACCTTTTTTAATAATTGGCAAATGGGTAACTCTAAATTCTTCCATCCACTCCAAAGCACGCTCACCAGTATCGCTGGTTTTTAGCGGTGGAATTTCATCACTTATTAAATCTTTAGCTAACATGCGTTTTTATCTGTTACAATGTTAAACATTTAATTTAATTTTACACAGAATTTATTGAAAGGAATTCTTCTAAAATCATGACAAAATTAAGCGTAAATATTAATAAAATTGCTACACTTCGCAATTCTAGAGGTGGCGATAATCCTAATTTAATTAAATTTGCTCTAGATTGTGAGCGTTTTGGTGCGCAAGGTATTACCGTGCATCCTCGCCCAGACGAGCGCCACATTCGTTATGCCGATGTATACGAACTTTCTAAAATTGTAACTACAGAATTTAACATTGAAGGAAATCCTAAAGAACAAAAATTTGTTGATTTGGTGTTAGCTACAAAACCAACGCAAGTTACTTTGGTTCCTGATGTTTTAGGGCAGTTAACATCTGACCATGGTTGGGATACAAAAAACGAAAAAGCCTATTTAAAAGAAATTATTTCGGTGTTTAAAAGCGCAGGAATTCGCACTTCTATTTTTGTAAATGCCGATGTTGAACTAGTAAAACACAGCGCCGATACTGGCACTGATAGAATTGAATTGTACACCGAATCGTACGCGCATCACTATACAGAAGATAAAAACAAAGCCATTAAAAATTTTATTGCTGCCGCAGAAGTGGCTAACCAATTTAATATTGGCTTAAACGCAGGGCACGATTTAAGTTTACAAAACTTAGCGTTTTTTGCTACGCATATTCCCAATCTGTTAGAGGTTTCAATTGGGCATGCTTTGGTTTGCGATGCCTTGTATTTAGGCATAGAAAACACAATACAGTTGTATTTACGACAATTAAATAATCAGTACGGAAATTAATTATGAAGTTGTTTTACAGAGAATTTGGACACGGCGAACCCTTATTAATTTTACACGGTTTGTTTGGTAGTTGCGATAACTGGAACTCCTTAGCAAAACAGTTTGGCGAAGATTATCACGTTTTTGTTATCGACCAACGTAATCATGGTTTGTCGGAACACAGCAACGAATGGAATTACGAAGTAATGGCAAAAGATATTGCTGATTTTTGTGAGCAACATAATTTGCAAAAAATAAATTTGTTAGGTCATTCCATGGGTGGAAAAGTAGCCATGTTTTTTTCTCAAAAACATGCACACTTGCTAAATAAATTAATTGTGGTTGATATTTCTCCACGTTATTATCCACCACATCATCACGCTGTGTTAGATGCTTTGCAAAGTATATTACCTGAGCGTTATGAATCAAGAAAATTAATTGAAGAAGAATTTAATAAAACCACACTCGATTTTGGCACCAAACAATTTTTATTAAAAAATATTTATTGGAAAGAAAATGCCGACGGAACAAAACAAATGGCATGGCGATTTAATTTACCAGTAATTGTAGAGAATATTGAAAACGTAGGACAAGCATTACCAGATGCAGAGCCTTTTTTAGGCGATACTGTTTTTATTCGTGGAGAAAAATCGAAGTACATTACCGATGTAGATTTTGAAAATATTAATATACATTTCCCGAAAGCCTTTGTAAAAACAATTGCTGATGCTAACCATTGGGTGCAAGCCGAAAAACCAAAAGAATTTTACGAAATGACAATGGATTTTTTGCGTGCTTAGTGATTAGAGCTTAGTCGCTAGTGATTTGTTTTTTCACCACATAGTAACATAGAAAGCTTTTGTGTTTGGTTAAATATAGTTTACATAGCGCTTTTCGCGTAGCGAAAAAAACTATGTTTTTCTATCTCTATTGTTTTTTGCTACGTACCTATGTGGTTAAATCTGCGAGGCACTGCCTGTTCCGATTTTTCGGGAAAGCAGTCTGCCGGATGTATAATAAAACTCATTAGTTTGCCACGTCATTCTTCCTCGCAAAGTTTTAGTACTGGTGATTTTAATTATGGTTAAAATCTGCGAGGTACGAAGCAGTCTCTTAGTTGTGTAACTCAAATCGTGATAACAAATTATTCTTTTGAAATTTAATAGGGCATTTCTTGATATTGATTTGGTGTAATCTTTATTTTGGTTAAAAAAACTCCATTTTTATCTTTATAATGATATATAACAATTACTCTACTGTCTCTAATGAATTTCATATCAGGCTCAGACTTTACATGATTTACTAATAATGGACGCATTTTCTCATTAAAATACTTTAAGTCTATAGAATCTTTTATTCTATTAACTAAAGTATAATTATATTGAAATTCATTTGGTTCAAATGCAAAAGTGTTGTCTAATCTAGTTTCTGTATCAATCATTACTGGACAATTTTTATTCAAAGTATTTGCTGCTTCAATCATACTATCATAAAGACTAGGAGAGCTAAAATAAGCATACCAAATTGAAGTGAACACTGCAGCTAAAATTATGAATCCTATAATCAGTTTTATTGAAATTTTACTTTTATTGCTCATATGCTTTAATTTTAAATCTGCACAAAAATCTTAAATTTTAACCTGAAACTTTAAACTAATGTTACCCAAACATTTTTTCAAATACTTCTTCAATTTTAGCAACGGGTACAATTTTAATTTTGTAGCTATCTGTATTTAATCCTTTTTGGTTGTATTTAGAAATAAATATTTTTTGAAATCCTAATTTTTCTGCTTCTGATATACGTTGCTCAATGCGAGTAACAGGGCGTATTTCGCCACTTAAACCTACTTCTGCTGCAAAAGCAACTTTGGGGGGTAAAGCAATATCTTCGGAGCTACTTAACACAGCACACACTACAGCTAAATCTATTGCGGGGTCATCTACACGAATACCGCCAGCAATATTTAAAAACACATCTTTTACGCCCAATCTAAATCCGCAACGTTTTTCTAAAACAGCTAACAACATACTTAATCTGCGTAAATCAAAACCTGTTGATGAGCGTTGTGGTGTGCCATAAGCAGCGCTACTTACCAACGATTGCACTTCTATTAAAAGTGGACGCATTCCTTCCATTGTGGCTGCAATAGCAATTCCGCTAAATGCTTCTTCGTGTTGCGAAATTAAAATTTCCGACGGATTACTTACTTCGCGCAAACCGCTTCCTTGCATTTCGTATATGCCCAGTTCGTTAGTGCTTCCAAATCTGTTTTTAATGCTGCGCAATAATCGGTAAACGTGGTTTCTGTCGCCTTCAAATTGCAAAACAGTATCTACCATGTGCTCCAAAACTTTTGGTCCGGCAATGGCGCCATCTTTGGTAATGTGTCCAATTAAAAAAACAGGCGTAGCACTTTCTTTTGCAAAACGCATTAGCTCGCTCGTGCATTCTCTTACTTGCGAAATACTTCCAGGAGACGAATCGATATGCGCCGTGTGAAGTGTTTGAATAGAATCGATAATTAAAATATCGGGTTCTACTTCTTCAATGTGTTTAAATATATTTTGTGTGTTGGTTTCGGTTAAAACAAAACAATTTTTATTTTGAAAATGAATACGCTCGGCACGCATTTTAATTTGCATTTCACTTTCTTCGCCCGAAACATACAATACCTTTAAATTATTTTGTTGTAGCGCTAATTGGAGCATTAATGTTGATTTACCAATGCCTGGTTCGCCACCAAAAAGTATTAATGAGCCTTGAACTAAACCACCCCCTAACACACGATTTAGTTCTTTATCGGCAAGTAAAATTCTGTCTTGGTGTTCTGCCGAAATTTCTAAAATGGGTGTTGGTTTATTGGCACGTTTGGCTGTAAGTTTTTCGCCAGTTAATGCTTTTTCTTTTTGAATAATTTCTTCCACGTAAGTATTCCATTCTCCGCAAGAATTACATTTACCAACCCATTTGCCCGATTGTGCACCGCAATTCTGACAAAAAAATGAGGTCTTAATTTTTGTAGCCATTAAAACTTTTTAATTTTATTTTCAATTGATGTGGTTGAGTAGCCTTGCAAATAGTCTATTAATTCTACTTTTCCGCCTTTTTTAATTACGAAATCTGCTCCTACAACTTTGTCAATAGTATAGTCGGCACCTTTTACCAAAACATCGGGTTTAACCAATTCTATTAATTGCAAAGGAGTTGGTTCATCAAATAAAATAACAGCATCAACAAAACCCAATGCAGCTAAAATACTTAAGCGAGAATTTTCGTCTTGTATGGGTCGCGAACTACCTTTTCCTAATACTTTTACAGAAGCATCGGTATTTACACCAATAATTAATTTATTGCCACAATCTGCAGCTTTACTTAAATAGTCGATATGACCTAAATGCAGGATATCAAAACAACCATTAGTAAAAACAATTTTATCGTTTTTTAAGCGCCATCTGTTAATGGCAAACTGTAAAGCTGTTCTATCGTATATTTTGTTTTGAATAAACGAAAGATTGGTTTTCATTAGTTTACTTTTTTGTTGACTAAAGGTAACAATAAAAGCGATAAAAAACCTAACAATAAAATAACCAGTGTAGATGCGCACCAAGCCACCCAACCAAAGGCATAACCAACAGAACTAGCTACACCAAATAAACCTAACACTTCCATAACGATTAGTGGATATGCGCCAATACCACCTTGCACGGCAATAAAAGCAAATGTGCCAAACGTCATACATGCCAAAGCTACAGAAGGACTTAAAACACTTGTTTGCTCAAAAGCATAAAAACTAAGCAACATATTTAAAAAATAAAAAAACCAAATGGCAACAGAATACGTCCAAAATAAAAATGGTTGCTTAACTGTTTTTACTGTAACCAATCCTTTAGCAAAACCAGTTAATAAATTTGCGAGTTTCGATTGTTTTTTATCTTGATTTTTCTTTTTTCTTTTGTTTAAGAAATAAAGAATTGTTATTCCTAAAACACCCACAATTGCTATTAAAATCCAAAAGGTTGGTTTAATTAAAAATGGAAATTTTGCAAGTAGCGGAGAAAATACTTTTTGATTAGCGTAACCAAATATTTTATCGAATTGATACCAAACAATAAATAAAAACAAAAGAAAAAAAGTAAGTGTATCAATTAATCGTTCGGCAACTACAGTTCCAAACGATTCTTCAAAAGGAATTTTTTCGTAACGAGTTAAAACACCACAACGGCTTACTTCGCCTAAACGCGGAACAGCCGTATTGGCCAAATAACCAACCATTACCGAAAAAAATGTATTGGCTAAACTTGGTTTGTGTTGCATGGTTTGCAACAAAAGTTTCCAGCGCATAGCTCTAAATAAATGACTAATTGCGCCAACGAGTATAGAAACACCAATCCACCAATAGTTAGCTTCGTAAAAAGCAATTTTTATTTCTTCAATATCTTTATCTGTTAAATTTTGAAGTACAATCCAAACCAACAAAATGCCAAGCCCAATAAAAAATGCAATTTTGGCGATATTGAGTAGTTTCTTAGTCAATGCTTATAATGTATTATCTTCTTTAGGAAATATAACTGATGGCTTAAACGTTTTAGCTTTTTCAAAATCCATTGCAGCGTAAGAAACCACAATTACAAAATCACCTTCGCTTACTTTTAAAGCAGCGGGTCCATTCATACAAATTACTTTAGAACCGCGTTTACCTTTTATAACATAAGTAATTAAACGTTCGCCATTCGTATAATTAAAAACGTGAACTTGTTCGTTTTCAATAAGGTTTGCTGCATCCATTAAATTTTCGTCAATGGTTATGCTTCCTATATAATCAAGGTTAGCCTCTGTAATTTTTACACGGTGTAGTTTAGATTTTAGAACTTGTATCTGCATAATAGCTCAAAATTATGGAATTAAAACGATATTATCCAACAGTCTTACGTTGCCAGCTTTCACAACTATAAATCCCATAACACTATTTGAATCGTTCCACTTTTCAATGCTTTTAAGCGAATAAGTGTCAGCAATTTCAAAATACTCTAACGATAAAGTTTCAATTTTATTTATTTCTGTTTTTACCCAATCTTTAAGTTGAGCAACATTCATTGATTTTGTAAGCAATTTAGCTTCAGATAGTATTCTGTATATATTCGCCGAATTTTTTCTTTCAAGTTCGTTGAGTAAAGTATTTCGCGAACTCATGGCTAAACCATCATTTTCTCTAATAATAGGACAGCCTATTACCTCAATAGCCATTTTTTCTTGCTCCACCATTTTTCTAACAACAGCCAGTTGCTGAAAATCTTTTTCGCCAAAATAAGCTTTGTTTGGTTTAACAATTTCAAAAAGTTTTTTTACAACAATACCCACACCATTAAAGTGTCCTGGTCTTTGTTTGCCTTCCATTAAAGTATCAAGCTCACCAAAAGTCATATTGTCTTTTTCGGTAACAGGTTCTGGATACATTTCTAGGGCTGTTGGTACAAAAACCACGTCGCAAGCTACTTCTTCGAGTAATTTTAAATCACTATCTAAGGTTCGCGGGTATTTTGTTAAATCGCTGGGATTGTTGAATTGTATGGGGTTTACAAAAATACTGCAAACTACAATGTCGTTTTCTGCTTTGGCTTTTTCAACTAGAGATACGTGTCCGGAGTGTAAAGCACCCATTGTAGGTGCAAAACCAATTTTTTTTCCTTTTAACTGCTCACTTTTTAAATAATCAGCAATTTCTGTCTTCAATTTAAATACTTTCATCGTGCGTGGTAAGCCTTTAAGCGTAAGGGTTTTTACGTAGAAATGTGGCAAAGCTAATATTAAAACTTGAATGTTAGCATAATTTGTTGTATTTTTGCAGTCAATTTCTAATCTCAATATGAAGAAAGCTAAGATTCTTTACGTTTCGCAGGAAATTTTTCCTTACCTGGACGAAACTCACATGTCAACAATTGGTCGTAACTTACCACAAGGAATACAAGAAAAAGGAAGAGAGATAAGAACTTTTATGCCTCGTTTTGGGTGTATAAATGAACGTAGAAATCAATTACACGAAGTAATTCGATTGTCGGGCATGAATATTATAATAGATGATTCTGATCATCCTTTAATAATAAAGGTTGCTTCAATACAAGCAGCTCGTATGCAAGTTTATTTTATTGATAACGAAGAGTTTTTTCAACGAAAATCAACATTAAATGACGCTAAAACCAATGAGTTTTTTGCTGATAATGATGAGCGTTCAATTTTCTTTTGTAGAGGCGTAATCGAAACAGTAAAAAAATTAGGTTGGGCTCCCGATGTAATTCATTGCCATGGCTGGTTTACAGCACCTATGGGCGTTATGATTAAAAAAATGTACAAAGACGACCCAATGTTTGCCGATACAAAAATTGTGTATTCTGTTTACGATAACGAATTCGAAAATTCGTTAAATCCTAAGTTTCCTATTAAGTTAGCAAACAACGGAATTACGGCTGGTGATGTTAAGAAATTAAAAGATCCAACTTTTGTAAACGTAAATAAATTTGCAATGGATATTGCTGATGGAATTGTAAAAGCATCAGAAACTATTCATAACGATTTAGATAAATACATTAAAACGTTAGGTAAACCAACTTTGGAATACAAAACTACTGAAGAATACATTGAGGCTTGCTCAAACTTTTACGATGAAGTGTTGAGTGATGTGCCAGTTTTGGCTGAATAACTTATTTATGAAAATTAACTTTGCAAAGCAATATCAAATGTTGCGGAATTCCATATGGAGTTCCGCAAATTTGTTTTATAAACCATTATTTTTTGTGCTTTTTTTTGTAGGAATACAATCTTGCAAAGAGCCTAATGGCATTGGTTTAGAGGTGCAACCTGAATCAGAAAAATTTGATGTTAATACAGGTACAAGCAATAATTTTATTTCGTATTCAGTAAAAGAATCGGCTCAACGTTCTGATGAAACTTCTCAAAATATGTTGGGTAGTTACAACGATCCAATTTTTGGAAATGTAAAAGCTGGTTTTTTAACCCAATTTATTTTATCGCAAAATGCTCCCGATTTTGGTTCATCACCAACCGTTGATTCTGTTGTGCTGAGTTTACCTTATTTAGGATATTATGGAAGTTATTCAGGCGCAGAAAACAAACAACGTTTTCAGGTTTATCAAGTGGCTAAACATATTTACAAGGACAGCGTTTACTATTCTAATTTAAATGTAAATAGTTATATAAACACTACACCGCTTGCTGATACTCTTGTTCAATCAGACCCAATTACGCCAATAACAATTGAAGGAAATACGTTAGCAGCGCAGTTAAGAATTAAATTGAATAAATCTTTTGGCGAAGCTTTAATGAGTTCAGCTAATGCGCCTTATTTAAACACAAGTGGCGATTTTTTAAATTATCTGCAAGGTTTGTATGTAACGGTTAGCAATGCTAATCAGGCATCTGGAGCAGGTGCAATTTATAATTTCGATTTATTAAATGCCGAATCAAAAGTAACTTTGTATTTTAAAAATGCCGCAGGCACAGGAAAATACACATTAATTATTTCGTCAGATTGTGCCAGAATAGGAATATTTGAAACCGATTATTCAAGTGCAATAGACGTGTCAGGTCAGTTAACAGACGCAACTAAAGGCCAGCAACAATTTTATTTGCAATCGATGGGCGGTTTAAAAGGAAAAATAGAATTACCTGTTTTAAAATCCTTAAAAGATTCAATGCCAGTTGCAATAAACCAAGCCGAAATTACTTTTAAAGTAAAAGACGGAACTTCATCAAGTTTTGCAGTGCCAGCTAGATTATATTTAACCCGAATAAATGCTGATGGTTCAGTAGCTTTTGTTTCCGATCAAACAGAAGGAGATGCCTATTATGGAGGGATTTATAATGCTGCTACACAAGAATATACTTTTAATATGGCACGATATTTTCAGCAAGTAGTTTCTGGAAAATATCAAGATTATGGCTTATATTTGTTAGTAGGAGGTTCGTCTGTTACAGCAAACCGAGTGGTGCTGAATGGCGGCGACCAAATTAAAATTAAAATGACTTATACAAAATTGTAAATAATATGTGTGGAATTGTTGCTTACATCGGAAAAAAAGAAGCTTATCCAATAATTATAAAAGGCTTACACAGATTAGAATATAGAGGTTATGACAGTGCTGGTGTTGCACTTTTAAATAGCCAACTAAACGTTTATAAATGCAAAGGAAAAGTTTCTGATTTAGAAGCGCATATTGGTAGTGCTGATATTACGGGCACAATGGGAATTGGGCATACACGTTGGGCTACACATGGTGTACCAAGCGATAATAACGCGCATCCACATTATTCTGAATCTAAAGATTTGGTGTTAATTCATAATGGTATTATTGAAAATTACGCCACTATAAAAAAAGAATTACAAAAAAGGGGTCATACTTTTTTAAGCGAAACCGATACCGAAGTTTTGGTTCACTTAATTGAAGATATTCAACAAAAAGAAAAACTAGATTTAGTTGAAGCTGTGCGTTTGGCTTTAAATCAGGTGGTTGGAGCTTATGCAATTGTTGTTATGAGCAAACATAACGATCAGCAGCTTGTTGCAGCAAAAAAAGGAAGCCCTTTGGTTATTGGTATTGGTAAAGACGAATTCTTTTTAGCATCTGATGCAACACCAATTATTGAATACACAAAAAATGTTGTGTATTTAGAAGAAGAAGAAATTGCTGTTTTAAACAGAGGAGAAGAAATTAAAATTATCAACATAAAAAACCAACAAAAAACTCCATACATACAAGAGTTAGAAATGAACTTAGAAGCCATTGAAAAAGGCGGATACGAGCATTTTATGTTGAAAGAAATATTTGAGCAACCGCGCTCTATTTTAGATAGCATGCGTGGCAGAATTAATGTAAACGAAGGCACCGTAAATTTGGGTGGAATTTCGGATTACATGCAAAAAATATTAAATGCCGACAGAATAATTATTGTGGGTTGTGGCACATCTTGGCACGCTGGTTTAGTAGGAGAGTATTTGTTTGAAGATTTAGCAAGAATTCCCGTTGAGGTAGAATACGCATCAGAATTTCGATACAGAAATCCAATTATTGGCGAAAAAGATGTAGTAATTGCAATTTCGCAATCAGGAGAAACTGCCGATACTTTAGCTGCAATTGAATTAGCAAAATCTAAAGGCGCAACCATTTTAGGAATTTGTAATGTAGCCGGTTCATCAATTGCTCGTGCTACACATGCTGGTTCATACACGCACGCGGGTCCAGAAATTGGAGTAGCATCTACAAAAGCATTTACTGCACAAGTAACAGTGTTAACTTTAATGGCATTAAATATTGCACAAAGAAAAGGTACAATTAATAAATCGCGCATGCACCAATTGCTTAGCGAATTAGAATCTTTGCCAGCAAAAATTGAAAAAGCTTTACAAAACAACGATCAGCTATTGTATTTGGCAAACATTTACAAAGACTCTCGCAATGCGTTGTATTTAGGCAGAGGTTACAGTTTTCCTGTTGCATTAGAAGGCGCTTTAAAATTAAAAGAAATATCATACATACACGCCGAAGGTTATCCTGCTGCCGAAATGAAACACGGACCTATTGCTTTAATTGATGAAGAAATGCCGGTTTTTGTAATTGCAACAAAAGGTGCTAATTACGAAAAAGTAGTAAGCAATATTCAAGAAGTAAAAGCAAGAAAAGGAAGTATTATTGCTGTAGTTACCGAAGGTGATGTAAACGTAAAAGAAATTGCAGACTATGTAATTGAAATACCAGAAACAGACGATGTTTTGGTGCCTTTAATTTCTGTTATTCCATTGCAATTATTATCTTACCACATGGCTGTTTTAAGAGGCTGCAATGTAGATCAACCAAGAAACTTAGCTAAGTCGGTAACGGTAGAATAAAGTATTAATGTAACTTTTTGTAAAAGTTATGTAATTTATTAGCTACTTAATTGCTTCATATTTGTATTAAATAAATTAAATGCAAATATGTGTTTTTCTACAGAAGCTAGTTTTGGTGCGGGCATTGTTTTGTCTGTTATAGGAGTTGCAACAATTAAACAAGCGCAATCACCATCGTCTTATTTTTTCTCGAGCCTGCCAATTATTTTCGCTTTGCAACAATTTTCTGAGGGCTTTTTGTGGTTGGCTTTGTCGCATGCATATTTTGCGCCTTTGCAGCAAATCACAACCTATGTTTTTTTATTCTTGGCGCAAATAATTTGGCCTGTATTGGTTCCGTTTTCGATATTGTTATTAGAAAAAAATGAAAAAAGAAAAGTCGCCCTCCGAACAATTCTTTGGGTGGGTATTTTATTAGCTTTATATTTAGGTTATTGTTTAATTAACTATAATGTAGAAGCAAAAATTGATGGTTATCACATTGCTTACCAACAAGATTATCCGCCTTCTTTAATAAGCTACGTGGCAATTTCGTACATCATTGCAACTATTGCTCCTGCGTTTTTTTCTACCGTTAAAAAAATGAAAATATTGGGTTTCGCTATTTTAATTTCGTCGGTACTTGCCGCTATTTTTTATAAAAATTATTTGCTTTCAGTTTGGTGTTTTTTCGCTTCAATTATAAGCATTCTTGTGTATGTTATTGTTAATCAAAACAAAAAAATAATGATTAAAAATTTTTCAAAATCGGTTCAGTTTTATAGAACAACTGATGTTTAGATTAAAATAAAATTACAAACACACATTAAATTAATTTGTATGAAAAATTTAGTTCTTTTAATTGCATTTGTATTAGTAGCTAACATCGTTACTGCTCAAGACACGCTAACTGATAAAAAAGATGTACAGTTAAAATACGGAATAGGAGCTGGAGCAGGTTTTGCTACGGGTTACGGATTATCTTTTAGATATGTTCCTAAAAAATTTGGAGCACAAGTTAATTTTGCACCCTTTAAAAATAAAGAGACCGAGCGTTATAGTTTTGGAGTAACTTTTTTATATACAGTTATAGAAAACAGACTTACTAATTTATTTATTTATCAAGCCAATCATTATTACTATAACTCACAAATGGTTTATGTTTATAACGAAACAAAACCAGATGTTACTTTGCAAGAACTGCAAACAGAGCAATATGTAAATAATGGTGTTGGTTTTGGAATAGAAATAATTATGGCAAAAAGAATTGGGCTTAATTTAATGGCGGGCTATGCTTTTTATAAAAATTTTAAGCAATTAAATATAACAGGCGAAGCTGCTTTGTACTATAAATTCTAAAGCTATCTAATCCACATAAAAAAGTTGGGATTCTCTAAGTAAGGTTGAATATCTTTTGCAAAAAGCAAAACAAAAAAATCAATTATTGGCAACAATAAAAAGCCACCTCCAAACGTAAAAAGATATAAGGCGGGTATCCATGGTTTTGTGCCTAAATACAAGCGGTGTCCGCCAAGCATTCCTGCTAACACAGTAATAATTAGCGCTAACCATTTTTTATCTTCCTTAAAATTTGGCTTAAAGCTTTTGGTTTTTTTAGCAGGTTTTAATTTTAAATGATGTTGAGGTTTAGCGTTGTGTGATAAATTAAAAAAAGCAGCTGTGTTTTGAGGCACAACTGCTTTAGAAAATGTAAATTGAGGAAGAACAAAGAATAGTATAACTAAAAAAAATCTTCCAATCATTATTAATTATTTTGCAGCAGCAAAGTGTTTTGCAACTTGATTCCAGTTAATTACATTCCAAAATGCACCAATATAATCAGGTCTGCGATTTTGATAATTTAAATAATAAGCATGTTCCCAAACATCTAAACCTAAAATTGGTGTTCCTTTAACATCTGCAATATCCATTAAAGGATTATCTTGATTTGGAGTTGAAGTAACCACTAATTTTCCTTCGTGAACAATTAACCAAGCCCAACCTGAGCCAAAACGAGTTGTAGCTGCTTTGTTAAACTCTTCTTTTAATTTGTCTAAAGAGCCAAAAGTGCTGTTAATTGCAGTTAACAAGTCGCCAGTTGGAGCCCCGCCAGCATTTGGAGCCATAATTTCCCAAAAAAAGCTGTGATTCCAGTGTCCGCCACCATTATTTCTAACAGGCATACCAAATTTAGAGATGTTTTTGCAAATATCTTCTAAACTCATTTTTTCAGCATCAGTTCCAGCAATAGCTGCATTTAAATTGGTAACATAAGCGTTGTGGTGCTTAGAATGGTGTATTTCCATTGTGCGAGCATCGATATGAGGCTCTAACGCAGTGTATGCGTAAGGTAATTTTGGTAATTCGAAAGCCATATTTTTAAATTTTAGGTGTAAAACAATTTATTGTGTAAAGATAAGTACTATACAAATAAGTTGGCTATTTAATAAAAGTTTTTGTAGTTACAAAAATAATACTACCTTTGCGCCGAAATTAATCACACAATTATTTATTTTTAACAAAAACACACAATGAAAAAATTTGCATTAATGATGTTTGCTGCTGCTTCAATTGCAGTAGTATCTTGCGGTCCTTCTGCTGAAGAGAAAGCTAAAATGGAAGCTGCTGCTCAAGCTGCTGCTGATTCAATTATGAAAGCTGCTGAAGCTGCTATGGCTACTGAAGTTGCTCCTGCTGCTGATTCAACTGCTGCTGCTGCAACTACAACTGAAGCTGCTCCTGCTGCTGAAGCTAAAAAATAATCAGAGTAATCTGTTTAGAAAGAGAAGGAAACTTATGGTTTCCTTTTTTTTTGCCCAAACTTTTAGGGCAGAAAATAACTAAAGCAAAAAAAATCCCGAACAATTTGTTCGGGATTTTTGTTTTAAACTTATTGTATTAGTTAACTATTTTAAGTTCGTCAATTAAGTTTTGTGCTCCTGCGTATTTATCAATAATAAATAAAATATAGCGAGCATCTACACTAATTGTTCTTTTGTATTTTGCATCAAACACTAAATCGCCACTCATTGCTTCCCAATTACCATCAAAAGCAATACCTATCAATTCTCCATTTCCATTTATTACTGGGCTACCTGAGTTACCTCCTGTAATGTCCATGTTAGCTATAAACGCTACTGGTATTTTACCGTTTTCGGCATATTTGCCAAAATCTTTAGCTTTTATTAAATCGATTAATTTTGTTGGAACGTTAAATTCATCCACTTTAGGATTAAATTTCTCTAAAATGCCATCTGTAGTAGTTATTATGCTATATGTTGCGCCATCTTTTGGATTATAAGGCAAAACATTACCATAAGTTAAACGAATGGTTGAATTAGCATCTGGATAGAAAGTTTTTTGCGTATCAAATTTACGTAATGCTTCTAGGTAAGTTCTTTTGTCTGTTTCTAGGTTAGCATTGTTTTTCATAATTTGAGGAAACAACATAGTTTGACCATAAGTTAACATGTCGTTAAAGTGCTGAAATAATGGGTCTTTATCTAGAATTTTCGCATCTGGTTTTTGTAAAAACTTATCTGTTTTTTCAATAGAACCAAATATTGATTTTTTGTAAGCATTCTGAACAAAAGCAAATGTTTTTTCTTCAATAGTTTTACCTTTTGCTTTTTTTATGTTTTTTAATGCCTCTGGCAAATCAGATTCTGCAACATCTTTTTGAACGATTAAAAGTAATTCGTACAAAACATTCATATCTGCTGTTTCGTTGTAATTTTTAAAGTGTTCTTTAACTTCTTCTTTTAAAGCTGATGTAAGTTTTTCAACTTCTGCAGCATCAACTGGTTTTTTCTCTAAAGCCTTTTTAAGGCGACTAAAAGATGCTGAATACATGGCTGCTTCAGAACTTAATGCGCCTAAGTTTAAGTAAGTACTCAATAAAGTTAATTTTTCGTTATCGGTATACGACTTGTTGATGTTTGGCAACACGTTTTTGTATTTATCGTTACCATTCGCCCAAGTTTGAAATTTTTGTTCTTTCACAGCCATTTCGTCTAATACTCTTAATCTTTCTAAACCTTCGTTTTGACCAATATAGTATTTCCAGCCGTTTGCAGTTTGAGCGTATTTAGCTGAATATTGAATACGAACAGCTTCGCTCTTATTCATTTCTTTTTTCCAAGTTTCTAATTTTTTCCCAAGTAATTTAATAAGAACTGGATTAGTTTTTTCTAAACTAGTTTTCATTTCTTGCGAAGTAATGTAACGATTGGTTCTTCCAGGGAAACCCATGATCATTGCAAAATCATTTTCTTTAACACCTTTAATAGAAACAGGTAATGAGTGTTTTGGTTTGTAAGGCGTATTTTCTGTTGAATATGCAGCTGGTTTATTGTCTTTGCCAGCATAAATTCTTAAAACTGCAAAATCTCCAGTATGGCGTGGCCACATCCAGTTATCGGTATCGCCACCAAACTTACCAATTGATTGTGGAGGAGCTCCAACTAAGCGAACATCTTTAAATACTTCGTAAACAAATAAATAATATTCGTTTCCAGCAAACATATCTCTTACTAAAGCGGTGTATTTTCCGCCTTCGCTATTTTCTGTTTCAATTTTTTTCGTTGCTTCAGCAATCATTTTTCTTCTGCTAGCAATATTTGTAGTGTCAGAAATTCCTTCTAAAACTTTTGCAGTTACATCGTCCATTCGTACTAAAATAGATGCAGTAAGACCTTGAACAGGTAATTCTTCTGTAAAAGATTTTGCCCAAAAACCATTGTCTAAATAATTGTGCTCAACTGTAGAGTGGCTCTGAATTGCAGCGTATGCACAATGGTGATTTGTAAAAAGTAAACTTTTGTCTGAAACAATTTCTGAAGTACAAAAACCTCTTCCGTTAGTTCCTAACTGCGCAATAGCATCTTTTACAGATGAATTGTTTACATTGTAAATTTCGTCGGGAGTAAGTTTACAGCCTTTTTTAGCCATGTCTTCAGCGTTTAAACGCTTAACCAACATGGGTAACCACATTCCTTCGTCGGCTTTTGAAGAACCGATAATTCCGGTAATAATTGCAATCGATAAAAAAATCTTTTTCATTGTAAAATTATAGTTGTTGTGTAAATCTAAAATTTAATAGTTGAATTTAAAGTCAATTTACGCTAAAAATCGACCAAAAAGGCAATATCAAAGCTAAACGGGGCTTAAAAT
Organism: Bacteroidota bacterium; assembly: GCA_040385525.1. Taxonomy (GTDB): domain Bacteria; phylum Bacteroidota; class Bacteroidia; order UBA4408; family UBA4408; genus JAZKHE01. The sequence continues at coordinate 97,105 of JAZKHE010000005.1, forward strand.
AATCCGTTTATTTCTGCATCAATTTTATTAATAACTGTTCCTAAGCCTTCTGGTGTTTCGGCAAAGTTTACAGTATCAACATCAATTATTAGCAATTTACCTTGGTTGTAGGTAGAAATCCAAGCTTCGTAACGCTCGTTTAATCTTTTTAAATAATCTAAACGAATTGAGTTTTCGTAATCTCTACCTCGTTTTTGAATTTGATTTACCAAGGTTGGAACCGATGCACGTAGATAAATTAATAAATCGGGTGATTGAATAAAACCATCCATCAAATTGAATAACGAAAAATAGTTTTCAAAATCGCGGGTGGTCATTAAACCCATTGCATGAAGGTTTGGCGCAAAAATAAATGCATCTTCATAAATGGTTCTATCTTGAATAACGTTTTTACCACTTTTACGAATTTCCATTATCTGTGTAAAACGAGAGTTAAGGAAATAGATTTGCAAGTTAAACGACCAACGTTGCATGTCTTCGTAAAAGTCATTTAGGTAAGGATTGTCGTCTGCATCCTCAAAATGTGCTTGCCAGTTATAATGTTTTGCTAAAAGAGTTGTTAAGGTTGTTTTTCCAGAACCAATGTTCCCTGCTACTGCTACATGCATAATTCTTTGCTTAATTTTGGTCTAAAATACAAATTCTATTTTGTATTGCAAAGTTTTAAACAAGCTATGGTTAATTTTTATTGAATCTCGTTTATATCGAAGTAGTTTTTATACTGAAGTATTAAACGATTTTTTTCAACATTGGCTTTAACTAAACCCGTGTCTGATTCAGCAATAATAGATGCTTTAAGACTTTTTAAGTTAAAAGTTCCTACTTTATTTTTTTGTATAAAAACAATATCATCGTCTCTAACCTGAAACGAGCTTAAGCCTTTAATAGGAATTGTTTTGTAGTAAGTTCCAAACGAATCGAACACTAAAATACCTGTTTCTGGATTGTTTAAGTATAAAAAATTGTTGTGTTGCAACATAAAATTTGGCGCCATGTTTATCGCTAAAACTTGTCCTAAGTTACCTGTGCGATTTGTAATTTCGAGTGTTTGTGCTAAACGAATTAACTCAAAATTTAGTTGATTAAAAATCCAAATGCCATTGTTGTGCGACGAGCAGGCTAACTGTGTTTGCTCTAACCCAAGTTTTTCTAAAAATATGGTGCTACCTGTTTGTCCAAGCATATTATCTAAAAAAATAATTTTAGAAAAATCTTTATAAAACACCAATATTTTTAGCGGATTACTTGCATCAAGATGGTGTATTGCACCCCAAGTTTTGTCGCTAAATTTGCTAAAATATTTTCCGTCAGAATCATACTTTACAATTTCGTTATTAGCAACAGAATAAATGTTGTTTAAGTTGTCGGCGTAGGTGTGTTGTAAACCTTCTACCTGAATTTTTTTAATCAATTTGTTTGTTGCAGGAACAAACGCAAAAAGAAACAATGTTAAAAAAAGTAGAATTAAATTTTTCATTATTATGAGTTTTTTATTTGTTGTAAAATTTCTTCTATAAAAATTCGGTTGTTCGATAAACGTGGCACTTTGTTTTGTCCGCCTAGTTTGTTTTTTGCTTTTAGCCAGTTATAAAATGTATGTTGAGGTACGGATATAATTTCTGGATTTTGCAAAATCATATCTTTATACCTTTTCGCTTCATAGTCCGAATTTAGTGATTTTAATGCATTATCTAACATCGTGCCAAAAAATTCTATGCTATCGGGTTCTTTTTCAAACTCAATTATCCATTGGTGTGCACCTTGTTTACTATTACTGGTGTATATAGGAGCTGCAGAATAATCAGTAATTACAGCCTGAGTTTTATCGCAAGCAATTTTGAGTGCTTTTTCTGCATTGTCAATTATTAATTCTTCGCCAAACGCATTTATAAAATGTTTTGTTCTGCCCGTAATTTTTATTCTGTAAGGTGTAAGTGAAGTAAATTCTACTGTATCGCCAATTTTGTATCGCCACAAGCCTGCATTGGTACTTATTAAAATGGCGTAATTTATTCCTTTTTCTACTTCGTTAATTGTATATGTTTTTGGGTTGTTTGAGTTTATTTCTGCAACAGGAATAAACTCATAAAAAATTCCATAATCTAACATTAAAAGTAATTCGTTGCTATTTAAAACATCTTGTATTCCAAAAAAACCTTCTGAAGCATTATAGGTTTCTAAATATTGCATTTCTGTGCTTGGAATTAAAGCTTTAAATTGTTCGCGGTAGGGATCAAAATTTATTCCTCCATGAAAAAAAACTTCTAAGTTTGGCCAAACTTCTGATATGTTTTTTTTGCCTGTTTTTTTAAGAATGTGTTTTAATAAAAGTAGCAACCAACTTGGTACTCCGGCTAAGCTAGTAACGTTTTCGTTTATAGTAGATTCTGCAAGTTTTTCAATTTTACTTTCCCACTCATTCATTAATGCAATTTCTCTACTTGGAGTTCTAACGGCTTCAGCAAGTAGCGGTAAATTTTGTAAAATTATTGCCGACAAATCGCCCGTATAAAATTCATTTTCTCCATCAGAAAAATATTGATGACTTCCACTCAAGGCTAAATTTTTTCCTGTAAATAATTTAGCATCTTCAACACTATTGCAATAAATGGAAAGCATATCTTTTCCGCCTTTTAAGTGGCATTCTTCTAGGCTTTCGGGACTAACAGGAATAAATTTACTTTTATCGGAAGTGGTGCCCGAGGATTTTGCAAACCATTTAATTTCTGATGGCCACAAAATATTTTTTTCTCCTTTTTGAATTCTTTCTACAAAAGGTTTAACATCATCGTAATCTTGTATTGGGACTCTGTTTTTAAAAGAATTATAATTGTCGATTGATGTATAATTATATTGTTTGCCCCAAAGCGTGTCTTTAGAAGTATTTATTAATTTATTAAACACATCTTGTTGCACTTCTCCAGGATATTTCATAAAAAGCTCAATTTGATGCATGCGCTTTTTTATTACCCAAGTTGCTATGGAATTTATTATTGGCAAAATAAATTTTTTGTTTGTTACAAAGTAAAACTAATTTTTAAAAGTACAAAATTTTATGCTTTTGTTTTTTCTTCCCAAATAGCAGCTAAATTAACTATTGTAGCTACTGCTTTTTCCATGTCTTGAACAGAAACCCATTCGTATTTAGAATGAAAAGCATGCTCACCAGCAAAAATATTTGGGCAAGGCAAGCCCATAAACGATAAGCGCGAACCATCAGTTCCGCCTCTAATACTAGTTAGTTTGGGCTCTATTCCAGTTCTTTTTACCGCTTCAATTGCATAGTCTGCAACTTCTGGATGTTTATCTAAAACATCTTTCATATTTCTGTATTGTTCGGTTACAATAAAATCGAAACTTGATTTTTTATACGTTGAAATTATTTTTTCTACAATTTTATTTAGCTCATCTTCTAAGTGATTTAAGCCTTTTGTGGTAAAATCTCTAATTATAAATTTAATTTCAGCTTTTTCTATCGTTCCGCTAATTGATGTAGGGTGGATAAAACCTTCTTTTTGTTCTGTTGTTTCGGGCGACATTGTATTTTTAGGTAGTTGTGCTATAATTTCAGATGCAATTTTTATTGCGCTTTCCATTTTGTTTTTTGCAAAACCAGGGTGCGTGCTTACACCATAAATAGTAACACTTACGCCGTCAGCTGAGAAAGTTTCGTTTTCGATATGACCTAATTCTTCGCCATCAATAGTGTATCCAAAATCTGCATTTAATTTTTTTATGTCGAGCATTTCAACACCTCTTCCAACTTCTTCATCTGGTGTAAACAAAACACGAATGTCGCCATGCTTTATTTCTGGATTTTTTATTAAATGATGCATAGCATCCATTATCTCAGCAACACCAGCTTTGTTATCTGCGCCCAACAAAGTGGTTCCGCTTGCAGTAATAATATCGTTACCAATTTGTTTTAATAGTGAAGGATGTTTTTTAGAAGATAAAACAATACTTGTGTCGTCGGGCAAAACAATATCGTCGCCATTGTAATTGTTGTGTACAATTGGTTTTACGTTTTCGCCACTACAATCGGGCGATGTATCCATGTGCGAACAAAAACAAATAGTAGGAATTTTTTTTGAAGAATTGCTTTTTAATGTTGCAAAAACATAACCATGCTCATCCATGTGAGTATCGGTTAAACCCATTTCTAAAAGTTCAGCAACAAGAATTTTAGCAAGATTTTTTTGCTTTTCAGTACTGGGGAAAGAGGTTGAATCTGGATTAGATTGTGTATCAATAGTAACGTAGTTTAAAAAACGTTTTGTTACTGTATTGGTGTAGTTTTGAAGTGACATAGAAAATCATTTGATGTATAAATATACAAAATTTAATTTTCTAATGGCTTCAAATTATTTTTGATGTTTGCTAATTATTTTTTCAAAGTCTTCTTTAGAAATATAACCTACGTGTTTCCATACTTCTTTTTTGTTTTTGTATAAAAACAAAGTAGGTAAGGCTTCTATTTGCATTGCTTTTGCAATGGCTTCATTTTCGTCAGCATTTATTTTATGAATTGCTAAAACTGCTTTTTTTTCTTCGCTCATTTCAGCTAAATAGGGCGCCATTTTTTTGCATGGACCACACCAAGGCGCATAAAAATCAATTAAAACTAAACGTTCATCATTTAAAAAATTAGCGTATTCTTTTTCGTTCATGCCTTTTGATTTTTCTGCAACAGGCAGAACTACTTTTTTGTTGGCGTTTTTCCATTGCATAATTCCGCCTTGCATATTGTAAACTTCTTTAAAACCTAAATCAATAAGTTTTTGGCTAGCGGCAGCGCTTCTTCCGCCGCTTAAACAATAAACAAATACTGGTTTTGTTTTCTCAAGTTTGTTGGCTTCTGTTACAAAACTATCACCATTCCAATTTATGTTTTTTGCATTTTCTATGTAACCCGATGCAAATTCTCCTTCGGTTCTTACGTCAATTAGCTGAGCGTTAGTTGTTGCATTTACTTTAGTTTCAAACTCATTATTTGGAATGTTTAAAAAACTATTTTGTGCAGTAACAAAACCAATTTGCGCGACTAGTACTAATAATAAAATGCGAAGTGAGTTTTTCATAATTAACTGTGTTTTTCAATAATTTGTTTTAAGTAATCTGCAGGCACAACACCCGATTGACGCCAAACAATTTGTCCGTTTTTAAACAATGCAAGTGTTGGAACGCCTTGTATTTGGTAAAAAGCCGCTGCTGATGGATTTTTGTCTACATCTACCTTAATAATTGTTGCTTTGTCGCCAATTTTAGTTTTTAAATCATCTAAAATGGGTTTCATTGTTTTGCAAGGACCACACCACTCGGCAAAAAAATCGACCAAGGTTGGTTTATCACTAGAAATAATTGTGTTAAATGAATTTGCTGACATATTTGACAAGTATAAAGTTACACGTTATTTTACTTCTTCAAAATCAATTTCATGTGTTGATTTTGTGTTTTCTTTTTTTGTAAAGTTTGTATTGCATGAGTTTACACCACAACAGCCCCAATTAAATAGCGCTTGAACTAATAGCAATGTGCAAATTAAAATTACTGGTAAATCATAATTTACAATTGCGCCAACTCCAAAAAACAAACCTGCTACAAGTCGTAACCAGCGCATAAAATGCCATGGCGTATTTATAATTCTGTCTATCATCTTAACTTGCTATTTAAACTAAACCAACTTCCGCCATTGTAAACCTGTGTATAGCCATTGTTTTTTAACATCGATTTTGCCATGCCACTTCTCATACCTGATGCACAACAAGTAATAATAACTTTGTTTTTATCTTTAAGTTTAGCAAGATTTTTCCCTAATGAATCTACAGGTATATTTATAGAACCTTTTATGCTTCCGCTTGCATATTCACCTGCGCTTCTTACATCAAGAATAATTGCGCCATTTTTTGCTAATTCAGCATAATTTACTTTTGGGCTTAAGCCAAAAATTCTTTTTAACGTATCTAACATGTTTTTTAAGTTTATAATGCAAAGTTACAGTGTCCTTATCTTAAATTAAGGTACAATTGTTACACATCTTTTAAGTTTTGTGCATTTTTTCTAAAATGACCTAGAATGTTAAATAAATTTAATGTTATTGTTTTTTGAAACATTTGAAACATTTTAGCGTTTCACTAATACATTCTTTTTAAATTATAATAGTGAATTTTAAATTGATAGTCAAGCAAAAAAGCAAAAATGTTGAAAACTATTTTTCTTGACTTGTAACGATGAGTTGTTTATTTTTGTCTACGAAACCTAAAAATTGAAAGCTATGTACGAAATGACCAAACACATTTTAGAGAAGGTTAGTTTTGATAAAAGCCTTTTCCGCAAGGAGCTTTTTAAAGCACGCAAGTTTTTAAAGAAGGATGAATTGTTGTTGCTTAGGTTATGGTGTTTAACAACCTTTGGACACCTTTATCAAGACGTTATTGTTGAGGCCTTGGATTTGGCTTAATAAACTCTAAATTTCTTTTAAAGCCTTTAAATTTTGTCCTACTTAATGGAGAATTTTTAAAGGCTTTTTTAAATACTTCTTCTGTCATTTCTTCCCAATCTTTGTAATTGTTGTTTTTAATTAAAGGATTTATAGAAAACAATGGTTCTGCTGTTGGTTTAGAAAACCGATTCCACGGGCAAATATCTTGACAAATGTCGCAACCAAATGCCCAATCGTTAAATTTGCCTTTCATTTCTGTTGGAATATTTTCTTTTAACTCAATAGTAAAGTAAGAAATACATTTGCTTCCATCAACAACATAGGGTTCAATAATAGCATCGGTAGGGCAGGCATCAATACATTTTGTGCATGTGCCACAATAATCTTTTATTGGTGAATCATAATCCAATTCTAAATCAATAATAAGTTCTGCTATAAAAAAATACGAGCCATTGTTTTTAGAAATAATGTTGCTGTTTTTTCCTTGCCAACCCAAACCACTTTTTTTTGCCCAAGCTTTGTCCATTACCGGTGCAGAATCAACAAAAGCACGTCCGCTAATTTCTCCAATTTGTTCTGAGATAAAGTTGTGCAATTCAAATAGTTTATTTTTTATTACGGTGTGATAATCTGTTCCGTAAGCGTATTTAGAAATTTTTTGGCTATCCGAATTTTGAATTTGGTTGGGATAATAATTGAGTAATAATGAAATTACAGATTTAGCTCCATCAACCAATAGTCTTGGGTCTAGGCGTTTATCAAAATAATTCGCCATATAATTCATTTCGCCGTTGTGATTATTATTTAGCCATTTTTCTAAACGCGGCGCTTCTTCTTCTAAAAATTCAGCTTTAGAAATGCCACAAAAATCAAAGCCTAAGCGCTTTGCTTCTTGTTTAATAAGTTGTGTGTTTTTTTCTTTTTGATTGAACAAAGCGAGATAAATAATTGAGAATTATTCTTCTCTATCGAAAAGACTTCCTTTAAATGCTTTTGGAATTTTGCCTAAATGTTTGTAGGCTAAATCTGTTGCTTCTCGTCCGCGAGGTGTACGCATCAAATAACCTTCTTGTATTAAAAAGGGTTCGTACACTTCTTCTATCGTATCAGATTCTTCGCCTACAGCGGTAGAAATTGTGTTTAAACCGACAGGGCCACCTTTAAATTTATCAATTAATGTAGAAAGGATTTTTATATCCATTTCGTCTAATCCATTTTTATCTACATTTAGTGCGTTTAGTGCAATTTGAGCAATTTCAATATCAATTGCGCCATTCCCTTTTACTTGCGCAAAATCTCTAGTTCTGCGTAACAACGCATTTGCTATACGTGGCGTTCCTCGGCTACGGCGTGCAATTTCGTATGCAGCCACTTCATCAATGTTTACGTTTAGTATATCTGAAGAACGGGTTACAATACCAGTAAGTAATTTAGAATCGTAATATTCTAATCTCGAATTAATACCAAAACGCGCACGTAGCGGAGATGTGAGTAAGCCAGAACGTGTTGTTGCACCAATTAATGTAAAAGGATTTAAACCAATTTGTATGCTGCGTGCATTTGGTCCGCTATCTAACATAATATCTATGCGATAATCTTCCATAGCAGAATACAAATACTCTTCTACAATTGGGCTTAAACGATGAATTTCATCAATAAATAAAATATCGTTGGGTTCTAAATTAGTAAGCAAACCTGCTAAATCGCCTGGTTTATCTAACACTGGGCCCGATGTAATTTTTATGCCTACACCTAAATCGTTAGCAATAATATTTGCTAAAGTTGTTTTTCCTAAGCCTGGAGGGCCGTGTAACAAAACGTGATCTAAAGCTTCTTTACGTTGTTTTGTTGCGCTAACAAATATTTTTAGATTTTCTACTACTTTATCCTGTCCCAAAAAATCGTCGAATGATAGTGGGCGCAACGCCTTATCAACTTCTTTTTCGGTTGGAGAAAAGTTTTCGTTAGTAGGATCTAAATTTTCATTCATATTACAAAGATAGAACTTATAGTAATTGCGAATGAATTCGTTTAATATTTATTCTGATAAACAAATGCAAAGTTTACTTTACCACATAGTTACATAGCAAATTATTGCTGTATGTTAGAAAGTAGTACATAGAAATTTTCGCTTGCGAAAATCTATGTTAACTTTTATCTTTAATGGATCCTATGTTTCTATGTGGTGAAAAAGAATAGTACTTATGCTTGTTAGACTGCTTCGTTCCTCGCAGATAAAAAACTACAAGTACTTATTGTATTTCGATTTTGGGAAAAGCGTTTTATACAAAATATCCCAATAGATAAGCGTTTTAAAAGTGTAGGTTGGACTTTGAAATTCGTTACCTAATTCTTTGTTTTTTATAATGTAGTACCTAAATCCTAAATCTAAACCAATACCAAACCATTTTATAATTTTATATTGGCCTGCAATGCTTGGCTCGTATAGCATTACAAATTTTTGATTAGTATTTGCGTTTGGATATTTTATATACGAGTTGCCTAAACCTATTTGAACAGGAATTGCAAACTCCCATTTGCCTTTGTTGTAAAAAACATAATCGGCAAAAATGTGGAAATAATCAATATTGTGTGTGCCAATTTCGCCTAAGCTGTTGGTAAACTGTTTACCATCTTTTAAATAGCTGTAACCAATTCCGTAACGTGTTCGTCTATTAAACGAAAGCCCTAATTTAACGCCCGAAAACTGATTTATTTTACCATCAATAAACGTGTTTCTGCTGTCTAATTTGGCTACAATTCCTGGTCTACGTTTTAAATCTTTGTTAATAGTATCTAACAATTGTGCTTTAGCGGAAAGGCTTGCTAAAACAAAGATTACGAATATAAAACGCTTTGCTGTCAATTGAAAATAATTTTATGCAAAAGTAACAGCAAAAGCGTTTAAATTCTAATGCAACACAAAAATTAATTCAAAATATGCGTCATTGCATAAAACAAAAAACCTCCCAATTTGGGAGGTTTTTGTAAAAGATTAGAAATTTAAATTTCTAATTATTTTGTTAAAGTGATAGTATAAGTATCAGTGTAAGATAAATCAGCTGTAGTACCATCGCCATCACAATCGTTAGAATCTTTTTCAACTCTTTCTAAAACGATAGAAGTTGCAGAAGCAGATTTAACAACATAAACACGATCATTATCTTCACCCATTTGGTTAGAAGATGTAATGCTTGTGTTAACAAAGAAATCAGCACTAACTCTAACATGAGTTTCGTCAATTACAGTAAAAGAACCTTGACCACCTAAAACGTTTCCAGCAATTGCAGTAGAGTTAGAACCACCTTGGTTAGCCCAAATTGCAGAGTAAATGTTTCCATCGTTGTTAACAGAGATAGAAGATAATCTAGCTGATAAAGTACCAGCAGCACCACAACCAGGGAAAGCAGCATAAGCTGAACCAGTTAATGAAGCTGAAGTAGCTACTGACCATTTACCATTTAACATTTCTGATAAATTATAAGCATTAGAACCAGTTACAGTAACATCAGATGAAATCATAGTTTTGCTTTCACCTTGGTAAGCATATAAAGTAACTTTATACGCTCCAGAAGTTTGAGGAGTCCAAGAGAAAGAATTAGTGTTTGAGTTCCAAGAATCAACTTCAATCCAAGTTGGACCTTGAATTACTAATTGGTAATCAACGTTATAGCCTTTGTTAGCAGACTCATCAGTTGTATTTTTAATAACAACTGCTTGACCTGTGCTTGGAGAAGCAACAGATAATTCCATAGTAGGAGCAACTGTTTGAATAGTTACTGTTGCAGAACCAACATAAGTTTTACCAGAACGTTTTTGGATGTTTCCAGTTTTCATTACTTGTTGAGTAATAGTGTAAACACCAGCTTTTTCGTAAGTGTGAGTTGGGTTGATTTGAGAAACTCTGCTCCAGTCACCAATTTCGTTTGATTGAGAACCATCACCAAAATCGTAAACAACTACTGTATTTTTTTTGTATTTTTCGTTGTTGTCTTTAACTTTTACTGGCTCACCAACCCAAGCAGTTGGGTTTTCAACTGTAAAATCAGTTTCTTTTTTACAAGCAACCAATGCCATAGATGCTAATAGCACTAATGACGTTCCTTTTAAAATATTTTTTTTCATATTAGTCTTAATTATAAATTAATAATTGGGTTTAATTACTTAGTTAAAGTAATTGTATAAGTGTCATTGTAAGTATCAGCAGCTGCAGTACAGAATGAATCACCTTTAGTAACTTTTTCTAAAACGATAGATGTAGCAGAAGAAGATTTAATTGTATATAAACCATTAGCTCCAGTATTGTAGTTAGATGCAGTTGTGCTAGTGTTTACAAATAAACCATTTTGTTCAGTTGTAATACCTTTATTGTTAAAGCTTACGTTAACTAAACCAGCATCAGTTACATAAATTGAACCTAAACTTTCTTCAACGTTACCAGCAACTGTAGTAGAGCTAGCTCCACCTTTGTTTGCCCAAACACCTGAATAGATATTTCCATCGTTATTTAAGCTAATAGAAGAATACATTGGAGCATAAGTTGCAGCTAAACAACCAGCACCATAAGAAGCACCTGTTAAAGAAGCAGTTGCAGCAACTGACCATTTACCATTTAATAATTGAGCAACACCATCAGCTCTGTCACCAGAAACAGTAAAGTCAGCACTTATCATAGCACGACCTTGACCTTGGAATGCATACATAATCATTTTGTGAGCACCAGAAGTAGATGCAGTCCAAGAAATTGGCCTTGTATCATTAGCACTACCTACCCATTGAGTACCAGTTGGAGTTTCTACCCAATATTGGTAAGATGGAGTTGAACCTAAATTAGCAGACTCATCAGTAGTGTTTTTAATCCAAATACCTTGGTCAGTGTTAACTGCAGTAGAAGATAATTCCATTGTTGGAGTTACCATTTGAATTGTTACTGTTTGAGAACCAGCGTAAGTTTTTCCAGAACGTTTTTCAATGTTTCTAGATTTCATTACTTGTTGAGTAATTGTGTAAACACCTGGTTTGTTGTAAGTGTGAGTAGGGTTGATTTGCGCAATTCTGCTCTCATCACCAATGTTTGTAGACGAACCATCGCCAAAATCGTAAAATACAGCTGTATTTTTTTTGTATTTTTCGCTGTTGTCTTTAATAACAACTGGTTCTCCAACCCATGCAGTAGCATTAACCACTGTAAAGTCAGTTTCTTTTTTACAAGCAACTAAAGCCATAGATGCTAAAAGCACCAACGACGTTCCTTTTAAAATGTTTTTTTTCATAATATTTTTCGTTTTTGATTAATTTGACGCAAATGTAAGTCAATTTTTGATAACGAGTCCAATTTTTTTATTCAAAATTGTATAGTTTATACTTATTTTAAATATAAATATCTGATAATCAGATATATAAAATGAATATAATTTGTTTTTTTGGTAAGATTTTTTAGTTTTTGGTGCTTTTTTTTACACATTTAATAGATTAATAATACCAGTTTAACGATTGATATAATTAAGAATGTCTGTAAGGTTTAAGCTTTAATTTTAAATACAAGCAAACTTCATTTAATATAACGCTTACAATTTTATATCTTGTGCTTTGTAATAATTTAGAATTTATGAAACATACTCGTTTATTTATTAGTCTACTTTTTGTAGTTGGTTTTACAACGGCACAAAACAAAACATTTACAATGGAAGAAGCGGTGCTAAAAGGTAGAACTGTTTTATCGCCAAAAAGATTAAATCAACTCAATTGGATAAAAAATTCAAATAGTTACTATTATTATAATGATGCTGGTACAGAAATTTATAGAGGAAGTTTTTTAGCTGCGCAAGACGATAAATTACTTGTGTTAGAAGATTTTAATGGACAGTTAGAACCTGTTGCTGGAGAAAAGGTAGATAAAATTCCTGCAATTACTTGGAAAAGCGATTTTGTATTTAGTTTTATGCTGAAAGAAAAAAAATACGACTATAATGTTTCTACTAAAAGATTAGTTTTAGCTAAAGATGCCATAATTCCTTCTTTTGAAAATGAAGATAAAGCTGCAAATGGAGCAATTGCGTACACCGAAAAAAACAATTTGTTTATTTACAAAGACAGCAAATCAATACAAGTAACTTTTGATGGAACCGAAAACAATGATATTGTAAACGGACAAGCAGTACATCAACAAGAATTTGGAATTTATAAAGGAACATTTTGGAGTAATGATGGAAATCAGTTGGCTTTTTACAGAATGGATCAAAGCATGGTAACCGATTATCCTGTTATTGATTGGAGCGTGAAGCCAGCAAAAAATCAAAACAAAAAATATCCGTTTGCAGGCAATGCGAGTCATCATGTAACGCTTGGTGTATATGATGTAACTACTGGCAAAACCGTTTTTATAAAAACAGGCGAACCTAAAGAACAATACTTAACCAATATCGCATGGAGCCCGAACGGAACAAGAATTTACATTGCGGTATTAAACAGAGATCAAAATCATTTAAAATTAAATCAATACAATGCACAAACTGGCGAATTTGTAAAAACACTTTTTGAAGAAAAAGACGAAAAATTTGTTCAGCCACTAAACGCAATGTTGTTTATAAAAAACAATGCTAGTCAATTTATTTGGCAGAGTAACAGAGATGGATTTAATCATTTGTATTTGTATGATGCAGAAGGGCAAATGCTAAAACAATTAACCAAAGGCAATTGGGAAGTTACTGCTGTAAATGGTTTTGATGAATTAGGAAGTAATTTATTTTTTCATTCAAACATTGGTAATCCAACCGAGCAACAATTTTGTATGGTAGATGTAAAAAGCGGAAAAATGAAACAACTTACAAAAACTAAAGGAGTTCACAACTGCTTATTAAACGATAAAGCAACAGATTTTATTGATAATTTTAGCAACATTACAACGCCGCGATTAATTGATGTGTATGATGTGAAATCAGCAAAATCAAAAAATCTTCTTACTGCAGAAAATCCTGTTAAAGAGTATAAATTAGGGCAATTGAATTTATTTACCGTTAAGGCAGATGATGGAACCGATTTGTGGTGTCGTATGTTTAAACCAGCAGATTTTGATAGCACAAAAAAATATCCTGCCATTGTTTATGTGTATGGTGGGCCAGGAGTTCAACTGATTACAAACTCATGGTTAGGTGGTGCCGATTTATGGTATCACTACATGGCGCAACGCGGCTATATTGTTTTTACAGTTGACAACAGAGGAACAAAAGGTAGAGGAAAAACTTTTGAGCAAGCTACTTTCCGTCAGTTAGGGACAGTAGAAATTTCTGATCAAATGAAAGGCGTTGATTATTTAAAATCGCAAAAATATGTTGATGCAAAACGCTTAGGTGTTGATGGTTGGAGTTTTGGTGGATTTATGACAACATCGATGATGACGCGCACTCCCGATGTTTTTAAAGTTGGTGTTGCTGGTGGACCAGTAATTGATTGGAGTTATTACGAAATCATGTACACAGAGCGTTATATGGATACACCACAAACCAATAAAGAAGGTTTTGAAAAAAGTAATTTGCTGAATTATGTTGGCGATTTAAAAGGAAAATTAATGTTAATACATGGCGCAAGCGACGACGTAGTGGTTTGGCAACATAGTATGATGTATTTAAAAAAGGCTGTAGACAAAGGAGTTCATCTCGATTATTTTGTTTATCCAGGTCATTATCATAATGTAGTAGGAAAAGACAGAGTACATTTAATGCAAAAAATTGCTGATTATTTTATTACGAATTTATAGAACACAAGGTTTTAAAGTTAGAAAGTTTTAACGTTGGAAACCATTACCAAAAACTATTAACCGTAAACCAAAAACTGAAAACCAAAAAGAAATGAAATACACAATAGAAGCCAATTTAATTGATGTTGTTGCAAAGCGCATTTTTGCTGCGCGAGTTGAGGTAATTGATGGCAAAATATTTTCGATTGAGGAGTTAGATAAAAATTTAGACAACTATATTTTACCAGGTTTTGTTGATGCGCATATTCATGTAGAAAGTTCTATGCTTATACCGAGTGAGTTTGCACGATTAGCAGTAGTGCACGGAACGGTAGGAACCATTTCTGACCCGCACGAAATTGCCAATGTAGTTGGAATTGAAGGTGTTGATTATATGATTGGAAACGGGAATAAAGTTCCGTTTCATTTTTATTTTGGAGCACCATCTTGCGTGCCTGCAACCAGTTTTGAAACGGCAGGTGCAACCATAGATAGCAAAGGAATTGAAGAATTATTAAAGCGAGATGAAATTGTTTATTTAGCTGAGATGATGAATTTTCCGGGAGTAATTTTTGGAGATGGAGAAGTACATAAAAAATTAGCCATTGCTAAAGCTTTAAATAAACCAATTGATGGTCACGCGCCAGGTTTACGAGGCGAAGATATGCGTAAGTATTTTTCGGCAGGGATTACAACCGACCACGAATGTTTTAAATACGAAGAAGCTTTAGAGAAATTACAAATCGGTGTAAAAGTGTTGATTAGAGAAGGAAGTGCTGCCAAAAATTTTGAGGAATTAATTCCACTTTTAAAACAATTTCCTGAGCAAATAATGTTTTGTAGTGATGATAAACATCCTGATAGTTTGTTAGATAATCATATAAATGATTTAGTAAAGCGTGCGCTTAAAAAAGGAAACGATTTGTTTGAGGTTTTACGTGCAGCATCTTACAACGTTATAAAACATTATAACTTAAAAGTTGGTTTGTTGCAACAAGGAGA
Source organism: Bacteroidota bacterium (assembly GCA_040385525.1). Taxonomy (GTDB): domain Bacteria; phylum Bacteroidota; class Bacteroidia; order UBA4408; family UBA4408; genus JAZKHE01. The sequence goes on from JAZKHE010000005.1 coordinate 112,284, forward strand.
TAATGCCGATTTTATTGTGATTGACAACCTAAACGATTTTACAATTAAAGAAACCTATATTAGCGGAGAGTTAGTTGCTAAAAACGGAAAATCGTTAATAGAAAAAATTTCAGAAAAAATTATTAATCAGTTTGATTGTAGTTTAAAATCGCCAAAAGATTTTGAATTAAAATCGGATGCAAAAAAAATACGTGTAATAGAAGCCTTAGATGGACAATTAATTACACACGAATTAATTGAAGAATCACTTTTAGTAAACGGAAATTTAGAATCGAATACGCAAAGCGATGTGTTAAAAATAGCTGTGGTAAACCGTTACAGCGATGCATCCACTGCAATTGCTTTTATAAAAAATATTGAACTAAAACATGGCGCAATAGCAAGTTGTATCGCACACGATAGTCATAATATTGTTGCGGTGGGAACTAACGATTTGGATATATGCGAAGCCGTAAATTTAATTATTAAAAACAAAGGCGGAATTTCGTTAGCCAATGGCGAACAAAAATTAAGTTTAGCCTTGCCAGTTGCTGGAATTATGACAAATGGTGATGCTTACGAAACAGCTAATTTGTATATTGAAATTGACAAGCAAGCAAAAGCATTGGGCACTAAATTACGTGCACCTTTTATGACTTTATCGTTTATGGCTTTGCTCGTAATACCCGAACTAAAACTAAGCGACAAAGGTTTGTTTGACGGCAAGAGTTTTAAATTTACAAGTGTTGAGGTTTAAATTATTTGTTATGTTTTTGTTTACATATACTGATTTTTTAATAAAACAGATTGTTATTTCTCTTCTATTGTTTTGTTCAACTGAACATCTCTTTTGTCAAGAAATTATTGTGTTGAAATCATACAGTGATAGAAACATTCAAAGACAAAATGGTTTCTATTATTTGAATGATAGTTTAATTTCAAAAAAAATAATTCCAATTGCTCAACTTAAAATTACAGACGTTGATGTTAAAACTAATATTGAGAAATTGACCAAGACTATTGCAGTAAAGTCTAATTCGATTGGAGCCAATTCATTTAAAATATTAGAATATAATGATTCACTAAATTTTTTTCTAATTGAGGTTTGTTTCTTAACTGAAGAATTGGTAGCTGAAAACAAGATGTTACAAGAAAAAAATATGATTTATGTTTTTGGGAATGTAAAGAGATTAAACAAGAATTGGAATTTTAAACATAACAAATTAAAGATTAGTATTAAAAGTGGTCAGTATTATAAAATTGATAATAATAAAGAACATTCAACTCGTTTAAACAAAGGAGGTTTTACTGGATCAACAGTTTGGTTAGAGTCTTCACCCAATAAACCTTCATCTTATTTTACAATGAGTGGTTTTGGCTTAGTCGATATTTATTCCACTAATTCTCCTTATTATCATAGCGCTACAGGAATAATGTTTACAACGGGCAAATTAAGATATTTAGATGAAAGTGCTTCAAGACTTTTGATGAAGATGCTATATGAAATGAAATAGTGTTATAAAAAAACGCCTCGTTCCGATAGTTATCGGAATCGAGGCGTTTTTTATTGAATTATTTACAACAATTAAGCGATAGCTTCTTGTTTTTCAGTAATGTTAAACTCTTTACGTAAAGCATCTACTTGGTCTAATTTTTCCCAACCAAATGTCTCGTATTTTTTACCGTTTACTTCTACAACTCCAGGAACTCTTCCCATGTGTCCGTAAGCAGCAGTTTCAGCATAAATAGGGTTTTTTAAACCAAAACGTTTTACAATTGCACTTGGGCGCATATCAAATATTTTAGCAAAACGAACTGAAATTTCTCCGTCACTTAATTTTTTACCTTCTTTATCTTTTACTTTTCCAGTTCCGTAAGTATTTAAATATAAACCTACAGGCTCAGCAACACCAATTGCATAAGCAACTTGCACTAAAGCTTCGTCGCAAACACCAGCAGCAACTAAGTTTTTAGCAATGTGGCGAGTAGCATAAGCAGCAGAACGATCTACTTTTGAAGAATCTTTTCCAGAGAATGCGCCACCACCGTGAGCACCACGTCCGCCATAGGTATCAACAATAATTTTTCTTCCTGTTAAGCCAGTATCACCGTGTGGTCCACCAATAACAAATTTACCTGTTGGATTAATGTGGTACTGAATATCATCACCAAATAATTTTTTAATACGTGGAGGTAATAATTTTTTAACTCTTGGTATTAAAATGTTTATCACCTCGTCTTTAATTTGTGCTAACATAATATCATCAGTAGCAAAATCATCATGTTGAGTAGATAAAACAATAGTTTCAATTTTTTCTGGTTTACCTTTATCAGTATATTGAATAGTTACTTGCGATTTTGCATCTGGACGTAAGTATTTCATTTTTTTACCTTCTCTACGAATTGCAGCTAACTCTTTTAATAATAAATGAGAAAGCTCTAACGGTAAGGGCATATAGTTATCTGTTTCGCGACTAGCATAACCAAACATCATACCTTGATCGCCAGCACCTTGCTCTTCGTCTTTAGCACGTTCAACACCTTGATTAATATCTGATGATTGTTCGTGCAAAGCATTTAAAATTCCGCATGAAACAGAATCGAATTGATATTCTGATTTAGTGTAGCCAATTTTTGCAATTACGCCACGAGCAATTTTTTGAACATCAACTTTAGCCTTAGCTAAATCGTTGCATTTAATTTCGCCACCAATAACAACAAGTCCAGTAGTTACAAATGTTTCGCAAGCTACTTTCGCAGTAGGGTCGTAAGTTAAAAATGCATCAATAATTGCATCAGAAATTTGATCTGCAACTTTATCAGGATGTCCTTCAGAAACAGATTCAGAGGTAAATAAGTATGACATAATTGTTTTTTAAAAATTAGACAACGAAGATAGTCTTTTTAGATAAAAAAAAGCAAAAAACGAACTATTTTGTTAGTTTTTGGAAAATTTCTTCTAAAGTTTTCTCTTCTTTTTGCATTCCAAGTACTGTTAAATTGTTTTTTATTGCGTATTGAAATAGCTCTTTGCGCACATCAATGTGTTTTTCGGCTTTAATCATCCATGTATTATTTTCGGTGTTTACAGCATCTAAAACTCCAGCAATACTGCGTAATTGTTTTTTATCAGTGGCTTTATCAAACTCTATTGAAACATAAGCATAATCGTCGCTATTGCTTTGCAATTGGCTTGTTTCGTCGTTTGCAACCAATTTACCTTGTTTAACAATAATAACTTTATCACAAATGGCCTTTACTTCTTGCATAATGTGGGTAGAAAAAAGTACTGTTTTTTCTTTACCAATTTGCTTTATTAAGTTTCGTATTTCTGTAATTTGGTTAGGGTCTAAACCAGTTGTAGGCTCATCTAAAATTAACACTTTTGGATTGTGAATCATAGCTTGAGCTAAACCAACACGCTGACGATAGCCTTTTGATAAAGCACCAATTTTTTTATTTTGCTCTACTTGCAAACCAACCGTTTCAATCATTTTTTTAACTTGATTCATTGGTTTGTCAATTTTATGAAGCCCAGCAATAAATTCTAAATATTCCTTAACGTACATATCTAAATACAAAGGATTGTGCTCTGGCAAGTAACCAACAATTTTGCGTACTTCCATTGATTGCTCCATCACATCAAAACCACAAACACTTACGCTACCCGATGTTGGCGGAATAAAGCAAGTAATGATTTTCATCATGGTTGATTTTCCTGCACCGTTTGGCCCCAGAAATCCTACAATTTGACCAGCGTTAACATTAAAAGAAACATCGTTCAATGCTTTTTGATTTCCGTATAGTTTTGATATGTTTTTTACTTCTATTGACACTTTTTTTATTTTTTTAATTCCTAATAAATAAAAACAATCATTTAGGAAAAATGACTAGTACGAAGTTAGCGTTTTTTGTAATAATATCATAAACGCACTTTCTGCTATAATAATGAATGTATGAACTAAACATTCTATCTAATTTTTTTACGAGTCGCTGTATCTTTTTTTTGTTTTTGCATTATGTAGTTAAAATCATCAATAATGAAAAAACAATTGAATAGAATAATGCTTTTGCCACCTTAGGTTTTATTGCATTGCGGATGATACAAAATCGCAGCATGTATCTAAAAAATTATAGAATAAAAAACAAAATAGTATTTACAATTTAAAAAATAGAAACCATGGCAACAGGAGGCTCACCCCGCGATAAAATGATTGGTATGATGTATTTAGTTTTAACCGCTTTATTGGCGATGAATGTATCTAAAGACATTTTAAATTCTTTTATAGTTGTTAACGACGGCTTATCAAAAACCAATCAAGGATTTGAAAATAAAAACGCAGATACTTACAATCAGTTTTCTAAATTGAGCGAAAAAGATGCAAAAGCAAAACCTTATTTCGATAGGGCGCAACAAGTGCAAAAGTTGAGTAAAGAAATGCGCGATTATATTTTCGATATTAAGAAAAAACTATTGATGGTAATTGATAAAAAAGATGATACGGCCGCTGTTCGTATTCTTAAAACAAATATGTACGAAATAGATTCGAAAGATAATTATGACGAACCAACTCGTTTGTTAGGTTTGGGCGAGCCTACAAACCCAGCAAAAAAACCTGTTCAAGCTAATGGGCCAAACACAGCTTTTCAATTAAAAACTAAAATTGACGAAACAAGAGAAAAATTTTTAAAGCTAATTGCAGATGGCAATGGTGTTAAACTTTTGGCTACAGAAAAAACCGCTCTTGAAAAATCAATTAAAACCATTTTAAATACAGATGTTAAACGTATTGATAATGGTGTTGAAGAAGATTGGAGCGCAATTAATTTTTATCATATTCCGTTAGTTGCTGCAATAACCAACTTAACAAAAATGGAGTCGGATATAAACAATGCCGAAGCAGATATGGTAAAAACATTAATAGGTGCAGTTGGTGCAAACGATGTTAAATTCGATCAGTTTGAAGCACGTGTTTTAGCCGGCACAACTTATGTTTTACAAGGCGAAGAATTTAAAGCTGATGTAATACTTGCTGCAAGTAGTTCAACACAAAAAAATAAAATGATTGTTGGTAATGTTGATACTGTAAAAAAAGAATTAATAGGCAACGGAACTGAGTTACAAATTGTAAGAGGTTTGGGAAAATACGCTGTAAAAACAACAGGCGAAGGTTTACAAAAATGGGGCGGTATTATTGAAGTAAATAAGCCTGATGGAACGGTAGAAAAATATCCGTTTCAACATGAGTATATTGTTGCTCGCCCAGCAGCAGCAACCTTTTTAAAAAAGATGAATGTTTTTTATATTGGCGTTGACAATCCAATATTAATAAGCGCTGCAGGTATTGCCGAAACAAATTTGCAGTACACAATTACTGGCGGTGGTGGAACTATAAAAAAAGGGAAAGACGAAGAAGGCAAAGATTGCTGGATAGCAAGGGTAACAACACCCACGCAAAAACCCAATTTTGTAACCATAACCGTTAGCGATAAAACAAGTAAAAAAGTATTAGGCACTTTTAATTTTAGAGCAAAATCGTTGCCAACACCAACAAGTGTTTTGGGTGGACAAAGTGGTACTTTTCCAATGAGAAAATCGTTGTTAAGTGCTTTATCAGGTGTAACTGCTAAAATGGAAAATTTTGATTTTGAATTCCCAATTAAAATTGTAAGTTTTAAGTATGAAAATTTTAGTGGTGCTAATTCAGCTTCTTATTCAAGCGAAACTAACGACAAAGGTGTAGCCGTTATGAGTGTAAAAATGAAAGACGACATAAGTAAATTAAAGGCAAATTCAAAAATTTATTTTACTGAAATAAAAGCTTTAATGCCCGATGGAAAAACACGAACACTGCCAGATATAGGCGTAAAAATTATTTTATAAGTTAAAAATAAAAAAAAGTCTGAGCGCAAGTTCGGACTTTTTTTATTGAGGTATTTTGAAATTACGTTAACTTTGAACTATGACGGGAACAGTAATAAAATCTACAGGCAGTTGGTATCAAGTAATGATAGCTGATAATAAAATTTACGATTGCAAAATTAGAGGAAGCTTTAGAATAAAAGGAATAAAAGCAACCAATCCAATTGCAGCTGGAGATATTGTAGATATTGAGCTAGAGCCAGATGAGATGATTGGGAATATTGTGAAAATTCACGAAAGAAAAAATTATATCATTCGTAAATCAATCAATTTATCTAAGCAAGTACATATTCTTGCAGCCAACATCGATCATGCTTATTTGGTAGGAAGTATTGCACAACCAAAAATTAAATTTGGATTTATAGATCGCTTTTTGGTAACAGCTGAAGCTTATCATATTCCTGCTACAATTATTTTAAATAAAACAGATGCTAATACCGAAGAAGATAATGAGTTGATGAAACATTATAAAGAGATGTACGAAAAAATTGGTTACGAAGTAATTTGTATGTCGGCTTTTAATAATGAAGATGTTGAGCGTTTAAAAATAAAATTGAAAGGAAAAATAAATTTATTTTCGGGCAACTCAGGTGTTGGTAAATCAACATTAATAAATAAAATGGAGTTGCAATTAAATTTAAAAACAGCTGAAATATCTACTTCAAACGAAAAAGGAACGCACACCACTACATTTGCAGAAATGCATCCACTAACGTTTGGCGGCTATATAATTGATACACCAGGTATTAAAGAATTGGGTGTTGTTGATATTGATAAAAAAGAAGTAAGTCATTATTTTTTAGAAATGCGCGAACGTTTAAACGATTGTAAGTTTAGCAATTGCACGCATATTAACGAACCGGGTTGTGCAATTAAAAAAGCGGTAGAAGCTGGAGAAATATCGCCTACACGCTACAGTAGTTATTTAGATGTTTACGAAAATAGAGAAGAAGAAGAGGATAATAAGTATTAAGTTTCAAGTTTATAGTTTTTGGTTTACTGTTTTTAGTTTTGAAATTGTCTAAAATCTAATATCTCACGTCTAATATCTCATAACATGCGAATAATAATTCAACGAGTAAAAAAAGCATCGGTAACAATTAACGATAAATTATTTTCTGAAATTGAAAATGGTTTGCTGGTGTTGTTGGGTGTTGAAGATGCTGATGGCACAGAAGATATTGAGTGGTTAGCAAATAAATTAGTGAGCCTGCGCATATTTTCAGACGAGAAAGGTTTGATGAATTTATCTGTAAAAGATATTGATGGAGGAATTTTACTAGTGAGTCAGTTTACACTTTTTGCAAGTACAAAAAAAGGAAATCGCCCATCATTTATTCGTTCTGCAAAACCAGAAATTGCAATTCCTTTATACGAGAAATTTATTATCGAAACACAAAAGCTAATTGCTAAGCCAATTAAAACCGGAGTGTTTGGCGCCGATATGCAAATTGAATTAATTAACGATGGCCCTGTAACTATTGTAATTGATAGTAAAAACAGAGAGTAATTTAAAATTCAAAAATAAATCCAATAGAAGGAATAACTGATAAGTTTTCATTTTTTTAAACTACTGGTATTCCGTTTGAACCATCTGCTTTTAAAGCCTATGAAAATTAGTATGCAGAAATTTAAAATTAATTAAAGTATAATTTTATAAACTTTTTCAGCTAAATTGCGTTAGAATTAACATTGTTAATAGATAAATAGATATGCTATGAAAAAATTACTTGTTTTATTGTTTGCAATTTTTGCAATTAGTTCGTTTAGAAGTTTGGCTCAAACCGCTCCCACAGAAGGAGATAAGATGTTAGGTGTATGGGAAGTAGGTAGCGGAAAAGCTAGAGTAAAAGTTACAAAATATGGCGATAAATACGCTGGTAAAATAGTGTGGTTAAAAGAACCTAAATACGAAGACGGAACCAACAAACGCGACAAAAATAATCCTGATGAAACCAAACGAAATGTGCCATTATTAGGCTATTCTAACTTACTTGGTTTTGTTTACACAGGAAATAATACTTGGGAAGAAGGCACAATTTACGACCCAGAAAGCGGAAGTACATACAATTGCACCATTAAATTAATTGACGAAAACACCTTAGATGTTAGAGGTTATATTGGTGTGCAAATGTTTGGACGTACCGACACTTGGAAACGTATGCAAGTAAAAAAATAATTTATTTAAAGTTGTTTTAGCACTTTATGAAAAAATACATTGTTCTTGGTTTTGCTTTGTTTTCAATTAACGCTTTTGCACAGCAAGATACTGCAGAAGTTGAAGATTTTAGCATGTATGCCGATATGGATGCATCGCCTAGTAAAACCTATTGCACATCAAAAATTATTGGTAACGCGCCATCAAAATTAGTTTCGTTAGGATTTGATTTTGAAGGACCTTATGATATGAAAATAGGGAATGGTGGTGTAAATAATGAAGTTGCGTACAATTATGGATTGCGTGGAAGTGCAAATTTTCCGGTAATATCTAATACAAAATGGTTGGTAAATTTAGGTGTAAATTATTTAGATCATAAATATGCTTTTAAAAATCCATCAGCTTTAAGCAATTTGTTTACTCAATCTCTTTCTGAAACTGGTTTAAGAAGTATGGGGGCAAACTACACCATTTTTAAGCCTTTAAACGAAAAACATTTTTTGTTGCATCAAAGTAATTTTGATTTGAATGGAGATTATAGTTTCACCAATTTTCAAAGCGTTAGTACAGTAAAATTTCAAACAGCAGTTTTGTTTGGTTGGAAAAAACACGACCGCAGGCAATTTGCAATTGGTGCGAGCAGAACATATAGAGGCGGTGAATCTTTAATAATTCCTGTTGTTTTATACAACTATACTTTTCCTAATCGTAAGTGGGGAATTGAAGCACTTGTACCTGCAAGAGCTGCGGTTAGATACACCATTAATTCGCGAAACATTATTTTAGGCGGCTTTGAATTAGAAGGTGCTTCGTATTATTTAGGTAATATGCTAAAAAATAATGCTACAATTCCTTATTCGCAATTGGAGTTACGCCGTTCTGAGTTAAGAAATAAAATTACGTATGAGTTTTCGGTTTATAAATTTATTTGGATGTCGCTGCAAGTTGGTTACATCTACAACTACAAGTTTAAGGTAGATGATGGCGGAAGTACTCCAGTTTACCACAATAAACTAAGTAGTCCGTTTTATGCTAATGTTTCAATAAATTTGGTTTCGCCATAAATTGAAACGCCTATTTTTAGGGCTAAACAAAAATTTGAAATGGAAAAATATGGAATTCAATTCCAAATTTTTCCATTTTTAAAGTAAATATTCTCTCCAATTTTGTATTTCAAAACCGTTGCTTCGATTTTGATTTTGAGTGCCAGCATAAAGAATTAAAGCTTTTTTATTTCCACTTAATTTATTCCAATAATCAATATTTTTAAAAAACTCGGCGGTAATGGTTTTGCCCGATTTTATTTCTATTGGCAAAATGCTGTTTTTTTCTTCTGATAAAATATCTACTTCGTGACCAGTTTTATCGCGCCAATAATACAGGTTAATAGGCGAGCCCAAATTTGTGCGTTGTTTTATTAATTCTGTTACCAACATTGTTTCAAAAATAGCACCACGCAAAGGGTAATTGGCTATTTGTTTTGCGTTTTGTATTCCTAATAAAGAGCAAACTAAAGCTGTGTCGTAAAAATAAAGTTTTGGTCGTTTTACAATTGTTTTGTTGTAGTTTTTATAATAAGGTTTTAGCAGATAAATAATGTAACTGCTTTCTAAAATTCCTATCCACGATTGTATCGTTTTTACATCAACACCCGTTTCAATAGAAAACGAACTATAATTTAATTCTTGTCCGCTTCTACCTGCTAATAAACGCATAAAGCGCTCAAACAAAAGCAAATCGCTAATGTTTTTTATTTGCCGAACATCGCGTTCAATGTATGTTTTTATGTAGTTAGCGCACCAATCGCTAGCCGGAATTTTTTGATCGTAAATTGGAGGATAAAATCCTTTAAACAAAATTTCGTCGTCGGTTTTTGCTAATAGTTTTTTGCTGTTTAATTCGGCAACAGAAAATGGTAATAAACTTAAATAACCAACTCTACCAGCTAAAGATTGCGATATGGTTTCTTGTAATAAAAAATTGTTAGAACCAGTTAGAATAAATAGTCCTTTCTTTTTAGAATTATCTAAAATCTCTTGCAGGTACGAAAAAAGTTCGGGTGTGCGTTGTACTTCGTCTAATATAGCTCCTTGTGGGAATTGCTCTAAAAAACCTCTTGGGTCGGACAAAGCAAAATTCCGAGTGTCTAAATTTTCGAGAGAAATGTAAGGTTTGGTTTTAAAAAGTTTTTTAACCAAAGTTGTTTTGCCCGATTGCCTTGCGCCAACAACAGCTACAGCTTTAAATGTTGCTGCAAGTTTTAATAGCCTTTTCTCTGCAATTCGGTTTATCATAAAACAAATATATGGAAAAATTTGGAATCCAATTCCAAATTTTTCCATTTTGTTTTTACTCACAATCTTTTTCGGGAGTACAAACTTTGCCTTCTGTAATTTCTAAATCAGAAATTTTATTTTGTGTTTTCCATTCGCTAAACGATTTGTTTAGTACATCTAAAAAAGCACTATCGGGTTGTGCACCAGACACGCCGTATTTTCTATTAAAAACAAAAAACGGAACACCTTGCACACTAATTTGTTGTGCCATTGCAATATCGTTTTTTACTTCGGTGCTATACGCATCGCTGTTTACTACTTTGCTTACCTCTTCTTCGTTTAAACCAATTTCTTTTCCTAATTTAATTAGTGTAGCGGCATCACTAACATCAGCGCCTTCGGAAAAATAAGCTTTAAAAAAACGTTCTTCTGCTTCGTCGCCCAAGTTGTGTTTTTTAGCTAACTGAATTACTCTGTGTGCATCAAACGAATTGGCAACAACTGCAATATCAAAATTGTAAGTTAAGCCAGCTTCTTGCGCCATACTAATTACGTTTTTGTGCATTGCTTCTGATTGTTGTTTGCTAATGCCTTTACGTTGCGCTAAATATTCGTACACATTTATTTTTTCGGTTTGTTTGGGAATGCTTGGGTCTAGTTGATAGCTGTGCCACTCTAACTCAATGTGTTTTGCAAAAGCAAATTGCGAAAGCGCTTTTTCGTAATGACGTTTGCCTATATAACAAAACGGACACATTATATCCGACCAAATTTCTACTTTCATTTTTTCTGATATCATTCTTGTATCTTTTTTAGTTTGCGCTTGAATATTAAATGAGAAAGCAATTAAAATGAATAGGGCTTTTGATATGTGCATTTTAGTTGATATATGAACATCCAGTAATTGGCCATTTCTTTTCCATGTAATTAGCGTCATCAACTTTAATTGTTTTTAGAAGTTTATTGCCCTCAGTTTTAAAAATTTCGAGATTAATATTATTGTTATTTTTAATGGATAAGAATTCGAGTTTATTGTAACTACAATCTAGATTAATTAACTTTTTGTTTTTCTCTAAATCAAGTTCAATTAGCATGTTTTCTGCACAATTTAAGGCTTCAAGGTTTAAAAAAGCGCTTACATCTATAAAGGTTAAAGGATTTTTTTTACAGTTTAATCTAACTAGATTTTTTGAATTACTCAGTTTTATTAAATTAACATTGTTGTAGCTAAAGCTCAATGATTCTAATGATGTGCAATTCTGAATATCCAAATAACTAATGTTATTAAAGTCTGCACTTACAAATTGCAGGTTTTTATTTTTAGATAAATCCAAATTAGTTACTATATTATTATTACACCCCAATTTTTTCAACAATTTGTTGTTGTTTAAATCTAAAAATTTTATATAATTATTAGCACAGGTTAATACAAATAGTTTTTTGCAGTTTTTTACATTAAGCTCTTGTATCAAGTTGTAATTACAAGAAATATATTCAAGTTTTTTGTTTTTTGAAACATCTAATTGTTTTAAATGGTTCATTGAGCATTCTAAATATTTAAGATGGTTTAATTTTTTTATATCTAATTCTTCAAGTTGATTTTGAAAACAATGTAATTCTTCAAGTTTTAAGTTGTTTTGTAAATTAATACGTGATATTTTATTAGAGTTGAAATAAAGTAACTTAAGTTTGGTATTATTTTCTACGTTCAAATCACGTAGTTTATTATTATAACAAACTAAATAATACAGATTTTTGTTATTTGTTGTGTTTAACTGTGAGATATTGTTTTCAGCAAGTTCAAGTTTAAGCAAATTTATATTGTTTGATACGTCTATTACTTCTATTTGATTTTCGCGACACGAAAGATATTGTAATTTTTTTTGTTTAGAAAAATTTATTTCTTTTATTTGGTTGCGGTCGCAATTTAATAGTGTAGTTTCTCCTAAATCTGATAATTCAAGAGAAGTTAGTTGATTTCCTGCACAACAAATAATTACTAAACTATCATTTAAGTTTAACTCATTTATGATGTTTGATGTGCAATCTAAATATTTTAAATGAGAATTGTTTTTTGTATTTAAAAAACGCAAGCCATTATTTCCACACGTTAAAGAACTTAGATTGGTTGCTTCTTCCAAATGTATTTCTGCAATATAATTCCAAGAGCAGTCTAGAGATGTTATGTTTTTAAAAAAGTTTATACCTGTAAGACTTTCAATTTGCAAACTTGAAATATTAAGTGCACCATTATAATTTTCTGCTTCAAAAACATCAATTTCGTTATCACAATTTAAATTGATTTCGCCATTATTAAGCAAAGCACTTTTAAAATTTGTGTCTGGAATATAAACTATTTGAATATTATTTTCTGTTTGTGCATAGAGTTCAAGTCTTGCAAAAACAAATAATAAAGCGCATGCAAAGATTATTCGGTAAAATTTATTCATACAGTATAAAAAAATTGTTTGCCACTTGCGCAACAAACAATTTATAATTTTAAAACTAAATTATTAAGCACTAATTGCTTCAACGCTTGGTTCTACTTTTTTAACCAAACCTTGTAATACTTTTCCTGGTCCAACTTCTGTAAAATGCGTTGCACCATCTGCTACCATTTGTTTTACAGTCTGCGTCCATTTTACTGGTGCAGTTAATTGTATAATTAAGTTGTTTTTTATTTCATCAGGATTTGATACCGCACTTGCTGTTACGTTTTGGTAAACAGGACAAATAGGATTGCTAAAATGCGTTGCTTTAATTGCTGCTTCTAATTCTAGTTTTGCAGGTTGCATTAATGGTGAGTGAAACGCTCCACCAACTGGTAAAACTAATGCGCGTTTTGCGCCTGCTGCTTTTAATTTTTCGCAAGCAATGTTTACGCCTTCAATACTTCCAGAAATTACTAATTGTCCAGGGCAGTTATAGTTTGCAGCCACTACAATATTTCCTGCTGCTGAAATTTCTGCGCAAATATCTTCAACTACTTTATCATCTAAATTTAATATAGCAGCCATTGTTGATGGATTTAACTCGCACGCTTTTTGCATAGCCATAGCGCGTGAGTAAACTAATTTAAGTGCATCTTCAAACAATAGTGTTTTGTTAGCCACTAATGCAGAGAACTCACCTAAAGAGTGACCAGCCACCATATCTGGAGAAAAAGTATCGCCAAGTGTTGCTGCTTTTATTACAGAATGTAAAAATATAGCAGGTTGCGTAACTTTAGTTTGTTTTAATTCTTCATCAGTACCAGCAAACATAATATCGGTAATTTTATAACCTAAAATAGCGTTTGCTTTTTCAAACATTTCTTTTGCTAGGGCAGAAGATTCGTATAAATCTTTTCCCATACCACTAAACTGCGAACCTTGTCCTGGAAATACGTATGCTTTTTTCATAAGTTTGAATTATAGTTTTTGTAAAAATAAGAAGTATCTGTTAAAAAACAAGAGCCTCGCTTAGGCAAGGCTCTTGAAATTTTTATTGTTTAGAAAATTTATTTTCTATCGCCAAATAAACGCAATAACATTAAGAATAAGTTAATGAAATCTAAGTACAAGTTAAACGCACCCATAATGGCTAATTTAGAGCCTGTTGCACCATCTAACTCAGTTCCTGTACCAATGTTTTTTAGTTTTTGCACATCGTAAGCGGTTAAGCCTGTAAACACAACTACACCAATAATGCTAATGATGTATTCCATTGCGCTCGATTTTAAAAAGAAGTTTACCAAACTCGCAATAATAATACCAATTAAACCCATCATCATTATTTTACCAAAGCTGGTTAAATCTTGTTTAGTAGTGTAACCCAACACAGCCATAACGCCAAACATACCTGCAGCAATTGCAAATGTTTTAAAAATAGATGCAGCGGTATATGCTAAAAATATAAAGCTAAAACTAACTCCGTTTATTGCTGCATAAGCTAAAAATAAAGTTAGTAAAACAGGATAAGAAAGTTTATTAAAAGCAAAACCCATAATTAATGCAAAGCCCAATGGAGCAAACATTACAACCCATCCTAAAATGCTTAAACCAGTTCCGTCAGCTTTAATTAAAGGTTGCATCATAGATAAATCGCTGCTAAACCAATATGCTATAACTGCTGTAATGGTAAGCGCTGCAAACATCCACGAAAAGACATTTGCCATAAATGTTTTAGACATTGACGATGAATCTGAACCCGAAATTGATTGCGAGTTTGATTGCGAAAAATTCCAATTATTGTTTTCCATAGTTTTTATAGTTTATGTAAAGTTATGCAATTTCTGTACCATTGACAAGTTGGCAGATTTAAAGTTCAAAGTTGCAGGTTTAAAGAACTCGCCGAACTTGAAACCTTAAACTTGAAACTATTTTAATGTAAGTTAGCACCAATCAATCTAATAAATTCGCTACGTGTTGTGTCTTTTAAAAACTCGCCAGTAAAAGCTGATGTAGTTGTAACCGAGTTTTGTTTTTGAATGCCGCGCATTTGCATACATAAATGCGAACATTCTATTACAACCGCAACACCAATTGGGTTAAGGGTTTCTTGTATGCAATCTCTAATTTCGGTAGTTAAACGTTCTTGCACTTGCAGTCTGCGAGCAAAAGCATCAACCACACGCGGAATTTTACTTAAACCAACAATATGTCCGTTAGGAATATAAGCAATGTGCGCTTTTCCAAAAAATGGCAATAAATGATGTTCGCAAAGCGAATAAACTTCTATGTCTTTTACAATTACCATTTGTTTGTAATCTTCGGCAAACATGGCGCTTTTTAAAATGTCGCTTGGATTTAAATCGTAACCGTGTGTTAAAAATTGCATGGCTTTAGCAACACGCTCGGGTGTTTTAAGTAAACCTTCGCGGTTGGGATCTTCGCCAATATCTTTTAAAACTTCTTTGTATTGCGCAGCAATTTTGTCAATTAGCTCAGGATTGTACTGGTCTTTTTTTTCGTATCCGTTCATTGTAACGAGTATTTGTACAAATATAGTTTGTTTAAAGCAAAAAAGGTATTTTTACTGCATGAACTTATTGCTTGTTGCTGCCACTCGTTTTGAAATTGAACCTTTGCTTAAAAAATTTGCAAAGCAAAATTCGTTATCGTTTACCATTAATAATATAGACGTAGATGTGTTGTTAACCGAAGTAGGAATGGTGAGTGCAGCAATTTTTTGTACAAAAGCACTTTGCTCAAAAAAATACGATTTTGCATTGCAAGTTGGCATTGCTGGAGCTTTTCATAAAGAATTAAAAATTGGGGAAATTGTAAATATTACAGAAGATTGTATTGCAGAATTAGGTGCCGAAGATGATGATAATTTTATTCCGTTTACAGAAATGAATTTGCCAGGAAAAAATAAATTTGTAAATACAACTGTTTTTAAGAACAATGTTTTGCAAAATATTCCGCAAGTAAATGCAATTACTGTAAACAAAGTGCATGGCAACGAAGCCGCAATAAATAAAATATGGAATTTGTTTCATGCTTACACCGAAAGTATGGAAGGCGCTGCTTTTGCTCAAGTATGCGAAGAGTTTAAAATATTTTATGCACAAATAAGAAGTATTTCTAATTACGTTGAAAAACGAAATAAAAATAACTGGGACATTTCTTTGGCTATTGAAAATTTAAACAAAAAAACAGCAGAAATTTTATTGAGTTTTAATCAATAGATTGTTCTTTATTGGCGTTGCTCATAATTTCTTGTTGACGACGAATAGATTCTTCGTGAACCAAATCAAACAAACGGGTTAAAAAAGTTTTATCTAATCCTAAAGATTCGCCCTTACCAGTTCTTGTATTTAAAACTTCAAACCAGCGTTCCATTTGAAGTATAGTAACATTATTTTCTTTTTTGTGCTCGCCAATTTTATCAACTATTTCCATGCGCTTAGCAATAGCTTCAATTAAATCAACATCAACTCTGTCAATAATATTTCTTAATTCTTGAATTTGATGATCGAAAATAACATTGTCGCTATCTTCAGTTTTATAAATAATTCTTGAAAGTATTTCGGCAAAATTGTTTGGTGTAACTTGTTGTTTGGCATCGCTTAAAGCTGCATCAGGATTGTTGTGTACTTCAACAATAAATCCGTCCATATTTAAATCAACAGATTTTTGAATTACATCTAACAACAAATTTCTTTTTCCTGCTATATGACTTGGGTCACATATTATCGGAAGGTTAGGGATTAATAATTTTAATTCAATGGGTATACTCCACATCGGCGCATTTCTGTAAACGCCTTTTGCTAAGGTGGAAAAGCCTCGATGAATTGCAATTAATTTTTTTATACCCGCTTGATTAAATCTTTCCAGAGCACCAATCCATAAATTTAAATCGGGATTAACCGGATTTTTTACCATTACCGGAATGTCAGTTCCTTTTAAAGCATCAGCAATTTCTTGAACAGTAAAAGGATTTACGGTTGTTCGAGCGCCAATCCATAAAATATCAATGTTGTGTTTAAGCGCTTGTTCTACATGCTCGGCAGTTGCCACTTCGGTTGTTGTTAGCAAACCCGTTTCTTTTTTTACTTGTTGCAACCATTTTAATCCAACAGTACCAACACCTTCAAAAGAATTTGGACGTGTGCGTGGTTTCCAAATCCCAGATCTAAAAATTTGAACCTGATTATTTTTACTTAATTCAATTGCGGTTTGCATTACTTGCTCTTCGGTTTCGGCACCGCAAGGACCAGCAACAATAATTGTTTTTTTATAATTAGGAAGCCAAAGCGAAGGCGAAATTATGTCTAAATCTACTTTCATTACAATATTAGAGTACAAAGCTACCTTAAAATAACTAAAAATAGAAAGGAATGTTTAAATTAGGACTTTGTAAATGTAAATTATGAGTTCAACTACTTCAACAGCTAAACATCCAAAAGGATTAAAATATTTGTTTTTTGCCGAAATGTGGGAACGTTTTGGCTATTATTTAATGATAGGCATTTTTGTTTTGTACATGACCGATACAGACAAAGGAGGTTTGGGATTAGAGCGTGCAAATGCATCAGATATTTTTGGAACTTTTATTGCTTTGGTTTTTTTAACGCCTTTTTTGGGAGGAATTTTAGCCGATAGACTTTTGGGTTACAGAACAGCCATAACCATTGGCGGAATTTTAATGGGATTGGGTTATTGCGGTTTGGCAATACCTGGCGAAACATCATTTTATATTTCGATGTTATTAATTATTGTGGGCAATGGATTTTTTAAACCAAATATTTCTACGCTTTTAGGAAACCTTTACAATGAACCACAGTTTAAAGAAAACAAAGATGCGGGTTATAATATTTTTTACATGGGAATAAATATTGGCGCATTTATTTGTAATTTTTTTGCAGCTTATTTACGTAATAGTTTTGGTTGGGGATATGCATTTATTGGTGCAGGAGTTGGCATGTTTTTAGGAGTAATTATTTTTTGGATTGGTATGAAACACTATCGTCATGCAGATGTTAAAAAGCCTGCGCAACCTGGTGATACGCCACTTTCAAAAGTACTATTGTATGTAATTGTTCCTGCTTTTGCAGTAGGTATTGGGGCTTGGTTAATACCGGGTAATATTTTTGGAACAGATAGTACTGATGCTTTTATTTTTGGCTCATTGCCAGTTTTATTGTTCTATGTGTCTTTATATGCTCGTGCCGAAGTAAATGAGAAAAAACCAATTGGTGCCATGCTTGCCATATTTGCTGTTGTAATTGTATTTTGGGCAGTGTTTAAACAAAACGGAACAGCACTTACTACATACGCACAATATTATACAGATAGAGAGATACCAACTGTTGTAGAAGGAGCAGCTTCTTCTTTAAAATTAGTTGAAACAGTAAGTATTAAAAAAGATAGCGTAATTGCATTTGATAATCAGTTTAGAAAAATTAAAGACGCAGAAGGTAATGTTGTTAAAGAAATTGGCTACGAACCGTATTTAAAAAACGTTTCGCAACAAACTATACAACAAAATGATGGCGGAGAATTAAAATTAGTTTCTACCGAATTATTTCAATCGATAAATCCATTTTTTGTGGTTGTACTTACGCCAGTTGTTGTTGCCTTTTTTGTGTTTTTACGAAGAAGAAAAAAAGAACCATCTACACCTGCAAAAATTGCGTGGGGTTTAGTTATTAGTGGATTGTCTACTTTGGTTATGGTTGCTGCGGTCTACGTAAGTAGTAATGGCGCAGTAAAAGCTAGTCCGCTTTGGTTATTTGGTTGCTATGGAGTTATAACGGTTGGGGAATTGTTTTTGAGCCCGATGGGTTTGTCGTTAGTAAGTAAATTGAGTCCGCCGCGTTTTACCGCTTTAATGATGGGAGGTTGGTTTTTATCAACTTCTATTGGAAATAAATTATCAGGAATTTTAGCAGTGTTGTGGGATGGTTATGATAATAAAGCGAATTATTTTTTAGTGAATATGATATTATTAGGCGCAGCAGCTATTGTAATGTTTTTATTATTAAAACGTTTAAACAAAGTTTTTGCCGAATACGGTGGAAATTAATACTGATGTGCTAATGCTTTAATTTGAAAATGTGCTAATTTGAATCAATAAAAGTAATCGTAAGTTTACCACAAAACTAAATGAATAAGTTTGGCGTAAATTCGATAGGCGAGCGTAAGCCCGACAAAACGCGAGGCAGACTGGATAGTGCGTAAGCAATCGTTTTGTCTTGACTTTTTTTGGTTCTTTTTTGTGTCAAGACAAAAAATGAACGTAAAGACCTACGCTAGTTTGTGACATAGAGTTACTGTTTAATTAAATGAGATTGGTTAGTTTTAAACTATTCAAACGAATCATTAGTAAATCTTTTTTAAATACGAACTCCAATTACCAACACATCATCAACTTGTTCGTGTTGCCCTTTCCAAATGCTATAGTGGCTGTTTAGCTCGTTGTGTTGCGCCTGCATCGATTTTTCTTGCAGATTTACAACAATGTCTTTAAAGCGTTTAGTCATCATTTTTTTACCTTGTTCTCCACCAAACTGATCGGCAAAACCATCGCTAAATAAATAGATTGTGTCGTTAGTGTTTAGTTCTAATTCGTGTTGTGTAAATTTTCTGTCTTCATCAGGCTGAAAACCACCAATAGGATTTTTATCGGGTTTAATTTCAGACAGTTCGTTATTACGAACTAACCAAAGCGGGCGGTTGGCACCAGCATATTTTAAAATGGTATTCTTATCTTTTTTCTCTAAAGAAATTAAAGCTACATCCATTCCATCACGATTTTGATTTTGATTTTGTTTTAGTGTATCACAAACACCTTTATTTACTTCGTTTAAAATTTGTGCAGGTTCAATTTTGTTTTTTTCTACCACAACTTGTTTTAAAACATTGCTTCCTATTAAACTCATAAATGCGCCAGGCACACCATGTCCGGTACAATCGCAGGCGGCTAGAATGTGGTGATTAGAATTTACAGAATGAAAAAAGTAAAAATCGCCACTAACAATATCTTTAGGTTGGTACAAAATAAACGATTGTTTTAATGCAGCATAAATACTGTCTTGCTCAGGTAAAATTGCTTTTTGAATGCGTTGTGCGTAGTTTACTGAATCTACAATTTCTTGTTTTTGATGTTCTATTAAATGGTTTTTTAATTCGATTTCGTTTTTTTGTTTTTGAAGTAAAGTGTTTGCTTTTTTGCGCAAGTAATTGGCGCGAATCACAAACAAAATTAGAATAGAAACAATAATTAATACGATAATAAAAATAGAAATGGTTTTTTTAGTTTGATTTATTTCGGCATCTTTAGCTTCTAATCGTGTATTGTTTAATTCTTTATCTTTTTGTAATAACGAAATTTCTTTTTCTTTTTTTTCTGTTTCGTATTTCATTGATAAATCTGCTAATTGAGCAGCAATATTGTTTTTGTTATTGCTGTTTGCTTTGTTAAATAATTCGTTTAAAACCAATTGTTCGCAATAACGAACATCAGCTTCTAATTGCGTAAGAAAAGTTACACATTTGCTTAAAGATACGTGGTCGAAATTATACATCTCCCATGAACTAATCCCGTCATATTCAGTTTCAACGTCATTCAAATTAAGCGTGATTGATTGTTTAATTTGTAATCTAGTCTCCTCGGGCGTTAGATTTATTATTGAATCAATAAACTGATTAAGTTTATACTTAATGAAGACTGCCGAATTTGTATCCTTAATACTTAGTGATGATACTCTTTTATAATCAGATTCATTTTTACCTTCTAGCTTTGTATCTCCAATTAAAATCCAACCAGGTACATCATAGTTATCTTTGGCAACAATATTTTTAAAAGAAATTGTATCTGCCACTTCAAATGGAATGTTATCCGTTGTATGAATTAAAAATGTACGAATTCGCTTTAGATTATTGGATAAATTATTGGATAAAGAATATAGTTTTAGTGAATTCTGATATTCATTATTCTCCTGTTCTTTACTGCTGAATATTTTTGAAAAGGCTTCGTAAACAAATTTATTTTTGTTTGTGTATGCGTTTAAATTTTTTTGTGCGTTTTCAAACCCAGAAGTATCAGAATTCAAAATGTTGCTTGTTATTACTCTGTTTTGAATCCCTGATAAAACATAGGCAAACATAAATCCGAAAATAAATTGCTGTTTAATTGAAGCTGTAAAATCTTTGTTTTTAAAAAGATACTTTACTAGTAAATAATATATTAAAAGTAAAACAAAGAAAAACTTGAACTATAACCAAGTTTGTTTGCCCATGGCCAATGTTGAGATTTAAATAAGTAATGAACTAACATTAAACCTAGCGCACTACAAAAAATTAAATAGAAATACTTGTCGATTTTACTTTTATTTTTCCATTGATAATAAAACCAAAATGGTAAATAATTGACAGTAAAAATAAATGTTCCAATTACTCCTAATGCACTTCCTCCCGGCCAATGGAACATTCTAAAGATTAGGGCAAGCACTCCAAATGAAATCCCAGTTAAACCTGCATAGTTTAACCATTTAACACTTTCCTTATTGTTACTTTTGATTTTATCAAGAAGAATTGTAGGAAAGTATAGACAACAGAAGACAAATATGTCAACAACAATTATAAGAACACCATTTTCTGATTCAAAAACTGTTAAGAGAACTAACCCAATTATAAAAATTGAAATTAGTGTCAAAAGTCCGTATTTAATAAAACCTTTCATGTTTAATCGCTCTATGTTAAATCAAATATATAAATTTGTTTGGAATAAACAATTTCACAATGGATTTTACAACTTCAGATAATAAGAAACTATTTTATGATTATCATTTAATAGATAACACAAAACCAACATTGGTTTTTTTAAATGGTTTAACGCAAAGCACAATTTCGTGGGCAATGTTTAAGCCGTATTTTGAAGCCTCTCATAATATTCTGTTAATGGATTTTGTGTTTCAAGGTCAAAGTGATAAAAATGCTGAAGTAAGAAATTTTGATTTACATGCGCAAGATGTAAAAGAGTTACTTGGTTTTTTGCATTTAGATAATCCTATCTTGTTAGGAATATCTTATGGTAGTTTGGTGGCACAACACTATGCCGTAAACTATTCTGATAATTTAAGTAAACTTATTTTACTTTCAACTTTTGCTAAGAAAAATGAATTTTATAAAGCAATTGAACTTTCGTGGCAACGTGCTTTAGATGCTGGTGGCTACGAGTTGATGTTAGATATTATGTTGCCTTATGTATTAAGTGATGTGTATTTTCAAAATCCATTAATGCCTATTGATTTAATGAAATCGATGCGTAAAGATTTACACCCAAATTCTGAGCACATAAAAAAACTTATGCAAGCTACCCAACAACGTGCAGACTATATTGAAAATTTACAAAATGTAAAAGTACCAACATTGGTTATTCAAGGAGAAAAGGATTTGCTTTTCCCACCTTTTATGGCTAAAGAAGTTGCTAGTGCAATAAAAAATGCCCAGCTAGAAATAATACAAAACGCAGGGCACACGCTTAATTTAGAAAAAACAGATAAAGTTATTGAAGCTATTAAAAAGTTTTTATAACCACTTTTTTTGTTTTCCACCACATAGAAACATAGAAAATTTTAGGTTTATAGGTTAACATAGTTTTTCGCTTTGCGAAAAATGCTATTGTTTACTATGTTTTCTTTTTTAATACTCAATTGCTATGTGCCTATGTGGTTAGAGTTTTTATCTATAACCACTTTTTTCTTCTAAAATAAATTAATAAACTTATCATTATTGCTAACATAACAGCCCATGTTGCAGCATACCCATAAGGACTTTCTAATTCGGGCATAAATTTAAAATTCATACCATAAACACCTGCAATAAAAGTAACTGGGATAAAAATGGTTGAAATAATGGTGAGCACTTTCATCACTTCATTCATTTTGTTACTCATGCTGCTCATGTATAAATCCATCATGCCTGCTACCAAATCGCGGTAACTTTCTGTTGTTTCAATTACACGTAAACTATGGTCGTACACATCTCTAAAAAACAGTTGCGTGTCTTTCGTTATTAAATTCGAGTCGCTTCTTTCAATGCTTGAAATTAGTTCTCTAATGGGCCAAATAGATTTGCGAAGTGCAATCATTTCGCGTTTCATGTAATATAATTTTTGTAACGTTTCGGGCGTAGGCTTTATAATTAATTCTTCGTCTAAATCTTCTAAACGTTCACCGATTTTTTCTAGAATAATAAAATAAGCATCTACAATACAATCGATTAATGAATAGGCTAAATAATCGGCGCCAAACTTTCTTATTTTTAAGTTTTCTTGTTTAAGCCTTTGTCTTATTGGGTCAAAGGCATCTTTTCCTTCTAATTCTTGAAAGGTAATAACTAAGTTATCTTTAAGAATAATTGATAGTTGTTCAGAATATATTTTGCTATCAAATTCATACAACATTTTCATAAAAGTCATATCGTAATCATCGTAGCTTTCAAATTTAGGACGTTGGTCTGGACTAATTACATCTTCTAAAGAAAGCGCATGTATGTTAAATATTTCTCCAATTTTTTTTACAATGGCTGTGTCATGAATTCCTTCAACGTTAATCCATTTTATTTTTTTTGAATGCTTAAACGCTGTGCAGTCATCAATGTTATCTAAAATTACTTCATTGTAACTTGTTGCGTCGTATTCAATAACAATTATTTTTGTTTCAGGTGCTGTTTCTCCTGTAATTCTTTGAATTAAGGTTCCAGGAGGTTGGTGAACATTTTCCTTTTTATCAGGAAATAATTTTAATTTTTTATTTCTAATATAATTTTTACTCATGTTTTCCTTCAATTATAATTACTATTTCTCCTTTTGCTGGATGTGCAGTATAATAAGCTAAAACATCTTTTGCTGTACCTCTTTTATATTCTTCGTGCATTTTAGAAATTTCTCTGCACACAACTACATATTTTTCTTCGCCCATAAACTTAATGATTTGTTCTAAACATTTGTTTAAACGATGTGGCGATTCGTATAAAACTACAGTTCGCGTTTCTTCTGCAATAATTTTTAAACGAGTTTCTCTGCCTTTTTTTTGAGGCAAAAATCCTTCAAATACAAATTTATCACAAGGTAAACCAGAAGCTACAAGTGCAGGTACAAAGGCTGTTGGACCTGGTAAACATTCTACTTCAATTCCGTTTTTAACGCATTCTCTTACCAATAAAAATCCTGGATCAGAAATTCCTGGTGTGCCTGCATCAGAAACCAAAACTACATTTAGTCCTTCTTTAATTTTTTCTGCAATGCTCTCAACTGTTTTGTGTTCGTTGTGCTGATGGTGCGCCCAAATTTTTTTTTCTATGCCTAATAAGCGAAACAAATTCCCGGTTGTTCGAGTGTCTTCTGCTAGCACAATATCAGCTTCTTTAAGAATACGCAATGCTCTAAGCGTTATATCTTCTAAATTGCCTATTGGTGTTGGAACTAATATAAGTTTTGACATGCTTTTTAATTTTGAATTGTGTTTGAAAAATCAATTAATAGTTTAAACAAATTATTGAAATTTTCCAAAGGTAAAGTTTCTCTTACATCATATACATCGTGGTAGTGCATACGTGCGCCGTTTGCATAAATAAAAAACGAAGGCACTCTTTTTTCTGTAAACCAATAATGGTCGCTATTAGCAGCTTTGCCTCTTTTTTTAACTTCTTTAATGTATTTTTTTTCTGAATTAATTTTTTGAAGCGCTTCAAATTCTTGTTTGTATTCTGTTGCATTTACAACAGTTACGCCATCATCTCCAGTTCCCATTAAATCTAAATTCACTAAAAATTTTATTTTAGATAAATCGAATAAAGGATTTTCTGTGTAGTATTTAGAACCAATTAATCCTGCCTCTTCTCCAGCAAAGGCCATAAAAATGATGGAGTAGTTGGGTTTGTTTTCTGGTTTAGCATAATAATTAGCTAAACTTAAAAGCATTGCAGTTCCGCTAGCGTTATCGTTTGCACCTGGGAAAATTGCATTACCCATTTTTCCTAAATGGTCGTAATGGGCAGTAAAAACAATACAGGTATCTGACTTAGATTTGCCTTTAATTTTTGCAATTACATTTTGTGTTTTGTGTTTTGCAATAAACTGATTTTGTAATTTTATTTTTATTTGTTTTGTGTTAGCGGGTAACAGAGAGTCAATTATTTCAAGTAAGGCTACACTTTTTGTTTCAGTTGCAACCGACCATGTTAATTTTTTCTTTGTAAGAATAATTGCTGCGGGTTTAAACTTTAAACTATTTACTTCTTCTAAAACAGAGTTGAGTTGCTTGGTGTTGCTGGTTGTGATGCAAAGTATTTTGCGGTAAAAAATACCAGTAAATAAATCTTCAATAAATTTATTAGAAGCAAAAACGCTATCATTTATAAAAATTAATTCACCATCATATTCAAGAGAAGTTGATGAAGGAGAAAAAATGTAATGTTTTCCTTCAGTTAATGTATCGTTAACTAAAATAACTAAACTTGCATTTGGAAATGTGTTAACAGGAAAAGAAAAGTTTTGAAAATAACTAAGTTTTACTTTTTTAAGTTTTAAATTTTTGAATTCAGATTTAATGTAATTTGCAGCTTTTTTGTCGCCGTTTTCTACATAACCTCTGCCAGCCATATATTTGCTTGCAAGTGTATCTACAATTTTTTTTGCATAGCTAACATCTTGTGCATTTATAGTTACACAAAAAAATAAAAATACAATTGTTGATTTTATTTTAAGCATTAAATCGTTTGTGTATGTATCGTTTAAGAGTTAAAATGGTTTCATCGTCATTTTTCCATGCATGTTGTTTTGCAATAGTTTCGTAATAGTAATTTGCATCTTGAAAAGTGTAGAACGAATTTATTTTATCAGTAAAATTTGAAAAATCTAAAGCAACATTTCCAAACAATTGGTTTTGAAACAATAATCTGTCATTTATCGACATTAGTTTTTTTATGTCAGGTAAATTTGAATTATTTACTACTATTGGGTTAACAGGAGTTTCAATTATCTTTTTTTCTTCAACTACTGCAATTGTTTTTTCTTCAATAATAACTGTTTCTAGTTTAGGTGTTTCTGTAATTATTGCGCTAACTTTTTCTTCAACAATAGTTGAAGTAATTGTAGTTGGGTTTGAGTTGATTGACGGACTAACTTCAAATGCTTTGCTTTTTAATTCTTCTATTTTATTTAATTTATTATTTTCAATATCAATTTTCTCGTTTTTAAAACTGCCTTCGTTTTCGTTTAAAAATTTAAAAACAGCAATTTTTTCGTGCAGTTTTGATACTTTCGATGAAATAACATCTAATTCAATATTTGGGATTCTTGCATTGTTTTCAACATCAACAAAATGGTTGTTAATGCTTATTAATAAATCCTCAATCTCTGTAACTAGTTCTTGTTTTTTCATTTTTACTGTTTTGTTTAAATTAACTAGAGTTTAATTCAATTGTTAGGTTGAATAAAAGTTTGTAACAATTCGTATTTTAATGGCTTAAATTTAATGCTTTTTAATAGTTTTGTATTAAAATCGAAATCAAAGTTACCAACAACAAAAATTAACAAAAATGTTTCTCGAGAATACCGTAAATCATAATAAGAAAAGAGGTTGTATTGAAGTTATTTGCGGCTCAATGTTTTCGGGAAAAACGGAGGAATTAATTCGTAGATTAAAGCGCGCTAAATTTGCCAAGCAAAAAGTAGAGATTTTTAAGCCTGCTATCGATACTCGCTATCATGATGAAGAGGTAGTTTCTCACGATTCAAACTCCATCCATTCAACTCCAGTCCCTTCTTCTTCAAATATTTTATTATTGGCTAATAATGTTGATGTAGTTGGTATTGATGAGGCTCAGTTTTTTGACGAAGGTATTGTTAGTGTTTGTAATCAGTTAGCAAATTCAGGAATTAGAGTTATTGTTGCTGGTTTAGATATGGATTATTTAGGAAAACCTTTTGGTCCAATGCCAGCTTTATTAGCGGCCGCAGAATATGTTACAAAAGTGCATGCGGTTTGTGTTAGATGTGGCAACTTAGCAAATCATTCACACAGAACTACTAGTAACGATTCGCTTGTATTACTTGGTGAAACTGACAGTTACGAGCCATTGTGCAGAGATTGCTTTTTTGATGCATTAGAAAAAAAATAATTCCCATGTTGAGCTCAATCTATTCTGTTTCTTCAATTGCAAGTATAATAGATGCTTTTAAATCGCATATAAAAGAAAGTGAGCAAGCTATTCAGTATTTAATTATTGATAGTAGAAAAGTTAATTTTCCAGATAAATCATTGTTTTTTGCTATTAAAGGCGAAAGAAATAATGGACACGATTACATAAACGATTTGTACCAAAAAGGTGTAAGAAATTTTGTTGTAAGCGAAAAAGAATTAAATCTTACATTATTTCCAGAGGCATCTTTTTTGTTTGTGGAAAACACATTACAAGCATTGCAAAAATTAGCAGCACATCATCGCAAACAATTTTCTATTCCTGTAATTGGTATAACGGGCAGCAATGGTAAAACGGTTGTTAAAGAATGGTTGTTTCAGTTACTTCGCGAAGATAAAAACATCGTCCGAAGTCCAAAAAGTTTTAACTCTCAAGTTGGCGTGCCTTTAAGTGTTTGGGAATTAAAATCTGATAATGATTTAGCCATTTTTGAGGCGGGTATTTCTCGTCCAAATGAAATGCTTGAGCTTGAAAAAATTATACAGCCAACTATTGGTTTGTTTACAAATATTGGTCAGGCACATGCCGAAAATTTTGACACGCTCATTCAAAAAGTAAACGAAAAATTATTACTTTTTAAAAATGTAGAAACACTTATTTATTGCAAAGATTATTTATCGATTTGTGATTCAATAAAACAACAAGACGTTTTTTTAAACAAAAAAATATTTTCTTGGTCAAAGCGTTCAAAAGCCGATTTGCAAATTGGTAGAGTAAACAAAGCAGATGGCGCAACCAATATTCAAGGTATTTACAATAATTCATTTATTGATATAACAGTTCCTTTTTCTGACGAAGCATCTATAGAAAATTGTATACATTGTTGGGCAATTTTATTGTTTTTAGGATATAAAAACGAAGATATTTCTCCTCGCTTTAAATTGCTTACTCCTATTGCAATGCGTTTAGAATTAAAAGAAGGAATTAATAATTGTTCGGTAATAAACGATTGTTATAATTCTGATTTCGGCTCTTTACAAATTGCCTTAGATTTTTTAAATCAGCAAAAGCAACATCCCAACAAAACATTAATTTTATCTGATATTTTACAAACTGGTAAATCAGAAGAGGAACTTTATTCAGAAGTTGCTCAATTGGTTGCTCAGAGTGGCGTTCAAAAAGTAATTGGAATAGGAGAAAGCATTAGCCGACAAAAAAATAAGTTTGCTAAAAACACAGAATTTTATGCCACTACCGAACAATTTTTAGCCGAAGTAAATACAAGTTTATTTAAAGACGAAACAATTTTAATTAAAGGAGCTCGCTCGTTTGGTTTTGAAAGAATAAGCAAATACATTCAGCAAAAAGCACACGAAACTGTTTTAGAAATTAACTTAAATTCTTTAGTAAGTAATTTAAATTATTACCGATCTCTTTTGCAACCAAAAGTAAAAGTAATGGCAATGGTAAAAGCATTTTCTTACGGCAGCGGAAGTTTTGAAATTGCAAATGTGCTTCAGTTTAATAGAATAGATTATTTGGCTGTTGCTTATGCCGACGAAGGAGTGGAGTTGCGTATGGCAGGCATTAAAACGCCAATAATGGTTATGAATCCTGAGGAGCAAAGTTACAACTCGATTGTGAAATGGGATTTAGAACCAGAAATTTACAATTTTAGAATTCTTTCTTTTTTTAGCGACACATTATTAAAAAGCACTGCTAATGCAGGTACTATTAATGTGCATATAAAGCTCGATACAGGTATGCATCGTTTGGGTTTTGATGAACATGAGATAAACGAACTTATTGTAAGAATAAAAAACAATAAAAAAATTAAAATCAAATCTGTGTTTAGCCATTTAGTAGCTAGTGATGAAGCAGAACACAATGATTTTACAAAACAACAAATACAACGCTTTAAGGCTATGAGCGATTTAATATTGTCTCATTTCGATTATCCAATTATTCGACACATCTCTAATTCTGGTGGTATTTCTAAGTTTCCAGAAGCTCAGTTTGATATGGTACGACTAGGAATTGGTATGTATGGTGTAGCAAGTAGAGATTATGAGCAAGTTAATTTACAGAATGTTGCGACATTAAAAACTATTATTTCTCAAATTAAAAATCTTAATAAAGGAGAATCCGTAGGATATAGTAGAAGAGGAGTTTTAGCTCGTAACTCACGTATTGCAACAATTCCAATAGGTTATGCTGATGGTTATAATCGTAAATTAGGTAATGGTGTAGGCTTTGTTATAATTAATGGGAAAAAAGCTGTTACTGTTGGAAGTATCTGTATGGATATGACGATGGTAGATGTTACAGATATTGATTGTAATGAAGGTGATGAAGTAATGATTTTTGGAGAAGCGCCTACAATAGCAGATATAGCAGTACAAATGGGAACAATTCCTTACGAAGTATTAACAACAATTTCGCGCAGAGTAAAACGCGTTTATTTTCAAGAATAATTTTTGTGATTAAAAATTTGTGGAGTAATATTAAATCGATTGGTGTAAATGATAATTTAACGATTGAAAAAAAGCGTCAAGTTGTTTTAACCAACCAATTTGCTACAGTTAGTGGCTTAGCTTTAATTTCGGGCGGTATAGTAGATTTATTTATTGGAGAGTTATTGTTAGGAATAATTGTTGCATTATGCGGGCCACTACAATTAATAACTCTTTTATTAAATAAGTTTCAGAAACACAATCTAGCATCATTTGTTTCGATGTTGATGGTAAATTTTGCCATATTTTATTTTTCGTCGTACTGCGGATTTGAGGCAGGAGTTTATTTATATTACTTGCCATATATGGTTGGCATTGCTATAATGTTTGAATTAAATAGTAATAGATTACAGTTTTTAGTGCATTTTTCTTTAACTATTTTTTTCTTGTTTGTTTTAAATCTCACAAGAGAAGGTTTGTTTTTTAATGCAATGTTATCAGAGTATTCTTTGCGAATGATGTTCTTTAACAACTCAATTGCAAGCACAATATTAATTGCCTATTTTATTTTTGTTATCAATAAATCTAACCTAGAGTTTAATGAAAATTTGCAACAAATTTTAGCTCAAAAAAATCAAGCAGAATTTGTTTTAAAAACATCACTTACAGAAAAAGAAACTTTGTTAGCAGAAGTTCATCATCGAGTAAAAAACAATTTGGCTGTTGTTACAAGTTTATTGAGTTTAAAAATGGATTCGGTTAGCAATCCTTATACAAAACAAGTATTACTTGAGTGCAGAAATCGTGTTATGTCTATGTCTTTAATACATGAAAAACTATACAGAACAAAAGATTTTAGTAATCTAAATTTTAGAATGTATGTTGATGAATTAATTGAAGAAATAAAAAAATCATATCCGTTAGAAGATAAAAAAATAACAATTAATGTAGTTTCGCAAAATATTTTTTTAGACTTGCCCGCTGCAATTCCTTGTGGTTTGTTGCTTAACGAGTTGGTTACAAATTCCTACAAGCACGCATTTAAAAATAGCGATAGTGGAGAAATTAATATTTCGGTTACTCAAAAAGATAGTGAAATAGAATTAATTGTATCCGACAACGGTATTGGTTTTAATGCTGATGCTGATGATTCACACAGTCTTGGATTAATTTTAGTTGAATCGCTTACAGAACAATTAGATGGTAAAGGAGCTTTTATATTTAGCGAAGGAACAAAATTTATTCTTACGTTTAATATAAAAGAGTAGTTAAAAAACTACTCTATTTTTACTCTAATATTTAATTCTTTTAATTGCTCATCTGTTATTGGCGAAGGAGAATCAATCATAACATCTCTACCCGAATTATTTTTTGGGAACGCAATAAAATCTCTAATACTTTCTGCACCACCAAATAAAGAACATAATCTGTCGAAACCAAATGCTAAACCACCATGCGGAGGTGCGCCATATTCAAAAGCACTCATTAAAAAGCCAAATTGTTTTTGCGCTTCTTCGTCGGTAAAGCCCAATAATTCAAACATTTGAGCCTGTAGCGTTTTGTTGTAAATACGAATACTTCCTCCTCCAACTTCTACACCATTAATTACCATATCGTAGGCGTTTGCTCTAACGCTTCCTGGATTGGTTTTTAATAATTCAATATCTTCTGGTTTTGGAGAAGTAAACGGATGATGTTTTGCATGCCATCTTCCTGCTAACGATGCTAATAAATTTGGATCACCATCGTTCCATTCTAACAAAGGAAAATCAATTACCCATAAACAACTGTAAGTGTTTTTATTGCGCAAGCCTAATTTAGTTCCCATTTCTAAACGAAGCTCGCTCATGGCTTTTTGTGTTTTTTCTAAACCACCAGCTAACACTAGCATTAAGTCACCTTTTTCTGCACCAAAATGTTGCGACCAAATTTTTAATTCGTCTTCGTTATAAAATTTATCTACAGATGATTTTATAGTTCCATCTGCATTGTATCTTGCATAAACTAATCCTGTTGCGCCTATTTGCGGACGTTTTACCCATTCTGTTAATTCGTCTAACTGTTTGCGCGTATACTCTGCAGCACCTTTAGCACAAATACCCACAACAAATTCTGCATCATCAAAAACTTTAAAACCTTTATTTTTTACAACGTTGTTAAGTTCAACAAATTTCATTTCAAAACGAGTATCAGGCTTATCGTTACCATAAAATTTCATAGCATCAGCATAAGTCATACGAGGCATTTTTTCAATATCAACGCCTTTTACTGTTTTAAATAAGTGTTTTACCAATCCCTCAAACGTATTTAAAATATCTTCTTGTTCTACAAAACTCATTTCGCAATCTATCTGCGTAAATTCTGGCTGACGATCTGCACGCAAATCTTCATCTCTAAAACATTTTACAATTTGGTAGTATCTATCAAAACCACCAACCATAAGCAATTGCTTAAAGGTTTGTGGCGATTGCGGTAATGCATAAAATTCACCCGCATTCATTCTGCTTGGCACAACAAAATCTCGTGCACCTTCTGGAGTCGATTTAATTAAAACAGGCGTTTCTACTTCTAAAAAATTAAGTTTATCTAAATAGTTTCTTGTTTCAATTGCCATGCGATGGCGCAATTCCATGTTTGCTCTAACATTATTTCTTCTTAAATCTAAATAACGATATTTCATTCTTAAATCGTCGCCTCCATCTGTATTGTCGTCGATTGTAAATGGTGGTGTTTGCGACACATTTAAAATAGTAAGTTTTTCAACAATAATTTCTATTTCTCCTGTTGCTATTTTTAGGTTTTTGCTACTTCTTTCAATTACCTTCCCTGTAACTTGTATCACAAATTCTCTTCCTAGTTTTCTTGCGGATTCGCACAATTCAGCATTTGTTTCCATATTAAAAGCTAATTGAGTTATACCATATCTGTCTCTTAAGTCAATAAAAGTCATTCCGCCCAAATCTCTCGATTTAGCAACCCAACCGCTTAATGTAACTATAGTGTTTAACTGCGATATATTTAATTCGCCGCAAGTGTGTGTACGCAACATAATTTTAATTTTATAGCACGAAAATACTAAAAACACTTTACTTTTAAGTTTTAACTTCGCAATTTATCTTTATTACCATATGGAACTGAACATTTTTACTGACGAGTATTTTATGCGAGAAGCTTTAAAAGAAGCTAATTTGGCTTTTTCTGAAGACGAAATACCTGTGGGCGCTGTAATTGTTTGCGACAACAAAATAATTGCTAGGGCACATAACTTAACGCAGCGATTAAATGATGTTACAGCTCATGCCGAAATGCAAGCTTTTACATCGGCTGCCGAATATTTAGGGGGTAAATATTTGCGAGATTGCACCTTGTATGTTACGTTAGAACCTTGTGTAATGTGTGGTGGAGCTGCTTATTGGACCCAAATTAGCAAAATAGTATTTGGAGCAACAGACGAAAAAAGAGGAGCTGGATTAATTGAAAAATCTATATTTCATCCTAAAACAAAAATTGTAGGCGGTGTTTTAAAAGAAGAATGCGGGCAATTAATGACAGATTTTATGCGCTCGAAGCGAAAATAAAAAAGCCTTTCAAAATTTTACTTCTGAAAGGCTAAAAAATCAACATTTACTAACTAAACTTCACTTATGAATTTCAGTACAATTAGTGAACGCAAATGTCTTAATTTTGTTTTGTAATTCGCTCTTAAAATAAGTTAAAATGTTTTTTTTTAGACACAGTAGCTTTTTTCAAAGATTAATACACTATTATTTATATATTAAGATTTCTAAGCCTATCAATATTTTATATATTTGTAATAAATAATTGAATTATGAAAAAAACACTATCACTATTGTTGTTGTTAATTGTTACTGCAACCGCTTATTCTCAATCAAATGTAGTTTGTCAAGTTATTGACTGGAGTTCTAAAACAGCTAAGTTCGACTCAAGCGAAAAATTAGCTTATGAAACAGAAGAAATAAAAGTAACTTATAATTTTTGGTCAGATATAAAATTTGTTAGTTTCACAATATATAACAAAACGGATAAGCCTGTTATTATTGACTGGGCAAAATCGCATATAATTTTACAAGATTATTCAAATGATTATTTTGGTTCGTCTTCTACTTTTAGCAGAAATTCAAATGGTGTTGGCTCTAGTTTAACGCATCTGCCCCCAAAGAGCTACATAGAAGAAAATTTCACAAATAACACAGAGCTATACTTCTCGTGCACAAGTTATTTTAAAAAGATGAAAAAGGGTGATGTAGTAACTAATGATTATAAAGAAGATAACAGTATTTATAAAATGAGAAATTACATTACTTATCTTACATCTGACAATAAAGAAAAGGTAGTTGATAACGATTTTTATGTTTCTCAATTACTAAGAATGAGTAAAGAAACATTTTTAGGTGTAAAGAATAAAAATGAAATTTGTGATGCTCTTGGTAAAAAGAAGATTACTTATGATTATAGTTATCCTTATTTTAAAATTAACAGAAGTTATCAATATAAAATACTTCCTAGTTCTGGATGTTGCATGTAGTAGTTTAAACCCAAAACAATTACTACCTTTGCACCAACAATTTAATAGTTAGTAATCTTTTAAATTATTTTAAACTATGTATCCAGAAAATTTAGTATTGCCAATGAAAGCGGAGCTTACCTCTGCTGGTTTTAAAGACTTAACAACACCAGAACAAGTTGATGCTGCTATTAAAGATAGCAAAGGAACAGTTTTGTGTGTAGTAAATTCGGTTTGCGGTTGTGCTGCGGGAGCGGCTCGTCCGGGTGTAAAATTAGCTGTTCAGCACAGTAAAAAACCAGATGTAATAACTACGGTTTTTGCAGGTTTTGATGGCGAAGCGGTGGCTCAAGCGCGTAAGCATTTTTTGCCTTACCCTCCTTCATCACCATGTGTAGCGCTTTTTAAAGACGGTAAATTAGTTCATTTTATTGAGCGTCATCATATTGAAGGCCGTTCAGCTCAAATGATTGCTGATAATTTAAAAATGGCATTCGATCAGTTTTGCTAATATTAAAAAGCATTTAAAAACTGTTGTTATACAAAACAGCAGTTTTTTTTGTGCTAAAAATTCTAAATTAAAATACTAAAACGCTTAAAAAAACGTTTTTGTTAGTTTAGTTGATAAAAGTAGAGGATGAATATTTATTCGCAAAAGCAGCAGTGGAAACTTGTGTTAATGGTAATAGGATTTATTATTGTTGCAGGGTCTTTGTGGTACACCAATAATATTGTAAAACAAATTGCGAACGAAGAAAGAAAGCAGGTTGAATTGTGGGCGCAAGCCATTCAGCGAAAAGCAAACTTAGTAAAATACACCAACGATTTATTTGAAAAACTAAAAAAAGAAGAACGCAAACGTATTGAAACTTGGGCCGAAGCAACTAAAATGCTAGTGCTTTCAAATAGCGAAAACGATTTAACTTTTTATTTAAAAATTGTTCAAGACAACACAACTATTCCTGTAATATTAACCGACGAAAAATTAAACATTAGTAGCTGGATGAATTTAGATTCTATTCCCAACAATAGCTACAGTAATGCTAGTCCTCAGCAAAAAGAAAGTGTTTCTAAAATTTTAAAATCCTTTGCCGAAAAACAAAATCCGCTAGAAATTAACTATTACAAAAATTACAAAAACAAAGTGTTTTATGGCGATACAAAATTGTTTATTGAACTAAAAACGGTTCTAAACGATTTAATACAATCTTTTATATCAGACATTGTTAGCAACGCAGCATCTAGTCCTGTAATATTTATTAGTCAAGATAAAAAAAGAATAATCGCATCGAGCAATGTGCGCGATGAACTAATATATGCGGCCGATTTACGCGATAAAACAATTCAAGATTTTGAAAAATCGAATACGCCAATTTTAATTGAATTAGGTACAGGCGAAAAAGATTTAATTCTATACAAAGATTCGGCTTTGCTAACCACATTAAAATATTTCCCAATAATTCAGTTTTTAATTATAGGTGTTTTTTTATTTATTGCTTATAGTTTATTTAGCACTGCGCGTAAAGTGGAGCAAAATCAGGTTTGGGTTGGTATGAGCAAAGAAACTGCTCATCAGTTAGGTACGCCACTTTCATCATTAATTGGCTGGGTTGAATTATTAAAAGCAAAAGGAATGCAATCTGAAACAGTAGAAATAGAAAAAGACATTGCTCGCTTAAATACTATTGCAGAACGTTTTTCTAAAATTGGTTCTCAACCCAATTTAGTAAACGAAAATGTAAGCAAAATAATTACGGCTTGTATAGCCTATATGCAAGTGCGTAGTTCTCAAAATGTAAATTTTATTTTTTCTCCAGATAAAGATTATTTTGTAAAAGTTAATCCGCAATTGTTTGAATGGGTTATCGAAAACCTTATTCGCAATGCTATTGATGCTATGGAAAATAAGGGGAAAATTAAATTTGAAATTTCTCAACAAGGTTCAAAATTAATTATTGATGTAGAAGATTCTGGAAAAGGTGTTCCGAAAAATAATTTTAAAACAATTTTTGAACCGGGTTACACCACCAAAAAAAGAGGTTGGGGTTTAGGTTTGTCTTTAAGCAAAAGAATTATAGAAGAATATCATAACGGAAAAATTTCTGTAAAACATTCGGAAGTTAACGAAGGCACAACCTTTAGAATTGTTTTAAACGCTTAGTATGGCAGGAATATACATTCACATTCCGTTTTGCAAACAGGCTTGTTATTATTGCGATTTTCATTTTTCAACTTCAACAAATAATGCGCAACAAATGGTTGATGCAATTATTTTAGAATTAAAATTGCAAAAAAACTTTTTTCAAACCACCGATATAATAAATACAATTTATTTTGGAGGTGGCACTCCTTCTATACTTCCAACCGATTCAATTTCTAAAATAATAGACACGGTAAACAAAACATTTAACGTTGCTACGGATGCAGAAATTACTTTAGAAGCAAATCCTGATGATTTATCGACTGTAAAAATT
Source organism: Bacteroidota bacterium (assembly GCA_040385525.1). Lineage (GTDB taxonomy): Bacteria > Bacteroidota > Bacteroidia > UBA4408 > UBA4408 > JAZKHE01. The sequence continues at coordinate 148,706 of JAZKHE010000005.1, forward strand.
CGCGAGTTAAAATCTACGCCAGTAAATCGTTTTAGTATAGGAACGCAATCTTTTATTGAAGAAGAATTAAAATGGATGAACCGAGCACACAATGCACAGCAAGCCGATTATTCTATTAAAGCTGTTCAAGATGCTGGTTTTACCAATATTACTATCGATTTAATTTATGGTCTTCCGCAGCAAAGCAATCACAATTGGTTGTTTTCTTTGCAAAAAGCTTTCGATTTAAATGTGCCTCATTTATCTTGCTATTGCTTAACGGTTGAAGAAAAAACTGCACTTCATCATTTTATAAAAACAAAAAAGTACAATAATATTAGCGATAAAATTGGTGAGGCTCATTTTCAATTATTAATAGAACAATCGCAACTAAATAATTTTGAGCAATACGAGATTTCTAATTTTGCTAAACAAGGATTTCAATCAAAACATAATAGCAATTATTGGAAAGGAGTTTCGTATTTAGGTGTTGGTCCTTCTGCACATTCGTTTAACGGAGAAAGAAGATTTTGGAATGTAAAAAACAATAGTTTGTATATAAATAGTTTGTTGCAAGATGGAAAAATTCCAAACGAATTTGAAGTTTTATCTACCAAAGATTTGTACAACGAATACGTTATGACCAACTTGCGAACCGTTTGGGGTTGCAGTTTAAATAAAATTGAACAAAGCTTTGGAAACGAAGTACATACATATATTTTAAATAATGCCAGACCTTATATTGAAAATAATAGTTTGATTATAAAAGAAAATAATTTATATTTAACCAACCAAGGTAAATTGTATGCAGATAAAATTGCATCAGATTTATTTTTGATTGATGATATAAATGAAGGCCACCATAAATACTGATTTCGCTAGTTTTGAGGTTGATTTAAACCAGCCTGTTGATATTTCTATACCCATTTCTAATTCTCCAAAATCGCCAAAAGCTTGGTATGTAGATGCAGTTAAAATTGAACCCGTTATGACGGAACATTTTACAGGCGATGTAAATTTGGGCGGTACTGTAAATTTTAGAAATATTTTTTTTAATCCGCATGGAAATGGCACACACACTGAATGTGTTGGGCACATTAGCAAAGAATTTTATTCGGTAAACGATGTAAAACAATTCTTTTTTTTAGCCCAACTTATAAGTGTGACGCCTAATAAAAAAGAAAACAATGATTTGGAAATTGGTGCAAATCAAATTTCTGATATTCAAAAAAACGTTCAAGCTTTGGTTGTAAGAACTTTGCCAAACGTAGATTCTAAATTAAATAGAGATTACTCCAATACAAATCCTGCTTATTTTACAAGCGAAGTTGCTGAACTTTTAAATAAAAAAAACATTGAACATTGGTTGGTAGATTTGCCATCGGTTGATAAAGAATTAGATGGTGGCGTTTTAGCATGTCATCATGTTTTTTGGAATTATCCGCAACAACCTGCACTACACAAAACAATAACTGAATTTATTTTTGTTCCTGATGAAGTTTCAGACGGATTATATTTATTGAATTTACAGTTTGCACCATTTGTAAACGACGCATCACCTAGTAAACCATTACTTTTTAAAATACATAACTATGTTTCTAAATCCTAACCTCGACAAAATTGACATGCAAATTTTACGAATTTTGCAAGAAAACGGACGTATTACCAACTTACAATTATCAAACGAAATTGGCTTGTCGCCAGCACCAACATTAGAACGTGTAAAGAAGTTAGAAAACACAAATATAATTAAAGGATATCATGCTGATGTGGATAGCACACAAGTTGGTGTAGGAATTATGAGCATTATGTTGGTTACTTTGGCGCGTCAAAAAGATAATGCGATACAAAATTTTAAAAAGCATATTGTAAAATTACCTGAGGTAACAGAGTGCTACCAAGTAACTGGCGATTACGATTATTTATTAAAAACAATGACACCAGATATTGCTGGATTTGAAAAATTAATTTCTGAAAAGTTGAGCAAAATAGAAGAAATAGGTAACATGAAAACAATGGTTATTTTATCAGAAGTAAAAGACACTAAAGTTTTACCTGTTACTTATTAATACATGTTTGCCGACGAAATAAGAGATTATTGCATTGCAAAAAAGGGAGTAACAGAAAGTTTTCCTTTTGATGAAACTACACTAGTATTTAAGGTGATGAACAAAATGTTTTTGTTGGTTGCCTTAGATGAAAGTCCTGTGCGATTTAATGCAAAGTGCGATCCAGAAAAAGCAACTGAGTTACGTGAGCAATATCCAGATGCTGTTTTACCAGGCTACCACATGAATAAACAGCATTGGAACACCATAATTTGCAACGATTTTTTAAGTGAAAAACAAACCAAGCAAATGATTGACGATTCTTATAATTTAATTATTGAGTCGTTGCCTAAGAAAGTTAAAGCAGAGTTGGAGAGTTTATAAATGCTAATAAAGAAAAAAAATAATAATAGCTTTAGTAAACGAATAAACACAAGCGGACGCTTGCGCCAGAGTGAGTATTATTAAACGGAATATTTCGGTATTAAACTACTACTATGAGAATATTTAAAATTAAAACAGATGTTAATAACGTTCAATTAATCCAACCATCAAATCATTTAAATATTACATTAGAAAGGTTCAGGTTTGATTGTAAAACTAAAATGAAGGATTTTGCAGATATTGAGTTTTATGTATACAATCCAAAATTAAAACCGAAAAATTTTTATTCAACAAGCGGGGGGTGTTTAGTTTTTGACAGAAAAACATCTGAATTATGTAGAACAGTATTTGAGATGAGCGGTGAGGTTATCCCAATTAAAATGGAAAGAGATGGCGAGTTATATATACTAAATGTTTTAGAATGCATGAATGGATTAGATTATGAAAATACAAAATGAGATTATTATGATAATGGAACAAAAGGCAGAATTTTAGAATATGTATTTTTAAAAGAACGAGTAATCAATGAATCAACAATTTTTAAGATTCCAGAAACTAGTAAAACTGATATTTTTTGCTACTCTGATGTAAAAGATAGACAAGATGAATTCTATCATATTTATCATGATAATAATTTAACAGGTTTAATTTTCGAAGAAATCAAAACGAATTAAAGGTGTTTTTTATGAAAACCCTTAGCTAGCGAGGGCTTGCCAATTGTCTGGCGCAAGCGTCCGCTTGTGCTAAATGTTAAGAAACTTATTTAGTATAATATTCTTACTTCTATCTGTCAAACTCTAATCGCATACCACGGCTGCTTTCATCAAAAATTCCGTTGTGGTAAACTAGTTTCCCGCTAACTATTGTAGTTTTTATTTGTGAGTTAAAAGTCGTTCCTTCAAAAGGACTCCATTTGCATTGCGATAGAATGTTTTCTTTTGTTACAGTTGTTTTACTATTTAAATCAACTAAAACTAAATCTGCATAATAACCTTCTCTAATATATCCGCGTTTGTTTATGCTAAACATATCTGCAACATTGTGTGCGGTTTTTTGAGCAATTTTTTCTAAACTAATTTTACCTTGTTTGTGCATTTCAATTAATGCAAGTAACGAGTGTTGTACTAGCGGTCCGCCAGATGGTGCGTTTAAATAACTTTGGTTTTTCTCTTCAATTGTATGCGGTGCGTGGTCAGTTGCTATTACGTCAATAGTATCATTTAAAACTGCTTTTAAAATAGCATCTCTATCTGTTTCTGATTTAATTGCCGGATTCCATTTTATAAAATTACCTTTTGTTGCATAATCTTTATCACTAAACCATAAATGGTGCACGCAAGCTTCGGCAGTAATTCTTTTTTCTTTTAAAGGAATTTTATTTGTAAATAATTCTAACTCTTTTTCAGTTGAAATGTGTAAAATATGTAAACGTGTATTGTGCTTTTTTGCTAAGTTAACTGCAAACGAAGATGAAGCGTAGCATCCATCAGCATTACGAATTATAGGGTGCATTTCTGCACCAATGTTTTCTCCTAATTTATTTTTTAGTGTCTCAAGATTTTTTTTAATCATGCCGTCATCTTCACAATGGGTTGCGATTAATAGTTTAACGTGTTTAAAAACATTTTCTAATGCTTGTTTGTCATCAACGACTAAATTACCTGTAGACGAACCCATAAATATTTTTACACCACAAACATTTTTAGGATTTGTTTTTAAAATATCTTCTAAGTTAGTATTTGATGTTCCGATGTAAAATGAATAATTGGCAAGCGAATTTTTTTCTGCTATTTTATATTTATCTTCTAATAATTCTTGTGTTAGTGCAGCAGGCACTGTGTTTGGCATTTCCATAAAAGAAGTTATTCCGCCTGCAACGGCAGCTTTTGCTTCACTATAAATTGTTCCTTTATGTGTTAAGCCTGGTTCTCTAAAATGCACTTGGTCGTCAATTAAACCAGGAAATAAATGCAAACCTTTTGCATCTATAACGTGCTGTGCCTTTTCGTTAATTTCGTTTTCTGAAATTTTTTCAATTAAACCATTATTTATTAAAATATTGGCAATACAAATTTTGCCTTCGTTAACTACAGAGGCGTTTTTAATTAAAATATCCATAAAATATTAGTTAATTTTTTTAAAGCGCATTTGCAAAACGCCTAAAAAGGCTTCTTTAAAAATGCTCGTGCTCATTTTAGAAACACCTTCTTTTCTATCGATAAAAGTGATAGGAACTTCAACAACTTTAAAACCTTTTTTAATGGCTGTATACTTCATTTCAATTTGAAAAGCATAACCAATAAATTTTATTTCGTCAAGTTTAATACTTTCTAAAACCTTTCGTTTGTAGCATTTAAAGCCTGCGGTTGTATCTTTTATAGAAATCCAAAGTACAATTCTAACATAAACTGAAGCGAAATACGACATTAAAATTCTGCCAATTGGCCAGTTACTTACTTTACCACCTTTTACGTAGCGCGAACCCACCGAAACATCAGCTCCATCTTCGCAAGCTTTTAATAAGCGAGGCAAGTCTTCTGGGTTGTGAGAAAAATCGGCATCCATTTCAAAAATAAAATCGTACTGATTTTTTATTCCCCACTTAAAACCATGTATGTAAGCAGTTCCTAAACCTAATTTTCCTTTTCGTTCTTCAATAAAAAGACGACCATCAAATTCGCTTTGTAATTTTTTTACAATGGAAGCAGTACCGTCGGGCGAATTATCCTCAACTATTAAAATATGAAGTGGAGTTGGTAAAGAAAAAACCTTTCGAATGATTTTTTCGATATTCTCTTTTTCATTGTAAGTAGGAATAATTACGAGGTTTTTCGACACTGTTAATTTTTTTACGAAGATAATCTAAAGCCATTAAACTAACAATTTTTAATTTATTTCGTACAAATACTCAAAATGCTTATTTTAGCTACTTAATGAGGCAATTTAAATATATATTACTATTAGCTTTAACATTAATTAACTGGTGTTATGCGCAGCCTTATAAGCATAAATTAAAGGGAACGGCCAGTTATTACCACAATAAATTCAATAATAGAAAAACATCATCGGGCGAAACTTTTCACAACATAAACTATACCGCAGCGCACAAAACAATGCCTTTGGGTACTTGGGTAATTGTTACACGCTTAAGCAATCGTTTGTATGTTATTGTAAAAGTAAACGATAGGTTACCGCCAGATTCTAAACGAACAATTGATTTAGCGCAAGCAGCAGCCCGGAAATTAAAAATGATTGAACGCGGTTTGGCAAAAGTAAAAATTGAAGTAATTCCTCGTTACTCCATTAAAATGATAATGCCTATAAGTAATAATTAGGGCTTTGCAAATAATTGAAAGCGACTTAGTTTTAAATTTATTTTTGTGTAACCTTTAGGAATTTCAGCATGATTTCCTGAGTCGTATAAATAAAACCGATGCAAGTTACCTTGATTATAATCTAAACTGATGTTTCCAAACCTAGAAAAATAAGCGTAAACAGTCCAACTTTGAGCTTGTTCTATTGGAATTGTAATGATTTCTCCTTGAGGAACATTTTTACATATTTCGAATATATCTTTTAAAACTATTTCGTCTCGTTCAAAATGTTTGTATTTACTAGCCGAAAAAACGATTGACGATATTAATATTAAACCAGCTAAGCCACTTACTATTTTCAATTTTTTTGAATTGGAATTTAATTGATTAAACCAAAAATGTATTTGCGGAAAAATTAGTTGAGAAAAAGCAAGTGCAAAAAAGGGATAAGCACACAATGCGTAGTAACCAGATTGTCTGGGACTCAATAAAATTGGTAATGTTGCAGATAAGGCAATGAATAAAAAAAACTTTTTTTTTGTATTAGTTAAAATAGAAAGTTGCTTTTTAAAATACGAGATTAAAAAAACAATTAAGCAAATACTAAAAATTGGAATTAATTCTAAAAATGTTTTTGTAACAATAAAAAACCTAGCATTGTCGGCACCTCTACTACCATCTATACTTGTAACAACTTGTTTATTGAAATAGTTTGTTAAAAATTTATTAGAATCTTTGTAGAGAAATAAAATCATGCTGAAACAAAAAACAAAAAAGAACAATAATAAAGTGTGTATTGTCAATTTTTTTAAATTCATTTTATCGAAAAATAATGAATAAAAAAACGGAATTGATAGCGGGAATAAACCTGTAAATCCCTTTGATAAAAAAGCTAAAATAATTAATAATGCTGCGGGAATAAGATAAACGAGTTTGTTTTTTAATTGTGCTTTTAAGATAAAATAAACACTAAAAACACAGAAATAAGACATAGTGTTTTCTAACATATTATTTTTAAAAGCCCAGCCAATTAATAGTACTGAAAGATAAAGTGTTGCGGGGAGCCACCAATAGTTTTGTAATGTTTTATCTTTTTGATAAATAAGTTTCCAAATAAAACAGATGCCCGTAATATTTAAAAACAAGGCAAGTAACGAGTATAATTTATCTATTATAAAAGATTCTGAAATAGAGTAAAATAATGAGTGTATAAAAATGGCTAATGGTGGATGTTCGTAAAAATTACTGAATAATGTTTTAGAAAAAATTAAATTCCACACACTACCATTATTTATTGCAATGTTTTTTGCGATGGCAGAATACATCTTGCCATCCATAAACATTCCGTATTGAAACACACTTGGCAACACAAGCCACAGTGCTAGAGAAATGCTAAAAAGTTTAAATGGCAAATGCCATTTATTATTTAATTGCTCCATTTTTTATTTCATCAACCACAGCTGGGTCTAATAATGTGGAAGTATCGCCTAAATTGTTTAACTCACCTTCTGCCACTTTGCGTAATATTCTGCGCATAATTTTCCCAGAACGAGTTTTAGGTAAACCGCTAACAATTTGTATTTTATCGGGTTTAGCAATTGGGCCAATAATTTTATTTACTTCAGCAATAATTTCTTTGCGCAACATTTCGTCATGCTTTTCAGAATTTGTACAAATTACGTAAGCATAAATTCCTTGTCCTTTAATGTCATGCGGATAGCCAACTACAGCACTTTCTACAATATCAGGGTGCATATTAATTGCACTTTCTACTTCGGCAGTTCCAATTCTATGGCCCGATACATTTATAACATCATCAACTCTACCTGTAATTCTGTAATACCCATCTGCATCGCGTTTGCAACCATCGCCAGTAAAATATAAATTTGGGTAAGTTGCAAAATAATTTATGCGGCAACGTTCGTGATCGCCATAGGTTGTGCGAATCATAGCTGGCCATGGAAATTTAATACATAAATTTCCTTCAACATCATTGCCTAAAATTTCGTTTCCTTTATCGTCAACTAAAATGGGTTGCACGCCAGGCAATGGAAGTGTAGCATAACCCGGTTTTGTTTTTGTAACTCCAGCAATTGGAGAAATAAGCATTCCGCCAGTTTCGGTTTGCCACCACGTATCAACAATTGGACATTTTTCTTTACCAATATTTTTATTGTACCAGTTCCAAGCTTCTTCGTTTATAGGTTCTCCAACAGAACCTAAAACTCTTAAACTCGACAAGTCGTGGTTTTTAACAAAGTCCAAACCAGCTGCTTCTAAAGCACGAATTGCTGTAGGTGCAGTGTAAAAAATGCTTACTTTGTATTTATCAATTACTTGCCAAAAACGAGATGCGTCGGGATAAGTAGGTACACCTTCAAAAATAATTCCAGTAGCGCCAGCTAATAAAGGCCCGTAAACTATATACGAATGACCTGTTATCCAGCCAATATCGGCAGTACACCAGTAAATATCGTTTTCTTTGTATTGAAAAACATTTCTAAATGTATATTCTGCAAAAACCATATATCCCGCAACAGTGTGCACAACGCCTTTTGGTTTTCCTGTGGATCCAGATGTGTAAAGCAAAAACAACATGTCTTCTGCGTCCATAGTTTCTGCTTCGCAAGTTGTTGATGCGTTTTTCATTTCATCGTGCCACCAAAAATCTCTGCCTTGTTGCATGTTTGTGTTAGAGCCTGTTCTTTTAACTACAATTACAGAATTAATAGAAGGACAAACTTCTAACGCTTCGTCAACTAACGTTTTTAATGGAATATCTTTATTTACTCTAAAAGAACCATCAGAACATATAACAACAGAGCACTCGCTATCTTGTATTCTGCTTGATAAAGATGAAGCAGAAAAGCCACCAAAAACTACAGAATGTATTGCACCTATTCTTGCGCATGCTAAAACAGAAATGGCTAATTCAGGAATCATAGGCATGTATAAACAAACTCTATCACCTTTTTTTACACCTTTATTTTTTAACACATTGGCTAGCTTACAAACTTCGTCTAACAATTGTTTGTAAGTAATTTTTATTTCTTTTTCATTTGGATTGTTAGGTTCCCAGATGTATGCTATTTTATTAGGGTTTGTGGCAACGTGTCTGTCTAAACAATTTTCTGTAATGTTTAATTTACCGCCACAAAACCAATTTATTTTTGGTTCCGAAAAATTCCAATCTAAAACTTTATCCCACTTTTTTTTCCAAATAAAACTATCTGCTTTCTCGCCCCAAAACTGTTCAGGATTTTCAACACTTAATTTGTATTCTGATAAATATTCGTCAAAAGAATTAATAGTTTTCATACGCAAATAAATTTGAAGGTTTTTAACAAGCATAAATCTAATTAAAATAAAAAGTGATTGCAACTTTATATAAAAAATTACGTTTCTTGCAGTAATATTTCTATTTTTGAAATTCTAATAAAAAGATTGTGAAGAAGTTATTGCTTTTAATTTTAAGTTTTTTGAGTGTAAATGTCTTAGCGCAAGATATGGATACTGCATTGTATAATTCTATTGAACGTTATCATGCTCAAAAAAACGCTAGATTTAATGGCTATTACAAAGGAATTGATGTTTCTAAATATCAGCATGAAATTGAATGGAATAGTTTAGATACAACATTGCATTTTATAATTTGCAAAGCAACCGAAGGAACTACTTTGGTGGATAAAAAATTTAAGCAAAACTGGCAACAAATTGATGATAGGTATAAAAAAGGTGCGTATCATTTTTTTAGACCAGATAAGCCTGGAAAGGAGCAAGCACAGCTTTTTTTAAAAACTGTAAATTTTGATTGCGGACATATTTTACCCATTATAGATGTAGAATACACGCGAGGTTATAGAAGAACAAACCCAAGAATAATGGCTGCCAATTTACATAAGTTTATTGCAGAAATAGAATTGCAGTTGGGTGTAAAGCCTATTATTTATACCAATGGTAAGTTTTGGGAAAAATATATAAATCCTTATTTTAAATACAAAGAAAGTGATTTTCAGCTATGGATTGCCGATTACCGCCAGAGAGAAAACCCAGGTATTCATAAAGATTGGCAAGACTGGACAATGTGGCAACACAGTGCCAAAGGATGTGTAGATGGTATAAATTGCGAAGTAGATTTAAACGTTTGTAAAAAACCTTTAGAAGAAATTATTATTAAGTAAAAGTTAATTAACAATTTCTTTTTTTATTTCTAAATGCATTTTATTAATTTCAATGAAAAATAAATTTACCATGAAAAAATCAATCAAGCTATTCTCTTTATTATTATTGAGTAGTGTAATAATTTTATCTTCATGTAAAAAGAAAAAAGAAGAAGAGGAACAATTAAAGCAAGACGAAGCTACTTTACAAACTGAAAACGAAAGCCAGAGTAAAGACCAATCGCAAGTTCAAACCGAAACAAACAATGCTTTTGATGATGCTAACTCCGCTTTTTCTGGTACATCAGCTGGCAAGTCTACTAACGCTTTAAGCATATGTGGTGCAGCAGTTGATACAAGTTCTATTGCAGCAAAAATTATTTTTATAAATTATGATGGCACAACAACATGTACTGGGTACAAAAAATCGGGTAAAATAAAAGTGCAATTAATTTCGGGCACATCGTGGCGCAATGCAGGAGCAACTGTTCAGTTAACCTATTTAGATTATAAGGTTACAAAAATTGCAACCGATAAATCAATTGTAATTAATGGTACGCAAAATGTTACAAAACAAAACGCAATAGATTGGATAACATTTCTTACATCGGGAACAGGTTCTGTAAGTTACAAAACAAGAGCTAATAATATGAGTATAACTTTTGATGAAGGTACAACAAGAACATGGAGTGCAGCCCACACATCATCATATTCTGTTGCTTCTGGAGTTGTAACTGCTTCGCATAGCGGTGATACAACAATTACAGGAGTAAGTTCAGTTTCTCACTGGGGAACAAATCGTTTTGGAAAAACATTTACAACTGCAATTACTAGTTCAATTGTATCTAACAATACTTGTGGTTGGTGGAAGCCAGTTTCTGGAGTTGTTTCTCACTCGGTTAACACTAAATCTTTTTCTACAACCTTTGGTGTAGCATCTGATGGAGTTCCTGTTTCGACAGGATGTGCTTATGGTTTTAAAGTAGATTGGACTGGAGTTGAAGGAACTGCAAAACAAGCAATAGTTAGTTATTAATTGAAAGTTGTTTTTCATAAAAAAACCTCAAAGAATTTCTTTGAGGTTTTTTATTTTTATAAATGTATAGTAAACCAATTCACTAATCAACTAATTTACCAACTCTCAACTCAAAAATTACCAACCTAACACCCACGAAAAAATAAGAGGTGCAACAATTGTAGCATCACTTTCTACAATAAATTTAGGCGTATTAATATCTAATTTACCCCAAGTAATTTTTTCGTTGGGAACAGCTCCTGAGTATGAGCCGTAGCTAGTTGTAGAATCTGAAATTTGACAGAAATAGCTCCAGAAAGGAATGTTTTCCATTTCCATATCTTGGTACAACATGGGCACAACACAAATTGGAAAATCGCCAGCAATACCGCCACCAATCTGAAAAAATCCAACGCCTTTACCTTCAGAGTTTTTTACATACCAATCAGCTAACCAAGCCATGTACTCAATACCCGATTTCATGGTTGTTGCTTTAATTTCGTTTTTAATAACGTAAGATGCAAAAATGTTTCCCATAGTCGAATCTTCCCAACCCGGAACTACCATCGGTAAATTGCGTTCAGCAGCAGCTAACATCCACGAGTCTTTAGGATCTATTTCGTAATATTGTTTTAATTCTCCACTTAACAATATTTTGTACATAAACTCATGCGGAAAAAAACGTTCGCCAGCAGTATCGGCATCTTTCCATATTTTGTGAATGTGTTTTTGTAATCTTCTAAAAGCTTCTTCTTCAGGAATACAAGTATCTGTAACACGATTGTAGTGGTTTTCTAACAAATCCCACTCGTCTTGCGGCGATAAATCGCGATAATTAGGAACTCTTTTGTAGTGGCTATGCGCAACTAAGTTCATAATATCTTCTTCTAGGTTAGCGCCTGTGCAAGAAATAATATCTACTTTACCTTGACGAATCATTTCTGCCAACGATTTACCTAACTCAGCAGTACTCATAGCGCCAGCAAGTGTTACCATCATTTTGCCACCTTCGGTTAAATGTGTTTCGTAGCCTTTAGCAGCATCAACAAGAGCAGCTGCATTAAAGTGTTTGTAATGTTTTTCAATAAATTGAGAAATAGGTCCTTTATTCATGTTTTGTGTTTTTATTTTGTCTTAATTAGGTGCAAAAATAATATCAATTTTAAGAATACGAGATAAAACTTGCTAAAAGTGCGAGTGTTTCGTATTTTTGTATAGGTTAAAAGATAAAACGATAAATAAATGAAAGTATTATTAAATATTAAAGACACCAAAGCAGAATTTGTAATGTAGCTTTTAAAAAATATACTTTCTTAAACAATTTTAAAATAATTTACAATGAAAACACAATTTGTAACTGATGACCACGGCAAAAAAGTTGCTGTTATTTTGCCTGTAAAAGAGTACGAAAAAATAATGGATTCGTTAGATGAACTAGAGTGTATTAAGGCATATGATAGCGCTAAGGCTCGTAAACAAGTGTTTTTGTCTGCTGCAGATGTTTTTAAAGCGATTGAAAAAAAAAGTAAACAAACCTAATGTATCAATTGTTAATTGAAAAACAGGTTCAAAAGCAATTAGAAAAAATTCCGGCTGCTGATTACCAAAGTGTTAAAATCGCTATTATTAATTTAGCTAAAAACCCTCGTCCTACTGGATATAAAAAACTAAAAGGAAGACCCGGTTACCGTATTAGACAAGGAAATTATCGTGTTGTATATGATATTAACGACCAAATACTTACCGTGTTTATTCTTGCCGCTGGACATAGAAAAGATATTTATAGTTAGTTCTCAAAACATTTTCCTGAAAAGTACTTTTGTATCAATTTTCAAATCATCCATGTTTTTTATAATAACTTTACCCCACTAATTAACCTAACATAAAGCTAACAATTTGTTAAATGTTAAATGCGGTGTTGTAAAACATTTTTATTGTTATATTTGTAAGCTAATTTCAAATTAAAAAGAAATGAAAAAAATTTTACTAAGTATTTTTGCTTTAGCATCTGCATCGTTTGCAAATGCACAGTGTACGGAATTGTTTATTTCGGAGTACATTGAGGGTACTAACAACAACAAAGCAATTGAAATTTATAACCCAACTAACGCTACAATTGCTTTAAACAGCAAATATAGATTAGTTAGATACAGTAATGCTGATGCTCAAGCTGTTGCAGAAGCTGATAATACAAGTTGGATAAATTTAGGTGCGGTGAGTATTTCTTCTTACAGTACTTTTGTTTTTGTTTTAGATAAACGTGATGCTGCTGGTACTGGTCAAGAGGCTCCTATTAGCGCGTCGTTAAAAGCAAAAGCAGATGCTTTAATAGCGCAAAATCCTGTTGCTGGTGCGTATATATGCCCAGTTTACAACACAAACAACACGTTGTATCATAATGGAAATGATGCCATTGGTTTACAAAAAGAAACTTCACCAGGTGTTTGGACTTTTGTTGATATTTTTGGTCGTATAGGCGAATGCCCTATTGGTTATTCCGATGAAACAAATATGGTTTTGGAATCATCTAATCCATGTGCGTCTTCAACAGCAGGCTGGTCTGACTTAGCTCCTTATTCAGCGCCACCGGCTGGTTATAACACTGCAGCTCCGCCAACTGGTCAAGGTTTTTATTTTAAAAGAGTTTGGACAACAGACCATAGTTTAAAAAGGAAAGCAACAATAAGAGAAGGTGTTACTACAAACCCTGCCGCACAAACATTTAATCCTTCTGTTCAGTGGGATTCAACTTACACAGGTCAATCACTAAATAATTTTTCAAATTTAGGTTCACATACTTGCGATTGCCAGCCTAGTTCTATAAAAAATGAATTTGCAAGTTCAAAAAACAAATTAGATGTTTTTCCTGTTCCAGCAAATAATGAATTGAATATTGTATCTGATGCTGCGTTTAGCGCGTTAACAATCTCTTCAGTTGTTGGTCAATTAGTAGTTTCAGTTAATCCATCAGAAATAAAAGGTAAAAACGAATATACTTTTGACACTTCAAATTTAGAAGCAGGAATTTACTTTGTAAAAGTTGATTTTGCTGATAAATCAAGCATAAATAGAAAAATAGTAATTAGTAAATAATTTATTTATATGGGCTAAAACGTTATGTTTTAGCCCTTTTTGTGTTTTTATGAATTTATCCAAAACAATTTTAATTCTTTGTTTTTCTTTATTTGTTGGAGCTGAACTTTTTGCCCAAGGTGTAATAAAGGGGACTGTAAAAGATGAGTTAACAGGCGAAACTATTGTTGGTGCAGCCGTAACTTATGGAGAAAACAAAGGTGCAGCAACCGATATTGATGGTAATTTTAAATTTGATGTGCCAAATGGCGAGTATACAATTACAGTTACTTATGTAGGTTTTAGTCAAAAAACAAAAAAAATTACAATTAATAACAACACAGTTTATACAGATTTTGCTTTAGCTACTAAACAGTTAACCGAGGTAGAAATTGTTTCAGATATTGCAATAGCTCGTAAAACACCAGTTGCCTTTTCTAACCTTAGTCCGCTTAAAATTCAAGAAGAATTAGGCTCAAACGATTTGCCAATGTTGTTAAACACTACACCAGGTGTTTATGCTACTCAGGGTGGCGGTGGAGATGGTGACTCTAGAATTTCTATTCGCGGATTTAGCCAACAAAATGTTGCTGTAATGATTGATGGAGTTCCTATGAATGATATGGAAAATGGGCAAGTTTATTGGAGCAATTGGTTTGGCTTAGATAACTTAACAAAAGGGGTTCAAGTTCAACGTGGTTTGGGAGCTTCTAAATTAGCAATACCTTCTGTTGGAGGTAGTATGAATATCCTTACTGCTGGTATTGAAAATAAAAAGCAAATTGTTATCAAACAAGAATATAGTCATTTAGGGAATGTTTTTGAAACATTTGACAAATATGACGGTAGAGAAAAGAAAAATGCAAGTAATATTGCAGAAGAAACGATGAATAGAAATGGACAAAGAACCGTTATTAGTTATTCTTCAGGTAGATTAAATAAAGGTTGGGGTGCAACTGGCGCATTATCTTTTAAAAAGTCTGATGGTTGGGTTGATGGCTTATATTCTAGTGCATTATTTTATTTTGTAAAAGTTGATAAATTGATGGGGGCTCACTCATTAAGTGCGTCCGCTTTTGGCGCTCCTCAGCAACACGGGCAACGTTTTTATAAGCAACAGATTTCTGTTTATAGTCATGAACAAGCATTAAAATTAGGCGCTGACACAACAGGATTTATAGAAAGAGGGATGCGCTATAATCCTCAATGGAATTATATTTCAAGAAAAAATAGTGAGGATAATGGCGCTGGCGCAAGTCCAGAAAGAATCAGTTCAAGTATGAATTATTTTCATAAGCCAGTTTTTTCTGTAAAAGATTTTTGGACAGTAAACGACAAATTATACATGTCGAATATTGCTTATGCTTCCTATGGAAAGGGAGGAGGAGCAATTTCTTCTGGTAATTTCCCAACAGAAAATTTCTCGGGGCAACAAAATTTTCAAATTGTTTACGATAACAACAGTAAAGATACTTCGTACACTAATCCAACAACAGGCTTAAAAGAAAGTACGCCAAGTGGTTTTATTGTAAGTAGCGTAAATAATCACAATTGGTATGGTTTGCTTTCAACAGTATCTTATAAACATTCAGATCAATTAGAAATTTCTGGTGGTGTGGATTTAAGAACTTATGAAAGTTTTAGATACCAAGAGGTTTACGATTTATTGGGTGCCGATTTATTATTGAATAATGCAGATGCAAACCAATCTTCAAACATTAAACGGTTAGGAGATAAAATTGGCAGAAATACAAGTGGTTTTGTGCGTTGGGGTGGCTTATTTGCAATGGCAGAATATAAAGGGGATAAATTAAGTGCTTTTTTAAATGTTAGTGGTTCATACAGTGGAGTTAAGCAAATAAATTATTTTGTAAAAAAAGATTTAGTGTTGCCCGATACAACTTATATAAGAAAAATTGGTTATAATGATACAATTGTACACAACGGATCAAGTTATACTAGAGATTCTAAAGAAGCAATTTACAACCAAACACCATGGAAATGGCTTGGCGGCTATACAATAAAGGGAGGGGCAAATTATAATTTAACTGAGAAAATTAACGCTTTTGTAAATTTAGGTTATTTAAATAAAGCCCCTTTAATTGCAAATGTTATAAAAAGCAACAATACTTTTTTTGACCAGATTTTAAATGAAAAAATAAAGGCTGTTGAGTTAGGAGCAGCGTATTCGTCTCGGCCATTTAAAGTAAACCTAAACACTTATTATACTGTTTGGCAAAATAGACCTACAAGACTAAATTTAACCGATGGAAACAACAGCCCCGTATCAGTAAATGCAATTGGGTTAGGTGCACGCCACATGGGAGCAGAATTAGATTTCGCGTATAAAATTGATGAAAAACTTACTTGGGAAGGTATGGTTTCTATTGGCGATTGGATTTGGAACTCTAAAGCACAGGCAAACATCGAAGATCAGGCAGGGAATATTATTGATAGTTTAACAATATATATCGACCCAAGAGGAATAAAAGTAGGAAACGCAGCACAACATTCATTTGGCTCAAGTATTCGTTGGGAACCTATAAAAAAACTATACTTCAAACCTCAATTCACATACTTTACACATAATTATGCTGATTTTGATCCTGGAGCTTTGGAAATAAAAAGAGGCGCTAAAGAGGCTCTTAACGCTGGTCGTCAATCTTGGCGAATGCCTAATTACGGAATTTTAGACTTTAATACTGGTTATGGTTTTCAATTTGATAAATGGAAGTTAGACATTAGGGCAAGTGTAAACAATGTGCTAAACACTTTTTATATTGCTGATGCTCAAAACAACGGAATGGGGATACAAACTTTTGATGCCAATAGTGCAACAGTTTACATCGGTTTGGGTAGAAGAATTACCTTTTCATTAACAGCTACTTTTTAAAAATGAAATATATATTTAACACCATAAAATTTATTTTTTTTATTTCCGTTTTCTTTTCTTTAGCTTGCAGTAAAGAACAAAAACAAGCAGACATTTTAAAAGGAAAATGGCAGATAACCCAATTGTCAATTAGCGATACAGCTTTTGTTTCAGATACTTTAGCAAAACAATATTTTGAGTTTTTTGCCTGTGAAAAGGCATATACAGCAACATGTGAAGGAGTTTATTTTGCTGAATCCTTAGATGAAACAAAATTTAAAAGCATAAGAGATACTTTTAAATATAATGTAAATGCCGATAATTTTACAATCACAAAAGTGAAAACAAATGAAGCTCGATTTTTACTTCGTCGCTTTGAAATGAAAAAAATTGATTCCCAAAAGTTAGAATTTGGTAACGACACATTAATTCTAAAAGCAAATAAATTATAAATAGAATCTATACTTGAACAGATGAAGAAAATTTTTACAACATTAGCAATCGGAGTATGCAGTATTTTGGGTGTAAAAGCCCAAATGAATATTTCAGATGCGAGACTTTTGCCTACAGGTTCTACAGTTACAGTAGAAGGAGTAGTTACTAACGGTCAGGAGTTTGGCGGTAGTCGTTTTTTACAAGATGCAACAGGAGGTATTGGTACTTTTGCAAGTACTGGTTCTCAAGCTAATTACACAACAAATGTAAACCGAGGAACTTTAGTTAGAGTAACTGGAACATTATCTGAGTTTCAAGGTTTGTTACAAATTTCACCAGTTACAAGTTATACAGTAATATCTAACGGAAATCCATTGCCAGCAGCGGTTGAGATACCTGCCGATTTTTTAAATGAAACTTATGAAGGTGTTTTAGTTAAAATTGTAAACACATCTACAAGTAGTACAGGTAATTATGCTGGAAACACAAATTATAATTACACATGGAATTCTTTAACGTATCCAGTTAGAGCAAATTCATCATCAACTGGTTTAAACGGTGTTGTTGGCAAACCAATTCAATCAGGACCAATGGTTGTTACTGGTATTGTTGGTCAGTTTCAAACTACTTATCAATTATTACCGCGTTTAATTGAAGATATAACATCGTACACGCCACCAGCAACAGAAATTAATATTAAAAAGGGAACTAATGTTATTTTAACTGGTTCAACAGTTTCTATTGGTAATGCAGCAGCAACCGTTTTTACAATTGAAAATTTGGGAGCTTCAGGTGCATTAACAATTTCATCAGCAACAATAACAGGAACTGATGCTTCAATGTTTAGTTTTTCTGGAATGCCATCAAGTGTAGCAACAACATCAAGTTCTAATTTTACTTTAAATTTTGCACCAACTGGTGCACAAGGAACAAAAACTGCAACCTTAACGTTAAATAATAACGATTCTGATGAAGGTGCTTATGTAATACACATTGAAGCTGTTTTTGGCACAGGTGCAACTGAACCTGCGGCTCAACCAACGGCTTTAAACTTTACAAATCAAAAATCGTTTACGCATATAGTAAATTACACTGCTAGTGCTAGTGCACAAAAATATATAGTTTTAAGAAAAGCAGGTTCTCCAATTTCAGATATTCCTGCAGATAATAACACATACCAAAAAGGAGATTATATTGGAACTTCACAAGTAGCTTATATTGGCAGTGGTGTATCTTTTACCCCTCGTCAGGTTATAGCAAACACCACGTATTATTTTGCTGTTTTTGCATATAATGGTAATCCTGGTTTTGAAAATTATTTACAAAACAATCCACTTACAGGTTCTGTAACATCTAGCGATGCTATGATTGGCACTTATTATTCAACAGGTACTCCGCCAAACATTAACTCTGCAACTTTTTTAACTGATTTATCAGCAAAAATAAATCCGCATACTGCGCTTCCTTATGTTCAGTATCCTTCGGATATGATTGATAAATTTGAAGCTAGAGATACAACATTAGGAAGACAAGTAGTTACTTGTGTTTATTCAGGCGAAAATAAAATTTTCACAGGTACGTTTGCTTGGACAGTACATGGTTATAGTCGAGAGCATAGTTATTGCCACAGCTGGATGCCTACATTTCCAGCTGATGCGCCTACTCAATTACCAGAATATAATGATAGACATCATTTATTCCCTAGCAATTTAAATTTAGCAAATTCGCCAAGAAGTAATTATCCATTAGGTGAAGTAACAGGTGCTGTGTCTCAAAGTTATTTAGAAGGGAAGTTAGGTTTAAATGCATTAGGACAAACAGTTTACGAACCTCGTGATGCACACAAAGGAAATGCTGCACGCGCAATTATGTACGTTGCCACATGTTATAATGGAATTTCTACTAATAACTGGAAATTAAGAGATCCTATTTCTGGTTCTATAGCTTATGGTCAAGATCAAGATGTATTGAAAAAATGGCATTTTCAAGATCCGCCCGATAATTACGAAATTGCAAGAAATGACTATGTTTTTTCAATACAAGGAAACAGAAATCCATACATAGATAGCGTTCATTTTGCTTGTTATGTTGACTTTGACAATATGGTTAAAATCAATTCAACAGGTTCATGTGTTTCTGCAATGACTTTACAAAAAAGTCAAACGAATAGCACATGTAATCAAGCAAACGGAACTGCGGCTGTAACTATCGTTAACGGTACAGCACCCTATACATTTTTATGGTCAAACAATGTAAGTTCTACGGCTACAGCAACAGGATTAGTTGCGGGCAATTATACAGTGAGTGTTACCGATAACAATGGACAAACCGCAAATGCAAATTTTGTAATTTCGAATAGTGCTAATGCAACTTCATTTAGTTTTTCAAAAAATGACGCTTCTGGAAGTTGCGGAAACAACAATGGTGATGCATCAGTTGTAATTGGTTTAAATCCAAGCGCTCCTTATACTTATACTTGGTTAAGTATGGGTCAAAGTGGATCAACAGCAACGGGTTTAGTTGCAGGCAATTATACGCTTGAGTTAACTAACTCAATTGGTTGTACTTCATCGAACACAGTTCAAATTAATGATGGAGCAGCTAGTTTTGGGCCATTAACTTTTAGCACAGAAGATGTTTTATGTAATGGACAAAATACAGGATCTGCAACTGTTACAAATGTTTTAGTTGGGGCAACAACTTATTTATGGAATACAGATGCAAACAATCAAACTAACGCTTCGGCTACTGGTTTAGCTTCAGGAGTTTATACGGTAGCTGTTACAAACTCAGGTTGTACTGTTTACGGAACAACTCCTATAATTAATCAACCTTCATTTCTATTAGTTGGGCAAGTAGTTACAGAATCTACTTCATGTTTTGGTGGCTCAGATGGAACTGCAAAAGCAATTAACGTTGCAGGAGGAACTAGTCCTTATGTTTATAGTTGGAATTCTGGCGGATTTAGTGTAAACAGTCAAATAAATAATTTGCAAGCTGGAAGTTCGCCAAACGTTTTAATTAAAGATGCAAATGGTTGTACAATTTTTGTTACATCATCAGGAACAGTTCCGCAGCCATCAGCAATAAATGCAACTTTTATTACAGAAGATCAAACTAATTTAGTTAATCCAAATGGTTTAATTTCAATTTATCCATCAGGAGGTAGTCCTAAATTAGTTGGTGCTGACTATGTTTATAATATAGTTTCGTATCCTAGTTTAGGTTTTGTAGAAGGATTAACTGACATATACAATGCAACAGCAGGTACTTATACTGTTGTAATCTCTGATAATGAAGGTTGTTCAAAAACTATTACAGGTGTTGTTGTTGGTGGAGGCTCTGGTGTTGGTATTAATAATGTTGATGCTAAAAATTCTTTAGTTATTTATCCAAATCCCGCAAAAGATAATGTTACAATTACTTTTGAAGTTAAAGAGATTTCAAACTTAGCAATCGAAATAAAAGATGTTAGCGGAAGAGTTGTTTACAATACTTCTTTGCCTGTTAAATCAGGAGTAAATCAAGCAACAGTTAATGTTGAGAAATTTGCAAAAGGAGTTTATTTTATTTCTACACTAAACGAAGAAATAAATAATGTTACACGAATTATAATTGAATAATTTCATTCAAAAAAAATAAAAAAATGAAAAATAATTTAAGTCTACAAATAAAAAAAACAACCATACTAACTATCTTGGTTTTTGCGTTAAGCAACTTGGTTAATGCGCAGGTTTTTGTTGCAACTTATCCATTTGCAAGCGTTACAGCAACATCAGGAACAACAGACCCAACGCCAGTGTCAACAGCTACCGGGGTTGTTTTTGGCAGTGTAACCTCTATTGGCGCATCAACTAATTCATCAGCAGCTGGTAGGTTTTCTTTTGCAGGTTGGGGCTTAGGAGCTACAGCTAGCGATAATGTTTATGCAAATTTAACGGGGAGTATTTCTACATCACAGTATTACGAAATTACAATTACTCCAGCAGTTGGGTATTCAATTTCACTAACTGATATTTCATTTAGAGCGCAGCGTTCTGGTACAGGTATTAGAACGTATGCGGTGCGTTCTAGCATTGATACTTATGGGGCAAATTTGCCAGCATCAATAAGTCCTGCAAATGCAAATTTATCAGTAGAAACTGGTAATATTTTTTTCTGGATGTTAGATGCTACAACTTCTGGTCAAGCTGGTAGTTTCGTAACTTTGGGCGCATCTCATACAAATTTAACAACACCAGTAACATTTCGGTTTTATGGTTGGAATGCAGAAGGAGCAGGAGGTACATTTAGTATTGATGATGTTATCTTTAATGGTTCGGCAAATTTAACAACTCCAATGCCAGAAATTAATGTTAAGCAAAACACTACAAATGTTTTAAATAACTCTACATACAATTTCGGAACAACACCCGATGGATCTTCTTTAATTTCAAATTTTACTATTGAAAATAATGGTACAGCTCCATTACAGATCACTAGCGCAACTTTTACAGGCTCTACTGATTTTACTGTAAATACTACATTGCCTTTAACTATTTCTGCTTCATCATCTACAACATTTTCAACAACATTCTCTCCATCAAGTGTAGGGACTCTAACAGCATCAATTGCTTTTGATAATGATGATTCAGACGAAAATCCATACACAATTAATTTTGTAGGAAATTCAATTGCAGCAATTCCAGAGATTAATGTTATGCAAAACACAAACACGTTTTTATCTGGAAGCACATATACATTTGCTCCAATATTAGCGGGTAATACATCAATAGCTACATTTACAATTCAAAATATTGGAGGTGCTACATTGAATATTACTTCAACAACATTTGCTGGAAATCCTGACATCTCTGTAACTAGTGATTATTCAGCTCCGTTTTCTATTGCTTACGGAGATTTTGCAACGTTTACCGCTACATTTTCTCCAAGTGTTGTAAATACTTATTCTGCATCAATAACTTTATCTAATGATGATTCAGATGAGAATCAATATGTAATAAATTTTTATGGTGAAGCTACAGCTCCATTTTCTGAAATAAACATTAAGCAGGCTTCAACTAATTATGCAAACGGAACAACTTATAGTTTTGGAAACAAAGCTGTTTCATCAACTACAGATATTGTTTTTACGATTGAAAATTTAGGAAACTCTGTTTTAAACATTAGCACATACACACTAAGCGGGAGTGAATTTAGTTTGCAAGGAGCAATGCCAACATCTGTTAATGCAGGCGCAACAGCAGATTTTACAATTAGATTTGTACCCACATCTGCAACTACGTTTTCAGGAAGTATATCATTAACAAATAATGATGGTAACGAAAATCCATACTTAATTAATTTTGCTGGAGCTGGTATTACAGCACCATCTGAAATAAACGTAAAAGAAAGCGGTATAAATTATTTTGCAGGAACAACTTACGATTTTGCAAACAGAACAGTAGGAACAAATTCTGATGTTACATTTACAATCGAAAATAATGATAGTGGAGTGTTGTTAATTAGCACACACACACTTACAGGTTCTGCTTATTCTATTGTTGGTACAATTCCATCAAGCATTAACGGAAATTCAACAGCTAACTTTACGTTGAGATTTTCTCCGCTTACAGCTGTTGCATATACTGGTTCTTTAACATTGGTTAATAACGATGCTAACGAATCTAGTTACGTTATTAATTTAACAGGTAATGGAATTGCTTTGCCAGCAACACCAAGTTTAAAAATAAATGAAATTATGGCTAACCCAAGTTCGGGTGACGATTGGTTTGAGATATACAATCCAGGCTCATCAGCAGTTAACTTGAGTGGTTTGTATGTTTCTAATTCTACATCAGCAAAATATAAATTTGTTAGCGGAAGCCCATCTATACCTGCTGGTGGTTTTGTTCAAGTTATGGCAAATAATGGTGGTCAAATTTCTCCTTTAGAAGTAAACTTTACATTATCAAACACAGATGAGGTATTTTTATATTCTTATGATGGAACTACACTAATTGATCAATTAGCTGTTACAGATGCTGTTGCAGATCAATCTCAAGGTAGAGTTACAGATGGTGGTGCAGAGTTTATGAGCTTTAGCACAGCAACACCAGGTGCTACAAATACAGCGGGAGTTGGTGTAGTTTCAGTTAGAGAATTAAGCAAAAGCGAAAAATTAATTTTAGCACCAAACCCAAGTTCAGCTGTATTTACAATTAGCTACGCTAATTTAAGTAACGAAAAAACATTTGCTTACCGCGTAATTGACATTACAGGTAAAGAAGTGTTATCGGGCAATACAAATGCAGTTAGTGGTTTAAACATTTACCCAGTAGATGTTACATCAATTGCAAAAGGTTTGTATTTTGTGGAGTGTGTTGTTGGTAACGAAAAAGTAACAAACAAAATAGTGGTTGAGTAATTACCACTAAATTAAATAGTTAAAAGAGGTCGTAATTTATTACGACCTCTTTTGTTTTTAATATATTTGTGATAATTAAAAAATTACCAAAAAGTTTATGTTGCGTAAAAAAAGTAGTTGCATTTTAGTGTTTTGTTTTTTAATTTTTGTTTCCTTTAAGCAAGATAGTGTTCAGAAATTAAAACTAGAATTAATTACAAAATCGCTTCATAATGGAAAATCAATCTCAATTAAAAGCGATGTGTACTACAAAGTTTCGGGTGGAGTTATGGTTACTAGAAGTACCAATCCTTACGAAAAAATTACCATTACAAATGCAAATGGGGAGTTTAAAGAATATGATGTAAAAGCAAATACGTTAACGCTTATACAAGGATTAGAACTGAGCTCAAAAAACAGTTTGTTTTATAATTTTTTGTCGGGAAGTATTAACGATATGGGATTGAGCAATCTTGGGTATAAACTTTCTAAAACAAAAATGGAAGGCAAAATTGTAGTTACAACATGGGTTCCATCTAGCGAATCTAAATACATTAAAAAAGCAGAAATCGCCCACGAAAATTTTCTTCCAATTTTTATGGGATTTTATGATGTTAAAGATAAACCCTTACAAAAATCTTTTTACAGTAATTATCAAAATGTGGGTTCAATTAAAATGCCTTTAACCATTACTGAATTTGAATATATTACAGAAAAAGATAGCGTTATAACAAAAAGAGTTTATAGTAATTTAAAAACAAACTCAATGGTAGAAGATACCTATTTAAATTACAAAGTTCCTGCGGGAGCAAAGGTTATTACCGCAAAATCTAAGTAAATGAAAGGTAGAATTGTTTGCTTTATTGTCCTTTTTATTTGCGTTGCAGCGCTATGCTGTAATGCGCAAAATTTTATTAATTCGTCAACAGAGCAACTTCTAAAACAACAAAATTTTGAAGAAAAAAAATTCGCTAAACGAAAAGTAAGTTTTTTGTTTAAGGAAAAGAAAAATGTAATTGTAAAATACAATCCAGTAACACTAACGTTTGGCGGCTTGTTGTTTTTTTACCAAAAACTAATGTCGCCACAAATTTCAGTTGATTGCCCTTACGAATTAAGTTGTTCTAACTTTAGTAAAAATTGTATTTATAAGTACGGCTTAATTAAAGGCATTGCTTTAACTGCTGATAGGCTAACAAGGTGTACACAGTTTACAATGATTGACATAGTGCCAATACAAATAAGTAAACAAGGTAAAATAATAGACCCAATCGAAAATTATAAACTAAAGCATTGGCATGAATAAGTTTTGTTTTTTGATTTCGTTTATTTTTTATTTTTTTGTTGCACAGTTTGCTAACGCGCAAAACGACACTTTGATTTCTAAGGAATTAAAATTTGTTGATTATTTAATAAACAATAAAGAGTTTGACGATGCCAATTTGATTTTAGAAAAAAATAAAAAATTAGTTGAAGAAAATGGAAGTAAAAGTCAAATAGATAGTTTTTATTATTTTAAAGGTTGGTCGTTTTATAACAATAAAAATATTGATAGTAGTATAGTTTATTTAAGCAGGGTTTCTGGTGAATCTAATTTGTTTTTAAAGTCTAAATTTTACCAAACTTTTGAATACATTTATTTGAAAAAATATTCGTTTGCTGAAAAAGAGTTAGCAGTTTTTAATCCGCCAGACTCTTTGTTAATAGAACTTAAAAATTTTCAACTAGCTGCAAGCGCGCTCTTAAAAAAAGAGTATTCTCGTTTTGATTCAGTAGCGAATAAATTTACTTACACTAATTTTTCGTGTTCTATTGAGCAGAAAAATTTGTTTAAATACAAAGATGATTTTTTAAAAAACAAAAAAAAATCGCCATTTGTAGCTGGGCTATTTTCTGCAATTATACCCGGAACAGGTAAGTTTTACGCAGGTTATAGAGGTCAGGCAATTGCAGCAATGATACCTTCGTTTATTTTTGGAGCAGTAGCTACAGAAAACTATATTAAAGCAGGACCCAAAAGTGCTCAATTTATAGTTGCCGCAAGTATTTTTTCTATTTTTTATGTGGGTAATATTTGGGGCAGTGTGTTAAGTGTAAAAACATTATACGAACAAAGAAACAATGAAACTATTAATAATATTATGCTCGATTTGCATATTCCATTGCGAAGGCTTTTCGAATAATAAACAGCAGTTGTTTTATAAAGCAGATAGTCTTTTTGAGAAGAAGGAATATCAACTTGCGGGTATTGAATACGATAGAATTGCGTATTCGGCTTCTACTAACGAAACAAAAGTTATTTCGTTAATTAAAAAAGCCGATTGTTATTTGCTACGTAATAATTTTTCGGTTGCAGAAAAATGTTTATTGCGAATTGCTTACTATGATATTGGCGACTCATTACATTATGCTGCTCGTATAGCAACAGCAACAGCAGCGTATTTAAACTCAAATTTTGAATTAGCAGAATCGCAAATAATTCAAATTAAAAGTTTTGTTACCGATACTTCACTTTACACAAATTGTTTGCCACTATATGCTTTGATTTTAAATGAAAGTAATAGATGGAGCGAAGCACAGCAAACTCTTTTGCAATACATCAATTCAAATCAGTTTATTAGTTCTGCCCAAAAAGAGGCGTATGCAAATGAGATTAATACTATTTACTCACAAAAAAATATTCCTAAATTAAAAAATGTAGAAAAAGCAAAAAACCTTTCTACATTTTTACCAGGAACAGGGCAATTGTATTTGGGCTATGTGGCCGAAGGTGTTGCAAGCGTTGCTTTTCAGCTAGTTGGCTTGGGATTTACTGGATTATGTATTTGGCAAAAATATTATGTTACTGGTGCTTTAATTGGGTTTTCATTTTTTCAAAAGTTTTATGCTGGAGGAATTACACGAACTGAATTTTTGGCTAACAGAAAAAATTATAATATGAAAAGAAAGTTTAATGACGAAGCAAAAAATATAATCTTAGAATTTAACCAAATAAAAAAAGCGCCATAAGGCGCTTTTTTTATTTTTCACTTAAGATTTAAATTAATCTGCCCAAACTAAGAATTTAGAATTGTTAGCATATTTATCCATAGCTTCTTTTCCTTTAAATACTACCCACCAAAAATCAACACAACCAGCTACGCCACCCATTACTGGAATACAGAAGTAGTACCAAAATAATTGTTTACCATCAGTACCCATGTAGTAACGGTGTAATGCAAAACCACCACAAAAGAAAGCTCTAACTAAAAAGCCTCCAACAGTTTTTTCGCCATCAGCTTTAATTGATGAAGTTGTATTCATTAAAGAATAAGCTTCGTCAGCAGCAGTTAATGTAACATCTTCTGAAGATGCAAATAATTGATCAACGTTTGCTTCATCAACTTTGTAGTTAGATGCAAACGAACTAGTTAAAAGGCATACCATAAATGCCGGAATCAAAAGTAGTTTTTTCATAAATATTGATTTTTAGTGTTTAAGCAAATATAAAATATTTATTGTTTACCACATAATAAAAGATGAATTTTCTACATATTCTGTTCCACCTGCATTAGATAGGAGCAAAATACCATCAACTAGTGTGATAAAACCACAGCCACTTAGTGTAATGCAATACAAGGCGATTATTTTTGCCGTTTCGCCTCCTGTACCCAATACTATTCTATGAATAGGAATTAAAAAGCCAGGGCCTAAAACTAAACTTCCAATTGCTATAATGCCTGCAATTAGCTGCTTTTCCTCTTCGTTTGTTTTAGTTATGTTATAATTAACACTATTTGCGGTTAAACTAATATCTTCAGCATTGTTAAATAAATCATCTATTTTGTTATTATCAATTTTGTATTCGCTTTTTGTTTCAGCAGTATTGGGTTTACTAACTAATTTTGCATAACTAGCAGAGTATGAAATTAAAAGTAGAATTAGAATTTTTTTCATATTGAAAATGTTTTAAGCCTATATTTGGAGCTAAAATATGTATAATTATTTTTAATTGATGTTGATTTTTAAAAAAAATTGTTGCTGGGCAATTGCATTTATTTGTATTTTTTTTAATTGTGCTGTTTTAGCCCAAAATTCAATTGATGTTCCTAATCAAATACTAATTAGTTGCTATAATTTCAATTTTAAAACGGCTGATAGTTTACTAAACAATACAACTGTAGAATATAAAAACACAACTGATTTTGAATTATTAAAAAGCACCATACTTTGGTGGAAAATAATTTCTGGTGAAAAATCTACTCAACAAAAACAAAATTATTATGTATGTCTACAAAATGCTGAAAACAAGCTTGAGAAAGAAAAAACAAAGGATTTTAATTATATCTATAAAGGAATTACGCTTTATGGTTTTTATGCTAGAATGGATGGTTTAAATAAAAATTATTTAAAGGCTTTTTTTAGAATTAATAAATGTTTAAGGTTTTTGCAAACGAGCTTTGGAAACGAAGAAAAGTACAATTATTTTTATTTATCAAGCGGTTTGTATAATTATTATATGGTAAATGCTGTAAAACATTATCCTGTAATAGCTCCATATTTGTATTTGTATCCAAAAGGAAATACGAACAAAGGCTTTATTTTTTTAGAAACAGCAGCAAACAACAATAATTTAAGTTTAAAAACAGAAGCAAATTATTTTTTAATGAAAATATTTTTAGAAGAAAAAAAAATTAAAGAAGCAAACAGCTATGCACAAAAACTAACAACTTATTTTTCTTCTAATTTATTATTTCAATATTATTATTTTAACACTTTCATACAGCTAAACGACATAAAAGGAGCTGAATTGGTGCTAAAAAACATTTATAGTTACACGAGTAAAAACAAAGAAATTTCGAACACACAAAAAAAATATTTTATTGATTTAGCCGAGGCAGATTTAAAGGAATATTTTTTAAATAAAAACAAATAAAAAACGCCGCGAAAATTGCGGGCGTTTTTTTTATTTTAGGCTAATTATTTTTTTAGTTTAGCTAATCTGCAAGTAGCTTTAACTTTAGTAATAGTATAAATTCCCAAAACACTAAATCTGTCTGATTCAAATTGAGGATATAATACAACATCATAACCAGGATTTTCTTTCATAATATTATAAATTGCATAATATTGAGCTTTATTTGGGTCTAAAGCAGCGCCAACAATTGGTAAAGAATATAATGAAAAGCCAACAGGCATATCTTTAGCTGTTGCCCCAACTTCTTTTTTAAATAAGCGTTGAAAATCGATACCAAGAATTTTTGTTACTGTTGCTTCTGCTGATTTTTGGTCAGAATACTCAAAGTCACTTTTATTAAACTCAACTCTGTAGTTAGGTTCTTTCATAGTACGACTCATTGTTGTACAGCTAGAAACAAATAATGCTAATGCAGCAATCGCGGATAAAAATTTGATTTTTTTCATAAATAATTATTTTTTGGTTTGATTCAAAAATAAAGATTTAGCTTTCAAAAAGCAATAAGCTGTTACCAATAAGTAAGAAATTTAAAAATTAGTGTATTTTTGTTTAAAATATAGCAATGAAAGACATAAAAATAGCAGTTTTAGGTGGAGGAAGTTGGGCTACGGCCATTGCTAAAATGTTGTGCAACAATGTTTCTACTATTAATTGGTGGATGCGTGATGCAGAACAAGTTGAGCACATAAAAAAATACAATCATAATCCACGCTATTTACAATCGGTTGAGTTTCATGCTGAGCAACTAAATGTAAGCAGTAATTTAAAAGCTATTATCGATGTTTCTGATATTTTAATTGTTGCCATTCCTTCAGCTTTTATTGATATTCAATTTAGAGATTATCCAAAAGAAGGCATGGAGAAAAAAATTATTTTTTCTGCTGTAAAAGGAATTATTCCCGAATACAACGCAATTCCTGCTCGCTATTTTCACAAACAGTTTCGCACACCTTATTCGCAAATAGGTATTATTAGTGGGCCTTGCCACGCCGAAGAAGTTGCTTTAGAGCGATTATCTTATTTAACTTTAGCTTGCCAAAATGTTGATAATGCTGATGTAATGGCGAATTTATTAGCTTGCAGATATATAAAAACTTCATCGTCTGACGATATTTTTGGAACAGAACTTTCGGCAGTTTTAAAAAACATAGTAGCTGTAGCCGCTGGTATTTGCCATGGTTTAGGCTATGGCGATAATTTTCAATCGGTGTTGGTATCTAATGCAATTCAAGAAATTGAACGCTTTGTAGATGCTGTTAGTCCTGTGCATCGCGATGTAAAATCGTCGGCTTACTTAGGCGATTTATTGGTTACCGCTTATTCTCAGTTTAGTAGAAACAGAACTTTTGGAATGATGGTGGGTAAAGGTTATTCTGTAAAAGCTGCGCAATTAGAAATGAATATGATTGCAGAAGGTTATTACGCTGCAAAATGTATATACGAAATAAATAAAAAATTCAACGTTAACTTGCCAATTGTTAATGCCGTTTACCACATACTTTACGAAAAAATTAGTCCGGCAATTGAAATGAGAATTTTAACCGAAAAATTTTCATGATAAAAAAGTATTACGCTATTTTTTTTCTATGTGTCGTTTTTTCTTTTTTGGCTTGCTCCAGAAAATATAAAGTAGTTAGCATTAGTATGGAAAAATCGTATAATCTCGGGCAAGTGATTCGTGTTAAGAAAAAATTTGGAAAAGCTAAACGCAACGATATTGTTACGTTTAAAAATCCTTCGCTTTCAAATCAATTAGATTTAAGTAGAGTATTAGGTTTACCCGGCGAAACGCTTGAGTTAAACAATGGACATTTATACATAAACGGGCATTATGTAAAAGACCCAAAAAAATTGCAACTCGCTTATTTAGTTACTACCGATGGAACGCTTTTAGATAAAAAAGAATTAGATAAAATTGGAATTATTAGAAGAAAAAAACTTGCAGTTGATAAGTATGAAATGTTTTTAACGCTTGATGAAATTGGCGAATTGCAACAGGTAGACAACGTAACTAATATAGAACAAATTTTAAATTCTGATTTAAAACATTACGATGATATTTTTCCGCACAATAAAACATATAACTGGAATAGAGATAATTTTGGGCCAATAAAAATTCCAAAAAAGGGAGAAAAAATTACAATTACATTTAATAATGTTTTTCTGTATTTAAGAATATTAAATGAGTTTGAAAAAAGCAACGATTTTTACGCGCAACAATTTATTGATGATGTGTTTTTAAAAAAAGATTACGTGTTTAAGTACGATTATTTTATGGTAATGAGCGATAATAGAGCCATAGCAATGGACTCGAGACATTGGGGTTTTATACCCAAACATTATATTTTAGGAAAAGTTAAAACAACGTTTTAATTAAAATCGTCAGCGTTTTCTGTTTTATCTTTTTTAGTATTTTTCTTTTTGTCTTTCAAATCCGATTTTGTTTCCGATTTTAATTTAGGTAATTCGTTGCTTTTTTTATCGTCTTCTTTTTTTGTTTCACTCCACTCTATTTGAGGTTCTTTTTTAGTTGTTTCGCTTTGTTTTTTTGTACTAGTTGGTTGATTTTTAAACCAGCCAAACTCTTCTTTTAACAAACCTTTTACTTCGTTTTTTTCTTCTGATTTAATTTCTTTAAACGATTTTTTAAAACCTTGTTTATCGTATTTTATTTTTGGGTCGTCAATTGGGCCAGTCATACTAATGTATAAGTTCATGCCTTTTTTTTCGCCATCTTCTACTTCGGCAAATTCTTC
Organism: Bacteroidota bacterium; assembly: GCA_040385525.1. GTDB lineage: Bacteria > Bacteroidota > Bacteroidia > UBA4408 > UBA4408 > JAZKHE01. The sequence goes on from JAZKHE010000005.1 coordinate 180,083, forward strand.
TAAATCTTGTTTTTTTGTTTTGGCTTTTCTAAATAATAAGTCGGCCATTTTTATTTTAAAATGGTAATCAACAATGTTGTCAAAATTGTGTGTACCCGATGCAGATACGTCTAAAGCCGATGATTTTATTAACATTCCGGGTATGGTTATAACTCTGTCTTTAATTTCTAGCGTGTTTTTTAATTCAGAAAACTTTATGTTGTTTAGCTCTTCAACCGAAATAAAACGAGATAAATTTTGTAAGGGTTCAAAATTTAAAAGCTCGCCGTTAGTTATTAAAATACTTGCAGTTGAATTTATAGAAGATGTAATGCATGTTAAATTAGAATTCCATTTTCCATAAAACTGTATTGTACTTGTTAATTTTCCTTTTAGGTTTTTATCGGTTAAATCATCTTGTCCAAAATTATTTAACTCATACATAAATTTTGTAATATTTATTTCGCGCAAATCTGTTGTGCTTTTTACTTCAAATATCGCGTCGTTTTTACCATTTATAACTGCTGTAGCGTTAACTGTTCCGTCCATTGCACTAAATGTAATATCGTCTAATTTTATTTGTTTATCTAATAAAATAAATCTCCCTTTTAAATTAGTAGCATTAAATTTTTCGAAGGTTACAAGTTGAACATTACAAAGTAAGTTTACATCAAACTTATCCGACAAACGAAATTTAAAAGTACTATCTGCTTTTTTAGAATCGTCTTTGTTAGAAAGAATTTCGTTTAAATCAATTTTCGTAGAATTTAATGCGGCATTCACTTTTAAACTTTCATTTTCTTTAAATAGAAATGAAAGTAAATTGGTAAGTTCGCCTTGCAAGTTAAAATCAGAATTACCCGCTTTTCCTTTTAAGTAATTTAACGTTACGTCAGATTTTGTAGAACTAATTTTTGTGTTTACATCAGTAAATGCGAACTTTCCGTGCTTAAATTTGAAATTAGCATCTTCTAAAATTAACTCGCCAATTAAGTTTTCGTCTTTTAAATTAATGTTTTCGTATTCTGATTTAGATCTTAATTTACCATTATAATTTAAGCTTAAATTTAATTTACCACTTGGATTTTCGAGCGTGTCAATAGCTAAAAAAGTTAAAAACTCGTCTAAGTTAATTTGTGTTTTTGCTTTAAAATCTATGTTTGGATTTTCAAAATCTGTAATGGATACCGAGCCACTAATGTTTCCGTTGCCTAAGGTTGAGGTGAAATTTTCGAGTTTAAAAATATTGTTTTTATTGCTTTTAGTTTCAAAACTATTTAGCACACCTTTAAACGAAATGTTTTTTAAATTGGTGTTGCTTTCTTTGTGCGTAATTGCGCCATTATTAATTGAAAATTGCGATTTAATAACCGGATTTTTCTTGTCGCTTATTTCTCCTTTTATTGATACCTTTAAATCTAACATTCCCGAACCATCATATTCTTTGGCTTGTTCGGCATATTTTGTAGGTAGTAAGCTAAGCAATTGATGAATGTTTATTTCGTTTGCTTTTATTACGTAATCAATACTTGTGTTTTTGTTTTTTGGAACATTTAACTTGCCGTCAATTAAAAAACTTAATTGTTCTAAATTAAAACTAGAGTTATTAAAAATAAATTCTTCGTTATTATTTACGTTTAAATTGAAATTGGTTTTTAAACTTTTGTTTTTAAGCCATTGTGTGTTTTCTAATTTTAAATTAACAATGTAAAAATTTCCTTTTGTATCAAGTGTATAATTGTTTTCAAAAAAATCGCCTTTTAACTTACTATCAATTATTTTTACTTCAATATAATTGCCAATTTTTGGATCGTAGTAATTAATCTTTACATTCTTTAATAACACTGAGTTTAGCTTAAAACTAACACTTTGGTCGCTTGTAGAAACGCTGTCTTTTTTTAGAATGTCGAAATTAGTTTTCCCGTTTTTTGCAATCAATAAATTAATGGTTGCTTCTTCAATTTCTAGTTTTTTTATTTTATAATTTTTACTTAAAATATTAAACAAATTAAACTGAAGACTAATTTCTTTTGCTTTAATTAATTTTCTTTTCCAATACGGATTTTTTTCTGTTCCTTCTTGTTTAACAGAGTTTATCTCTACATCGTTAAACGAAATACTTGCTTGCGGGAATTTTTTAATGACAGAAAAATCGATTTGTTTTACTGAAACTTCTGCGTTTAATTTTTTGTTTAATTCTGTAATTACTTTTTGTTTTATTTCGTCTTCGTAAGCAATTGCAATAATTACAAGACTTGTAAACAATAATAGCAATAGAAGACTAAGCCACTTTAAAATTTTTAAAAAAACTTTTAATGGGTTCATTTTTTTTGAACCATTTGGTTGGTCTAAACTAGAAACGTTTTCTTGCACTTTTTATTTTGAATAAAAGTTTAAAATAACTTTAAACAAAAGTACAATACCAAAACCAAATATTACAACACCTGCAATTTTATTTATTAAATCGAAAGATTTTGGAGTAAGGAATTTTTTTACTTTTTGTGCTAAGTAGGCTTTTAAAACATCAAAAGCAAAATAAGTACCAAGTGTAGCAATAAAATAAGCACCAATATTTAGTTTAGATGTGCCGAACTGAGCTACAGCAATACCAACGGCTCCCAGCCAAAATAGTATTACCGAAGGATTACCCGTGTTAAGCAAAAAACCTCTAAAAAATAATTTATAGCCCGAAGTTTTTTTAATTTCTATTTCTTCTTCTTTAACTGTTTTATGGCTAAAATAGGTTTTAACGCCAATTACAAGCAACATAATCCCTCCTCCTAAGCCAACGTAGTTAGCCACAGTTGGGTTTTCTAAAACACGTGCTAAACCAAGGTACGATACAAATATGCAAAACGCATCACTACTAATAATTCCCAACTCTAGTTTTAATGCGGCTTTAAAGCCTTCTTTAATACTTGTTTGTATCAATAAAAAAAACACAGGGCCAATCAAAACACTAAGTGCTAGGCCTAAAACTATTCCTTGAATTGCTGCGTCTATCATTACATCGTTGTGATGTTATGAAGATAAATAAATTAATTAAAAAAAAGAATTCTATTTAGAAATTGTGATGTTGTTTTGTGTTAAAAAACTTTCCCATTCGGTTATTTGAGAATTTTTAAGCACGCGTGGAAATTTGTTTTGTCCGCCTTCTTTGCCTCTTGAGCGCATCCAACCATAAAAATGTTCAAGAGGAATTATTTCAACAAACACATCTTTTAAGGCAGATATTCTTTCTACTGCGTAATCGTCGTTTACCTCTTTTAAAGCAGCATCTAACATTGTTTTTACTTGCTGTGCATCTAAATTTTTTGCGTTTGTACCTAAATACCAACGGTGCGCAAACATTCCATCGTGCTTAATTCCAGATACTGCAAACTCAGGTACTTCAAAGTTTAGTTCAGCTGCAACTTTGTTAATTGCAGTTGTCATGTTTTCAACAGAAAGATGCTCGCCACACAAACTCAAATAATGTTTTGTTCGGCCCGTAATTACTATTTCTGCTCTATCTTTATCTGTAAAACGAACGGTATCGCCAATTAAATAACGCCAAGCGCCAGAGCATGTACTAATTAACAATGCATAATCTTTTCCTTCTTCAACTTGATTAATTAGTAAAACTTCAGGATTTTCGATTATATTTCCTTCAGCATCAAAATTTTCATCTGTAAAAGGAACAAACTCAAAAAAGATTCCGTTGTTTAAAATTAATTGCATCGACTTTGTTTGTGGGCGCGTTTGAAACGCCATAAAACCTTCAGACGCTAAATACGTGTCGATGTAATAAACTGGTTTTTCGAACAATTTTTCGTAGGCTGTACGATATGGTTCAAACGATACGCCACCACTAACATAAATTTTCATGTTAGGCCACATATCGTGTATGGTTTTTAAATTATAGCGTTTAATTATTTTTTCTAAAACAATTTGAATCCAAGCGGGAACTCCGCAAATAACGCCAATATCCCAAGTTGGGGCACTTTCTACAATTTTTTCGATTTTTGTAGTCCAATCTTTCTCTGCTGAAATTTCTTTTCCAGGCTTATAAAACTGCTGAAACCAAAATGGTATATTGCCCGTTGTTATGCCCGACAAATCTCCTTCTGCGTACGATTCTTTTTTGTTAAGTTTTGTGCTTCCACCAATCATTAAAAAACCTTTGTTTAATAAATCTTCGGGAATTTCGTAGTTTACTAGTGTAAGAATTTGTTTTACTCCTGCACGCTTAATTGCTTTAAGCATGGAGGTTGTAACGGGAATGTATTTGCTTGATGATTCTGAAGTGCCAGAGCTTAGTGCAAAATATTTTACTTTGCCAGGCCAACAAACATCAACTTCTCCAGCAATGGTTTTATGCCACCATTCTTTATAAATTTTATTGTAATCGTAAACAGGAACACTGCGCTGAAATGTTTTTAAAACATTTGTTGAGTTAACAATGTCGTTAAATTTATAAGCTCTGCCAAATGATGTGTTGTGCGATTTTTTAAGTAATTTAACTAAAGTGCTGTGTTGTGTTTTAAAAGGATTTTTCTTTTTACGTACAGTTGGAATTGTTTTTTGCAATTCTAAAACTCTATTTAAAACCGGACCTAAAATAGCCATATCGCTTTTAAGATTTTAACAAATATAAATTATTGTTTGGTATAAGTCAATTTTAAATTTAGTTACAACGATTTTAGAAAAGTTATTTCACGTTCGGTTAATTCTCTCCAACAACCACGCGCTAAATCTTTTTTAGTTAAACCTGCAAAGTAAACTCTATCTAGTCTATCAACGATATAACCTAAGTGTTCGAAAATACGACGAACAATTCTGTTTTTGCCAGAGTGTAATTCTATTCCAACTTCTTGTTTAGATTTAGCAACTGTAACATAACTTACATCATCGGGTTTAATAAAACCATCATGCAGGTGCAATCCTTCTTTTAGTTTTTCCATATCTGCTTTGCTAAACGGTTTGTTTAAAAAAGCGTGATATATTTTTTTTACTTCAAAACTAGGGTGGGTTAATTTTTTAGTTAAATCGCCATCGTTAGTAAAAACAAGTAGTCCTGTTGTATTTCTATCTAAACGACCTACAGGATAAATTCTTTCTTTTATTCCAGAAATTAAACTCATTACTGTTTTTCTATCTTTAGGATCGTCAGTTGTTGTAATAAAATCTTTGGGCTTATTCAGTAAGTAATAAACCATTTTTTCGCGACGAATTGTTTCTCCGTTATACGTAACAACATCGCTCGCTTTTACTTTGTAACCCAACTCAGAAATTACTTTTCCGTTTACTTTTACAACGCCTGCAGTAATAAAATCATCAGCCTCGCGGCGCGAACAAATACCTGCATTAGCAATAATTTTATTTAAACGAACATCGCCATTTTCTGAAGTGCTCGTTTTTAAAATATTTTTTAAACTTTTAGGAATTGGTGCTTTTTTAGTTCTTGGTTTTTCGTTTCCAATAGCATTTAAATCGTCTAATTCAAAATCAGAATCATCTCTGAAATTTCGAGTTTGTTTGCCTTTTAGCGGTTTTTCGCTGCTAGGTTTTTCAAAGTTTTTCGAAGTTGATTTTTTTTCGTATTCTGCAAAAGGTTTGTCAGATGAGTAGCTTCTTTTTTCTTTTGGTTTAGTTTCTCCAAAAGGTTTTCTGTCGCTCGATTTTTTATCATAACCAGAAAAAGGTTTGTCAGAAGAATAACTTTTTCTTTCACCCGTTTTTTTTGTGTAATCAGATTTGGGTTTGTCCGGTGAAAATCTTTTTTTATCGTAATCAGGTTTGTCGCTGGTTCTTTTAGCGAATAAATCTTTACCAATATCGTCGTTGGTTTTTCTTTTAAATGATTTCGATTCAACAAAATCTACATCTTTTTTTATAGTGCGTGTTTTCGGTTTGTCAGAAAATTTTGTGTCGTCTTTCTTTTTAAAAGAAGATGAAGTTTTAGATGGTCCAGACGTTTTTTTTCTCTCGTCTTTAAAATCAGATCTTTTATCTTTGCTGAAGTTTTTTCCTGCAGATTTTCTGCCGTCGGATTTGTCACTTCTTTTATTTTTAAACATGGTGCATTTTTTTGCAAAGATACACAAAAGTTTATTAAGCTTAAAAAGCCTCTGTAATATGATTAATTAAGGGTTTTGACTTACCCGATACTACAATACTTATAATATCAAATTGCACTTCGTTTTCTAAGTTTTTTTCTTCTAAATAGGCTTCGGCGGCATCGTTAAAAAGAGCTTCTTTTTTTGAGGTTACTGCCTCAAAAGGTTCGCCAAAATAGTTGGTTTCGCGCGTTTTTACTTCTACAAAAATTAATGTGTTATTGTGTTTTGCAATAATATCAATTTCTGCTTTTTTGTAACGCCAATTTTTTTCTAAAATTGCGTAGCCGTTTTTTTGTAGATAAATAACAGCAAGCTCTTCGCCTTGTTTTCCTAATTCGTTATGCGCTGCCATTAAAAATTACTTTTTATTTCTTCTTGCAATTTTAATTGGATGTTGTTTGGTATGGAAAACATCAGTAATGTATACGTTTTTAGCTTCCGTCCTATAAATAATTTTATAACTACCTACTAAAATGTATCGGCTGTTTTTTTTAAATTTCTTTAAAAGTTTTTCTTCTTTTCCAGATTCAGGAAACTCGCTTAAATGGTTTACTGAAGTGATTATTTTGCTAACATATTTCTTAGCAAGAGAAAGGGATTTGGTTTCTTCTGTTAAGTATTTTTCAATTTGATTTAAACAAGAAAGCGAATGTGGTGTCCAAAAAATTGTATACTCAGCCATTACTTTAAATTGTACTTCTTTTTAACATCTTTATGACTAATTACTTTACCTAGTTTTATTTCGTTTTCAGATTTTTCGTTTCTTTCGTAAAATTCTTTAAGTGTAAATGGCTTTAATGCGTTTTTTGTTTGAGCAATTTGTTCATTAACAATCATATAAATTGCTTTTAGTAATTGTTCGTTTTCAATTACATCTATTGCCTTGTGTAACTCTTTTTTAATTGTTAATGCTTTCATAATACTTCTTTTCTCAAATTTACAAAATTTTCAATTAAAAAGAAACACTACATTTTTCGTCAACTGTTAAACTAATTTCAGCACCCATAATTAGCGCTAAATTTTGTTCAATATGTCCAGCCGGAAAATTAAAACAAACAGGATAATTGTATTCTTTTACTGCATCAAAAATAATTTCTTCGGCTGTTTTTCCAAAAGGTATGGTGTTGTCTTTCATGTCGCTCATTCCGCCAATTATTAAGCCTTTTAACTTGCTTAATTTGCCGCTTCTTTTTAAACTCAGCAACATTCTGTCAATGTGGTATAAATACTCGTCTAAATCTTCCAAAAAAAGTACTTTGCCATCAGTATTAATATCAGTAACACTTCCTTGCAAGGCATAAATCAACGATAAATTTCCGCCAACTAATTCAGCTTTTGCATTACCTTTTTTGTTTAACGAATTATTATTTTCAAATTCATAATGCTTTAAGTTACCCGTTAATGCTTGATGTAAGGTTTTCATGGCTTCGTTTTCGCCTTCAGTTACAAAATTTATAGGCATACTTGCGTGTATAGATTTTACACCTACAACATGTTGCAAGTGGCTGTGTAAAACGGTTACATCGCTATAGCCTATTATCCATTTTGGGTTTTGTTTAAACTTTGAAAAATCTAACGCATCAATTATACGCATAGTTCCGTAACCACCGCGAGCACAAACTATGGCTTTAATATTTGCATCATCTAAAAACTGCTGAAAATCTTTAACTCTAAGTTCATCATTACCCGCAAACTGATTACTTTCTGCACCAATTGTATTGCCTAAAACAACCTCAAAACCTTTGTTTTTAAAGTAATTGATGGCTGCACTTATTTCTGTTTCACTTATTTTTCGGGCAGTAGAAACAATTGCAATTTTGTCGCCTTTTTGTAAATAGGGAGGTGTAATCATTTGGCTATGTTTTGTATCTTTGTTGCAATTTACAAGCAAAACAAAAGCAAAATTGTTTTACTTTTTACTTTTTTAAACTGTTTTATGTTGAATAACCCTAAAAGATATACCATTACTGCGGCTTTACCTTATGCAAATGGTCCTGTACACATTGGTCACTTGGCTGGATGTTATATTCCTGCCGATATTTATGTACGCTATTTGCGCGCTATAAAAAAAGATGTTGTTTTTATTTGTGGATCTGATGAACATGGTGTACCAATTACCATAAAAGCAAAAAACGAAGGGATTACTCCACAACAAGTGGTAGATAAGTACCATAAAATTATGGGCGATGCTTTTAAAGATTTTGGAATTGCCTTTGATATTTACTCACGTACTTCTAGCAAAACGCATCACGAAACTGCAACAGAATTTTTTAAAACAATTTATTCTAAAAAAGGTTTTACAGAAAAAGTAACGCTCCAGTACTATGATGAAGAAGCTAAACAATTTTTAGCAGATAGATATATTGTAGGAACTTGCCCAAAATGTGCTAACGAAAACGCTTATGGCGATCAGTGCGAAAAATGTGGTACATCTCTTAGTCCTGAAGAATTAATAAACCCAAAATCTAAATTAAGCGGAAATGTTCCTGTAAAAAAAGAAACCAAACATTGGTTTTTGCCTTTAAATGAATATTCGGATTGGTTAAAAGAATGGATTTTAGAAGGACACAAAGACGATTGGAAAAGTAATGTTTATGGGCAATGTAAGTCGTGGTTAGAAAGTGGTGATGGATTGCAACCTCGAGCTATGACACGCGATTTAGATTGGGGAGTACCAGTTCCTGTTGATGGTGCAGATGGGAAAGTGTTGTATGTTTGGTTTGATGCACCTATTGGTTACGTATCGGCAACAAAAGAATATTTCGCAACAACTAGCAATCCAATTCATAAAGGAAAAGATTGGAAGCCTTATTGGCAAGATAATGAAACGAAGTTGTTGCATTTTATTGGTAAAGACAATATTGTGTTTCACAGCATAATTTTTCCTGTAATTTTAAAAGCACATGGTGATTATATTTTACCAGAGAATGTTCCTGCTAACGAATTTTTAAATTTAGAAGGTGATAAAATTTCTACATCAAGAAATTGGGCGGTTTGGTTACACGAGTATTTACAAGAATTTCCGAACAAGCAAGATGAGTTGCGTTATGTGTTAACGAGTATTGCTCCCGAAACAAAAGACAGTGACTTTTCTTGGAAAGATTATCAAGCAAGAGTAAATAATGAATTAGTTGCAGTGTTCGGGAATTTTGTAAACAGAGTTGCTGTTTTAACACAAAAGTTTTACGAAGGTAAAGTTCCATCGGCAGAACAATACACAGCCGAAGATTTAAATATTTTAAATGAAGTAGCAAGTTATCCGCAAAAAATTGCAGATTCAATTGAGCAATATCGCTTTAGAGAAGCGCTACAAGAGTTTATGAATTTAGCTCGTATTGGTAACAAATATTTAGCAGATACAGAACCTTGGAAATTAATTAAGAGCGACGAAAAGCGTGTTAAAACAATTATGAATATTGCTTTGCAAATAACTGCGAATTTGTCTGTTTTAGCAGAACCTTTTTTACCTTTTACTTCAACAAAAATGAAGTTAAATTTAGGTTTGGGTGAAGTAATGTGGGGAAGCGTTATCACAAATAAATTATTGCCCGATGGTCACCAAATAAAAGAGTTTGGATTACTTTTTGAAAAAGTAGAAGATGCTGTTATTGATGCGCAATTACAAAAATTAGCAAAAGCAAAAGAAGAAAATGCGCAAGCTAGCGCTCAGTTGCAAACAGAAAAAGAATCGATTACGTATGACGATTTTGTAAAAATGGATATACGAGTTGGTACTATTTTGACTGCTGAAAAAGTTGCCAAAGCCGACAAATTATTAAAACTGACTATTGATACAGGAATTGATACAAGAACTGTTGTTAGTGGTATTGCAGCGTTTTATAAACCAGAAGATATTATTGGTAAGCAAGTAAGTATTTTAGTAAACCTAGCGCCAAGAAAATTAAAAGGAATAGAATCGCAAGGCATGATTTTGATGGCAGAGGATACAAGCGGAAAGTTAGTTTTTGTTTCGCCTACAGAATCGTTTATGAATGGTGCAATTATAAAATAATATCTTCTTAGAATAAAAAAAGCTCACGAATATTTCGTGAGCTTTTTTTTGTAAAATAATTTTGATTAATATCCTGCTTTGGCAGCACCAATGTTTTCAATGGGATGCCATGTGGTTTTGGTTTCTTGTAAGTCGCAAATAAAGTAAGGACTTTGCCCTTCTTCTTTCATCCAATTTTTATTGTAAATATAGCTGCGCTTTACATTTGCTACAGCTTCTTCTTGCATTTTTTTAATTTCTGCTTTATCGCTACGCGTGTAAATAAAAGCGTTTACATCCATGTGCGATGCAAAATGTGTATGCAACTCTTTGCTTGTTCCTGTTAAAATATTTACAACTCCACCTGGCATATCACTCGAGTGTATTACTTCTGAAAGTGTTACCGAACACAACGGTTTGTTTTCTGATGCTAAAACAATCACAGTATTTCCTCCTGCAATTGCTGGTGCAATAACAGAAACTAAACCAATTAAAGAGCTATCTTCAGGCGCAACAATGGCTACAACGCCTGTTGGTTCGGGTACCGAAAAATTAAAATGTGAACTTGCTACTGGATTAACAGAACTAAATAAAGCGGTGTATTTATCGCACCAACCAGCGTAATACACCCATCTGTCAATTGCTAAGTTTACCTCTTCTTCGGCAGCTTTTGCTGTTGAGCCTTGTTGTACTAATTCAGAAATAAATTGTGATTTTCTACCTTCTAAAACTTCTGCAATACGGTATAAAATTTGTCCGCGGTTAAATGCAGCTCTACTTGCCCAAGCGCCTTGTGCTCCACGCGCAGCAACGGCAGCGTTTCTAAAATCTTTACGAGATGATAAACACATATTGGCAATTAAATTTCCTTTTTTATCGTTTAAAGGATAATATCTACCACTTTCGGTACGCGGAAATTGACCGCCAATAAATATTTTGTATGTTTTTAAAATTTCCAAGTGACTCATATTTTTTTTAAATAAGTTTAACTTTCGTTGTTAGCCATTTCAATTAGTTCAACTAATAATTTTCGTCTACTAAAGTTAATTAGTTTGTATAAATTAATTAGCATTACGCTTATAAATATAAGAAATAAAATTGAAAGTGCAATGGCTATTACCGATGCAACAAATAATGCGGCAAACAGCACGAATAATACCTGATAGGCTCCGCCATACCAACTTAAGTTTAATGCTGAAAAAAGAATGTTTTCGAGTGCAAAATTGCCCCAATTCATGTTTCTTATTTTCTTTTTTTCGCGTTTAGTAAAGTAATGATGTATTAAGTTTTCTGCTTTTTTATTGTAAGCATATCTATCAATAAACTGTTCTTTGTTTAGTTTGTAATCCGATTTAGAAAGTTTGTGATTATAGAGTTGCAACAAATATTGTTTGGTTTGCGTGCTATCGCCAATTGGTGAAAATGCATTTACAGCAAATAGTTTTGTTTGTAGCGAAACAAATAAACAAACAAAAAATAATAAGTGGTTAAACTTTATTTTCATTTTAATTCGTAGTAATCGTCGGTTGAACTTTTTGATGGAATTGGTTTTTTACCAAAAGGACTATTTCCTGTTTTACGGTAATGAATTAACTCGTTTAATAAGTCTATTTTTTTTAACTGAACGAGTTTTACTATTCCTATAATTCTAAATATCCAAGCTAAAACCCACAGTAGAAAGGCGAATAATGCAAATATTGAAGCCGCGGGCGAAAACGTAATCATTGTAAAAACATAAGCTATTAAAAGAATAACATAAGCAATAACTGGAGAAAGAATAAAAAATATGTATTTGTTTTTTGTTGCAAAGTGTAAATCAATTATTTGCTTTGCAGTAATGTCGAATCCGTATTTTATATAAAAACTATTTTTATTTATTTGATATTCGCTTGGGTAAGCAGGTCGTGTAGCTAACTCATCTAAAATGTGTGTTTTACTTGTGTCGCGAAGCGCAGGCACGTTATACGAAAATAGCTGTTGACTTAAAAAAAGTAAACATGTAAATAGAGTTAGTCTTGTGGCTTTTATCATTTTACTTCGTAATAATCTTGGTTTGTATTTTTATTAAATTGATTTTTTGTTACACTTTTTCTGTATTCAATTAGTTCATTAAGTATATTTAATTTTTTCAATTTTGTTAAATTAATAATTCCTAAAACTCTTAAAACCCACCCAATTATATATCCAATAATTGAGCCAAAAAATATAGCCGACCAAAGTGATGCCGATGCCATTCCACCAAGTGCAGTAAGTAACAGCATTATAAAGCTAATAAAACCAATGATTAAAAAAATCAACGGAATAAATAGATAGAAAATTGAAAGATGTCTTTGTTTAAAATTTTTTTCAATTATTTGAATTGACTTAAAATCGAAACCATAATTACTTAAAAATTGTTGTTTACTTAATTTATAGTTTCTTTCAAGAATTATTGGTTTGGTTGCCAACTCATCTAAAATATGCGTTTTAGTTGTGTCTTGATTTTGAGGAACATTAACCGCCACGGTTTGCAAGCAAGCCAAAAACAAAACAAATAATACAACAAATTGCTTAGTCATTTTTTTGAATGTTAAGGTTGTATTGTTTTCTGTATTCAATGAGTTTTTGTAAAAGACTATGCTTTGAACTCGTATGTAATTTAATAATACCAAATATTCGTGCGCAAAATCCAACACTATATGATAGAGACAAGAGCTCTTCCTCGAATGCTGTGTTTATTTTTCCAAAAGGAAAAGGTTTTGAGATTCTATTTTTTACCCAAATAAAAAAATACATTGTAAATGCTGCTATCTCGGCTATACTAACTAAAAAAATGTATAGTAATCTTCTTTTATAATATAGATTTATGATTTCTTTCGATGTATCATCAAATGCATAAAGTTTTTTAAATTTTCTTTTAGAAATTTTGTATTCTTTTTTGTAAGCAGGTCTTTCTGCTAATTCTTCTAATAAATGACTGAATGTTTTTTTGTTGTAAAGTTTAAAATTATATTGTTTTCGGTAAGTAATTAATTTTTTAAGCAGCCTGTTTTTATTGTTTAAACCACTAATTATTAAACTAGCAATATCTAATGCTATTGCAATTCCTACGGCTATACCAGATTTTTTTAAAAAGCTATCGCTACTGCCTCCGCCAGCTGCTGTCAAAAGTAAAGCACCCATAAAAACAATAAAAACAGGAATTGTAATTATCATTAGGGCTAATAAAAAACCTCTAATTATAAAACTATTAAGTATAAGTCTTTTACTTTGCTTATCAAATTCATAAATTGTTCTAAAGTCTAAAAGCGAAATTCTATAATCTTTAAGTACAATTTTTCTCGTAGCCAACTCATCTAAAATATGTGTTTTAGTTGTATCTTGACTTGTAGGAACGTTGTAGCCATTTGTGTTGGTGTAACACAATAAAAGAATAAAAACTAAAAATATATTTGTACAATATTTTATCATTTATTCAATATCATCCATGCGGTTTCGCTTTTCTTTTTTTTTGTATTTTTTAATCGCATCAGGAAATTGTTTTGTTTTTTTATAAGAAATTAATGTTTTTAATAATTTCGATTTGCTATATATTTCTTGCATTTGCCTTATATCGAGTAAGTTGTTTACAAACAAAACTAAATTCATAAGCAGAATAATAAAAAATAAGGAAGCATAAAGAACACCTAAAAAATGCAAAAACAAAAGTGTTCCTAAAATAGAAACGGGTATAAGCGTAAGCAAATAAAGCATTAATATATAGCGCTTTTCGGCTTTGGTTTCTTCTAGTTTATCAAAATAAAAATTAATTATTTTATTTGCGTTTTCATCAAAACCATAGCGTTGTGTAAACTCTGTTCTCGATAATTCGTAATCAATTTTTTGCAATGGCTTTTTGCCTATACTATCTAAAACATGTAAAGAACGTTTTGTGGTATCGCTTAATAAATGCGCTGAACTAGCTTTAGCAAAAGTAGAAAAAGCGAGCAGCAATGCTAAAAAACATAAAACTGCTCGCATAGTATTAAAAATTCAAATAAGGCATTAATCCGTGTAAGCCGCCCTCTCTTCCAAATCCGCTTTCTTTGTAACCACCAAATGGCGATGTTGGATCGAATTTGTTGTAAGTGTTTGCCCATACAACGCCTGCTTTTAGTTTTGTAGTAAGGTTAAATATTTTCGAGCCTTTGTCTGTCCAAACGCCTGCAGATAAGCCAAATGCAGTGTTGTTAGCTTTTTCGATTACTTCTTCTATTGTTCTAAATGTTTGAATAGAAAGTACTGGTCCAAAAATTTCGTCGCGCACAACTTGATGAGATTGCGATGCGTTTAAAAATAAAGTTGGTTTGCAGAAATATCCTTTTTTAGGAATGCTACACGATGACTGATAAAAATCTGCGCCTTCGTTTTTACCAATTTTAATGTATTTATTTATAGTGTCTAATTGTTCTTTTGAATTGATAGCACCAATATCTGTATTTTTATCTAATGGATCGCCTACAATAAGCGTTTCCATTCTGTCTTTTAGTTTACGAATAACAATATCGGCAACACTTTCTTGCACAAACAAACGCGAGCCAGCACAACAAACATGACCTTGATTAAAGAAAATACCATTTATAATTCCTTCTACCGCTTGGTCAATTGGTGCATCTTCAAAAATAATGTTAGCTGCTTTTCCACCTAACTCTAAAGTTGCTTTTTTATTAGTTCCTGCTATCGCTTTTTGAATTATTTTACCAACGTTAGTACTTCCTGTAAAAGCAATTTTATTAATATCAGGATGACTTACAATTGCAGAACCTGTTCTACCTGCACCCGAAATAATATTTACAACACCTTCGGGCAAACCGCTATCGCGAATTACTTCAGCAAGTTTGTAAGCGGTTAATGGTGTGGTTTCTGCCGATTTTAAAACAACTGTGTTACCTGTTGCTAAAGCTGGAGCAATTTTCCAAGCGGCCATTAACAATGGAAAATTCCACGGAATAATTTGCCCTGCAACACCTAACGAACTTGGGTTGCGATTCGGAAAAGCGTATTCTAATTTATCGGCCCAACCAGCATAATAAAAAAAGTGATTAGCTGCTAAAGGCACATCAATATCTCTCGATTCGCGAATGGTTTTTCCGCCATCCATCGTTTCGATTACAGAAAATTCGCGCGCACGTTCTTGAATCATACGTGCAATTCTAAAAATATATTTGCTACGTTCTTTCCCGCTCATTTTGCTCCACACTTTTGTGTAGGCAGTACGAGCAGCCTTTACCGCTTTATCTACATCTGCTTCGTTTGCTTCAGCAACTTCAGATAATTTTTCTTCGGTAGCAGGATTTATTGTATCGAAATATTTTTTTGAAGATGGTGCAACAAACTCACCATTTATAAATAAGTTATATTTTTTATCAATTTTAATATGATCTGTACTTTCTGGCGATGGTGCGTAATTCCAGTCGGTATTAAAATTTAATTTTGGTTCTTCTTTTTTCATAGTTTTAATTTTTTTGTTTCTCACAAATTTTTATCTCTCACAGATAACACTGATTTTCACAGATTTTATTTTTTTGTTTCTCACAGATAGCACTGATTTTCTCAGATTCTATTTGTCTGTGTTTATCTGCGTAATCAGTGAGCAATTTTTTTGTTTCTCACAGATAGCACTGATTTTCACAGATGTTTTTTTCTTGCTTCTTAGTTCTTGTCTCATAATTCTAAATTAGTCTTTAGAAATATAATCCATGCTTTGGTAATTACCTTTTGCTTCTTTAAGCAATTGCAAAATAATATCGTTAGCTAAACTACTTGCTCCAAATCTAAACCAATGATTGCTTAACCAGTCGTTGCCCAATGTTTCTTTTACCATTACTAAATTTTGTAAAGCTAATTTAGCAGTAGAAATTCCACCAGCAGGTTTCATTCCAACCATTATTCCGGTGTTGTAATAAAAATCGCGAATGGCTTCGAGCATTACTAACGTTACGGGCATTGTAGCAGCAGGAGATATTTTACCAGTAGATGTTTTAATAAAATCGGCACCAGCATACATGGCTATTTCGCTAGCTTTTCGCACATTATCTAGAGTAGAAATTTCGCCAGTTTCAAAAATTACTTTTAAACGAATTTTGCCACACAACTGCTTTATAGCAGCAATTTCGTCGAACACAAAATTGTAATTTCCTTTTAAAAATTCGCCGCGAGAAATTACCATATCTATTTCATCTGCACCATTATCTAATGCAAATTTTGTATCTGCAATTTTTACTTCGCGTGTTGATTGACCCGCAGGAAAAGCAGTAGAAACAGATGCCACTTTTACGTTAGAACCTTTTAAAGCATCTTTTGCAGTTTTTACAAATGTAGGAAACACGCAAACGGCTGCAGTAGTTGGCATATCGGGCAACTCATCATGCGGATGCATGGCTTTGTAACACATTTGTTTTACTTTTCCGTCCGTATCTTTTCCTTCTAAAGTAGTTAAGTCAATCATGCTCAAAGCTAATTTTAAGCCTTGCACTTTCGATGCTTTTTTTATACTTCGGGTAGTAAATCGTGCGCAACGCTCTTCAACACCAACTTGATCGATGGTTTGTGTTTTAGTAAAATCGGGAATATTTTTTATAGCCATTTTCTTTATTTTCTTTATTTCATCCTATTTCAAAGATAACCAAAAAAACAAATAATCAACTTTTTTCCAACAAAAATTAGGAGTGTTTTAGCTTAAAAACGGCTTCAATAATTTAATTTGCTTTAATTTATTAAAAGAGAATGTTGCTAAAACGCAACCAAAAGAGTTAGCTATAACATCATAAATATCTGCCGAACGTTCTATAAAAATAGCACCTTGCAGTATTTCTAAAAGAATTCCGTAACCAATACCAAAAGCTAGTAAATAATATTTTGTTGTGCTTTTAAGTGTGTTGTTTTTTGAGAAGTTACGTAAACTTAAAACAATAAGCACAAAGAAAATTCCTGCATGTACAAATTTATCGAAACTGATGATTTCTAAAAAAGAAATATGCGGAATATCCCTTCCAGGAATTCCGCATAAAACAGCAATTAGTATTGCCCAAAGTATTGGAAGAATAGCGTATTTGCTCATTCTTCAAAAATATATTAATGTCCGATAATTGCTTTGTAAGCAGTAGCATCCATTAAGCTTTCTAATTCTGAAGCGTTAGAAAGTTCAATTTTAATCATCCAGCCTTCACCGTAAGAATCTTTATTTACCGATTCAGGATTTGTAACTAATCCTTTGTTCACTTCAATTACTTTTCCGCTAACTGGCATAAATAAATCAGAAACTGTTTTTACCGCTTCAACCGTGCCAAAAACTTCGTCTTTGCTGAATTCTTCGCCTTCTGTTTCAATTTCAACATAAACAATATCACCTAACTCACCTTGTGCGAATTCAGTAATACCAATATAACCAATGTTACCTTCAACACGAATCCATTCGTGATCTTTGCTGTACTTTAAATTTTCCGGAAAATTCATTTCTATTATTTTAAATTGTTGAACAAATATACTATTTTTCAAAACACATAAGCAAATTGCAGATTGGAAATCTCAGTATGTGAAAACTTACAATTAATTTCTCACTTAACTGTACATCAACTCTAAGTAACAAGCTTTAGTGGCTCATTTATGTTCATTTTTTGTCTTGACACAAAAAACGAACCAAAAAAAGTCAAGACAAAACGAATGCTTTCGCACAAAGCCAATCGCTTTCGCGTTTTGTCGGGCTCACGCGCGTCTCTCGAATTTAAGTCTACTTTGTTCATAGAGTTTTGTGGTAAATATGCTTACGAAATTTCGTGTTAAAAAACAATAACACTTTATTGCGCTAAAGTAAATCGAATACTCACGCCTGCATTGCTATTGCTAGTAGGGAAGGTTAATGATGCCAATGGTTTTGTAATAATTTTATCCCAAAACAAACGTAGCGTTAGTTTGGTGCTTATGGCATAATCTGCTGTGTTTTTAATTGTTATTACTGTTTGTCCTGCTGTTAGTTGGCTCGATTGTTCAACAATTTTACGCACTAAATTAGTGTTTTTTCTTATCGATAAATCGCAACGTAATTTTAAATCGCTTTTAATTTTTGTGTTTAATCTTTTGTTTAAAGGCATTGGTACATCTTTAAATTGGTAACCCAAACCAATTACGTATTCGTTTCCTTTTATTTCCATTATCTGGCTTGTGTTTAAACTCATCGATAAATTTCTATCGCGTTTAAAATCTAATCGCGTAAGTAAACTATTATTCCATTGCATATCAATGCCAGCAAGTGGTCCAAACTGTTCGGAGATTGATACAACTTGAATTTCTCTAAATGGTCGGAACGAATTGTTAATATCTCTAATGCTTCCAAAACCATCGTCAGCGCTTGAACCATCATCAGTAAATAATTGGTTAGTTGTAAATGCACCAATGTTAAAAGTAGAACGATAGCTATGATTTAAAGTAATTGATTTGAAATATTTTTTTACAGATTCAAGTTTTGAAAGCCCATCGTATGAAACTCTCCAGTTAGGTAATGGAATAGTTGGGAATTTATTTTTCATTAAATTTGCATCATTAGGTTTTGCTGTGTATGCCGATAAAAATGCAGTTATTAATACATCTTGTTGTGTTGGCGTATAGCCGTCGTAATAAGCTCCGCTTGTATCTATGCCTGTTGAAAACTCATTGTTTCTACCCATTTGGCGAGATACATCTACTCTCGAATTTAAAAATTGTGTGAAATTATCGTTTTGAAAAGTTTGTGGTGCATCTTTTTTAAATGCTGTTCTAATCGCAATTACTGTAATGCTAAAATTACCAGTTTGTAATGGCGAATCTTTTCGATAAGAATCTGTAGTTGCATCATATCTATATATGGCCGAAGAGTTAGTTGCTATGTTTCTGCTAAAATTTAAACTTACTTTAAAATCTTTAACAGGTTCAATAGTTGCTTGTCCGCTTAATTGCTCGCTTTTTGTTTGCGTAAATGGTGTGCTTAAAAATGCCGATTGTGTTAGCCACCCATTTTGCGCGGCTTCAATAGGAAAGTTTGGGTCTTGCTGACCAAAAATAAATCCTTGACCAGGAGCTAAATTTTCGTCCCAAAACTCTGTTCCATCTAAACCTAAAATTTTTGTTTTAGGCATGTAACCTGGCAATAAACTTCCTTGGTTGACTGTGTAATTAATAGAAACAGATTTAGTTCCCATAATTGCTTTTGCAACATCTTTTAAAAATTTATAGGGGTCTTCTTGCGCTTTAACTGCTGAGTCGAAAGCGGCTTTTTGTATTTTATATTTTTTTAATTCTGTTTTGTATTTAGCTGTATCGTTTTTTAGTTTCACTAAATCTGGGCGCACAGGTTTTTTTGGTAAAGGCTTTGGTGGCTTAGGATTATTAATGTTTTTAAGAAAAGGAACTTTATTATACAACTGCGTTAAATTAGCCTGCGCATTAATTTGTTTTTGGTTGGAGTTGGTAATTGAATTTCCTAATTGTTGTACTAAAGAAGTATCAGCTCCCGGAGGCGCAGCTTGCCAAGAATAGTTGCTCGAATATTTTGCAGTTGATGTTATCCAGTTAGTTAAAGGAAATTTATTTATTGGAATGTTCCAACTAACGTTCGCGGCATGGTTGTAAGCTGTGGTTCTTCCTCCTTGTTTTAAATTTTCAATTATAGAATCTTTTTTAAATTCATAATCGGCTTCATCATTTTTATTCATTACGCCAGGAGCTTCGTCAACTCTTGCTAAATTGCTAGCCGTAAAATCAAAGTTAAGTGCTTTGGTTAAATCATATTTAAAATCATACGTTCTATTCCATGTAAATGCTTTGTTGTAATTCGGATCAATTTTAAATTCAGGATTTGATACATTTCTAATTAATGCTTCATTATAATTTCTATCTAAACTATTTAAAAACGAAAAACGAGAAGGAGATGTGTTGATGTTTATGTCTTTAATAATTTTCATGTAAGGCGATTTCATCACCTTTGATTTTGATTTTTTAAAAGGTTCAATTGCTTTCGGACTTTTAGAAAAACTATAACTCACAGTTCCTCTGTAACCACGACTATTGTCGTATTGCAGCGCGGTGTTTCTTCTGCTTGTTTCTGTATAAGCGTATCCTAAAGCAATATTTTCTACATCGTAAAAATGACTTTTCTTTGCGTTTTTTCCTTTTTCTTTTTTAACGTTAGTAAAGTTTATACTTTTTCTGCGTGTGTAGTCTTGTATAATTTGTTTTAATGAATCTCTTTTTTGTGGAGTTTCATTTTTTACAGCATCAACAAATTTAATATCAGGATCGAGAGGGTTGTATTGCGGATTTATAAATGCTTCTGAATAACCTACAAACATAGGCACTTTAATGTTTGTTTCTTTTGGTAAAAATTTACCCATTTCAAAACTACCATTAGCATCGTAACTAAAACTATTTTCGCGTTTACGTTCGTTTAGTTTTTGTTCAACACTACCAAAACCTGCGGTAACTCGAGTTGCTGATAAATTAATTGTTCCTAAATCTGCTAGTTTTGCGCTTACGCGAGCGTTTGCAGCCCAACCACCATCTTTATTAAAATCGGTTAAGCGTAATTCGTTTACCCAAACTTCAGCACATTTAGAAAGTCCATCATCTAAATCTTCGGCACCTTTCTTTTTCGGATTTCTAATACCAATCATAATTACCTTCATGTTTTGAAGATTTGGATTACCAATAATTGATATTGTTGCTTTATCTTTTGGATAAACAAAACGTTTGGTTAGCGATGCTTTATCGCTTAATATTTCTGTGTTTCTTTTTTGTTTTGCATCGTATAAATCTTGAAAAACAATTTCAACATTATTATCTACAGGCCAAACTAAAGCAGCGTCTGTTTCTCCAAAATTTGTTGGCGTTAGAGGTATTTCGTATTCGTAATAATTTTCGTCGTAATCGGTTCCTAACCGCACAAATAAATTTACATCGCCTTTGTTTAAGGTTTGATTTAAATCGCCAGCTTCAGCGTGTGCATACATTTGAATTTTTGAATACTGACGTACATCAATACCCGCATTTTTAAATGTTGCGCGCGAGTCTCCGTCTTTTAAATTACAAACTTTTAAGGATAACGATTGCTCATTTAACTGACGTAAATTAGTTGTAGTTTGATCTATTTCTCTTACAATTCCATCGGGAACAATGTAATTGATTGGCGTTCTTTTTCCGTTTTCCTCTATGTTAACAGCAGACACATTAAATAAAGTCGGGTCAAATTCATCATCTGGTAAATACTCTCCAGGAGTTTGTAACGATCTATCATAACGTCTCCAATCGCCACGTATTAGCTCTAAACGAGCAAAACGACAAACAATAGGTTTGTCAAAACCACGCATAAACATTCTTATAAATCGAATAGTTCTAAAATCAGAAATATCGCCAATTATTTTTTCGGGTTCGCGAATCGGAACCTTAAATTGATACCATTTTACAATTCGAGTTCTTCCATCTAAAGTTCTTGCTTCGGCTTCTACAACATCGGTTATATAGTTTTGGCCTACCGTCATACTACCTTGGTCTAACTTTACTTTGTATTGAAAATAACTTTCGCTATACGTTAAATTATTATCTCTGTTTATGTCTTCAACATTGGGCTGAACGGTTGCAGATATAGGGTAACCGTTAGGTTGATTAACGGTAGAGTTTCCTTCTAAGCCATTGTATTTTTTGTAACGATCTAAAATTGGAAGTTTTGCGTTATCATAAGTTGTTCCTCTAAAATGATGGTAATCATCGCTGGCAGGATCTAATTTTATTGAATCTAATAATGGCCCTGTAAAATTGCTGTTTAATTTTTGTGTGTAAAGTGTATCGTAAAAAGTTAATTCTTGTTGAGAATTTAATCCATCTAAACCCACATCTTGTATAATGCGAGAGTTGGGGTCGTTATCAAAAGCATTTATAACGCTTTGCACAGTTGGTATAATTCCCCAAGCTGTAGTGTCAACTAAAGCATCTGTTAATACTCCGTTTGCAGGAATTCCATTTTCGAACGAGCGGCGAGAATCTCTTAAAATATCTTCGCTCATATCGCCTAAGTTAAAATATAACTCTCCGCTACTATTGGCATTTGTATTATCTTCATTAAATGGATCCATCATCCAAAATTGAATAAACTCTACGTTTGCATTTTCAAAGTCTGTTGTTTCAATTCTACGCATAATTCCGCCCCAACGTGTGGTAGGGTTGTTTAGTCCTCCGTTTGTATTTAATCCTCTCGAAAATGGCCCTGGTTCAACATCATAATTGTATGGTCCTTTTTCTTCTGGATAATACGCTAAATTTAATACTTGAATATTATTTGGAATATTATTATTCATTTCTTTGTTCGGAAAAACTTCTTGCTCAATTACCTCACGCGTAAAGTGATTTGATTTTTCTGCTGCTGTTAAATGGTCGGGAGATTCGCTGTTGTTTCGCTGAAAAATGGGATCTACAACATACCAATTTAATTTTGCTCTGTTGTAACCAAGGCGCACATCGTTAGTTAAGCTTGCTTCGGGAAACATATCTGGCTGACCTTGCGGAATACTTGCTATTCCCCAGTTTGTCCACGAGCGAATATCAATAGAAGTTTGACTTCCTTCAAAATCATCAATATAACTAATTCCATTTTTTGTAATTGCTCTTGCGTTACCTGGAATTAATTGCGCAAATTCTCCTTGAAATTGCACTGACGACATTTCTTTTGTGCTGTAAAAAGGTAAAAAGTCAACAATTTTTGTAAGCAAAGGAACATCTTTTTTAAATGTTCCATCTAGTCCAAGTATAGTGTTATTAATAGGTTCGGAGCCTAAATCTACTTTTTGTGTTAAGGGTCTTTCTGATAAATTAATAACGGTTGCACCAAACTGTGCGTCTTTAGAAACCTTGTAATCTAAATGCGCGCCCCAAAATCTTTTTTGCTGAATACTAAAAAGTGAATTACTTTCTAACGAAATTTTTATAGGTTGCCCAGATGCCAAAACACCTTCGTTTAATATTTTTACTCTTCCTAAATTGTAATCTACCGTATAATCTACATCTTCTGTAAGAGGCGTTCCTCCAGCGGTTACAACTACAGCACCTTTAGGAATATTCATTGCATTTAAAACAATTTCGGCACCCGAAGCAGAACTATATTGTCCTTTTATTTTGTATCGGTTTTTTGCAGGAATTTGTTGCGCCACAATTTTTGTTGAATCGTATAATTCTTGAAACACATATTTGTCAGCAATTCTGTTATCAGTAGTTCCGAATTTTTTCCTTAAATGACTGCCAAAAGGTTCAATAACCGGAAAGAAAATTCTTCCGTTTTGTTTAAAAATAGTAATGCCTTCAATTAAATCATACATTCCATCAGGAATTTGTTCTTGCTGATTATTTACTTGATCGGCATTTAAAACACGCGTTAAAATTTGTCCGTTTATTGGGCCTTCTGGAATGTAATTTAAATCAATTCCTTTCTGAAGA
Source organism: Bacteroidota bacterium (assembly GCA_040385525.1). GTDB lineage: Bacteria > Bacteroidota > Bacteroidia > UBA4408 > UBA4408 > JAZKHE01. The sequence goes on from JAZKHE010000005.1 coordinate 203,624, forward strand.
TTGTTGTGTACTACATCTAATCTAAAATCTTTTTCGCCAATATTATAACCACCAATTGAATAAACGTTTTTCATCATTAAATCCCAAATAGGTAACTTAACTCTAACGTTAGAAGCCTTTAGCATTTTTACCACCAATAGTTTTGGATCGGCAATACCATCGGTACTAAATTCGCCCACTTGATAAGTGTTTTCGCCCACTGTATATTGATAAGCTACTGATAAAACTTCGCCATTGTTAAGCGCTTGATTTAACGAAATAAAACCTAATCGCGGATTTATAGTGTACTCTGTTGCGGCGAGTTTACGCGCGCGCTCTAGCAACTCATAATCTTGCACTAAGTTAAAATTATGACTTAATTGATAAGCGCCTAAAACAGTACCAGCTTGAGCAATTGTTCTTGCGCCAAGCGCAGAAACTATTTTGTCGTACAAATTATTTGAGCCTTTGTTAGATGGATAAATTCCTGAATTTTCTGATGTTGGTGGCTCGGCAAGCGTTGTGTAGGGCTTTTGATTAAAACTAGTTCCTCTAAACGATTCTCCTAAATCGGCAATACCTACAATATTTCTTCCTTCGGGAGCGCCAGAAAGGTTAGTAACCCAAACTTCTACTTTTGTGATGTTTATGTTTGTAGCAACAACTGGTAAATTGGCTAAAGTTTGGTCGTATTGATCTCTAAAAAATTGAGCTAAAAAGTAATGTCGATTGGCTTCATAATTATCAGCAGAAAATTCAAATTTTGTAGTTTGTGCATTAGAGCCACCTTGTAATTCTATTTCTGTTTTTTTTCCTCGTTGTTGAGAAAACACAGTTGTAACATTTGCTCTACCAAATTTTAGTTGCGATTTTAAACCAAACAAACTTTGACTACCCGTAATTAATGAACCACTTAATGGTAAAGTAACATTACCCGCTTCTAGTTTTTGAATTATCTCATCTTCAAAACCATTGTATTCTAACTTCATTTGGTTTTCGAAATCGAAAGAAGCTTCTGTATTGTAATTTGTTGTTAGTTTTAATTTATCTCCAATTTTTCCTAATACGTTTAATTGAATTTTTTGATCGAAAACAAAATTGCTTTGCTTTTGCAAATTAACAGGAATTGCTGGGTTTTCTGTTTTGTTTGTGTTTACACCAAAAATTAATTCTGCGTTTCCGCTAGGGCGAATATCAACTGTGTTTCCACCAAAAATTCTATCAAAGGCTTCGTTGTTTACATTTATTTTAGGGATGATTCCTTTTTCTGGTGTTTTTTTATCAATGTTTTCGGCATCCTTACGTGTTTGCCAATATTTATCTAACGATTTTTCTAAATCATAATCCATGTACTCACTAAAATCCATGTAAGACGGATTTCGATAGTTGAGTTTACCCATTTTTTGATTAAAGTTATACTCATTTGTTTTTGGGTCGTAATCAACAGAGTTGGTAACGTTTGCAGGATTTTCGTGACCTCTTAACGGACTTTTTGGTGCTTGTAAAGTTGGGTCGTAAGAGCCGTCTTTAAAAGGATAGGGAAGAGGTTCGTTTTTTTTGGTTTTAGAAGTATCTTCTTCGAAATCGGTTGGTAAAAAAGGAAAAATATCAAACGCAATAGTTTCGGCAAAACCATTCCATACCGCAAAAAATAGCGATGTAATTGCAATTAAAAAAACAGAATACTTTATACCTACCTTTTTCAAAACTTAAAAATTGACTATAAGTTTTTTAAGGTTAGTTTAATAACTTGCTCCACTGTTAATTCTTCTGCTTGAATTTGTTTCATAACTTTTTCTAAACCTTTTTCGGCCATGTTTTTAGCAAAGCCTAACATAACCAATGCAGATAACGCTTCTTCTTTAATTCTATTGTTAGGATTAACAAAAAAGGTAGGATTTAATTGTTCTTCTTTAGTTATTTTATCACGTAAATCAACAATAATGCGTTGTGCGCCTTTTTCGCCAATGCCCTTTACAGCACGAATTGCAGCAACATCTCCGCTAGAAATAGCTGTTTTGGTTTCGTCGGGAGAAAGTGATGATAATATCATACGTGCTGTGCTTGGCCCAACACCCGAAACAGAAATTAACAAACGATACAAACTTCTTTCTTGCTCGTCAACAAAGCCAAACAAAGTATGCGCATCTTCTTTAATGCTTAAATGCGAGAGCAATTTTATTTTTTTGCCTACATCACCCATTTTTGAATAGGTGTTTAGCGAAATATTTAATAAATAACCCACGCCATTGCATTCTATAACGGCGTAAGTAGGTGTTTTTTCTACAAGTAATCCTTCTAAGTGTGTAATCATAATATAAAACAGCAAAGGCAGGCCATGTAGCCTACCCGTTGCAAAGTATTGGTTAATTATTTAGTTAAAAAACTCCTTTTTTAATTTGTGCATCGCACACTGCTAATGTTACCATATTTACAATTTCGCGAACAGAACTGCCTAATTGCAATACATGAACTGATTTGTTTAAACCTAATAAAATTGGCCCTATTGCTTCGGCAGCACCCATTTCTTGCACTAATTTGTAGGCAATGTTACCCGATGATAAATTAGGGAAAATTAAAGTATTTGTATTGCCTTGTGCTAAAGAAGTAAACGGAAATTGTTCTTTTATCATTTCACTATTTAAAGCAAAATTGGCTTGCACTTCGCCATCTACAATCATTTCTGGATATTTTTCGTGTAAAATAGCAACAGCTTCTCTTATTTTACGAGTTTCAGCATTATCTGAAGATCCAAAATTTGAAAACGATAATAATGCAATACGTGGAGTCATGCCCATTTGTTTTACAGCATTATGCGCTAGTGATGTTATTTGAGCTAATTCATCTGGTGTAGGCTCAATATTTATTGTTGTGTCGGCAAAAAAGTAAGGGCCTTTTTTGTTTATCATAACATACATTCCGGCTACAACATTAATACCCGGTTGTTTTCCAATAATTTGTAAAGCAGGTTTAATAGTGTCAGGATATTTTCTTGTTAAACCAGAAATAAATGCATCTGCATCGCCCGTTTCAACCATCATGCAGCCAAAATGGTTACGCTCTTTCATTATTTTTCGAGCTTCGTAAAGGGTATGACCTCTACGTTTACGTTTTTCAAAAAATAAATCGCCGTAATGATTTCTTCTAACTTCTTCTTCTTTTGTTCGCGGATCAATTATTTCAACACCTTCTAAATCAAGACTATGTTCTTCAATCATAGCCTCAATTTTTTCTTTATTACCTAATAATACAGGAATTGCGATTCCCTCGTCTTTTGCAATTTGAGCTGCTTTTAATATTTTGTGATGATCGGCTTCTGCAAAAACTACACGCATTGGCTGTTGTTTAGCTCTAAGTGTTATGTTTCGCATTAACTTATTATCTAAGCCCATTCTTCCAATTAGTTCGGTTTTGTAGGCTTCCCAATCGGTAATTTCTTTTTTAGCCACACCAGATTCAATAGCTGCTTTTGCAACAGCAGGAGCCACGGTGTAGATTAACCTTGGATCCATTGGTTTTGGAATGATATAGGTTTTTCCGAAGGTTAAATTTTTTGAAGAATAAACCAAGTTCACTTCTTCAGGAACTTTTTCTTTTGCTAAATCAGCAATAGCAAGAACTGCTGCTAACTTCATTTCTTCGTTAATTTTAGTTGCACGCACATCTAATGCACCTCTAAAAATAAATGGAAATCCTAATACGTTATTTACTTGGTTTGGATTGTCAGAACGGCCTGTAGCCATAATAATATCTTCGCGACAAGAAATTGCATCTTCGTAAGATATTTCTGGATCGGGATTAGCCAAAGCAAAAACAATTGGATTTGCGCCCATTGATTTAACCATTTCTTTGCTAACTACGTTTCCTTTTGATAAACCTAAAAACACATCTGCGCCAGCAATTGCTTCTTCTAAAGTGCGCAGCTTAGTTACGTTTGCAAATAATTTTTTTTGTTCGTCTAAGTCAGTTCGCTCGGTGTGAATAACACCTTTGCTATCTAACATGATTATGTTTTCTTTTTTAGCGCCAAGTGCCATGTAAATTTTTGTACACGAATTGGCTGATGCACCAGCTCCATTTACAACAATTTTTACTTCACTAATTTTTTTGCCAGCAATTTCTAAAGCGTTTTTTAAAGCCGCTCCAGTAATAATTGCAGTGCCATGCTGATCATCGTGCATGATAGGAATGTCAAGCTCTTCCTTTAATCGGCGTTCAATTTCAAAACACTCAGGCGCTTTAATATCTTCTAAATTTATTCCGCCAAATGTGGGCGAAATAGCTTTAACGGTTTGTATAAACTTATCAATGTCTTTTTCGTTAACTTCAATATCGAACACATCAATATCTGCAAATATTTTAAAAAGTAAACCTTTACCTTCCATAACGGGTTTAGATGCCAAAGCACCAATATCGCCAAGACCTAACACGGCAGTTCCGTTTGAAATTACAGCAACTAAATTTCCTTTTGCAGTATATTTATATGCGTTTTCTAAATCTTTTTCAATCTCTAAGCAAGGTTCAGCAACACCAGGTGAGTATGCTAACGATAAGTCTCTTTGAGAGCCGTAAGGTTTGGTAGGTACAACTTCAATTTTTCCGGGTCTTCCTAAAAAATGGTAGTCGAGCGCATCTTGTTTTTTAATTTTAGCCATAGCACTTATTTTGTATACAATTGCGAAGTTAATAATTTTGTGAAATTAACTGCTATTAATTGGATTAAGCATAAAATACTTTGTTTTTTAACTAAAAAAACTAATTTTACCACTTGCAAATATTGTAAATGAAAAAAATTGTTGTTTTTACGGGTGCAGGAGTAAGTGCAGAAAGCGGTATTAAAACCTTTAGGGATAGTGGTGGCTTGTGGGAGGAGTATAGAATTGAAGATGTGGCAACACCAACAGCTTGGCTAAATAATCCTAAATTGGTTTTAGATTTTTATAATGCCCGTCGTAAGCAAGTAATGGAAGCACAGCCCAATGCTGCGCATATTGCTTTAGCCGAATTGGCTAAAAAATATGACGTGCAGATAATTACGCAAAACATTGACGATTTGCACGAAAGAGCGGGTTCAAAAAAAGTGCTTCATTTGCATGGAGAAATAATGAAAGCGCGTAGCACAAAAAACACAGATTTAGTATATAATTTAAAAACTTGGGAAATTCGTTTTGGAGATAAATGCGAAGAAGAATCGCAGTTAAGGCCACATATTGTTTGGTTTGGCGAAGCCGTTCCTAATATGGAAAAAGCATATTTACAAACTGCTAAAGCAGATGTTTTTGTAGTGATAGGAACATCGCTTAATGTTTATCCTGCGGCTGATTTGGTTGCGGCAGTACCCGAAAATTGTGAGTTGTATTATATTGACCCAAGTCCGAATGTAAAGTTTGAAGGGCCACACTTTAATTTAATTAAAAAAACAGCTTCAGAAGGAGTACAAGAATTAGTAAAAAAATTGATGTAATTATTTAAGAGAGTTGAAAAATGAATATGAGACAAAAACAAAACCCAACAAGAGCACAAAAATTACAACCAAAAGTAGCGCCAAAAGTTATTGCAAAACAACCACAATTTAAGTTTGCGAGTATAGCAACACCTAATTTTTGGTGGGAAAAATTAAGCAATCAATACATTATTGTTTTTTTACTTGCCTTTATTGTTTATGGCAACACTTTACTTAATGAATATGCGCTAGATGATGTGATGGTTTTTACAAACAATGCGCACGTTCAAAAAGGAATTGCAGGTATTGGTAAACTAATTACTAAAGATAGTTTTCATGGTTTTATTGGCGATCAAAACGATTTGCCTGGAGGACGTTGGAGACCTTTATCATTAATTACTTTTGCATTAGAAGTTCAGTTTTTTAAATCGAATACAGCTGTTTCGCATTTTATAAATGTTTTAATTTATGCACTTACAGGTATTTTTTTAATTCGTTTTTTACGCAAACATTTATTTCCTGAGCAACTAATTTTACCATTAATTATTTCGGCCATTTATATTTTGCATCCCATTCATACCGAAGCCATTGCCAATATTAAAAGTAGAGATGAGTTGCTTTCGTTTTTATTGTTGATTTTAACAATGGATCATGCGTTAGATTATGTAAAGGGAACAGGAACCGCTAAATCGTTTTTAAAAGCAATGGTGTTTTTTGCACTCGCCTGTTTGGCAAAAGAAAACGTATTGATGTTTATTTTTATTTTACCATTAACTTTTTACTTTTTTGCCAATATGGAATTGATGACTGCAATAAAAAAATCGGTTCCGTTTTATGTTTTAATAGGATTGTATTTGGTAATTAGAACAAGTGTAACATCATCAAACGTTGATGCTCCAATTACAGAAATTACTAACGCATACTTTTTGTATGCCACACCAATACAAGCATTTGCCACTAAAATTTTATGTTTAGGGATTTATTTTAAGTTATTATTTTTTCCATATCCATTAAGTAGTGATTATTCTTTTTCGCAAATACCTTATGTAGATTTTACTAGTGTTTGGGTAATACTAACGCTTTTGGCATATGGTATAATGTTTTATTTTGGAGTTAAGTTGTTTAAAAAACGTTCACTAATTTCATATTGCATTTGGTTTTATTTATTCTCAATGTTCATTGTATCTAACTTTGTTGTAGATATTGGTGCTGCCTTAGGAGAACGTTTTGAGTACCAAGCATCGTTAGCATTCGCAATTTTATTAGGATATTTTTTATACCAAGCGTATCAAAAAATTGCAATTAACGCGATGGTAAAAAAAGTGATTTTTGGAACACTTGCTTTGATTTTAGTTAGTGGAACTTCTGCTTATTGCATACACAGAAACGCACAATGGAAAAACAATAACACTTTGTTTTTAAGAGATGTGTTGGTAAATCCAAACAGCGCAAAAACAAACTTAGCGGCAGGTATTTCGTTAATTAATTTAGAGCCAGAGTTTAAAGATTTTAAAACAAAAAAAGTGTTGGTAGATAAGGCTATAAAATATTTAAACAGAGCTTTAGAGATACATCCAATTTATGTTGATGCATTTATTAATATGGGTGTAGCCTATTCTCGTATTAACGAAATTGAGACAGCAGAAATATATTGGACAAAAGGAAAAAATTTAAATCCGCGCCATCCTAAATTTGCAGAAATTGGTAATGCTTTATCAGGTATGTATTTAAACAAAGCCGTTGTTTCTGCTAATCAAAAAAACTATAAAGATGCATTTAGATTCATAAATAAATCTGTTTCGTACAACCCGAATAGTTATGATATTTGGTACAATTATGCGGGAATGCATTATTCAGTGGCCAACTACGATAGTAGCGCAATTGGATTTAATAATGCATTGAGACTAAACCCAAATAGCGCAGATGCTAAAAAAGGATTAGAAGCATCTAATTTTATGATACAACAAAAGCAAGCGTTAGCAAAGCAACAAGGCAAATAATAATAAATTATAGCAAAACAAAAGCCCCGAAATTTTCGGGGCTTTTGTTTTTTTGCGCAATTATTTTTTTAATGTGCTACAACAAATTTTTTGGTAGAAACAATTTTATTTTCTTGCTCAAGTTTTAAATAATAAATACCATTAGAAAAAGATTCTGTGCCAATTTCTATTTTATCATTACCATTTGATTCTTTTTCAGTAACTAAATTACCAAGCAAATCATAAATTTTAAAGGTAGATTTAGATAAGTTATTGTTAGATAATGAAACAAAAATTTTGTTGTCGGCAGGATTTGGAGAAACGCTAATTTTAGAAGACTCTATACTTTTATTGTTAGAGATTCCAGTTGTAAAATCTAAATTTATGTAGTGATTTTCAGCAGGGTTTTCGGGTGTTAAAGAAGTTAATGTTGTAACATTATATTTAAAAACCACATATTTATTTTCGCTTGAAATGTCCGAATTAGAGAATTCATATTTTACCATAGATTCGCCTGATGTACCACCGTGTTGAATGTGCGAGCTAAATGATGTGAAAGTTGATAAACCATTTATTGTTACATCGTTTGGGGAAACAATTGTTGCTGCAGCGTAACAATTAACATCACAAAAAAATAAACTATGACCAGTAGTAACAGTTGTTGAACTTGTAATTTTGGTTACTTTAAACTTAACGCTAGAAGATGAACTATTGATTAGTTTTACGTGCCATAAATTTTCGTCATTATTGTCGGCTGATAAATCACTAACATCATAAGTTAATCTTATAGTGTCGTTTGTAACGTTTACTTGAGCCTTTGTAAAGCCAATTAAAAAAGTTAAAATTAAAAAAGTAAAAGTTATTTTTTTCATAATATTGAGAAATTAAATTTAAGTGAAGTTAATTTTTTTATTTTTCTACTACAAATTTTTTAACTAATCTGTTGTTATTTAAGTCTTGTAATTCTACTAAATATGTCCCGTTTACAAGTTGTTCATCTAATTCAATTTTGTTAGCAATAATATTACCGTAAAATAGTTTTTGATTATCTAAATTGAAAATGGCGAATTTGTTAAATTCATTTTTATTTGAGTGAGATAAATTTATTTTGTTTGAATTTGTAGGGTTTGGAAACAATATTAACTCTAAACTATTTAAAGGATTTTCTTTTATATTGTACGTTAGGTCGAGTGAAAAATTTATTAAGTAGAAGTCGTTTAACGTACTGTTTTTAGCTGTAATCCAAAATTTAGAATCATCTTCAATTATTCTTCTTCCAATTTCTGCACCAGTTCCGCCAACAAAGTATTGCCAAATAAATGTTCCAGAGGTATCGGTACAAACAATGCTTAGGTCGTTTCCGCTTGCAGGTGTGTTGGTGTTAGAACTGCTATACCCAGTAATGTAAAATTTATTGTTTGTTTCAATAACAGAAAATGCAGCATCACTACCGTCTTTCCCTATGTTTTTTTGCCACAAGCTAACTCCATTAGTGTCAATTTTTTGAACATAGTTATCAAATTTTGCAGTTAAACTACTAACTACAGTTTCGCCTATAACTAAAAGATTGTTATCTGTTGTGAAAATAATATTTTGAGAGCCACCAGTAAACGGATATGGATATGAGTTTTGCCATTCTATTGCTCCATCAGCATTGTTAATTTTTGCAACACCAACATCATAGTTATCAATAAACGAATTTGTGTCAAAGCTTAAAAAGTAGCTCTGACTATAAGTACTTTGAGCAATTCCATTTGCGTATTCATTACCAACATCGCCAATTGTCTGTTGCCACAATATTGTTCCAGAAGTATCGTATTTAACTATTAATGCTTCATTTAAAGCAGATGCTACTGCCGTTGATCCACAAGCAATGTATGATGAATCAATAGATTCGATTAAATTATCAAGAGTTTGTGTTCCAACCTCAGGAAAATTTTTTATCCATATTAAATTACCTAGCGTATCCATTTTAGCTAACATAGCATCAACTTCAGAAGCACTTGTTTCAGATTGACCACAAACAACAATTTGCTTGTTTTTAGTTTTAATAATGCCTAAAGCCTTGTCGTCTAAATTATTACCATACGTTTTATTCCAAATAACATTTCCGAATTTATCTAATTTGCTAAGGGCTATATAGTTTCTTGAGCCAATTCCTTTATCTGTATAACCACAAACATAAATGTAGTCGTCTATAATAATAAAATCTTCAGAAAAATCTACTCCGCCGTAGTCGATATTTTTTTCTATTTCGACGAAAATTTGTGCTTCAGTTTTTTGGACGGTTAAGAGATAAGATAATGTTAAAAGAGAGTATTTGCAAAAGATTATTGGTTTTTTAAGAAACATTATCTAATTGATTTCAAATGGTATACAAATATAATTAAATTATGAAATGTAAATTTTATTTTTTAGCTTCACATTAACTTAAATCTCCTTATCAAATGAAAAAAATTTACTTGGCATTAACACTTTTTGTTGGAGTTGTCTTTACTACAAAGGCACAAACACAACGTTTTCAAATTATTGAAGAGTTTACAGGTGAAAATTGTGGGCCTTGTGCCTCTACAAATCCTGGGTTTGATGCAGCTTGGAACATTCCTTCCAACGAGTCTAAAGTTACTGTAATTAAGTATCAAGGTGATATTCCTTCAGCTGGTCCGGTTTTGTATCAACAAACAAAAACAGATGTAGATGCACGTATGGGTTACTATGCTATTAGTTCTCACCCAGATATGGTTCAAGATGGTAAATTCAATGCAGGTCACCCGGGGGATTTTTTACAACAATGGGTAGATGACAGATATACTGTTACTTCACCTTTTCAGTTTAATCTTACTCATAGTTTTGATGCAACTTATTCAAATATAATTATAACAGGTTCTATAACCGCTACACAAGCTGTTACCTATTCTGCTAATCAATTAAAACAACATATTATTATTATTGAAAAACATATTGAGTTTGATACACCTCCAGGTAGTAATGGCGAAACTGAGTTTGCACATGTTGTAAGAAAAATGTTGCCTAATGCCTCTGGCACAGCATTACCTTCAGTTTGGACTGCAGGACAAACCGTTTCTATAAATATCGTTGCTCCAATTCCGTCTTTTATATACAAATTAAACGAAGTTGCAGTTGTTGGTTTTATTCAGAATAATTCAGGAAAAGAAATTCAACAAGGAGTTATTACACAGCCAGTACAACCAACAGTTGATGTAGCTGTAGGCGCAATTAAAAGTTTAAATTTATACAATTGTGGTTCTACAATTGCTCCTAAAGTGCAAGTTGAGAATATTGGTACAGTTGGTCTTACTTCGCTTGACTTAAATTACAAAATAAATAATGATCAAACTTCAGTTTATTCTTGGGTAGGAAATATTGCTGCTGGCGCTACCGCTGATATACAATTGCCATCAATAATGGTTAATTCTACTGGCGCTTTAACATTTACGTGTATTATTTCATCACCAAACGGAACAATTGATCCTTCTTCAAATAACAATACCGTTTCTAAAGTATTTGTTAAGTCTGGTGCAAATGGAGTAACATCTTCGGTTAGTGAAAATTTCTCAACAACAACTTTTCCACCAACCAATTGGTTTGTTGATAATCCAGGTGGCTTAACTTGGGAACGCAGATCTAATGGTGCCCCAGCTCCTTCGGCAAGGTTAGCTTTTTATAGCATTCCTCCTGGAGATGTTGATGAAATGTATTTACCAAGTATTAATTTAGATGGAGTTCAAGGCACATTAGTTATGTCCTTTAGCGTTGCGTATGTTAAATACGATGCTTCTTCTACTGATGCTTTACAAGTTAAAGCTTCTACAGATTGTGGTGCAACTTGGCAAACATTATATAACAAGAGTGGTTCAACATTAGCAACTGTTGCAACACCATCTACTACTAATTTTGCTCCAAGTTCTGGACAATTTAGAACTGAAACCATTAATATGTCAAGTTATGTAGGTACAACTCAATTATTGGTTAAATTTGTTGGAATTAGTGATTACGGAAATAATGTTTTTGTAGATAATGTAAATATTGTTGGATTTGTTCCTCCAGTAATTTCTAATAACAATATTCAGTTTTGTGAAAACAGTGTAATTCCTGCTGATACTTTAGATAAGTTAGTTACCGTTCCAGCTTCTCATACTAAAAATTGGTATACTGATGCAACTGGAGGTGTGGCTTCAACTACAGCGCCAGTTATTGCTAATACACCAACAAGCGTTACAACGTATTATGTATCTAGTACTAACGGAATTTCAGAAAGTGGAAGATTACCAATTGTTGTTTCAGTATTAGTTGGCGCACCTTCAACTCCTTCAGTAGCGGTTTCTACAGTTCAATATTGTAATAATGCGGTTGCTAGCTCATTAATGCCTAGTGGTAATAATTATGTATGGTATACAGATCCTGTAACAACTGATGGAATGGCAAGCACAATTACACCAAATACTTCTGCAGCAGGTACAACAACTTATTATTTAGCAGAAAAAAATGCTTGTGGTGAGAGTTCAAGAGCAAGTGTTGATGTAACTGTTGATGCTCCCGTTTCAGTTCCAACTACAAGTCCTGTTTCATACTGTCAGTATGCAAGTTCAGTTGCTCTTACTGCAACTGGTTCAGGTTTAAAATGGTATAAAGCATCAACTGGTGGAGTAGCCTCTTCAGCTTCATACACTCCGTCAACTGCAGTAGCAGGATCAACAACTTACTATGTATCTCAAACTGTAAGTGGTTGCGAAAGTCCTAGAGCATCTTTAATAGTAAGTGTTACAGCAGCAAGCATAGCTCCAACGGCAAGTGGCGCTGCATATTGTTCAGGAGAAACTCCTGCAACCTTAACAGCTACTGGAACGAATTTAAAGTGGTATACATCTTCAACTTCAACTGTTGGTTCATCAACAGCTCCAACGCCAAGCACAGTTTCACAAGGAATTTCAAATTATTATGTAACTCAAAACACAAATGGTTGCGAGAGTGCAAAATCTGCAGTTTCTGTTGTAGTTAAACCTACTCCAAACGCACCTTCATTAACAGATAAATTAATTTGTTATGGTTCAGAAGATTATACACCAATAGTAACAGAAGCTAATGTTGTATGGTTTACTTCAGCTTCAGCTACAACAGGAACTACAACTCCTCCAACTATTATTGCAGCGCCAATTAGAACTGAAACTTATTATGTGTCAATTACTGCTGAAGGTTGTGAAAGCGAAAGAAAAACGATTACCTATTCTGTTGATGATTGCACGGGTATTGAAGAGATAAATGCAAATAATACAATTGTTGTTTATCCTAACCCTGCAAAAGAGGAGATTTTGGTAAATTATACATCAGATAAAAATCAAGTAGCTAATGTCTTTTTAACAAACATTTTAGGAGAGAAAGTATCCGTAAATAAAAACCTTAATTTGGTTGAAGGCGAAAACAAAATTGATTTAAAATTAGTTGACGTTTCTAATGGGGTGTACTTTGTTAATATTCAAACAGAAAAACAACTTTCAGTTATAAAATTTATTGTAAATAGATAGTTTAAATAAAAGGCTGCCTTGTGCAGCCTTTTTTATTTTTTTAAATATGAAAAAAAGTATTTTTTTCCTTTTTATATTTAGCGTAACATCAATTTATGCGCAAGATAAATCGCGATCAATGCCTTCTGTTGATGTAAAAACTATGGACGGAAAAACATTTAACACAAGTGCAATTGCTAACGATGGCAAACCAATTGTTATGAGTTTTTGGGCAACATGGTGTAGTCCGTGCAAAGCAGAATTAAATGCAATTGCTGAAGTGTATGCCGATTGGCAAAAAGAAACAGGAGTAAAATTAATAGCTGTTTCTATTGACGATGTAAGAAATGCTGATAAGGTTGCACCTTATGTTAACGGTAAAAATTGGGAATACGAAGTGTATTTAGATACCAATGGCGATTTTAAAAGAGCTATGAATGTAAATACCGTTCCGCATACTTTTTTAATTAATAATAAAGGAGAAATTGTTTGGCAGCAAAATGCATCGCAGCCTGGTGATGAAGAAAAAATTTATGAGCTAGTAAAAAAACTCGCAAAAGGAGAAACGATAAATTAATTTATTTATGCAACAAATTATTAAAAAAGGAATTTCATTTTCCTTTTTTTTATTTTATATAACCAGCTCTGCAATTGCTCAAGAACAAAGCAATTCAAAAAATGCAGGAGAATTACATGGTAATTTTCAAACAGACATTCAATATTACAATACTGATACTTTAATTGGCGCTCCAATTGTTCCCGAAAAAGTAAGAATGAATGGCTTTGCGAATTTAACTTACACCCGTGATAAAATTTCTGCTGGTTTGCGTTACGAAAGTTATTTAAATGCACTACAAGGTTTTGATCCTCGCTACAAAGGCAATGGAATAATGTTTAGGTATGTAGATTTTAACAACGACAATTTGCAAGTAACAGCTGGTAGTTTTTATGAGCAATTTGGCAATGGATTAATACTAAGAAGTTACGAAGAAAGAGGTTTAGGCTTTGATAATGCTTTTGATGGTTTTAGATTAAAATATACTTTACTAAAAGGAATTCGATTAACAGGTTTTATTGCACGTCAACGAAGTTTTTTTGAATATGGTCCTGGTATAGTTAGAGGTCTTGATGGTGATGTTTCGTTAAACGAAATTATTGAAGGATTAGCGGAATCAAAAACAAAATTATTTTTTGGTGGAAGTTTTGTAAGTAAGTATCAACAAGACCAAGACCCAATTTATAAACTACCCGAAAATGTTGGAGCAATGTCAGGTCGAGCCAAATTAATAAGCGGAGGTTTTTCATTAAATGCAGAATATGCTTATAAAATAAACGACCCAACTGCAACTAATAATTTAATTTATAAACCAGGCGATGCTTTGTTTTTAAGCGCTGCTTATTCACAAAAAGGTTTTGGTGCAACATTTTCTGCAAAACGAATCGATAACATGGATTTTCGTTCGGATAGAGCTTCAACAGGGAATAATTTAAACTTAAATTTTCTTCCTGCTTTAACTCGTCAGCATACTTACAATTTAGCGGCTTCAATTTATCCATACGCATCGCAACCTAATGGCGAAGTTGCTTTTCAGGGCGAAGTAATTTATACCATTAAAAAAGGCTCAGCATTAGGTGGCGAATATGGCACAACAGTTATTGGAAATTACTCTCAAGTTTTTGGTTTAGATTCAACAACATCATTCGATGGACATGGGTACAGCAGTAAATATGGTTCAGTAGGACAAGTTTATTTTAAAGATTTTAATATTGAAATTCAACGTAAGTTAAATGCTAATTTAAAAATGACTTTGTTTTATGCCAACTTTGTTTACAATAAAGACGTGGTTCAAGGTTTACGTGGTTACGGAACTATTTATGCTGATATATTTATAGCAGATGTTACTTATAAAATTAACAAGAAAAATGCAATAAGAACAGAATTACAAAGTTTAACTACAAAAAAAGATGAAGGCTCTTGGGCAACTGCTTTGGTAGAATATACCATTGTACCCAGTTGGTTTTTTGCAATAATGGATCAGTATAATTATAGTAATCCTGTTTTAGAAAAACGTTTGCATTATCCAATTGGGATTGTTGGTTTTATAAAAAATGCAACAAGAATTCAGTTGAGTTATGGTCGTCAGCGAGCGGGTATTTTTTGTGTAGGCGGTATTTGTAGACTAGTGCCAGCGTCTAACGGATTAACATTAACATTATCAAGTAGTTTTTAATTTTACGCACATGAAAACAAAAAACACACTTTTTAAATTAAGTATAATTTTATTTTTTATTGCAATAATAACATACTCTTGCGATAAAATTGAAGGTCCATTTACAGAATTACAGCCTAGAGACACCACGGCAGTTGTAGATACTACTGATTCGGTTACGTATATCCGCAAAGTGTTAGTAGAAGATTATACGGGCCATACCTGTGGTAATTGCCCAGAAGCGGCCATTTCTTTAGATTCTATTTTATCGCGAAACAAAGATAAAGTTGTTGGAATGGCCATTCATGCAGGTTTTTTTGCCGAAATTAAAACAACCGGATTATTTACTTACGATTTTAGAAATGCAGATGGCGATGCTATTGATGCGTTTTTCTCTAATACCTCAAAAGGTAGTCCAAACGGTATGGTAAACAGAGTTGATTTTGCAACATTAAAGCATACAAAATTGCATACTGAATGGAGTAGTATTGTTGCAACAGAATTAGCAAAACCAGCAGTTGCCAACATTAAGCTTAAAGTAGAATACAATTCATCTACAAAAAATGTAAGTATAGTTTCTACTTCAAAATTTTTAACCGATTTAGATGGTGCATACAAAATCTCGTTATTTATAACAGAAGATAGCATCGTTAAAGCACAAAAAGATTATACAAAACCATCGCCATCTAATGTTGCAAATTACACACACAAGCATGTAATGCGAAAAGGAATTAATGGAACTTGGGGTGATGAAATTGCAAATGGAACGGCTAAAAAAAATGTTGAGGTAGTTAAAAATTATTCTATTGTATTAAACGATTCTTGGAACGAAAAAAAATGCCATGTAGTAGCATTTATATACAATAGCGCTACCTACGAAGTTATTCAGGCAGAAGAAGCACATGTGGAATAAAATAGTTTTTTTCTCAGTACCTTTTTTTATTTTTTTATTCTTAAATATTTCTGCCCAAACTTTTTCGGGAGGTGTTGTTAGTGGCATTGTAGCTTCTCAAATTTCTGGCGATGGGCTAGGAGGCTTCAATAAATTTTCAGGACAATTAGGAGGTTTTATTACCAAAAAAATTTCAGATACTTTGCAAGTTGATTTTCAAATGTATTACCTACAAAAAGGAAGCAGAAAAGCAGCAAACGGAATTACTGGGAGTTTGTTTTCTTATAAACTAAGACTCAATTATATTGAAATGCCCGTGTTGTTTAGGTATAATTATAAAAACAAATTTAATTTTGAAGGTGGTGCATCTGCGGCGGTTTTATTTAAAAGTAAAGTGAGTAACGCCTTTGGCGAATTGCCTCTCAACGACCCAGAAAATAGGCCTTTTAGACCACTAGAGTTTGCTTGGATAATTGGTGCATCTTATCCAGTAAACAAAAATATTTTAATTTATATTCGAAATTCAAATTCATTAATTCCTGTGCGTAAGCATCAATCAAACAGTGTTTTTAGATTAAATTGGGGGCAATACAACTCAGTTATGCTTTTTGGTTTGCAATTTAAAGTATAGCAATCTTATCTAGATTTATTATTGCATTTCCTTTTTTTTATTATCTTTAAATAAATTATAAATAGAGATGGCAGGAATTTATCTTTCATTTACAACTCACGAACTTGAAACTAAACGTAGTGATTTGTACAACACAATAATAAAAGCTGGATTTCAAGTTTATCCTTCAAACACAGAGTATACGGATAATTTTTTCCCATTTATTACAGAAGAAATTTCTGCTTCAAATTATTCCATACACATTTTAGGATTAGAGTATGGAGAATTGATACATGGGGAAAATATTTCAATGTCTCATTATCAATTTAATAAAACGCTTGAGAAACTAGAAAAAGATGATAGTTACAAAATATTAGTTTGGTTTCCATACACAGCAAATGAAATAAAAGATAATAATCAGCAAAATTTTATATCATCAATTAGAAATAATATTAGAAAAGGAATTGTTTTTAGTAATACGCCTTCGCCAATTCAGTTAATAGACGATTTGCGAATTAGTATTAATGTTCAAGAAAAGCAAGTTTTTGAAGTTAACCCTACTGATGTTTTTATTGTATACAATCAACTTGATGATATTGATGCAAGCGAAGTTATTGACATGCTAAGCGATATTGTGCCAATAGAAAAATTAAACATTATTCAAGATAGTGATATGGACTATTCTGAATATTGTGCTCAGCAGATAGGGAAAAGTAAAATTGCAGTTGTTTATTTTAAAGAATCGGCAGAATGGGCATTGCCCTTTGCGCAACAAATATGGAAAAAAATTGGAGGAGCTTCATCTCACACGCCAATATTATTGATTGGTGATGAAGATCCAGAAACCAATTCAAACAAAAAATTTAAAGCTCCAAAGGTAGTTTCATTAATTGTGGCTGGAGAGTTAATTCCTCTAGAAATAAAAATGCAGTACGACAAAGCCATCGAAGGGATTTTGTAAACAATATTAAATAAATCTATATCAAACTATATTTAATGGAAGATAATATAATTTGCCCTTACCCTGGTTTACGTCCTTTTAATGAAGACGAATCTATTTTCTTTAAAGGCAGAGAAGAACATATAAATCAGATAATAAAGCAACTCGAGCAAAAAAAGTTTTTAATGCTTACAGGTGCATCTGGCGATGGTAAATCTTCGTTAGTATATGCTGGGGTAATACCAAGTGCTAGGGCGGGTTTTTTTAAGGCGAGATTTAATAATTGGATTATTGCAGATTTTAGGCCAGAAAGAAATCCTTTAAATAATTTTGCACATGCTATCGATAGCCAACTTAAAATTGGTAATGTAGAAAAAACGGAGAAGGAATTAAGTTATGGTTTTTCGGCATTGATAGATTTGTATCAGGCAAGTCCGTATTGGCTAAATCAAAGTTCAGAAACTTTTTTACAGCTAAATGTTGACGAACAAAAAAAAGCAAAACGAAAAGCGGCTAACTTATTAATTCTTGTAGATCAATTTGAAGAATTTTTTACAAATATCGAAAATTATAGCAATGGTAAAGCTTCATTAGAATCACAAGCGGTTGTAAATCTTTTGTTAGAAACAACTCGTATTGCTATTGAGCAGGATATACCTATTTACATTGTTTGCACAATGCGATCCGATTATATAGGGCAATGCGCTTCGTTTAGAGGTTTGCCAGAATATATTGGTTATAGTCAGTTTTTTGTTCCTCGCTTAAAAAGGCAAGAATTTTATCAAGTTATAGAAGAACCAGCTTTATTAAATGGCAATAAAATAGCTCATCGATTAGTTGAAATGCTAATTAACGAAATGAGCGATGGTATTGATCAGCTTCCTGTATTGCAGCATGCCTTAAATCAAATTTGGCAAAAAGCAGATAAAGGGAAAACCGAAATGGATTTAATTCATTTTGCAAAAATTAATGGTATACCTAAAAACCAATTAGACGAAGAATCAAGAGCAGAATTTGAAAATTGGTTTACAACAATTCCTGATTTTAAGAAAGATTTTTTTGATAATTCTTCGCTTGGAGATGTGCTAGATGCGCATGCTAATGAGCTGTACGAAACCGCATTTACGCCCAGTGGTTTAGATAAAAGCACAGCAAAATTAATAATTGAAACAACTTTTAAATGCCTCACAAAAATTGATGAAGCAAGAGCTGTTAGAAACAGAATGAGTTTAGAAGAGGTTACTCAAATTATAAATCAGCCAAATATTACAACAGATATTGTTGCACAAGTTATTGATGTGTATCGCGAACAAGGCAACACATTTTTAAAACCATTTATTACTGCCGAGCATGATACATTAAATTTAAAACCAAATAATGTATTAGATATTACACACGAAAGTTTAATTAGAAACTGGAAAAAGTTAACCGATTGGGCTAAAGAAGAACATGATAGTTTACTAACATGGCAAGATTTTAATAAACAATTACAACGATGGGTTGCAAGCAATAGATCTAGCGGATATTTATTGCCAATAGGGCCTTTAACTTATTTCGAAAATTGGTTTAAAACTGCCAAGCCAAACAAATATTGGTTAGCCCGTTACGATGATGGAGAAATAAGTAAAGAACAAAAAATAGCAGATGCCGAAATTGTTTTAAGCAACGCTATTTTGTTTTTAAAACGTAGTGCGCGCAGATTATTTGTTACCCGAACAATAATGAAATATGGCGCTGATAAAATTATTGCAGCCTTTGGAATTTTATCGTTAGTGTTTAGTTGTACTTATTTTTATTTTGACTTTAGAACAAAACAAAACGACTATATACTTGAAGATATACAACAAAAAAGCCATGAGTTATTAAGTTCAAAAAACATAAAAAGCAGCACAAAAGCAACTTATATAATTGTTGAAAGCTCAATAAATAAAGAAAAAAAAGAGCATTATAAAACACTGTTAAATTATATTGAAAGTGACTCCGCACGAATTGAAGTTTGCAGTCAAATTTTTTCACAATGTGCTCAACAAAAACAAAACGTTGAGAATAAAGAAATATATTCAATTTTAACTCCTGTTTATATGTATCAGTTGGAGTTGGCAAACAAAAATATGTTTGTAAGTAACAAAACCTTTGCCAACAACATACATAATGTTTTAAACATAACATTAGAAAATGCTATACTTATTCGTAACATTAAATATGCTAATAAAGAATATAAGTTGTTTTGCAACAATGCTTTTAAAGCTAGCCAGCAATTATTAAATGATACGCTTGAGTTAAAAAAAATAAATACTGACCAATTAAGTAAATTATTTATAGCATTACCCTTTATCACTGATTACAATAAAGAAAAAATTACACAAATAATTAATACCGTAAGCCCTTTTAACGCAGCTACAAAACAAAAATTTGATTTGCTTTTTCCAAAAGATAAAAAAACAAATCAAACATGGAATGAAGAGGTTTCTCATAATGGAGGCTATTTTCATTTAGGAAGTCTGTATGCTATAACAGGAGATTATACTAATTTAAATAATTGTTTAGATTCTTTATTGATTTATAATTCAAATTTTTTAACAACTAAATCTGGCTTTTCTTACGAAAAATTTTTAATAAATCTTTTAGCAACAAACAATTTACTTACAACTAAAGGTGTTGAGTTTGTAAATAAAATAGAGTCAAAATTTAAAATAGTACAAACAAATTCGGTTTTCGATTTATTGCAAATAAACTTATGCGCATCAAAAGAAATTGAGTTGTGGGAGTTAAATCAAAGTTTAAAATCGGCTTCGCCAGCATTCTATTTTGATGTTGTAACCGAAAAAGTTACTTATACTCAAGTAAATCAGTTGATTGATTTTAACATCAATAAAATTGTTTCTAATCATAATAAAACAAATGATGAGAAAAAATATTTGGCAGCACTACTATATAAGGCAAAAGCATATCTGTATAACAAAAGCTCTAATTATAATGAAGATGTGTTTAATATTAACACGAAACTAGCAGTAGATAATTATAAAAAAGTTAGTCAACAGTATCTTAATGGCGATATGCTTATAGGTTCTGGTTCTGATGCTAAAAGTATAAAAAGATCTGTAATGTTTAATTATCCAGATTTGATTGATCCAAATAAACCTTGGGCACTTTACACATATTGGTCTATCATTCAGTATAAAAAGCCATTTCTTTTTTTAAAATACATTGTCAACACAAATCAATTAGCAACTATTTATAACGATGAAAACAGTATTGTTGGTTTAAATAAATTTATTGCAAATTATTGCATTACAGCACTTGAAGTTCAAAACAGAAATAAATACGCTAAAGATGCTGAAGTTTTAGAAAAACTTATAACATTTGAAAATAAATCGTTAGCTAAAGACCCTTTGTACGCAATGCTTGCTATACAGTTTAATTCAGTAGGTAACAAAACTAATGCAAAACAAAATGCAGATAAAGTAAACTATAAAACGATTTTAGAAGAAAAAAATTTTGAACAAAACAGTAACGGGGTAAATTATCAAAATTTAGCTCAAAGTTTTGCGGCTTATTTAGCATTAACCGAACAAATAGATTTGTATCGAGAAGATACAATTTACACTCCACAAGTACAAAAAAGTATGTTTACTAAATCTAAAACCTTTCAATTTATTAATTCAATACCCAAAGGTTATGTAAAGCGTAACGCTTTGCTAGTTTGTTTAGATAGTTTACAAAGTAAAAATCATTCAGCTACAGCTTATGCTATAGCAATTCAAGCTAGTGGTAACAAAATCCAAGAACTACAACAAAACAAAGACCCATTAACTTATTTACTATTAGATAATTTAATAAATACACAAATTTACACTACACAAAAATTTGCGAATGGTTTATTCGAGATTTTAGGCAGGTTATCAACCAATTCCACTAATGCGGTTGCTCTTACTTTATTAAAGGATAAAAACGATAAAATAAAACCATTGTGTTTAAATTATTTTGTAGAAGGAGTTGCACAAACTGGCAATTATTATTTAGCTACAAGTTATATTCCCGATTATGTCTCGTCAAGTTCTCAACTCCAGTTGTATACAATTATTTTAAATAACGAAGCAATACTTAAAGAAAGAAGTTGGTTAACCAATTCTTTATTTACAAATCCTTTTACAGGAAAACTTGAGAGTGATGATGATGGTAGGGTGTATGTTTCTAGTGAAGATTAATTAGTTAACAAAAACAATTCACAGATAACCCATGTTTATAATCAGGAATTATTAAGTAAAGTTATAATTTAAACAACCAAAATTATTAGTATCGAATAATAAAAAAATATACTATGAAAGCATTACAACGAATTAGAATAATATTATTTTGTATAATGGTATTTGGTGCCTTTGCAAATTTTGCCCAAAATCAGTGGGGTTTAACCGTAATTGATATTTGTGTTTTTTTTATGATTTTTACTTTTTTTGCGGAAAGTTATTTACTAAATAAACTTCGAATAAAACAAAAACAAAACGTAAAATATAATAAGTTTCAAAACATAATTTTAGTTGCTTTTACTTTTTTATTTATAGCGTCATTCTTGGTTGGCAACAGTAATAGTTTAATTAATAGCATAATGTTAAATAGTTGGGTAATTTGTATTTTACTTTTATTAATTAATTGCATTATAGAACTCGCTATTGAGTTACTAAATAAAAAAAACACTTTTATAAATGGTGTTGCCGAAAGTAATTTGTTGGGTTTGTTTTATGTGGGATTATTTTTTAAAATAATGCATTGGCCAGGGGCAAGTGTCACATTAGTTTTAAGCGTATTTTTTCTTTTTCTTTTTTATTCATTTTCAACAATTGTTTTTTTTAAACAAAATAAAAACAAAGGCAAGCAAATTGTATACTTATTAAGTTTTGGGAGCATTGCAACAATATTATTAGGTGTAGCTTTTATAATTGCTACTCAACATTGGTCAAGGATTGGGTCTGGCATTTTGTATTATACTGCGTTACTTATAACGCTCGTAATGATTGCTGGTACAATTAAATGGAAATATAGTTTTAATGGTGAAAAGATAAACATACTTAAGGCAATGCAATTGCTAAAAACAAAAATTGTTTTAATTTATATGGTAGCATTTATTTACTGCACGTATAAAACATTTACAATTTGGGGACTTGCGCCTCGTTATTATAAACAAGACGAGCCAAGTTCATGCGATTTGTTGTACTTGGAGGGCAATTTAAAAGAATCTGGTGTTGTTTCCACAGCATTTTATAATTTTAGAGAGAATGCAGAAAAAAATGGCTTTTTGAGATAAATAAAGTATGGAGTTTTGGGTTTTACTTTTAGCTGTTTTATTAATTTTTGTGTTTATAGGGTTTTTTTCTACTAAAAAGAAACTAAAAAAGCAACAAGAAAAACTTGTTGTATTACTCGAAAATGAAACAAAAACAAATTCGATTTTAGCGGTAAATAATAACTGGGAAAAAGAAAAAGAAGCACTTTTAATCGAAAAACAAAAAGCCGAAGAAAAAAACAAAAAACTTTGGCAAATGAGCGAAACCGTTCATAAGGAGCGCAAACAAGTAGACGAAGCAAACGAATTACTTTTAACTGATAAACAAAAATTAGAGGCAGATAAAAAAAAGCTTGACGAAAAAGTAAAAAAGCTTTGGGCTCAAAGTGTATCTATTCACAAAGAAAAAGAACGCATAAACGAACTAAAACTTGTAATAGAACACAAACACCAAGAAATTTTAGATAGCGTAAATTATGCGCAACGTATACAAAGGGCTTTGTTAGCAAGCAAAAAAATGCTTAAAGATAACTTGCCAGACTATTTTGTTTTGTTTTTGCCAAAAGATATTGTAAGTGGAGATTTTTATTGGGCCAATCAATTAAATAATAATCAGTTTTCTATTGTAACAGCCGATAGCACTGGTCACGGGGTTCCAGGAGCAATTATGAGTATTTTAAATATTTCGAGTTTAAGCGAAGCTGTAAATGCGCAACAACTAGTATTGCCAAACCAAATTTTAGATTATACGCGTAAACGTATTATGGAACACATGGCAAATGACGGAAGTGAAGAGGGTGGTAAAGATGGAATGGATGCTGTTATTTGTAATTTCGATTTTATAAAAAATAAACTGCAATTTGCTGCCGCTAATAATCCATTGTGGTTAATTCGAGATAATATTTTAACAGAATACAAACCCGATAAAATGCCTGTAGGTAAAGCAATGGGAGAAATTAAACCATTTACTTTGCATGAACTCGAATTACAAAAAGGTGATTTAATAATAACGCTTACCGATGGGTACGCAGATCAATTTGGAGGTGAAAAAAATAAAAAATTCATGTATAAATCTTTAAAAGACTTGTTACTAAAAATAAATAATAATTCTTTAGAAGATATAAAAAATCAACTTAAAACCACATTTGAAATTTGGAAAGGTAATGCAGAACAAGTTGACGATGTTTTGATAATTGGCATTAGATTATGAGTGATACAAAAAAACATAAAATTGTTGTTGCAATTACAGGTGCAAGCGGATCGGTTTATGCAAAAGTTTTGTTACAAAAGTTAGCGGAAAATAGTGCTCAAATAATTGATGTTGCTGTTGTAATGAGCGACAACGCAAAACAAGTTTGGGAGTTTGAATTGGGCAATAAAGATTACGAAAATTTTCCGTTTAAAATGTATAGTAAAATGGATTTTATGGCGCCATTTGCATCAGGTTCGGCAAAATATAATGCCATGATAATTTGCCCGTGTTCTATGGGTACATTAGCAAGAATAGCAAGCGGAATATCAAACGATTTAACTACACGAGGAGCAGACGTAATTTTAAAAGAACGCCGAAAACTGGTTTTAATAACAAGGGACACTCCTATAAGTTTAATTCATATCAATAATATGAAAACAGTTACTGAAGCAGGTGGAATTATTTGTCCTGCATCTCCATCATTTTATTCTAAACCACAAACTTTCGAAGACCTTGCAGCAACAGTGGTTGATAGAGCTTTAGATTTAATTGGCATAGATTTACAAACCTATCGTTGGGGCGAAAAATAGATTGAGTTTACAACCGTACCGCCAAATTTTTGGGCTATATGTGTATTGTAAATTCGATATACGCGCGTAAGCTTGACAAAACGCGAAAGCGAGTGGCTTTGTGTGAAAGCATTCGTTTTGTCTTGACTTTTTTTGGTTCGTTTTTTGTGTCAAGACAAAAAATGAACGTAAAGAACCACTATAGTTTGTTAATTTGCATTGCTGTTTAATTAAAAGAAAAAACAATACATAATACTTATACTCAAAAAAATAGTTTATGAATATTAATATTGAAAGTTCTTGGCAAAATGTTTTAAACGAAGAATTTAATAAACCCTACTTTAAACAACTTACCGAATTTGTTAAAAAAGAATACCAAGAAACCAACTGTTACCCAATAGCAAATCAAATTTTTGCAGCATTCAATAGTTGCCCGTTTAACGATGTAAAAGTTGTAATTATCGGTCAAGATCCCTACCACGGAGAAGGACAAGCCAACGGATTATGTTTCTCTGTAAATAAAGGAATTGCATTTCCGCCATCATTAATTAATATTTTTAAAGAATTACAAACCGATGTTTTAAAACCATTTCCTACAAATGGCGATTTAGAATATTGGGCAAAACAAGGTGTGTTATTGTTAAATGCAACATTAACAGTAAAACAAAGTTTGGCTGGTAGTCACCAAAACAAAGGTTGGGAAACTTTTACCGATGAGGTAATTCAAAAAATATCTGATCAAAAACAGAACGTAGTTTTTTTATTGTGGGGCGGCTTTGCAAAAAAGAAAGGGCAAAAAATTGACAGAACAAAACACCTAGTTTTAGAAACTGGTCATCCTTCTCCACTAAGCGCCAACAGAGGTTTTTGGTTTGGCAACAAACATTTTAGCAAAACCAATGCTTATTTAAAAAGCAAAGGATTAAAAGAAATTGAGTGGTAAATATGTGACCCCGGAGAGATTCGAACTCCCAACCGTCAGAGCCGAAATCTGATATTCTATCCAGTTGAACTACGAGGCCAATGCTCGCAAATATAATTAAATTTTTAAAGCGATTATTTTTAGGCAATAAAAACAGCAACAATTAGTTTATATTTGGGTTTTATTTACAAATGCGTTTAAAAATTACCATACTTTTTTTATTTGTTCTACAGCAAATTGTTTTTGCGCAATCTATACCAATGGGTTCGTGGCAAGTGCATTTAGCTTATAACAATGGTAGCGATGTAGCTGTTGCTGGAACAAAAGTGTATTGCGTAGCTAACGGAAATTTATTTAGTTATAACACAAGCGACAATGCTTTAAAAAGAATTTCAAAAATTGATGGTTTGTCTGATATCGAAATTTCGTCTGTCGCTTTCGATGATAATTCTAAAACACTAATTGTTGGTTACAACAATGCAAATATCGATTTTATTGCAAACGATAAAGTTGTGAATTTGCCCGATATTAAACGTAAACAATTGTTTGGCGACAAAAAAATATATAATATTTATGTAAATAATGGTTTTGCTTATTTAGCAATGGGTTTTGGAATTGTAAAACTCGATATTGCTAAGCAGGAAATTAAAGAAACCTATTATTTAGTAAGTGATGTAAACGGAATAAAAGTAAATGCAATTTGTTCTGATGGCGAAAAATTATACGCCGCAACTACCACCGGAATTTATTACGCATCATTAAATTCTGTTGCCATTTCTAATCCAACTGGTTGGAAAAAATTTTATACGTTACCTGTAGCCAACTACAACACAATTACTATTTTCAATAATAAAATTGTTAGCAATAAAGAAGGCGATTTTAGCAAGCATGCATTGTATGCCTTGTCAGTAGGAGATACTTTATGGTCGCCAATTTTGGAGCAGTTTACCGAAAATTGTTTTGCTTTAAATGCAAATAAAGCGCAAACTAAATTGGCTGTTTCGTATTATGGATTTACCCGATTGTATGATTCGAATTTAAATGTAGTAAACACAATTTTTAATTACCCTTCAGCTAGTTTAAAAGAAAGTAAACCATTTCAATGCGATTTTGATTCGTTAGATAACGTTTGGATTGCTGACGGTAATAATGGTTTAATAAAAAATAGCGGTTTCTATTCTAACGAAAAATTTCAGCCGCAAGGCCCTGCTACCAACACAACTTTTAAAGTATCTATCAATAACCAAAATTTATGGGTAACACCTGGCGGATTTGAAAGTGCTTTGGTAAATTTGTATAATAAAGAAGGGATTTCCAATTTTAATAATAACGAATGGAAAACAACAGAATATAAATATATAACAGCTGATAGTAGTTTGTCTGACGTAATCTATGTTTTGGCGCATCCTTCCAAATCAGAAAGAGCTTATGCTGCTTGTTGGGGAAATGGTTTGTTAGAAATTGAATCGAATATAGTTACAAAGCGTTATGACAATAGAAATTCTATTCTTAAATCACGTCCAGAATACGAATGGACTGGAATTGGAGGATTAGCTTTTGATGCAACCGAAAATTTGTGGTTAACAAATTCATACACTTCTAATTTTATAGCAGTTTTAACTAACGATGGCAAATTATACTCTTACGATGCTTCTGCTGTTATGAGTTCGCAAACGGCTGCGTCACAAATTATTGTTAGCTCTACAGGTCAAAAGTGGTGCCGATTACCAGGAAGTAATGGTGTTTTAGTTTTTGATGAAGCCGGTACTTTAGAAGATGTTTCTGACGATAAAATTTCACGAATTCCAATTTCTAGTTTTGTTGGTTCTTCTGTTTTTTGTTTAGCAGAAGATAAAGATGGAGTAATTTGGACGGGAACCGATAAAGGAATAAATGTAATTTATAACACAGGTTCTGTTTTTGATGATGGAGCTTCTGCCCAACAAATTAAAGTAGAATTAGATGGTTATGTGCAATATCTTTTAGAAACAGAAACCGTTACAGCTATTGCTGTTGATGGTGGAAACAGAAAATGGGTGGGTACAATAAATAGCGGTGTTTATTTATTGAGTGCCGATGGCACAGAACAAATTTTGCATTTTACAAAAGAAAATAGTGCGCTGTTAAGTAATGAAATAAATTCAATTGTAATTAACGAAGTTACTGGAGAAGTTTTTTTTGGAACAAGTGCGGGCGTTATTTCTTATCGTTCTGATGCTTCAGAATCTTCTGACAAGATGAACAATGTATATGCTTTTCCAAATCCTGTTAAGCCAAATTTTATTGGTGTTGTATCCATTGTTGGATTAGCTCAAGATACTGATGTGAAAATTACAGATGCTGCCGGAAATATTGTAGCAGCAATTGTTTCGCAAGGAGGTACAGCGACTTGGGATTTAAATAATTTCCAAAAACAAAGAGTTAAAAGTGGTGTTTACATTGCGCTTTGTTCTAATTCTGATGGAAGCTTAAAAGCAACTACTAAAATTGTTGTTCTAAATTAAAATGCTTCATACCTGCAGAGCAATAGTTTTTAAGGTTACGCCCTACAACGATAAGTCACAGGTTGTCCAGCTATATACCGAAAATTTTGGAATGCAATCTTATTTAGTGCACGTTTCTGCATCCAAAAAAAATAAAAATAAAGCAGCCTATTTTCAGCCGCTTACTTTGCTAGATGTAGTTATTTCGCACAAAGAAAAAGAAGGATTAAATTCATTAAAAGAGCTATCAGTTAATCATATTTTTCAATCTATTTCTGAAAGTATTGAAAAACAAAGTGTTTTGCTTTTTTTAAACGAAGTGCTTTACAAGTGCATTAAAGAATCGCAACAAAATGCAGATTTGTTCGGCTTTATTTTCGATTCGCTTATTTTATTTGATAAATTAAAACAAGGTATTTCTAATTTTCATATTTATTTTTTGCTAAAATTATCTTCTTATTTGGGTTTTGAACCTCATGGAAAATACAGTGCTTCAACTTCTTTTTTCGATTTAAAAGAAGGTAAGTTTGTTTCTGTTCAACCAAAGCACCCAATTAGTTTAAACGCAGCAGAGAGTTTAATTTTTTATTCGTATTTACTTACTGATGAAGAGCATTTAGCAGAATTAAAATTTTCTAATGAAGCCAGAAAAGCTATGCTTGCTAGTGTTATATTGTATTACGAATTGCATATTGATTATTTTAAAAACTTAAAATCAATTACAATTTTGCAAGAAGTTTTTGATTAAATTACGTAATAAATGTTCGCATATTTACCACATAACTTTATGAACGTAGCTTTAACTTAAATTCAAGAGACGCGCGTAAGCTTGACAAAACGCGAAAGCGAGTGGCTTTGTGTGAAAGCATTCGTTTTGTCTTGACTTTTTTTGGTTCGTTTTTTGTGTCAAGACAAAAAATGAACGTAAAGAAGCACTGAAGCTTGTTACTAAGTGATGTTGTATAGTTAAGAGAATGAAAAGTATTGTTTAGCTTGCGGATGTCACGAAAAACACTAAACTAAAATTTGAGAAACTTGTGTTTTCTTTAACTCTATAACACGTTT
This sequence comes from Bacteroidota bacterium, assembly GCA_040385525.1. Taxonomy (GTDB): domain Bacteria; phylum Bacteroidota; class Bacteroidia; order UBA4408; family UBA4408; genus JAZKHE01. The sequence continues at coordinate 232,711 of JAZKHE010000005.1, forward strand.
AATATCTTCTAATTCGCCTTTAGGAATAGCGTTAATTAATTTTTGAGTGTATTCAGTTTGTGGGTTGTTATAAATTTGATCAGCATCGCCCATCTCTTCAATTTTACCTTTATTCATAACCACCATTCTGTCGCTCATAAACTTAACAACCGATAAATCGTGCGAAATAAAAATGTAAGTAAAATCAAATTCAGTTTTTAATTCGTTTAGCAAATTCAATACCTGCGCTTGAATTGAAACGTCTAACGCTGAAACAGATTCATCACAAATAATAAATTTAGGGCTTAAAGCTAAAGCACGCGCAATGCAAATACGTTGGCGTTGTCCGCCAGAAAACTCATGTGGATAACGATGAAAATGAGATTTATTCATGTTGATTCTATCCAACAACAACAACACTTTTTCTTTACGTTTTTTATCGCTGTCTAAAATTCCGTGCACCTGCATGGGTTCCATTATGGCTTCACCAATCGTAATTCTAGGGTTTAATGAAGAATAAGGATCTTGAAAAATAATTTGAATGTCTTTGCGCAAATTGCGCATTTCTCTATTTTTTAATTGCAAAACATTTTTGCCATCAAAAATAATTTCTCCAGATGTAGGTTCAATTAAACGTAAAATTGTACGTCCTAAAGTTGTTTTTCCACAGCCCGATTCACCAACTAAACCAAGCGTTTCGCCAGGATATACATCAAAGCTAACATCATCAACTGCTTTTACAAACTCTTTGCCTTTACCAAACAAACCTTTGTTAATCGGGAAATATGTTTTTAAATTTTTTACTTGTAAAATGGGTTCTTTTGCGTAAAGTCTTTTGTGTAAGTAGTTGCGCTCAATATCAGTAATAACAAGGTTTTCTGTTACTTCAGAAATAGATTTTTTTATTTCTTTCATCACCCCATTTTCGTCCACATTCATAAAATCGGAAACGGTTGGCAATTTGCTTAATCGTTTTTGCAATGGCGGACGACAAGCCAAAAGACCTTTTGTATATGGGTGTTGAGGGTTCGAGAATATTTCTAAAACACTACCTTGTTCAACAATTTTTCCTTTGTACATTACAACAACTTTATCGGCAAGTTCAGCTATCACACCTAAATCGTGTGTAATAAACATAATGCCCATGTTGTATTGTAATTGCAATTCGCGCATCAATTCCAAAATTGTTTTTTGAACTGTTACATCGAGCGCAGTTGTTGGTTCATCAGCAATTAATAATTGAGGATTGCACGACATGGCCATAGCAATCATAACACGTTGCTTTTGTCCTCCAGAAATTTGATGTGGATAAGTATCATAAATTGCTCCAGGTCTCGGAAGTTTTACTTTTTCAAATAATTCTATTGTTTTTTTTCGAGCTTCTTTTTTGCTCAATTTTTGATGTAACATAATAACTTCACTTACCTGATCTCCGCAAGAATAAACAGGATTAAGAGAAGTCATAGGTTCCTGAAAAATCATTGCAATTTCGTTACCTCTAATTTGGCGCATTTCTTTGTTCGAAACTTTCGCCAAATCAATCATTCCTTTAGATTTGGAATGAAAAAGCATTTCTCCATTTGTGATTTTTCCAGGAGGATTTGGAATTAATCGCATTACAGATAAAGATGTAACCGATTTCCCTGAGCCAGACTCGCCAACTATACCAATAGTTTCACCTTTGTTTACTGTAAAAGTAATGTTATCTACCGCTTTAACCGTTTCTTCTTCGGTTTTAAATTCGGTACATAAATCTCTTATTTCCAGTAAAGGAGTTTTTTCCATCAGTAAAGGGCTATTTCTTAATTACGATATTACAACAATTCTGAAACAGTACAAAAAAACTTTCGATAAAATGTGTGTTTTTAAGGATGAAAAACCTCAAAAAGTTTTATTTAAGAATTGTAATGTGTTTTTCAAGAATTTCGTCTTCAATTGTAGCGTATTTTAATAGTAAGCGCGCCACCGTTAAAACATCTTTTTGGCAGTATTCTACAATTTTCGCAAGATTTTTTTCTTCGTAATACACTTTTTTCACGTCTGCTCCATCCATTAGATCTTTTGGTGTTGGAATTTTAAATAAATGCGCCAACAAATCAAGCGATGTAAAGTTTTTGTAGTCGCCAAATCGCCACAATTCCATGGTGTCTAAGTGATTTACTTCCCAAGGTTTTTTACCAGCATTATTTAAAACTTTTGGAAGCTTAACTCCATTAACCAACATACGACGCGATAAAAATGGAAAATCGAATTCCTTTCCGTTGTGCGCACAAAGTAAAATATCTTTTCTATTAAATTTTTTATTTAAAAGTTCGGCAAAATCTTTTAAAATAATTTTTTCATCATCACCATAAAATGATTTTAATCTAAATTGAAAATGTTCTTTTTCTTTAACTAAAATACCCACCGAAATACAAATTACTTTTGCAAACTCTGCAAAAATACCAGCTTTAGCATAGGTTTGTTCGGGTGTCTCGTTATTGCGTTGTTGCGAGATAGATTTTTTATCCCATAACTTTTTTTCGCTAGTATTTAATTCGCTGTAATTATAAATTAGAGGAACCGTTTCGATATCTAAAAAAAGTATTTTATCAAAATTTAAGTTGTCTAACATAGATTTGTTTATTTAATAATTACACCTTTTTTATTAATGAGTGGAATTTGCACAAAGTTGGTTTCGCAAATGGATTCAGGCAAAAAAATAAATTTTTTGTCGTAAATATTTCCGTTCCATCTAAAGCTTACCCAATATTCGTTAGTTAACGAAAACACATCTTCAATTATAGGTTCAATTTTTGAGAAATCTAAAGCTTCAATTTTTTCAATAAAATGGCGTAATGTACTCGATTTTTTATGGTCGCCATTAACTTCGCCATAACCTGTAGATGATACTAATACACCATCAATTGGCTCTTTTTTTAAGTTAAGAATGTAAACATTCCATTCCATTTCTTGCTCATTATTTAATTCATTAACAATGGCCACTCCAATATCTTGTACTTTTAATTCAGGAATATCTTTTAACATAATTATTTTTCGTACATAACCAATGCAATATCTAAATACAAATAAATATCTTTTGGTGTTAATTTACTATCTTTTGGTTTATCTCTTTTGTGACCTAAGCGGCAAACAATCATATTTAAATCAGGAATTACAAAAACATATTGTCCTAAAATTCCACGCATATAAAACACATCATGATTTTTGTAATTAAGCATCCACCATTTGTATCCGTATCTTTTATTGGGTGTTCCATCATCTTCAACTAAATCAGCAGGAATGATAGATTCGTTAATATAAGAAGTGTCTATTAATTGTAAACCTTTCCAATTGCCTTTGTGCAAATATAAATTTCCAATTCTTGCAAAATCAGGAGCAGCGGCATTAAAGCAACAAAATGCTTTTTCATGACCATCTTCTTTATCTAAATTCCAAAGTGCGTTTGTTTTTGCTCCTATAACGTTCCATAGCTTTTCTTCTGCATATTTACTCACGTTTTTACCAACTGCTTTTTCAATTAAAAAAGCTAATAACTGAGAGTCGCCACTTAAATATTTAAACACTTTACCGGGCTCGTCTTTAGCGTTATATTTATAAGTTAATTGTTGTAAATCAGAGCCATAATATGCAGCGGCAGGGTAGGCTAACGGGTTTATATAATCTTCGTCAAAGTCCATGCCCGAACTCATTGTTAGAAGGTGTTTTATCGTAATTTCACTTTTTTTACCTTCTTTAAACTGTGGTAAAAAGTCGCTTATTTTTTGACTTACATCTTTTATTTTCCCTTCTTTAATGGCAATTCCTGTTAGTACACCAAGTATACTTTTAGCCATCGAAAAAGAATTGGATTGCGATTGATCTGAATACCCTTCCCAATATTCCTCAAATTTAACGGAATCATTTTTCGCAACAAAGTACGCAACAGTTTTGTAGTTTTTAAGTTCCTCGAGTAAACTATCAGGAATATTTTTTTTGTTATAATCGCTTGCGTTTACCCAAGCTTGGTAATTAGTAGCTTTAATTTCTCTATTGGCAAATATGTTTGATTCGTCAATAGCAGGACCACTTCTTCCTTTTAAATAGGTATTGGCAATGCCTTTGTATAAATACGTTTTTCCAGAAATAATAATGAGTAGATTTAACACCACTAATAATAGTAAAAACGCTAAGCCTATTTTTTTTAATATCTTCATGGTACTTTCTACGATATATTTAGACTAAAGTTTTACTTACGTATTCAAATTCAAAAATCAATTTTAATTTTTCTTTTAAATTTTCTTCAACCTCTTTCAAATCAATTTTCTTTCCAATTTCTTTTTCAATAGAAGTTACAGCTTTGTCATCAATACCGCAAGGAACAATGTTTTTAAAATAACTTAAATCAGTATTCACATTTAACGCTAATCCGTGCATGGTTACCCATCTACTACAACGCACGCCCATAGCACAAATTTTACGTGCTTTTGCAGGATTTTCTACATCTAACCAAACTCCAGTAAAACCTGAGTAGCGTTCGCCTTTTAATCCATATTCAGCAATTGTTTGAATAACTGCTTCTTCTAAAAAACGTAAATATTTATGTATGTCAGTAAAAAAATTATCTAAATCAAAAATAGGATAGGCAACTAACTGTCCGGGGCCATGATAGGTAATATCTCCACCTCTGTTAATTTTATAAAAAGTAGCTTCTGCTTTGTTTAACTGCGATTGGTCAACCAACAAATTATCTTCACTACCGCTTTTTCCTAGCGTGTAAACGTGAGGATGTTCGCAAAAAAGTAAATAATTTGGTGTTGCTTTTTTTTCGTTTTCAGTTAATATTCTGTTTTCAGATTTTAATGCAATAATTTCTTGAAGCAGATTTTCTTGATAATCCCAAGCTTCTTTATAGTCTATTAAACCTAAGTTTCTAAATTCAACTTTTTTGTTTAGCATTAAAATTTCGACAATTCACCTTTTAAATGATTTATAATATTAACCTCTGTAGCATCAATTCCTTTGTCGTCTGCAATGTAGCAGCTAATCCAATCGCCAATATGAACCATATAAATAGCTCTTTCTAAAGGCGTTTTTCCTTTAGAGAAAATTTCAATAATTGTTGATGTGTAATTTTTCCAAATATTTTTACAAATTTCTAAACGTTTAATTGTGCGTTCAAAATCATTCTCATATCTAAAAATTACAATTGCTAAATTTTCGTTTTTTTCTGTCCAGCCAACCAATTCATTGTGATTCATTTCTGGCAAAACATGATGCCAGCATAGCATTTTACTATTCTCATTTATTTGTTGGCGAAAACGTACAGAAACCCCTTCGGTATTGCCTAATGAGTATATTACTGGAATTTTATTTTTTATTTTTTGTGCTATATTTTTTGCTTCAGTTGTTATAACATCACTCTCATTTTGAATTAAATTAGATGCACTAGTTAGTTGTGGTAAATAATCAGTCGCAATTAATTTATAAAAATGTAAAACATTTAAAAGTTGCGTTAACGAGTATCCTAAGCACGATCTTGGTGGCATTCCGCCAGGTATAACTGTATGATCAAGATTTTTTTCTTTGGCAATTTTAATCACTTCGCCGCCAGAAGCAACTACAACTATTTTACAATTTTTTTCAATTGCTTTATTTAAAACTGCTAATGTTTCTTCTGTGTTTCCTGAGTAAGAAGAAATAATTACTAAGGTATTTTCATTTGCAAATTCAGGCAAAAAATAATCTTTACAAAGTGTAATTGGCGCTACACATTCTGCAGAAACTAATTCTGAAGCAATTGTTCCGCCTATTCCTGAGCCACCTAAACCCGCAATAATTATATTGTTTATTTTTTTATCGTAATTTGTGTACGTTGCTTTTTTAGCAATTTCAACTGCTTCGTTAAGTTGATTCGAAAATCTCGCTACTAAATTCTTCATTTTTGTTTTTAGTTTATCTTTTGTAAAAATAGCAAAAGCCTTACAAAACAAAAACTTTTTCTTTGTTTTTAAGTTTAATTCCTGTGTCTTGTCAATTTGTTCTAAAAAGAGAGGGCATTTTTTTTATATTTGCAAAAAACAATAGTAATATGAGTAACGAGTATAGCGAACAAGAGTTAATAAGAAGAAATTCGTTAGAAGAATTAAAAAAGTTGGGCATTGACCCTTATCCTGCTGAAACATTTGATGTAAATGTTAGTGCTGAAGATATTTTAGAAAACTACGAAAGAGATAAAATAGGATATAAAAGTGTATCAATTGCTGGTAGAATTATGACCCGTAGAATTATGGGAAACGCTTCGTTTGCTGAGATTCAAGACCAATCAGCACGTATTCAAATTTATGTTCGTCGCGATGATATTTGTCCAACAGAAGATAAAACTTTATACAACACCGTTTTTAAAAAACTACTTGATATTGGCGATGTTATTGGTATAAAAGGATATGTTTTTACAACGCAAGTTGGTGAAATTAGTATACACGTTACCGAATTTAAGTTATTGAGTAAAGCTTTAAAACCATTACCAATTACTAAAATTGATGCCGATGGAAAAGTGTTTGATGCCGTTACTGATCCTGAATTTAGATACCGTCAGCGTTATGTTGATTTAATTATTAATCCTGAAGTCAGAGATACTTTTGTTAAACGTTCTCAGCTCATCACATCGTTAAGAAACACATTTAATAAAAATGGATATTTAGAAGTAGAAACGCCGATTTTACAAGCAATTCCAGGTGGTGCAGCTGCTCGTCCTTTTATTACACATCACAATGCTCTAGATATGCCTTTGTATTTGCGTATTGCGAATGAGTTGTATTTAAAACGTTTAATTGTTGGTGGATTTGATGGTGTTTATGAGTTCGCAAAAGATTTTAGAAACGAAGGAATGGATAGAACACACAATCCAGAGTTTACCGTTTTGGAAATTTATGTAGCTTACAAAGATTACAACTGGATGATGAATTTTACTGAGGAAATGATTGAGCGCGTAGCGCTTGATTTACATGGTAAAACAAAAGTTACTGTAGGCGATAAAGAAATTGATTTTCAACGTCCGTTTAAACGCGTTACCATGTACGATGCTATAAAAGAGCACACAGGTGTTGATATTAGCGGTATGGACGAAACTCAATTAAGAAAAGTTTGTAAGGATTTAGGAATACCAGTTGCAGATAGCATGGGTAAAGGAAAATTGATTGATGAAATTTTTGGTGAAAAATGCGAAGGAAATTACATTCAACCAACATTTATTACTGATTATCCTGTAGAGATGTCGCCACTTACAAAAAAACACAGAAACAAAGAAGGTTTAGTAGAGCGTTTTGAGTTAATGGTAAATGGTAAAGAAATTGCAAATGCTTATTCGGAATTAAACGATCCTATCGATCAGTTAGAAAGATTTGAAGAACAACTAAAATTATCTCAAAAAGGTGATGACGAAGCAATGTTTATTGATCAAGATTTTGTGAGAGCATTAGAATACGGAATGCCTCCAACGGCTGGTTTAGGTATTGGAATAGATAGATTAACTATGTTAATGACAAACTCACCTTCTATACAAGATGTATTGTTTTTTCCGCAAATGCGTCCTGAGAAAAAAACAGAATAACAAAATGTGTACAATAAAAAAACCGACTATTTAAGTCGGTTTTTTTATGCTTGAATTTTTTTATTTACCTACCGTAAATCTATTAAACTGAATTTCTGTTATTGATTTTTCATCCATAAAACAGTAAATTGCACCATATCGGTAAACTATTTTTTGATAAACAATAGTATCAACTCCTTTTACAATAGTTACTTTTTCAATTGTGCGTTTACCTTCATCAATGGTTTCTCTACTTGACGATTCAACATCGTTTTGTCTTTTATTTATAGATTCTGTAAATGCAATAGCATCAGATTTTGTTTTTCTAACTTCTTCTTCTAATTCAGCCTTTTTCTGTCTTCTTCTCTCTTCAGCTTCTTCGCGCATTTGAGCTGCTCTTTTAGCTTTTTCTTCATCTGTAGCAGCTAAAGATTTTTTAGCTTCTTCTGCTTCAGCTAAAGATTGGGCTCTTCGTTTTGCAGCTTCTTCTGCTGCTAACGCAGCTTTACGAGCACTTTCTTCTTTGTCGGCTTCAATTCCTTTTTTAGAAGTTTCAAGTTCTGCGGCTGCTAAAGCTTTTTTTCTAGCTTCCTCTGTTGCTGCCGATGCTGCTGCTTTTCTCGCATTTTCTTCGTCAACATTGGCACTTGCTTTTTTAGAGGCCTCTAACTCTGCTGCTGCTAATGCCGCTTTTTTTCTAGCTTCTTCATCTTGTGCAGATGATGCTTTTTTTCTTGCATCTTCCTCTGCTGCTGCTAATGCTGCTTTCTTTTTAGCTTCTTCTTCCGCCGCTGCTGCCGATTTTTTCTTTGCTTCTTCTTCTGCCGCTGCTGCCGCTGCTGCTTTCTTTTTAGCTTCCGCTTCCGCTAATAATTCTGCTTTTTTCTTTGAATCTGATTCTGCTGCCGCTGCTGCCGCTGCTTTTTTAGCTTCTTCTTCGGCTGCTTTTGCTTTCGCTTTTGCTTCTGCTTCGGCAAGCGCTGCTGCCTTTTTACGTGCTTCTTCAGCTGCTGATGCTTCTGCTGCTTTTCGTTTTGCTTCAGCTTCCGCAGCAACCGCTGCTTTTTTTCTAGCTTCTTCCTCTGCTGCTAACTGGGCTGCTTTCTTTTTAGCTTCTTCTTCTGCGGCTTTAGCTTTTGCTTTTGCTTCTTCTGCCGCTTTAGCTTCAGCTAAACGTTTTGCTTCTGCTTCTGCTGCCGCTTTTGCCTTTGCTGCTTCTTCCGCAGCTTTTGCTTTTGCTTTAGCTTCTTCAGCTGCTTTCGTGTCTGCTAAACGCTTTGCTTCTGCTTCCTCAGCTGCTTTCTTTTTCGCAGCATCTTCTGCTGCTTTTGCCGCCGCTGCTGCTTGTCCTGCCGCCGCTTTATCTGCTGCTGCTTTTGCTAATTCTTCTTTTTTATGTTCTTCAGCTTTTTTCTCAACTTCTTTCATCGCTTCGGCTAAAGCGCTTTGTATACTTTTTGTATAATCTACATCATATTCAAATTCATTCGTATTGTTCGAAAAATTAATTTTTGCAACTGGCTGATTAAAGAAAACTGTATTTAATCCTTCATATTGTTTAAACAAACTAACATCAAATGCAAACGGAATAAATTCTTCCACTTCTCTTCCTGCAGGAATTTTTGTTGAAATTGTTACTCTTTTGGTTACGTAACCAGGTTTAGAGAAAGTAATAAGGTAAGTGTTGTTTAAGTCGAGTTCTAAATTAATTTTTTTGGTTTCTGTTAATGTTTGAAAAGGTTTTCCGTTTTTTTCAATTTTAACAGTTGCACCATCTAAATTTCCTTCTTCAATTTTAAAACGAACAGGCATAATTAGTTGCTGTTGTTGCGCATTTGCAACTTCTATACCGCTTAAAAATGCGAATAATAACAGGGCAATATATATGAATTTCGATTTCAAATCTATAAACGATAAAATATAAGCTACCAAAATTAAGCCAAATTTTTAAATGTTTGGCAAAATTATTGTTATTAGTTTTATATTTGAACAAATAATTATTTTAGCTATGAAAAAATTTATTCTATTATCAGTACTTTCTTTTTGTCTTACTTTAACATCTGTTAAAGCGCAAGATGCTGCCGAGGCTTTATATAAGACTGGCGAAAAATTTGTATTATCTGGCGAGTTCGACAAAGCAATTCCTTATTTTGACCAAGCTTTGCAAGCTAATCCAAAACACAAAGCATCTCTATCTAGAAGAGGTTTTTGTAAAGTACAAGGTGGCGATTACAATGGAGCTATTGCCGATTATACTTTATTGATTGAAACTGAACCTAAAGAAAAGTTTGCGTACTTATCTAGAGGTAGCGCAAAAAACAAATTAGAACAATACGATAGCGCTATCGAAGATTTTAATAAAGTTTTAGCTATAGATCCAAAAGATACTGAAGCTTTAAATAATAGAGGAGTGGCTAAAAAGAAAAAAGGAGATAAAGCAGGAGCTTGTGCCGATTGGACTGCCTCAAAAAAATTAGGTAATGGCGATGCTAAATTAATGTTAGACAATAATAAATGTAAATAATATGAAAATTTCGAAAAGTATTATAGTTGCAATTTTTGCAATTTCGTTAGGATTGTTTGGTTTTGTTGCTAAACAAGAAGTAGATTATGCCGAATTTGTTAAAAAACACGCAACCTATTGGGGACTAAAAGGAACTCAATGTGGTGATTATACTCCCGATTCTTACACTGTAGTTTTAAAAAACACAAGCAAAGACTTATTGGATATAAAAATCGCTGTTCAAGAAAAAAGCAAAAAATGGAGATGCTTTAATCACGAAAGTGTAGCTTTTAACGATACAATTATAGGTTATGCTTGTACAGGAAATGGAAAATACCTAAAATGGGTAAAAAAAGCGGGCGATAGAACAACCGTTTTTCCAACCGACCAAGAGGTAAATGACCAATACGCAAAATAAAAAGCAAAAATTTGAAGGTTAAAAGTCCCGATTTTGGGACTTTTTTCTTTTTTCACAAATTAATTGTTTATAATTTTGTTAGATTAAAATTTTGTATTACCTTCGCAACCCCAAATTTAGGGAAATAAGGATTTGTTATAGTAAAAAAAACTAATCAAAAGTGGATACTTTAAGTTACAAAACAGTTTCAGCCAATGCGGCAACTGTAAAAAAAGAGTGGGTTGTTATTGATGCTCAAAACGAAGTTTTAGGTAGATTATCTTCTATTACTGCGAAATTGCTAAGAGGCAAATACAAAACTAACTTTACACCTCATGTTGATTGTGGTGATAATGTAGTTATTATTAACGCTGAAAAAGTAAAATTAACAGGCAATAAAATGGATGATAAAACTTATGTTCGCCATACAGGTTACCCTGGTGGTCAACGTTTTACTTCTCCAAAAGAGTTGTTAGCTAAACACCCAGAGCGTATTTTAGAAATGGCTATCAGAAGAATGTTGCCAAAAACTAAATTAGGAAGTGCTTTATACAAAAACTTGCACGTTTACGCAGGTGCTGCTCATCCTCATGAGGCTCAACAACCTAAACAAGTTAATATAAATAATATCAAATAATTTCCATGGAAGTAGTAAATACATCAGGAAGAAGAAAAACTGCAGTTGCAAGAATTTACATGCAAAGAGGTAACGGTACTATTACTGTTAACGAAAGAGCAGCTAACGAATATTTTCCAACAACTACATTGCAATATGTTGTAAACCAAGCTTTTGAAATTACAAAAACTGCTGGTCAATACGATATTAAAGTTAATGTTGATGGTGGAGGTATTAACGGACAAGCAGAAGCAGTTCGTTTAGCTATATCTAAAGCATTATGCGAAATTAGTGCAGATAATCGTCCTTTATTAAAACCTTTTGGTTTGTTAACGCGTGATCCAAGAATGGTTGAGCGTAAAAAACCTGGTCAGAAAAAAGCACGTAAAAGATTTCAGTTTAGTAAACGTTAATCTTATAGAGAAATTAAAAGCAGGTTTAAAAGCCTGCTTTACTACATTTAATATAAATTTTGGTAAAACAAAAACATGTCAAGAGTTAATTACAACGAATTGTTAGAAGCTGGTGTTCATTTTGGACACTTAAAAAGAAAATGGAACCCAAATATGGCTCCGTATATCTTTATGGAACGTAATGGTATCCATATTATCGACCTTAATAAAACTGTTGTTAAGTTAGATGAGGCTGCAAATGCTTTAAAGCAAATTGCAAAATCAGGTAAAAAAATTCTTTTCGTAGCTACTAAAAAGCAAGCTAAAGAAATAGTTGCAAATGCAGTTACACCTGTAAACATGCCATACGTTACTGAACGTTGGGCTGGAGGTATGTTAACTAACTTTGCTACAATTCGTAAGGCAGTTAAAAAAATGTCGTCAATCGACAAAATGAAAACTGACGGAACATTCGAAAATATTTCTAAAAAAGAAAGATTATCGGTTGATCGCGAAAGAGAAAAATTAGAGAAAAACTTAGGAAGTATTTCTGATTTAACTCGTTTACCTGCTGCATTGTTTATTGTAGATATTACTAAAGAACATATTGCTGTTGCAGAAGCAAAAAGATTAAACATTCCTACTTTTGCTGTTGTTGATACAAATTCTAACCCGAATTTAGTTGACTACGCAATTCCTGCTAATGATGACTCTACAAAATCAATTTCTTTGATTATGAGTGTTATTACTAAAGCAATTGAAGAAGGTTTATCTGAAAGAAAAGTAGATAAAGAAAAAGAAGGTGTTGATGCTGAAGAAGCAAAAGCAGCTAAAGGAGATGATGTTGCAGTTAAAGTAGCTTCATCTAAAGAAAAAGGCGCAAGCGCTGGTGCTAAAAGACCAAGAAAATAATAATTAATTTAAAAGGAATTATCATGTCAACTGTAACTATTACTGCTGCAGACGTAAATAAATTAAGACAACAAACCGGAGCTGGTATGATGGATTGCAAAAAGGCTTTAGGTGAGTCTAATGGCGATTTTGAAGCTGCGGTTGATTATTTAAGAAAAAAAGGTCAAAAAGTTGCTGCTAATCGTAGTGATAGAGATGCAAAAGAAGGTTTAGTTATTGGTGCTACTACAGCAGATGGTAAAAAAGCTACTTTAATTTCTCTTAATTGCGAAACAGATTTCGTAGCAATTAACGAAGATTTCGGAAAATTTGCTCAGTCAATTTCTGCAGCTTCTATTGCTAATAATGTTAAAACTGTTGATGAGTTAAAAGCATTATCAATTGATGGTGTTAAACTTAGCGATAAGTTAATGGATTATGTTGCGAAAATTGGCGAAAAAATTGATGTAACTCGTTTTGAAGTTATCGAAGCAGAGTGTGTTGTAGCTTACAATCACCCTGGTAACCGTGTAGCAACAATTGCTGGATTTAACAAAAAAGTAGATACAGTCGTAGCTAAAGATGTTGCTATGCAAATTGCTGCAATGGCTCCAGTTGCTTTAGATAAAGGTGATGTTGATGCGTCTATGTTAGAAAGAGAATTAGAAATTGCAAAAGAACAAATTAGAGCAGAAGGTAAACCAGAAGAAATGGTTGAAAAAATTGCTCAAGGTAAAATTGCAAAATTCTATAAAGAATCAACTTTGTTAAACCAAGAGTTTATTAAAGATGCAAAGAAAACTGTTTCTCAGTATTTAAACGATGCTGAAAAAGGATTAACAGTTACTGCTTTTAAGCGAATTTCATTAGGAAACTAATTCAAATATTTTTTTAAAAAGAGAGTTTTTAACTCTCTTTTTTTTTTGCCCAAAATTCTAATAAAAATAAAGCACTATGAAATATAAAAGAATATTATTAAAACTAAGTGGCGAATCCTTAATGGGTAACAAACAATTCGGAATCGATCAAGACCGTTTAAGTCAATATGCTTCTGATATTAAAAAATTAGTAGAAAAAGGAATTGAAGTAGCCATTGTAATTGGTGGAGGAAATATTTTTAGAGGAGTTCAAGCCGAACAAGGCGGTATGGATAGAGTTCAGGGAGATTATATGGGAATGCTTGCTACAGTTATTAATAGTATGGCTTTACAAAGTGCTTTAGAGCAACAACAAGTTAAAACAAGATTGCTTTCTGCCATAAAAATGGAACAAATTTGCGAGCCATTTATTCGCCGCAGAGCAGTTCGCCATTTAGAAAAAGGTAGAGTTGTAATTTTTGGTGCTGGAACTGGTAATCCTTATTTTACAACCGATACTGCAGGTGTTTTAAGAGCAATAGAAATTGAAGCCGATGTTGTTTTAAAAGGAACTCGTGTTGATGGGATTTATACAGCCGATCCCGAAAAGGATAAAACAGCTACTAAATACGATAAAGTTTCGTTTACAGAAGTTTACGAAAAAGGCTTAAACGTTATGGATATGACCGCTTTTACACTTTGTAACGAAAATAAATTACCCATAATTGTTTTTAATATGGATAAGCCAGGCAATTTAGATAAATTGATAACTGGAGAACCAATTGGAACCTTGGTTGAGTTTTAAACCATTTGTTCAATTCAATTAATAATGGTAAAATTGTGAATTATTTGAAATAAAGCTATGATAGAACAAACACAAGAATTAACAAAGCAAGTTGAAGAACAAATGCAAAAAGCAATCAATCACTTAGAGACTGATTTGCAAAAAATACGTGCCGGAAAAGCAAATACGCAAATGTTAGAAGGTGTTATGGTTGAATACTATGGCGCAATGACTCCAATAACTAACGTAGCAAGTTTAAGCACTCCAGATGCGCGTACAATTGTTGTGCAACCTTGGGAAAAAACTACTTTAACGCCTATTGAAAAAGCAATACAAGCTGCTAATTTAGGATTTAACCCACAAAACGATGGCGTTATAATTCGTATTATAGTTCCGCCACTAACCGAAGAAAGAAGAAAAGATTTAGTTAAAAAAGCGAAATCTGAAGCAGAAAACTGCAAAGTTTCGTTACGTACTATTCGTAAAACGGCAATGGAATCGGTTAAAAAAATGCAAAAAGACGGCTTGCCTGAAGATACAGCTAAATCTGTTGAACAAAAAATTCAAACCATTACCGATAATTATTCTGGAAAGGCCGATAAACACATTGATGCAAAAGAAAAAGAAATACTTACTGTTTAATTAAAAACAGCCTAAAATTGAAAAAGCGAAAACCTAAGTTTTCGCTTTTCTTTTTTTCCTATAGTTAGAATCTAACTATATAACCATGAAAAACATCGAAAAGTAAAAAATAGAAAGTATATTTATAAATCTATTTTTACTAAATCTTACTAATTTAAATGAGCTGGCTAAAAAGTATACTTTTAAGCTTAAACGAAAACGAGCTAAATGCAGTGAAATCAATCAAGTTGATTGGTCAGGAGAAAAAAGTGCTCGATTGGCAATTAAATAATTTTGATAAAGAAATTGATAATGATTTACTAACTAAGTTTGAAATTAGTAGTACACATTACTACAAAATCAATTCTGTTTTAATAAAAAAAATTCTCGCAAAATTCTCTGATAATTTTTATGAACGAAGCGATTTTTTGCGCACCAAAAATTTATACGCTGTTTTAAAAAGCGATTTAATTATAGAATTAAAACAGCAGCAAAAGCTTGTAAATATTATAAAAGATAAACAATTGCTTTTGTATTTGTTTAGGTTGGCAATCGATTTTCCTTTTTCTAATTACAATGAAAATACAGTTGAGTTAATTGAAAAAGAATATTTAAGTTGCTTTAAAAACGAAGAATTACTAGAGCAAAAAACGTATATAAAATTTCATAAATTTTTTTCGCTTTGTAATAGAAGCGCGATTAAAAAAAATCCTCAAAAATCTTTTGGTTACACATTAAAAGATTTATTTGGTTTTGAAAAAGAACTAATACAATGGCAAAATTATTTAGCACTTTATTATTTGTATCGAACTTTTTGTAGCTATTATGTTTACTACGAAAAAGACGTAGAAAAAAATATTGAATACTTAACAAAAGCAATAGGCCTTAAAGAAAAAATTAAGCATCATTTCCCTATTGATTTAGAAGTTTTTTTAAACTTGCTTTTAGCAGACGCCTATTTGTTAGCAAACGAACCAAAGAAGTCTTTTGATATTTATAGCGCTATTTTTGATAAAGGTGTAGAAAAAAGCATGTATGGTTATTATTATCATTGCGAGCAATATTGCACCTTGGCAACGCAATTAGAGCAATATCAAAAGGCAATTTTTGTTTTAGAAAATTGTTTTAAAGAAGCTATAGAACAAAAAAACGATGTGTACGCTACACGAGGATTATTGGCGTATTGCAAGTTAAATTTAATTACAAAAAAATATAAAGAAGCATTAAGCAATATTGTTGAGGCAAGGAAAATAAACGATAAAAGTGTTTACTTGCCATTTGATTTACAAATAAGAGTTTTAGAAACTTTTTGCTTTTTTTTGAAAGATGATTTTGAGTTTACAAAAAGCCTTTGTGTAAGAAATATAAAGTTTATAAATGCGCAAGAAACAGCCTCGCAAATGCAGGAATATCTTGTGCTTTTTAAATTACTAAATCAATATATTTTAGCAGTTGAAAAGAAAAAAAACAACAAAAACGATATTGTAAAAGCTTTAGAAGAACTTGATGAAAATTTTAAACCTATTTTCGGAAATCTACTGAGCGTTATAATCAAAAAAATAAACGAATAAAAATAAGAAATGAATTTTATTGGTATTATTCCTGCAAGATATAGTTCTACAAGATTACCAGGTAAACCTTTGGCAATAATCAATGGCAAAACCATGATTGAAAGGGTTGTAGAGCAATGTTTAAAATGTGAAAAACTTACTAAAGTTGTAGTTGCAACAGATGATGATCGGATTTTTAATTTTTTAAATGATAAAAAAATTAACGTAGTTCTTACGTCCGATACGCATCAAAGCGGAACTGATAGATGTTTTGAAGCTGCAAATAAAATTCAAGTTGAGCAAGACGATGTAATCATTAACATACAAGGCGACGAGCCATTTATCAATCCTAAACAAATAGAATTGTTAATTGATTCGTTTTCAAAAAAGGAGGTTGATATTGCCACACTAGTTAAGCAAATTAAAACTACTGAGGATCTAAATAATCCATCAATTCCTAAAGTTGTATTTGATAAAAACAATAAAGCTTTGTTGTTTAGTAGAAGTGTAATTCCGTTTTCACGAAATGTAATTAATCAAGATGAATGGGTAAATAATTTTTTGTATTACAAACACATTGGTATTTATGGTTATCGTTTTTCTGTTTTAAAAGATTTGGTAAAACTGCCAGTTTCTAACTTAGAAAAAACCGAATCGTTAGAGCAATTGCGTTGGCTCGAAAATGGATATTCTATTTATGTTGAAAAAACCGAAATAGAATCGTTAGCAGTTGATACACCCGAAGACCTTAAAAAAGCAAACGATTTTTGCGTAATTAACAACATTAAGTAGTTGATTGTTAGTTGTTTAATAAGATTGTTGTTAATATCTTTGAACTCCTGTTTTTGTTTAATATATTTGCGGTATGATTAGCAAAGTAAACTTATATATTGACGAATTATTGTTGCAAAACAATTGTGTTGTGATTCCTTCGTTTGGAGGTTTTATTGCAAATTATATCCCGGCGCAATATAACGTTGCCACGAGTTTATATTATCCACCATCAAAACAAATTTTATTTAATAAAAATTTAGTTTCAAACGATGGTTTGCTTTGTCGATTTATTGCCGAAAAAGAAAATATTTCTTTTGCGGAGGCAACTGCTAAAGTAGAAAATGTAGTTTTTGCAGTTAAGCAAAGTTTGCAAAGTGGCTTTCATGTAGAGTTGGCTAATCTTGGTTTTTTGTATTTAGATGCTGAAAATAGTGTTCAGTTTAAAAGAACCAATAACGAGAATTTTTTAATAGAAGCTTTTGGTTTGCCAAGTGTTTCTATTCAAGCTAAAGCAGAAGTTAAAGCAAAATCAGAAATAAAATTTGTAGACAGACCAGCTGTTCCTTCAGAAAAAAAGCAAAAAACAACATCAGTAAAAAAATATTGGCCTGCATTTGTATTTATTCCATTAGCAATTGGAATAGTATTGTTCCAAAACAAAACTAATTTTTTAGGTAAGTTAAATGTAAATGTAGCTAGTTGGAATCCTTTTACTAGCGATAAACCTGTTGCTGATACTGTTTATTTTGCGTATAAATCTTTTCCGAAAAATTTCCCAAAAACATTTGGTGCAAAGCCTGAATTGCCAGTTGTTGTTACAACAGATTCTGTAAGTGTTATCGAGCAACCAACTGAAGTTGCGGTAAAAGAAGTTGCAGAAATTAAAACAGAAAATAGATTTTACATTGTTGCGGGTTGCTTTAAATCTCAAAGTAACGCAAACAAAATGATAAAAAAATTGAAGAGAAATAATTACAACGCAACAATAATTGGTAAGAATGAATCTGGTTTGTACCGTGTTGCTATAAGTAGCTTCCCTACTAAAGAAGCTGCTGATTCTGCTTTATTAAATGTAAAAGATAATGTAGAAACTGCTTGGATTTTAAGTCTTTAATTGATTTAAGATTTAAAGTTTAAGGTTCAAAGAACTAAGTACTAAACACAAACTTCTAAATTCTAATCCCTAAACTCTAACCTCTAATTACTAATGCCTATTGCCTAATCACTACCTTTCTTAGCCCGAACTCTTTTATACAATTTAATAGCTAGCATTAATAATAATGCAAATAGAATTAAACCAATAAGTCCCCATACCCAATTACCTCTGTTTTTTAACACTACAATAAAAACAATAGCAACTAAAAAAAGCGTAGCTACTTCGTTCCAAACTCTTAATTTAAAACTAGAATAAACGTAATTGTCTTTTTGAAACTGTTTGTATATGTAATGTAACGACAAGTGGTAAAGCGTTAGTCCGAATACAAAAGCTATTTTTAAAATAAACCAACCGGGTAAAATGCCTTCTTTTAATAATAATTCCCACGCAACCCACCAACCAAAAACATAAGTTAAAATCATTGATGGCCAAGTAATACCGAACCACAAAGGTTTAGCCATCTTTTTAAATTGTTTTTGCAAAATGCTTTTATCGGGTTCGTTTAAATCATTCGCTTCAACTTGATAAATAAACAAACGAGGAATGTAAAATAAACCAGCAAACCATGTTACAACAAAAATTATATGCAGCGCTTTAACGTATTCGTAACTCATAAAAATGTTTTTACAAATTTAGTAATACTTAGCGCACCTTATAATTTTTATTTTTCTCCAAATCATATTTAGTTAATTAAGTATCTTTGCGAAAAATTCACAGTAATGAAAGCCAAAAAAGCCTCAGAATCGCTTACCACAAACATAGAGTTAGTAATGCCAAACGATACCAATAATTTAGGGAATTTGTTTGGAGGAAAGTTGTTGCAATGGTTAGATATAACAGCAGCAATTGCTGCTCAAAGACACTGCGGTAGAGTTGTAGTTACTGCGTCTATTAACAATGTGAGTTTTGATAAACCTATAAAACAAGGGAGTTTAGTAACTTTAGATGCAAAAGTAAGTAGAGCATTTACAAGTAGTATGGAAGTTTTTATTGATGTACATATTGAAAATACAAATACAGGTGTACGCGAAAAATGTAACGAAGCTATTTTTACTTTTGTTGCTGTAGATCAAAATGGTACGCCACTCCCTGTTCCTGCTGTAATTCCAGAAACGGAAGAAGAGAAAAAAAGATACGATGGAGCTTTGCGTAGAAAACAGTTAGCGCTTATAATTGCTGGAAAAATGAATCCGCACGAAGCAACAGAACTTAAAGCTTTGTTTGCTTAACTATGTTTTTTCTTTTCTTTAATTTGCTTTACCGATAGCCACTTTATTGGAAATTATAAATGGATATTTACTAAAATTATTAATCAAGATGATGATGGATATGTTAAAAAAAGGAATTAATTCTCTAATTATACTGACTATATTCAGCTCATGTAACTTGAACACAAAACAAGATTCGATTAACAGTTCATCTGAAAATAATTTTAACATATATGTTAAACAAAATTTCTTTAAATATTCAGAAATCTATAATACAATAAACGATTCTATTAATTGTTACTTAGACTCAGGGCTTGCAAATTTTAAATTTATTTACAAGTATGAATGGCGTGTAGATTCTTTGTTATGTATAAACAATAGAGGAGACAAGTTGGTTACTACAATAAATAAGTCTAATGGTGTAGGAAAAAATGGAGTTTCGGATGTTGTATCGGGTTTATTAGGTAAAAAAATAAACGGTATTTGGTATTTTTTTAAAGGAGGAGGTACACTAATAGTACCCCGCGATATGTATGGCAAAGATGCTATGCACCCATTAAGTTTTTATGAGCTAAGCCAAATTGCTCGTAAAAATTACTTATCTGGTGCTATTATAAAAAACAACAAAGGCGAACTAATAATAAACGATAAGTGGGTAGATGATTACTTTTATAACAATGGTTTTGCGCAAAGGGGTTGGAGTGAAATAAAAGATAGACCAAAATACGATAGCGTACATTGGTTTTATATTATGGATAAATGGAAACACAAAATAGATACTAACGAGTATAAACCTTTGCAGCGTAAGCAATTTAAAAAAGTAAATTCTTAATGAGCTTTATTGTTTGCCACAGTATGTGCTATGCTTATGCAATTGGTATGATAGAAAATTTAAAAGGCAAAATAAATTTTGGTAGGTTTTATATAATTGCGCCCGAAAATGCGTGTAGCGGCGGATCCGACTGGACTTTGTTTACCGAAGTTTGGCAATATGGCAGTAATTTAGACCAACCAAACCCAGATATTGTTGGGAAACAAGATGGTGTTGCACCGCAATGTGAATGTAGTGGTATAAGTAATACATATATTAAAACAAAAACAGGTAGAGTATTTATACCAAACGGGGCTGCAAAAGGCTTTGGTACAAGCCACTCTGTTGGAAATTATAAATGGATATTTAACCGAACTCAACAACAATCAGGATATGTTAAAACAAGGAATTAAAACTCTTATTATACTTTATTTGTCTTTTATAATGTCTTGTTCTAATAACAATATTTCAATAAACAACAACTATGCTAAAAGTAGGTTTAATGAATATTCTGATATATATACAACTATAGTTGATTCTATTTCAATTTATACAGATTCATCTCTTACACTTTTTCTGAATGAGTATTATAGTGAATGGCAAATAGATTCTTTAGTCTGCATAAACAGTAAAAAAGATAAACTAGTTACAACTATAAATTCTACTCCTGGTGTATGTAAAGAATGCAAAATGGATGATATAACTAAATTACTTGGCAAAAAAATAAATGGTAAATGGTATTTTTTTAAAGGAGGTGGCTCTTTAGCGGTTCCTCGTGATATGTATGGTAAAGATGCTACACACCCATTAAGTTTTTATGAATTAAGCAAAATAGCACGTAAAGAAATGCTTGCTGGTGCTGTGATCGAAAAAAACGGTAAGCTTATTATTGATGATAAATGGGTGGATAGACACTTTTATAATAATGGCTTTGCACAAAGAGGTTGGGATGAGATAAAAGATAGACCAAAATACGACAGCGTACATTGGTTTTATATTATGGATAAATGGAAACACAAAATAGATACCAACGAGTATAAACCTTTGCAACGCAAACAACAAAAAAATTGAATTCATAGTATATTCAAATTTTCTGTTTGTAATTTGCCACAGCACAATTTTATTTGCTTAATTATTCTTCTTTTTCAGCTTTAATAGGATTCCAACCTTGCGCAGTCATTGGGTAAACACTTTCACTTTTTGTAACCAAATTCACGCCTTTTTCTTTGTTGGTAATATGGCCAATAACTGATAAACTAGGGTTTGCTTTTATTTTATCGTAATCGCTTAGGGCAATTGTAAATAGCAATTCATAGTCTTCTCCACCATTTAAAGCACATGTAGTTGGGTCTAAATTAAACTCACGCGCCATGTTGTATGCTGTTGGGTCAATTGGTAACTTATCTTCGTAAATAGTTGCACCAACTTCAGATTGATTACAAATGTGTAATATTTCAGACGAAAGTCCATCAGAAACATCAATCATAGATGTTGGTTTTACGTTTAATGCTTTTAATAATTCAATAATATCGTAACGCGCTTCTGGTTTTAGCTGACGCTCCAAAATATAATCATTACCCTCTAAATCGGGTTGCATTTTAGGATTTGCCAAATAAACTTGTTTTTCGCGTTCTAATAATTGTAAACCAGTATAAGCAGCACCTAAATCGCCAGAAACAACAATTAAATCGGTTTCTTTTGCTGTGTTTCTATAAACGCTTTCGCCTTTTTCAACAGTTCCAATTGCAGTTACGCTAATAATTAAGCCACTTTTAGATGTGGTTGTGTCGCCGCCAACAAAATCAATATTCAGTTTTTTACAAGCCATTAAAGCACCTTCGTATAATTCTTCTAATGCTTCAACCGAAAAACGATTTGAAATAGCAATAGATATAGTAATTTGCGTTGGAGTAGCGTTCATTGCGCAAACATCGCTAGCGTTAACCATAACGCTTTTGTAGCCCAAATGCTTTAAAGGTGTGTACATTAAATCAAAGTGCACACTCTCCACCAACATATCAGTAGTAACAACAACTTGTTTTCCTTCAAAATCAAGAACTGCGGCATCATCTCCAATTCCTTTAATTGTGGTTCGGTTTTTTATTTCAATATTTTGAGTTAAGTGTTTTATTAAGCCAAATTCTCCTAATTCGCTAAGTTCTGTTCTTGAAGTTGGTTCTTGTAGCATGTTATCTAATTTTTTTGCAAAACTACATCATTTAGTCTAAGGTTAGGGATATAGTTGTCGAATATTGCAACAAAAAGTTCATTTATTTCTTTTTTCTATACCGCAAATGTGGTATCTTTGTATTCAATTTAGATTTAATCTAAATAAACTTTAAACTAAATTCAATTGATTTTGTTGATTGTTAACGATAAAAATTAGAAACTATGATTACAGTATCTGAAAACGCAAAAGAAAGAGTTCTTGAACTAATGAGTGAAGGAAAAATAACAAATGATAAATTTATTAGAGTTGGAGTAGAAGGTGGAGGATGTTCGGGCTTGTCTTATAAATTAGATTTTGATTCTGAAATTAAAGAAGGCGATCAGTCTTTTGAAGACAATGGAGTTAAAATTGTAGTAGACAAAAAAAGTTTTTTGTATTTAATTGGCACAGAACTGGATTTTAGTGGGGGACTTAACGGAAAAGGCTTTAGTTTTAACAATCCTAACGCTTCGCGAACATGTGGTTGTGGAGAATCCTTCTCAGTTTAAATTATTAAAAAATGGCTAACGAGATATTAGAAGAATTTACCCAGAAAGAATACGAGTACGGCTGGGTTACAAACATAGAGAGCGATGATGCTCCAAAAGGTTTAAATGAAGAAATAGTTAAATTTATTTCTGCTAAAAAAAACGAACCCCAATGGATGTTAGATGCTCGTTTAAAAGCGTTTAGACACTGGCAAACTTTAACCGAGCCAGAGTGGGCACATGTAAATTATACTAAAGTAGATTTTCAGGATATAATTTATTATTCAGCGCCTAAGCCTAAAAAAACATTAAATAGTTTAGATGAAGTTGATCCTGAATTATTAAAGACTTTTGAAAAACTAGGGATTTCATTAGAAGAGCAAAAACGTTTGAGTGGAGTTGAAAGCAGAATTGCAGTTGATGTTGTTATGGATAGTGTTTCTGTTAAAACAACTTTTAAAGAAACACTAGCAGAAAAAGGAATTATATTTTGTTCGTTTAGCGAAGCTGTTCATGAACACCCTGAACTAGTAAAAAAATATATGGGTTCGGTTGTTCCTTACACTGATAATTTTTACTCAGCTTTAAATGCTGCTGTGTTTAGCGATGGTTCGTTTTGTTACATTCCAAAAGGGGTTCGTTGCCCAATGGAATTATCTACTTATTTTAGGATTAATTCAGCAGGAACTGGACAGTTCGAAAGAACTTTAATTATTGCTGATGAAAATGCGTATGTGAGTTATTTAGAAGGTTGTACCGCACCAATGCGTGATGAAAATCAATTGCACGCAGCCGTTGTGGAGATTGTTGCGCATAAAAATGCAGAAGTAAAATACTCTACCGTTCAAAATTGGTACCCTGGTGATAAAGATGGAAAAGGTGGTATTTATAACTTTGTAACGAAGCGTGGAATTTGTTTAGAAGAAAATTCTAAAATATCTTGGACACAAGTAGAAACAGGTTCTGCCATTACTTGGAAATATCCTTCAGTAATTTTAAAAGGAGATAATTCAGTAGGAGAATTTTATTCAGTTGCGGTTACAAACAATCATCAACAAGCCGATACAGGCACAAAAATGATTCATATTGGTAAGAATACAAAAAGTACAATTATATCAAAAGGAATTTCTGCAGGCTTCAGTAATAATAGTTACAGAGGTTTAGTAAAAGTAAATAAAAAAGCAGAAAATGCTCGTAATTTTTCGCAATGCGATTCATTATTGCTTGGCGATAAATGTGGTGCACATACTTTTCCATACATTGAAATTGGAAACAAAACAGCAATAATGGAACACGAAGCAACTACTTCAAAAATTGGAGAAGACCAGCTTTTTTACTGCAGACAAAGAGGAATTGATATGGAAAAAGCAATTAGTTTAATTGTAAATGGATATTGCAAAGAAGTATTGAATAAGCTTCCAATGGAATTTGCTGTAGAAGCACAAAAACTTTTATCAATTTCCCTAGAAGGTTCGGTGGGATAGTTATAAAATTAAAATGTTAGAAGGTTGAAAAGTTACAATGTTTGGAAGTTAGAAGGTTATAATGTTTAAAGGTTAAAAAGTTAGAAGGGAGAGTTCGAAAGAAAGAAATTTTACACCAACCTTGCAACTTTCCAACTTTAAAACGTTACAAGAAAAATAGAAATGGCAAAATTTGATAAAATAGAAGATATAGTTGTTTGGCAGTTAGCGATGGAATTAACAAATTCTATTTATAATATTACAAACAATAATCTTTTTAATAAGGATTTTGCTTTAAGAGATCAGATAAGAAAATCAGTAATATCAGTTCCTTCGAATATTGCAGAAGGCTTTGAAAGAAATAGTACAAATCAATTTTTATATTTTTTAGTTATCGCAAAAGGTTCAGCAGGAGAGTTAAGAACACAATTGTTAATAGCTAAAAACCAAAATTATTTAAGTCAATTAGAATTTGAAAAAATAAATAATGAAGCAATAGAAGTAAGTAAAAAACTAGGTTCATTTATAACTTACCTTAAAGAGTTTAAACTAAAAAATTCAAGTAATTTAAAATCACAAAAAAATTAAACACAACCTTAAAACTTTATAACCTTAAAACCTTACAATTTTAAAATATGTTGTCGATAAAAAATTTACACGCTACAATTGGCGAAAAAGAAATATTAAGAGGAATTAATTTAGAAGTTAAAGCTGGCGAAGTACATGCTATTATGGGTCCAAATGGTTCTGGTAAAAGTACTTTGGCAGCTGTTTTAGCTGGTCGCGAAGATTACGAAGTAACTGAAGGCGAAGTGATTTTTAACGGAAAAAATTTATTGGATTTACCTGCTGAAGACAGAGCGCGCGAAGGTGTGTTTTTGGCTTTTCAATATCCAGTCGAAATTCCTGGTGTAAGCAATATTAATTTTTTGCGCACTGCTTTAAATGAAATTAGAATTTACAATGGTTTGCCTGAGCTTGAGGCAAAAGACTTTTTAGCAAAAGTAAAAGACAAACAAAAATTAGTTGAACTAGATGGAAAACTAGCTAATCGTTCTGTTAATGAAGGTTTTTCTGGTGGTGAGAAAAAGAGAAACGAAATATTCCAAATGGCAATGTTAGAGCCTAAATTAGCCATTTTAGATGAAACAGATTCAGGTTTAGATATTGATGCCTTACGCATTGTTGCTAACGGAGTAAACAAATTAAAAAGCAAAGAAAATGCTACAATAGTTGTTACTCACTATCAGCGCCTATTGGATTATATTGTTCCTGATTTTGTTCATGTTTTGTACAAAGGAAAAATTGTGAAAACAGGCACAAAAGAATTAGCATTAGAGTTAGAAGAAAAAGGCTACGATTGGATTAAAGCTGAGTTGGGCGAAGAAATAAATGCAGAATAATTATGAGTACGGTGCTAGAAAAAAATAATTTGCTTTTAAATTTTGAAGAGAAATTTAAGCCAAATGTATTCAACTCTGAAATTGATTTAATCAGAAAAAATTCTTTTGAAAAATTTTCTGCTCAAGGATTTCCTACTAAAAAATCTGAAGAATACAAATACATTCCTGTTGAAAAGCATTTAATGGTAGAGCTTTCTGTTGAGGAACAAAATTTTACAAAAAGTAATTATAAAGTTTCAAAAACGTTTGAAACTGCAATTGATTTATCTATTGTAAACGGAAACTTGCAAGTAGAAAATGAAATTGACACAAAACAATTTTATATTTCAACTATACAACAAGCAATAAAAAAACATCCAGAATTAATAAATCAGTTTTATTTAAAAGCAACTACCGATTCGCAAGATTCATTCGCACTTTTAAATAACGCATTTGCAAACGATGGTTGTTTTATTTACATAAAAAAGAGCGCTGTAATTGAATCTCCAATTTTATTAAATCATTTTGTTGATGCAAATTCTACATTTATTAATCAACGCACTTTAGTTGTTGTTGAGGAAAATGCAATTTGTACTATTTATGAAAACATTGAAAGTGCAAACGTTGCAACAACAATTTACAATGGTGTTTCAGAAATTTTTGTTAATCAAAATGCAAATCTTCAGCACATTAAATTTGAGCAAAGCAACAAAAATTTAGTTGTAATAAATAATCAAGAAACAGTTCAAAGTAAAAAATCCGTCGCTAGTAATTTTACTATTACAATTAATGGAGGCTTAACAAGAAATAATACTTGTATTCGCTTAAACGATGAACATATCGAATCTCATTTATATGGTGTTTATGTTGCAAATAACGAATCAATAATAGATAATCACACGCTTGTTGATCATAGATTTCCGAATTGTAACAGCAACGAATTGTATAAAGGAATTGCTAACGATAAAGCAACAACTGTTTTTAATGGTAAAATATTTGTAAGAAAAGATGCGCAAAAAACAAATGCGTTTCAGTCTAACAAAAATATTTTAATGAGCGATGATGCAACTGTAAATACAAAACCACAGTTGGAGATTTATGCTGATGATGTAAAATGTAGTCACGGAACATCAACAGGTAAGCTAGATGAAAATGCTTTATTTTATTTAAAAGCAAGAGGTATTGGTGAATTATCAGCAAAAAAACTTTTGTTACAAGCCTTTGTTAACGAAACTTGCGAGCCAATTCAACAAGAAGATATTAGAGAATATATTTTAAACGCTTTACATGCAAGCATTGTCTAGCACCGAAAAAAATATTGAACTAAACATTGAGTCAATTCGCAATGAATTTCCAATACTTACTCAAAAAGTAAACGGAAAATCATTGGTGTATTTAGATAATGGTGCAACTTCTCAAAAGCCAAAACAAGTAATTGAGAGTTTGGTAAATTATTATTCTACCTATAACAGCAATATACACAGGGGTGTTCATTCGCTTAGTCAAAAAGCAACTGATGCTTATGAGCAAGCTCGAAATACTATTCAAAAATATATTAATGCAAATAATAGTTGCGAAGTTATTTTTACAAAAGGCGCTACCGAAGGAATTAATTTAGTAGCACAGTCATTTACACAACATAATTTAAAAATCGGTGACGAAGTTTTAATCACAGCTATGGAGCACCACGCGAATATTGTTCCGTGGCAAATGGTTTGTGAAAAAACAGGAGCAAAATTGGTTGTTGCACCCATAAATAAAAATGGCGAATTAATTTTTGATGAATTAAAAAAACTATTAAATAAAAATACGAAAATTGTTTCAGTTGCACATGTGTCTAACGCGTTAGGAACTATAAATCCTATAAAAGAAATCATTACTTTGGCGCATCAATGTGGCGCAAAGGTTTTGGTAGATGGGTGTCAGGCTGTACAACACATGGCTGTTGATGTTCAAGATTTAAATTGCGATTTTTATTGTTTTTCTGGTCACAAAATTTTTGGACCAACAGGTATTGGCGTTTTATATGGTAAAGAAGTTGAGTTAAATAATTTACCTCCCTACCAAGGTGGTGGAGATATGATTAAAACTGTGACTTTTGAAAAAACCACGTACAACGAATTACCTTTTAAATTTGAAGCTGGTACACCGCCAATTGCCGAAGCGATAGGTTTAGGTGCCGCCATAAATTATATCAATGAAATTGGTATAAATGCAATTGAAAAATATGAGCATCAACTTTTAAATTATGCTACAAAAAAAATTAGCGAAATTGAAAATGTAAAAATTATTGGTGAAGCAAAAAATAAAGCAGCAGTACTTTCATTTGTTGTTAAAGGAATTCATCCTTACGATATAGGAATGATTTTGGATAAGCAAGGAGTGGCTGTAAGAACAGGGCACCACTGCGCTCAACCAGTTATGGATTTTTATGAAATTCCTGGTACGGTTAGAGCATCTTTTGCATTTTACAATACCTTTGCAGAAATTGATTTTTTTATAGAAGCGCTAAAAAAGGCCATTAAAATGTTAAGTTAATTATGCAGAGTATACTTGAAATAGAAAACGAAATTACAGAAGAGTTTGAGTTGTTTGGTGATGACTGGGAAAGTAAATACCAACACATAATTGATTTAGGAAAATCTTTGCCAATAATAAACGAAGAATATAAAACAGAAGAAAATATAATTAAAGGTTGCCAAAGTAGGGTGTGGGTACATGCTCAAAAAAATGGTGAAAACATTGAATTTACAGCGGATAGTGACGCAATAATTACAAAAGGAATTATTGCTTTACTAATACGAGTTTTAAATAACCAAACGCCAAAAAATATTGTTGAGGCTCAACTTAATTTTATAGATAAAATAGGGTTAAAAGAACATCTTTCACCAACTCGTGCAAATGGTTTGGTGTCTATGATAAAACAATTAAAATATTACGCTATAGCGTTACAAAATTAAATACAATATGCCTGCAATTATTATAAGTGAAGATGCACAATTAGCTCAACGTGTAATAGATGTTATAAAAACATGCTACGATCCAGAAATACCTGTTGATATTTGGGAATTAGGATTAATTTATGAAATTAATATCAATAGCGAAAAGGAGCTGAACGTTAGAATGACTTTAACTTCACCATCTTGCCCTGTAGCCGAAACTTTACCTCCAGAAGTAGAAGATAAATTGCGTGGTATAGAGGGTATAAAATCAGCAAAAATTGAACTTACTTTTGAACCTACTTGGGAAAAAGACATGATGAGTGAAGTAGCTCAGCTTGAATTAGGTTTTATGTAATAGGTTATGGAAATAGTAAATAAAGTAGCATCTAGTTCATTACTTACCATCGATTTAGAAGAGTGGTATCCTGAAAATATTTCAACTATTGATATTAAAGATTATTTATTTCAAGGCTTAATTTTAAAAGAAAAAGATTTTAGAGAAGCTTTAAAATTGGTTGATTGGAAACAATTCGAAAATAAAAATGTAGCTGTTTTTTGTTCGGCCGATGCAATAGTTCCAACTTGGGCTTTTATGTTAATCTCAATAAACTTAGCACCTTTTGCAAAAAAAATAACTTTTGGTTCAGAACAAAAATTAATTGAAGAAATATATTCAGATAAAATTGATGCGCTTAAATTAGATGATTACACAGAAAAACGCATTGTAATTAAAGGTTGTAGTAAAAAAAGTGTACCCACACTAGCTTATGTAAAGTTAGCGGCAACACTTCAACATATTGCTAAAAGCATAATGTACGGCGAGCCTTGTTCTACAGTCCCGTTATTTAAAAAATAAAAAATTTAGTTCTATTCGCCTTAGTTTATTAACTTTGTTTATAAGGTTTTTTTAAATGAATTCACTATTAAAATCAGTTGGTGTTATTTTACTTTTACTAATTCAGTTTTCTTGCGGAAAACCAGAAGTGAATTTTTCTGCCAATAAAACAATACTTGTTGTTGGCGAAGTAGTTTCGTTTAAAGACACAGACCAAAAAACTAGAAAAACAACTTACTCTTACGATTTTGGCGACGGCTCACAAATAACAGGAATAAACAACCCAACACATGTATACGAAAGAGCTGGTTCTTATGTAGTAACGCAACAAGTTACAAATACTAGAAATGGAAAAACCGCGTCTGGAACAATAACTATTACAATTACTTCTGCAGAAGCAAATTTTGAAATTTCGGGAACAACAGCACCAACAATAGGCAATAGTATTTCGTTTACCAATACAACTATCGAAGAAGGCAAAGGTTATCCAATAACTTACACTTGGCTTATTCAAAAAGGCAGTTTTTACCAAACTTTTGAATCTAAAAATTTAGTTTGGGTACCCGAATCGCCTGGTGATTATACCATAACACTTAGCGCCACACAAGGGTTAAGCACAACTTCTAAAACAGAAGAACTAACAGTTGGAGGACTCAACGCATCTAGCCTACAGCAAATGTTATCTGGTACTTGGATTGTTTCGAGCGATGCAAAATTTGAAGGGAATTACGGGAATTCAACTTGCGCAACACAGCCACCAGTTTGGAAAAATTCGTATTTAGAAGTTAATTTTAATGCAAGTGGCGATGTAACTTATGCAATAATCTCTAATCCAGATAATCTTTCTGGTAATGTTATTGGAGGTAATCCTGGAACATTTGGAATTTATTTTTCAAACGGACAATATGCAGAAATTCCAACTGCGTTTGGTTACGAAAACGGACAAGGAAATGCAATTGGTTTATATACAGTTAAATCGGCAACAGAATCTAAAATTGAGTTAGAAAGAGTTGTTAAAACAGATGTTTCTACAACTTGCAAATACACCGATACTTATACAATTATTCTTTCGAAAAAAATATGATAGAAATTGACAATACATTGATTTCTGATGAGATGTTGGAGAAAAAATTTGTTTGCGATTTAAACGCATGCAAGGGCGAATGTTGTATTGCGGGGGATGCTGGAGCTCCTTTAGAACAAGCAGAATTAAAAATATTAAAAAGAATTTTACCAGATGTTTTACCTTATTTAACCGAAGAAGGTAAAAAAGCAATTGAAGAAAAAGGTGTTTACGAAATTGATGAAGATGGAGAACTAGTAACCCCACTAATTTCTACAGGAAGTAAGCCTTGTGCTTTTGTTGTTTTTGACGAAAAAAATATTGCTAAATGCGGTATTGAGCAAGCTTATTTAGATGGTAAAATCGATTTTAAAAAACCAATTTCTTGTCACTTATATCCCGTTAGATTATCCACAAGCAACGCATATACTTTAGTAAACTATAATCAATGGAGCGTTTGTAAGCCTGCTTGCACTTTAGGCGAACAATTGGGAGTAAAGGTTTATAAATTTTTAAAAGAACCCCTTGTTAGGCGATTCGGCGCCGAATGGTACGCTAAACTAGAAGCTGCTGACGATTGGTCAGATACCCAAAAAGCCTAAATAAAACATTTAGTAAGATAAGCGAAAACCCTACCGAATTAACTTGTCTAAATTCATTTTTTGCAGTACTTTTATTCGAGTTTTTGTATTATAATATATTGCTTATGAGAAAGTTATTGCTCTCCCTTTTATTTTTTGCTATTGCTATACCTTTTTCATTTGCTGTTACAAAAACATTAAGCACTGGTACAACCTGGACAACAGCTACTTGGTTTCCCGCGGGAGCTCCAGCAGTTGGTGATGATGTTGTTATCCCTTCAAGTATGAATTTGACAATTAACACAAACGTTACTTGTAATTCTTTTACATTGGGTACGAATGTTAATGGTACTCCTACTTTAGCTATTTCTACTGGATTTGTATTAAGTGTAACTAATAATTTAGATGTTAATCCATTTGATAGAAATAGACAATATAATGTTGATGTAAATGGCGGTACACTTTTTGTTGGTGGAAGTATTCTTTATCCCGCAACAGGAACATCTACAGTTCAAATTTCAACCGGAACTCTTACGGTAAATAATTTATTATTTTTGAGTGCAAGAGATAGGCTAACTTTTACGGATATTGGTATTGCTAATTTAAATGGTGGCTTAACAGATGATGCTGGGAGTTTAACCTTAGTTGCTGGTTGTACCGTTCGGTTTGGAGGAATTTACACTGTAAATCCACCTGCATTTACTTGGGTAGCTGGTTCTAACGCCGTATTTGCTTTTAACTCTACTATTGTTCCAAATGCTACACTTACTTTTGCAAATCTTACAATTAACTCAGGAGTTACACTTATTACTAGTGGTAATTTTTCAGTAGGTGGAAATTGGACAAATAATGGTGGCTCTTTTACGGGAGGAACAAATACTATAACTTTTACAGGAACAGCAAACACAATCGGAGGATCTGCTACTACAGCATTTCCAAATGTAGTAATTGCATCTGGAGCAAACTATACATTAACCAATAGTTTATCAAATATATTTAATTCTTTAACTTTTGCAGCAGGTAACACTAATTCTTCATTAAATTTTAGTGGTGCAGAAACTCTAGCAATTAATACAACACTTAATTTAAATCAACCAACGGCAAATACGCGTAATCATACATTAAACATTAACGCAGGAACGGTAACCGTAAGCGGCTTAATTAGCTTTTTAGGAAACAACACAACAATTAGTAGAATTGGTAGAATTGTTATAACTACAGGTACCTTAAATGCAAATGGAGGTATTACATTTACAGCTGGTGCTGCTGCAACAAAAGTAATTGATATGTCAGCTGGTGCTGGTAATTTAAATCTTAGAGGAGCATTAACTGTTCCTGCAAATTCTTCTACGCTAACTGCCGGAACGTTAGGAAGCATTTTTAATTATTATGATTCTAATCCGCAAACTATTAATTTATTTTCTGCTGGTGCTTATCACAATTTGCATATAAATAATATTGGTACAGCTACACTTTCGGCTAATTTAACAACACTTAATCTTACTGGTAATTTACGAGTACAAACTGGCAAATTAGCTTATGGAGGAACTGTTTCTGTGTTAGGTAACGCTTCGCGCATATTCGAATTGGCTCCAAATACTATTTTTCAAATCACAGCTGGAGGTGTTTTTCCAATTGGCTTTGGAACTTATACTTTTGCAGCTTCAAGTTTAACACAATACCATCAAAATCTAGCGTCTTTGGTTCAACCAATTGGTACACCAGGATATGGCTTTTTGCAAGTACAACCTTCTGTAAATGGCATAATACATACGTTTCAGGCAGGGACAACTTTTGTTCAAAGTAATTTAACCATTGGGAATGGAACTAATACAGGTATTATTAATACTACTGCAACTGCATCAGCAATAAACGTTACTGGTGATGTTACTATAAATGCAAATGCCACATTTGTATCATCTTTATCAATAGCTAATCCTGTAATTACAATTTTTGGCAATTGGATAAATAATGGAGGAACGCATCAACCAGGCTTAGGAACAACAATATTTAGTGGAGCAAATCAATCTATTACAAAAGTAGCAGGCGAAACTTTTGGAAATTTAACATTGGCTGGTTCTGGTACTAAAACTTTAGGCGGCGCAGTAACTTGCAATGGTTCGTTATTAATTTCTACTGGAGTAACGTTTGATGTTACAGCATCAAATCACGGATTATTTATTAAACAGAATTACACAAATAATGGTAGCTTGCTCACTCAGCAAGGTACCGTAACTTTTAATGGAACTATCGTTCAGAGCATTGGTGGTTCTTCATTAACTAATTTTTACAATATGGCTTCGAGTAATGGATCCGTTGTAAACATAGCTGCACCGCAAAATTTAATTAATACGCTAACCATAACTACTGGAACTTTTGCAACAAATAATATAGCTTTTACTCTGTTGTCGAATGCCACTAACACCGCTAATATTGCGGCAATTCCTACTGGCGCTAACATTACAGGAAATATTATTATGCAACGATTTACGCCTGGAGGAAAAACGGGTTGGGCAATGTTAGGTTCGCCTGTGTTAGGACAAACTTTAGCAAACTGGAAAGACGATTTTGCAATGTCCGGTTTTGCTGGAAGTAACCAACCATCTAACCCATTTAAATCTGTTTATACCTATAACGAAACTACATTAGGCACATACTCGCTAGGATACGTAGCAGCTACAAGTACAGCTAATGCTATCTCATCTGGTGTTGGTTATTATGCTTATGTGGGTACAGCATTTACAAATACTGCCGACATTAATATAGATATGATTGGAGTTCCATTTGTAGGTTCGTTTACTTATGGGGTTAATTATACAACTTCTTCTGGCGGAATTAATAATGACGGATGGAATATGTTGGCTAATCCTTATCCTAGTGCTTTAGATTGGGAATCAGCAAATTGGACAAGAACAAATCTTAACAATACAATTTATACTTATAACGCAGATATTGGGCAGTATGTAACTTATTCGGTTGGTGGAATGCAAACAAATGGCGGAACGCGATATATTCCATCTAGTCAAGCATTTTGGGTAAAAGCTACTGGAGCCTCACCTGTTTTAAGATCAACAGAAAATGTAAAGTCGAACGCACAACCCGTTTTTTTAAGAGATGGTGAAGCAATTGTTCATGATATTGAAAGTGTGAATATTAAAATAACAAATGCTAGTTATACCGATGAAACAGTTATTGCATTTAAAAATAATGCAACAAAAGAATTTGACGAAGTTTATGATGCGCATAAGTTCCAAACAAATTTAGCGGGAGCACCAACTATTGCAAGCCAAATAGGCAGTAATATTTTTGCAGTAAATGTGCGCCCAAAAATTAATCAACTTGATACTATTGATATTAAAGTGTTAGTACCAACAACTACAGTTTATACTTTAACTATTCCTAAAACTGTTTTAAACGATTCTTTGTATTGCTTATTATTAAGAGATAAGCACACGAATACAATTATGTCGGTTGATACAAGTTTGAGTTATGTTTTTACTGCAACAGATACAACCCAGTTTTCGCGCTTTCAATTAATTGTTCAAAAACCATTTTCTGTTAGTGTTACAGAGGCTTCTTGCGCAAATAGTAATCAAGTGGTAAGTTTAAGTTCTTCTTTAATAGGTGTGTATTCTTACACAATTACAAATTCTGGTGGTAATCAAGTTTTAGCTGCGCAAACAGCTGCTACAACTAATTTAACTAGCTTAACCAACGATTCGTATAATGTTTTGTTTACAAATCAAATTGCATTATGTCCTTCTTTATCCGATAGTATTTTTATTAAAAATTTTACAAAAGCAGAATCTGCAGCTGCATTAGCAATTACAGATTTAGATTTGTTAATAACAAATAATTCTACCAATGCAGTTTCTTACAATTGGAATTTTGGAGATACTCAAACAAGTCAACTGCCAGAACCGAGTCATCAATATCAAAACGCAAGTACTTATACAGTTACTTTAGAAGCTATTTCAATTGATGGTTGCTCTTCAATAAGCACGTATAGTGTTGTGGCAACAGAAGTTGTAACTACACCAGTAACTACAATAACTGGATTACAAAACAATTTAATAACTCAACTTCAATTAATAGTTAAAGATGATAAAGTGGAATTGAGTGTGATGGGTAACGAAGTATTTACTAATCTTACCGCCGAAATTATTGATATAACAGGAAAAACGGTTAAGCGCAATATAATTAATCAATTAAAACAAGGTGAAAATCAGTATATTAACCTACTTGATGTTCCTGCGTCTGTTTATTTGGTTCGAGTTTATAATAGCTCAATCTTAAAACAAATAAAAATTGCAACTATAAAATAGTAAATTTCCTAACAGGTTATCAAAAGCTTATTCTTAGTTTTTAACTAAAAAAAGTTAATACTTTGTGTTGCTAAATTCAATAATTAGCTACAGTTAGCGTTAATCCTACAATGTTTAAAACTTCAAAACATTGTTAATTTAATCAATTAGGATAAACCCCTTATTTTTTAAAAATTTGTGTTGTTCAAAAACACAACTAATCTGTTCTTTTAAATTGTTCATCAAACAAAAAAAGCAACTCATCGGCTTCAATGTTTTAGAGCATTAAACACAGATTTAAAAATATAAAGTATGACAAACGAACCAATATTAAAAGAAAATAAAGATCGTTTTGTGCTATTTCCAATCAAACACAAAGAGATTTGGGAAATGTACAAAAAAGCAGAAGCTAGTTTTTGGACTGCAGAAGAAATTGATTTGGCTCAAGATTTACAAGATTGGAATAATAAATTAAATGATGATGAGCGTCACTTTGTAAAACATGTATTAGCGTTTTTTGCTGCAAGCGATGGTATTGTAAACGAAAATTTAGCCATTAATTTTATTAATGATGTTCAGTATCCAGAAGCGCGTTGTTTTTATGGATTTCAAATAATGATGGAGAATATCCATTCTGAAACATACTCATTATTAATTGATACTTATATACAAGATAGTGCCGATAAAGATAAATTGTTTCACGCAGTAGAAACAGTGCCTTGCGTTGGTAAAAAAGCAGATTGGGCAATGCGTTGGATTTCTAACGGATCGTTTGCCGAAAAACTAATTGCGTTTGCCGCAGTAGAAGGTATTTTCTTTTCAGGAAGTTTTTGCTCAATATTTTGGCTTAAAAAACGAGGCTTAATGCCAGGTTTATCTTTCTCTAACGAATTAATTAGTCGTGACGAAGGTATGCACTGCGATTTTGCTTGTTTACTTTATTCTCAATTAGAAAACAAATTGCCACAAGAGCAAGTTTTAGATATTATTAAAAGTGCAGTAGAAATAGAAAAAGAATTTGTGCGCGATGCAATTCCTGTTCGTTTAATTGGTATGAATGCCGATTTAATGTGTCAGTATATTGAGTTTGTTGCTGATAGATTGTTAATTTCATTAGGTTGCCCTAAAGTTTGGGACGCAACAAATCCATTCGATTTTATGGAGTTAATTTCTTTGCAAGGAAAAACAAACTTCTTCGAAAAAAGAGTTGCCGAATATCAAAAAGCAGGCATAACAACCGACAACAAATCAAAAACATTTACAATAGACGAAGACTTTTAGATTCTACATTGTTAAATAAAGCACACAACAAAATAAAGAGACAGAAAAAAATCAATATATAACACACAATAAAATAGAATATGTTTGTAATAAAAAGAGATGGAAGCAAAGAGTCGGTTAAGTTTGATAAAGTAACCGCGCGTATTCAAAAATTATGCTATAGTTTAGATCCTAATCACGTTGAGTCTGTATCGGTTGCCATGAAGGTAATTGAAGGCATTTACGATGGGGTAACTACACAAAAGTTAGATGATTTAGCGGCTGAGGTAGCTGCATCATTAACTACAAAACACCCCGATTATGCTATATTAGCAGCTCGTATTGCAATTTCAAATTTGCATAAAAGCACAAAAAAATCGTTCTCACAAACTATGAGCGATTTGTATTACTACATCGATCCTAAAACTGGTCAAAACGCATCTTTAATTGCAGAAGATGTGCACGAAATAATTCAAAATAATGCGCAATTGTTAGATTCAACAATTATTTACGACCGCGATTTTGGTTACGATTATTTTGGATTTAAAACTTTAGAGCGTTCGTACTTGCTAAAATTACACGGTAAAGTAGTTGAGCGTCCGCAACACATGATTATGCGTGTGGCAATTGGTATACACAAAGATGATATTGATGCTGCAATAGAAACATATAACTTAATGAGTGAGCGTTGGTTTACACATGCTACACCAACTTTATTTAACGCAGGTACTCCTAAACCTCAAATGTCTAGCTGTTTCTTATTAACCATGAAAGATGATAGCATTGAAGGTATTTACGATACATTAAAACAAACAGCTAAAATTTCTCAATCTGCTGGCGGTATTGGTTTAGCAATACACAATGTTAGAGCTACAGGTTCTTACATTAAAGGAACCAACGGAACATCTAACGGTATTGTGCCTATGTTACGTGTATTTAACGATACAGCGCGTTATGTAGACCAAGGCGGAGGAAAACGTAAAGGAAGTTTTGCTATTTATTTAGAGCCTTGGCATGCTGATATTTACGAGTTTTTAGATTTACGTAAAAATCATGGTAAAGAAGAATCTCGTGCACGCGATTTATTTACTGCACTTTGGATTCCGGATTTGTTTATGAAACGTGTTGAAGAAAACGGAGAGTGGAGTTTATTTTGCCCTAACGAAGCACCAGGTTTATCAGAGTGCTGGGGAGCAGAATTTGAGCAATTATACATGCGTTACGAGCACGAAGGAAGAGCTCGTAAAACAATAAAAGCGCAAGATTTATGGTTCTCAGTTATTGAAGCACAAATAGA
This sequence comes from Bacteroidota bacterium, assembly GCA_040385525.1. Taxonomy (GTDB): domain Bacteria; phylum Bacteroidota; class Bacteroidia; order UBA4408; family UBA4408; genus JAZKHE01. Next base: position 270,644 of record JAZKHE010000005.1, read on the forward strand.
AACAGGTAATCCATACATGTTGTATAAAGATGCTTGTAACTCAAAATCAAACCAACAAAATTTAGGTACAATTAAGTCGTCAAACTTATGTACTGAAATAGTTGAATACACTGCTCCAGACGAAGTCGCTGTGTGTAACTTAGCTTCTATAGCTTTACCACGTTTTGTTGAAAACGGAAAATTCGATCACCAAAGATTGTTTGAAGTAACCTATACAATTACTAAAAACTTAAATAAAATAATCGATAGAAACTACTATCCAGTAGCTGAAGCTCGTAATAGCAACATGCGTCATCGCCCAATTGGTTTAGGCGTGCAAGGTTTAGCAGATACATTTATTTTGTTGCGTTTACCTTTTGATTCTGACGAAGCAAAAGAATTAAACAAAGAAATTTTTGAAACAATTTATTTTGCTTCGATGACGGCTTCTAAAGATTTATCTAAAGTAGATGGTCCTTACGAAACGTATAAAGGTTCGCCAGTATCGCAAGGTATTTTTCAGTTCGATATGTGGGGAGTAACACCTAGCAATCGTTGGGAATGGGATATTTTAAAAGACGAAGTTAAAAAACACGGCGTGCGTAACTCATTGTTGTTAGCGCCAATGCCAACAGCTTCTACTTCTCAAATTTTAGGAAACAACGAATGTTTTGAGCCATATACTTCAAATGTATATAAGCGCGGAACGTTATCTGGCGAGTTTGCAGTAGTAAATAAATATTTATTAAAAGATTTAGTGAAATTAGGTTTGTGGAACGACAACTTAAAAAACAAAATTTTAGCTGCTAACGGTTCAGTACAAAATATTGATGAGATTCCTGAAAATTTAAAAGAACTATACAAAACAGTTTGGGAAATTAAACAAAAAGCAATTATTGATATGGCTGCCGATAGAGGCGCTTACATTTGCCAATCGCAATCGTTAAACTTGTTTATACAAGATGCTAATTTTGCGAAGTTAACATCAATGCATTTTTACAGCTGGAAAAAAGGTTTAAAAACAGGTATGTATTATTTAAGAACAAAAGCTGCTGCCGATGCTATTAAATTTACAGTACAAGCGCAAGCAGAACCGCAACTTAAAGCGAGTGTGCCTGCGGGTGTGGTGTTAGACCAAACAAAAGATCAAAACATGAGCGATATGCTTTGCTCATTAGATAATCCAGAAGCTTGTGAAGCTTGCGGGTCATAAATAAAATTAATTGAAAAGTAAAAAAGCCACTATTCAGTGGCTTTTTTTAATTTATCCCGTTTGTCATTCTGAGTGTAACGAAGAATCTCCATCCTAATTGTCTTTGCGAGGCACGAAGCAAACTGTCACGCATTGCTAACACACAACCATTAGATTGCTTCGTTCCTCGCAAATTAGAGCAATGGATATTGGTTTTCCAACAACTAAAAGTCCTCCCTTTTGGTGAGGATTTAGGTGGGGCTAGTTTATTTTAAAAATTTTCTCCACCAATACCTGCGCTAATTTTAAATTCGATTCGTGAGTCCAACCACCAACATGCGGGCTTAAAACAACATTGTTGCTTTGCGCTAAATATTTAAAATCTTCAGATTCAAATGCTTTTTGTAAATTTTCAAAAGAACCTTCTTCGTATTCTAGCACATCTAAACAAGCGCCTAACACTTTTTTGTTTTGCATAGCTTTAACTAAGTCAGCTGTTTTTAAAACTTTGCCACGAGCAGTGTTTATAATATAAATAGGCTTTTTAAACGAATTAAAAAATTCAGTATTAATAAAAAACGCAGTTTCTTCGGTTAAAGGAACATGCAAACTAATAACATCGCAATTGTCAAATAAATTTTGGAGTGTAGCTTGTTGCGAAAATTCATTGCTGTAATTTGTTTTGTATTTATCGTAAGCTAATACCTTGCAATTAAAGCCTTTTAGGCGTTGCGCAAAAGCTTGTCCCATGTTTCCGTAACCAATTATGCCAACAGTTTTTTCGCCCAATTCAATACCTCTGTTTCCTTCTCTAATCCATTTTCCGTTACGTACTTCGGCATCGGCTTTACAAATGTTATTAAACAAAGCGAGGAGCATAGCTAATGCGTGTTCGCCAACAGCATCTCTATTTCCTTCGGGTGCATGCAAACATTTAATGCCAATACTTTCGGCGTAGGCTACATCAATGTTTTCCATGCCTGCACCAACACGTGCAATAAATTTTAAGTTTTTAGCTTTGTCTAAAAGATGTTTATCTAGTTGTACTTTACTGCGAATAACTACGCCGTGATAATTAACAATTGTATTTTCAATTTCAGCGTAACTTAAGGTGTAAAATAAATCGCAGTTAAATCCATTTTTTTGTAACTCTTCGTTTAAAAAAGGATGTGCAGAATCAATAAACAGAACTTTTTTCATAAAAATAGTGTTCTTTGTTGCGATTAAACCAAAGTGTACATTAATCTACCAATACTAAAGTAAATTAGTGCGCCTAAAATATCGTTAGTTGTAGTAATAAAAGGGCCTGTAGCTAATGCGGGGTCAACTTTATATTTGTGTAAAGCTAATGGAACAAAAGTCCCAAAAATGGCTGCAAAAATAATTACTGATAATAAAGCGATGCTAACTGTTAAGCTAAGCGCAACAGAATCTCCAAAAAACAAATTGTAACTTAATATAATAACGCTACAAATTAGTCCGTTAATTAAACCAACGCCTAATTCTCTAATTAAGCGCGAAACCATATCAGAAGAACCTAAACTTTGATTGGCAATACCTTGCACAACAAGTGCAGACGATTGCACACCTACATTACCGCCCATAGCAGCAATAAGCGGAATAAAAAAAGCCATTTCGGGATGAATTTGCAAAACACCTTCGTACATACCAATTACGCGCGAACCAAAAATTCCGCCTAACAAAGCAATTAAAAGCCAAGGTAACCTTGCTTTAGAAACCACCCAAACTTTATCGTTCGATTCAACGTTTGAAGAGATACCCGCTTGCATTTGGTAATCTTTGTCGGCTTCTTCACGCATAACATCTACAACGTCATCAATGGTAATTCTACCCACCAAACGTCCTAATTTGTCAACAACAGGAAGTACAACCAAGTTATACTTATCCATAATTTTTGAAACTTTTTCAGAAGAAGTATCTGTTGTAACAGACACTACACCTTTATCAAATATGTTCTCTACCTTTCCGTCGATTGGTGCAAGCAACATTTTTTTTAAGGAAAGTAAACCTTCTAATTTATTTTCGTCGTTGGTAACGTAAACGGTATAAACGTGCTCTACTTCGTGCGCTTGACGGCGCATTTCTTTTAAGCATTTAAAAATTGTCCAGTTAATGTTAACGGCAATCATTTCTTTAGCCATTAAACCACCGGCAGTATCTTCATCGTAATTTAATAAGTCAACAATGTCGCTCGATAATTCTTCGTCATCAATGTGCGAAAGAACTTCTTCTTGAACATCTTCGGGTAGTTCGTTAATAACATCCGCAGCGTCATCCGAATCCATGTTTTCAATAAACTCACCAATTTGTTCAGAAGAAAAAGAGGATAAAAACTGTTCGCGTTTATCTTCGTCCATTTCTACCAAAATATCGGCAGCTAATTCTTGGTCGATGTGCGTATACAAATAGCGAGACTCATCTAAATCGAGTTCGTCAAAAATCTCAGCCAAATCGGGAGCTTGTAAATTTTTAGTTTGATCTAAAATAAATACATCATCTTCTTCGCGAATGGCTTCGCGAAGCATGCTTAAGTATTCTTTGGTTAGTTCAAATTTCACAAGTCTAGTTTTTGCGCCTTAAAGTTAAGAACTTGTTTGTTAACTCAGAATTAAAATTTCTATAAAACAAAAAAGCCGACTATTTGGTCGGCTTTTTGAGTAAAATATACTTGTAATTATTCAACTACCACAATCGTTTTTTGTGAAGTAGATTTGTTACCAATAATAGATAAATTGTAAATACCATTATCTAATTTTTTATCAGCTAAATCAATTTCTACAACACTATTTAAGTTCGTGTTAAAGTTTTGCTCAGTAATAATTCTGCCTGTAATGTCAGTTAAAATTACTTTACCTATTTCTTCGGTGTTAAACGAAATATTTAAAACTGATGATTTAGAAACTGGATTTGGATATGCTCTAAATTCAGCTTTAGTAGCAACGTTGACAGCAGATGTTTCTTCAACAGCAGGAGCAGTTTTTACTTCTTCTGTAATCATTTCATCTGTAATTACTTGTGCAACTTCTTGAGAAATCATTTCGTTATTGTTTTCTACAACAGCAACTTCTTCGTTGTTAGCTGAACGTAAAAGACCACCAACAAATATAGAACATGGTGCTCCTGGAACACCCCAAACACCGCCAACATAAGCTTGAACTGTTACAACATAAGATTGTCCATCTAATAAACCTGGGAAGTTAGTTAAACTAGTTTGAGGAAAATCGTTACCTGTTGTAAAGCTACGTGTATATGTTCCACCATCTGTTACATTAAATCTATATCTATAACCTCCAGCAATACGACTTGCATAAATAATACTTGTTTTAGTAACAGATTGACCACAAGAAGTTGTTAATTGAGAAGTTGGTGCAGTGGTCAAAGTAATATCGCAAGACGAACCTACTGTGCCCCAAACACCACCTGCATATGCCTTAACTGTTACAGCGTAAGTTTGACCATATTGTAAGCTGCTTATACTGTTTAAAGCCATTCTTGGTGAATCGTTAGTTGTGGTATACGAAGTAACACCATTAAAAACAAATTGATATTTAGTAGCACCAGCAACTGCATTACAATAAATTGTACTTGTTGGAGTTAAACCTGTTGCATTACAAGACAATGTAGTTAATTGTGTAGTAGGAAATGCAGCTAATGTAATTGAACAAACAGCACCTGCTGTAGTAAAAACGCCTCCTATTTGAGCCTGCACGGTTACACCGTATGTTTGACCATATTGTAAACCAGAAATATTATTTAATAACATTTGAGGTTTGTAGTTACCTGTTGTAAAAGTTTGCCCATTAGAGAAAGTAAATTTATAATTACCTGCACCTTCAATGGGTGTAGCATAAATATAGCTTGATCTTAAAAAACCTGTTGTTCCACAAGAAGCTAGTGCTAATTGTGTTGATGAGCCTAAGGCTGATAAGCCTGAGTTGCTTATACTAGTTGCATTTAATGTAACAGCGGTTTGTGCAAGTACTCTACCATCAATAGATGAACCATTTTGCATATCTATTAATGTTTGACATAATACGTTTCCCTTAAATTGAGATGTTGTACCAAGAGTAGTTTGACCTGCAACCTGCCAAAAAATGTTAGATGCTTTAGCACCTCCAGAAAGAGTAACAATAGCTCCGTTAGCTACAGTTAAATTATCAGCTATCTCAAAAATCCAAACATCAGTTGAACTACCAGATATTGTTACACCTCCAGCATCTATCGAAACTGTATTAGTCCATTTATAAACACCAGTAGATAAGGTTTGCCCAGTAAGATTTCCAGCGTGCAATTCATTATAATCGGCTGGTCGCCCGGCTGCTTCGGTATAAGCTGTTTGCATATCACTTACGGCTGTTGTTAATAATGATGGAGTTGAAGGCGCATAGTCTGCTGCATATGCTTGACCATTAAGTAAAGATGAAGTTGCAAAGCGCCCTGATGAATGTAATATTAAACCAAATCCTGTTATAGAAGTAGAATTATTTGGACTTACACCTATGTGTCCAGTTATTGCTGTGGTTCCTGTAGTTGATATTCCTGATTTTGCTAAAACCACATAGTTTGCAGCAGTTCCAAGATTTATTGGTGCTGGAGAGGATTGAGATATAGCTGTATTAGGTATTAGTACAGCAGACATTAGAAACGCTCCAATAAATGACTTAAATTTAATTAAGTTTTTTTTTGAATTTTGTGTAGAAATTTTCATAATTATATTTATTAGTAATTAAACACAAAATTATAGCCATTTGTAATAAGAGTAGTTATACTTTACTATTTTAAACTTACACACTTCACATATTAAAAACATTTGTAAAAGAATTCGTCTTTTTAGGGATTGAGATTATTTAAAAACAAAAAAGCCGACCATTTGGTCGGCTTTTTGAGTAAAATATACTTGTAATTATTCAACTACCACAATTGTTTTTTGCGAAGTAGATTTGTTACCAATAATAGATAAATTATAGATACCATTATCTAATTTGCGTTCTGCTAAATTAACTTCAACAGTGCTTTGTAAGTTCGTGTTAAAGTTTTGCTCTGTAATAATTCTACCAGTAATGTCAGTTAAAATTACTTTACCAATTTCTTCAGTGTTAAACGATATGTTTAAAACAGCTGATTTAGATATTGGGTTAGGATAAGCTGTAAATTCAGCTTTTGAAGCAGTGTTAATAGCTGAAGTTTCTTCAACAGCAGGAGCAGTTTTCACTTCTTCAATAACAACTTCTTCTGAAATTACTTGTGCAACATCTTGAGAAATTACTTCGTTGTTTTCTACAACAGCAACATCTTCGTTGTTAGCTGAACGTAAAAGACCACCAACAAATATAGAACAAGGTGCTCCTGGAACACCCCAAACACCGCCAACATAAGCTTGAACTGTTACAACATAAGATTGTCCATCTAATAAACCTGGGAAGTTAGTTAAACTAGTTTGAGGAAAATCGTTACCTGTTGTAAAGCTACGTGTATATGTTCCACCATCTGTTACATTAAATCTATATCTATAACCTCCAGCAATACGACTTGCATAAATAATACTTGTTTTAGTAACAGATTGACCACAAGAAGTTGTTAATTGAGAAGTTGGTGCAGCGGCCAAAGTAATATCGCAAGACGAACCAGCAGTTCCCCAAACACCACCTGCATATGCCTTAACAGTTACAGCGTAAGTTTGACCATATTGTAAACCGCTAATGCTGTTTAAAGCCATTTGTGGTGCATTGTTAGTTGTGGTATAAGAAGTAACACCATTAAAAACGAATTGATATTTAGTAGCACCTGCAACTGCATTACAATAAATTGTACTTGTTGGAGTTAAACCTGTAGCATCGCAAGATAAAGTAGTTAATTGTGTTGTAGGAAATGCTGCTAAAGTAATATCGCAAGAAGTACCTGCTGAAGTTAAAACACCACCAACATAAGCTTGAACTGTTACGCCATATGTTTGGCCATATTGCAAACCAGAAATACTAGTTAAAGCCATTCTTGGAGAGTAATTACCTGTAGTATAGCTTTGCCCGTTAGAGAAAGTAAATTTATATTTACCAGCACCAGGTATTGCATTAGCATAAATTATGCTGTTTTTTAACAAACCCGTTGCACCACATGATGTTGATAATTGAGTTGTTGGGCCTACAGATGGATTTACGCTAGTAGAGAATAATAAATCAAACGCAGGTTCAGCGACACCGTTAGCAAAGGAAGTGCCAGCAGCGTAATCATCAAATGAAAGTTCTAATTGATAATAACCATCAGATACACTTAAATTAAAAGTATATGTTTGATTTTCAACTACATTTACACCTCCAGGTATAATTAATGAATTCGTACCATTCACAAGCGTAACAGGGAAAGAAGTTAATATTGTGCCTCCAGTGCCAGTGCCAATAAAAATTGTACATGTCGTATTTCCTGAAATAAAAGCAGATACATTAGGTAAACTAATAGTACACAAAGATCCTGTAATACCTGCGGTAAAAGACTGACCTACATCAAGTGTTTGATCATAAAAATTGGTTAACCCCATATTAGTTCCGACTTGATCTAAAACTCCACAAGAAGCATACGTTTTGTTTGCGCTAAACAGCATGGTAGCTGCTGTAGCAATGGTAAGTAATAGTTTTTTCATAGTTAAAAAATTTAGTTAATAAATGTGTTTGATTTTATGATAAGCTAAAATAGAGGTAGGCTATTTATAAAACAAGAAAAAAATCACATTTGGGACGAAAGGGCGTGTTTCTGGGATGGGGTGTTGTTACTTCAAGCAAATCACTTAGAAAACAATATTTCTGTTCCAGCGACTATTAAACTATGATTGTCTTGTTTTTCGATATAATTACTATTTACATAGCAAGAGCGATTTGGTTGAATAAACACATCACTAGGCAAATTGTTTTTTATATTTTTTAGCGTATTACGTGCTAAAATAGATTTTGTTTTGGTTACAATTTGCAAGTAATTTTTTTCACTTTTAATATACAATATTTCATCGTAATTGATTTTGTATTCTGTTTTAATACCATCTTTTATAGTAATTGATTTGCTTTTTATTTTTTCTAAAGCAATTTTTATTGTTGTAGAAACAACAACTGAATTAAAAGGTTTTAAAATATAAGCAAGCGGTTTTGTTGCAATAATTTTTTCTACAATTGGCTTTTCAGATTGGGCAGTAATGTATATAAAATTAATGTTGTTTTGTATAGCAAAATGCGCAACATCAATGCCTGTTTTATCACCGTTTAAATTTACATCGAGTAAAATTAAATCGGGTTTTTTACTACTAATAAAATCTATTGCAGATTCAAAACTGTTTTCGGTAAAAACATTTGTGTAGCCATCGTTAATTAATATTGTTTTTAAGTGTTCGGCTATTAAAATATCATCTTCTACTATTACAATTAAACTATCCATTTTCGGTAAAATTTACGGTTACTGTAGTGCCTTTATTGCTGTTTTTTATGTTTAATTCTCCTTTTATTTTTCGTGAAAAAATATCCATTAGTCGCGTACCTAAGGTGTTTTTAGTTTTGCCTAATTCGTATTCATCAATGCCTTTACCGTTATCATTAATGTAAACAACAAATTCATTACCAGTTTTGTTTTGCAAAACAATTTCAATTATTGGATTATTTGTGTTTGTAAAAGCATGTTTTACTGCATTTGTAATTGCTTCGTTAGTTATCATACCTAATGCAATACAAGTATTAATTGAGAAATTAATTTGCGGAACTTTTATATCAAAACTTAAATTGTTGGTATTGGTTAAGTAAATAGGTTTGTTTACATCGATAAGTTTTTCTAAATATTTTTTCAAACAAATTTTCCCTACATCATCAGAGTTATAGAGCATTTCGTGCACCATTGCAATTGCCTCAATTCTTCGTTGTAAATCTTCAAAAGTAGCTAGTGTAGCTTTATCTTTAAGCGTAGCCGACTGCAAAAACATAATGGAAGAAATGGTTTGTAAATTATTTTTTACGCGATGATTTACTTCTTGTAGTAAAGCATTTTTTTCTTCAAGCGAAAGCTTTAGCATTGAGGCGTAGTTTTCAATTTTATTTTTTTCAATCTCAATAAATCTTTTTCGTTTGCGAAGAATGTAGGCTAAATAACTAACAATTATTATAACCAGTAAACCAAAAGCGGATAAAATTCGGTAAAATAGTTTTTCGTTTTTTTCGTGTTCTAACTCCTGCTTGTCTTTATCCATTAAAATTTGTTGTCGCTTTATTTCTGCTTCATATTTAGCATTATTAAATTTGGCTTCAACATATCTTGTGTTTACTCTTTGTCGGTCTTCCAAAACTTTTACGTGTAATTCTAGTTTTTTAATTTTGTAATCTTTGGCAAAATCAAACATTTTTAATGATTCGTAATTTGAACTTATACGTTCACAAAATTCTAATTCTAAAGTGGTCCAATTTTTTTCGTTACACAGCATTAAATTCTGTAAGCAAATAGCATTACTTTGTTTAAACTGATTCATTTTTCTATAAGTAGTTGCAAGGTTTATTCTTGCTCGCATTGCATACTGCACATAGTTAATTTTAGTCCACAAACTATCTGCAGTTGTTAAATACTTTAAAGCTGTTGAATAATTTTTTTTATCTTTATAAATACAACCTAACTCGTTGCTTGATATAGCAATTAAGTGCGGGTCGTTAATATGGTAAGCATATATCAAAGCTTTTTCTGAATAAAATATAGACGAGTCTTCTTGTCCAGCATCAGTTTTAATTGCTGCTAATCTATGGTTTAGTCTTGCTATTACTGCAGGAGGCAAATTGTTAAATTGCCCTGCTTTTCTAATAAATTGTTCGCCTTTTTTAAGTTCTTTTATTTTTCTGTAAAAGTCGCCAAGTGTAATATAAAAATTTGCTTTTTGAATGTTATCATTACCACTTTCAATAATTTTTTTTGCATTTAATAATAAATCTAATGCGTCGCCATTTTGTTCTAATTGACTCAATGTATTGGCGTAATCAAGCATAATTTCTGCTTGTATTAATTTATCAGCATGTTTTTTTGATGATTCAAAAGCTTTATCAATGTATGAATACGCATCAGGAAAATTTCCGTTATAAAAATAACCTCTCGAAAAATACCAGTTATAAATTATTTTGCCATGTATAGTTGTAGTGTCGGTGTTTTTTGCAATTATAAACAAACTATCAATGGTTCCGTTTTTGCATCTGGTTTCTATTTTTCTTATTTCTTCAATATTTACTGATGCTACAGCGTAAGAACTGATAAGTACAACAAACAATATAAAGTGACTAAGAAAATTGCGCATTAATTTATTTTTTACTAAATTAATATAATTTGAGTTTTAATAAAAGTAAATAAACTAAAGCAGTTTGTTGTATAACCAGGTCAAGATAAAATATGTTTTTGAGATTTTTTCAAAACACAAAATAACCCCTATCATTTGCGTTAGATTTTCAAACAAGATTGTATCAGTTGTTATAATACAGTCTGCATATAGTTGATTTTTTTATTAAATTTGGAATATTAATCATTTAAAATCGCATAAAATGAAAAAACTTATTTTAGTTGTATTTGCGCTTGCTTCCATTAATAGCTTTGCGCAAACTGCAGATGAATTTTATAACAAAGGCTTGGCAAAGTATAAGGTAAAAGATTTTAAAGGAGCTATTGCCGATTATGATAAAGCAATAAAACTAGAGCCTTTAGCAAATTATTATACAAACAGAGGCCATGCAAAGGCAGATTATCATGATTATACGTCTGCAATACTAGATTATAGCAAGGTTATAGAAATGGAACCAAATAATGCTTTAGCATACTATAACAGGGCTCATGCATATGGTGAGTTACACGAATTTAAATCGGCTATTACTGATTATGCAAAATCATTAGAGTTAGATTCAAATAATGGACATGCTTATTTTAATAGAGGTTTAGCTAAACACGAGTTAAACGAAGGCAAAGATTTAGGTTGTCATGATTTTAAAAAAGCGCAAGAATTGGGCGATAAAGATGCTGATGAAATGCTAAAAGAGTATTGTAAATAAAACATCAATTGATGTTAAACAAAAAAACCACTCAATTTGAGTGGTTTTTTTTGTGGTACCTCCAGGAATCGAACCAGGGACACAAGGATTTTCAGTCCTTTGCTCTA
>JAZKHE010000006.1:0-41484 GCA_040385525.1 Bacteroidota bacterium
CCAGAGTTTAACATGAGTTTAGGAGAGCAAGTAAGAGATTATTTACCTGTTACAACTGTATCAAAAAATATTATTATATTCGCATTACAGCACAAGATTGAAGGTATTATTAATTGTTGTAGCGGTAAACCAATTACTATAAAGCAACTTGTAGAGAATTATTTAAAAGAGAAAAATAAATATATAAAATTAAACTTAGGATTTTTTCCATACACAGATTACGAGCCAATGAAATTTTGGGGTGATGAAAAAAAATCAAAAATTATATTAGATGATTACATGTCCACTAAGCGGTAGTGAGAGTACCAAAGTAATATACGAACAAAAGTCTGTACCACTAATTCAGAACATGGTTTACCCAACACTTGAATTAGCTAAAGCAGCAAAAAAAATAAACGTAACGTTGGCTCAATCGTTGCATAACGGATTTGTTTTTAGTGCAAATTTCGATGATTCAATAATTGATTATGATCAGCATTATCAAAATGAACAAAGTAATTCTGCTTTTTTTCAGGATCATTTACGTCATGTAATTCAATTAATGAAAACCAATAGTTTATTGGGTAAAAAAATTGTAGAAATTGGTTGTGGTAAAGCATATTTTATGAATATGCTTTTAGATTTGGGAGAAGATGTAACAGGTTTTGACCCTACATACGAAGGAGATTCACCAAAAGTTATTAAAGATTTTTTTTCTGATAAATATTCAGATGTTGGAGCAGAAACTATTGTTTTACGCCATACATTAGAACATATTTCTAAACCGTTTGATTTTATTAAAACAGTTGCAAAAGCAAATAATTACAAAGGCTTTATTTATATTGAAGTGCCAACATTTGAGTGGATTGTAAACAACAACGCAAGCGAAGACGTGTTTTACGAACACTGCAACTATTTTACATTAGAAACATTGCAACAGTTTTTTACTGAAAGTGTTGGCGGACATTTTTTTAACGGACAGTATATTTATGTTATTGCCGATTTAAGTAAAGTAAAAAATGAATTAGAAATGCGTACATTTAAAACGTACGAAATAAAATTTGAGAAAAAATTAGAAGAATATACTCAACTAGTTAGTAATTATAAAAACGTTGCTATTTGGGGAGCAGGAGCTAAAGGTTCAACATTTTTAAACCTTATTGATAAAGAAGCAAATAAAATAAAATGCGTTATAGATATTAATCCAAAAAAACAAAATATGTTTCTTGGAGGTACTGGTCACCCAATAATAAAACCAGAAGATATTACTAAAAATAATATAGAAACCATTATTGTAATGAATGTAAATTACCTTAATGAAATTAAAGTAGTAACTGACCCATTAAACATAAAATTAATCACATTATAATTTAAAGCGATGAACGAAATTGAAAAATTTAAACAGGAGTGTAAAGCAAATATTGATTTACAAGGAAAAAACGAACCTTTAAAAAAAGCAGCTAACGATTTTTTAAAAGAATCTATCGATTCAAGATATTCATATAATTTTAAATGGATGGGTCGCCCAATTATTCAGTATCCACAAGATATTGTAATAATGCAAGAATTAATTTGGGATATTAAACCAGACTTAATTATTGAGACAGGTATTGCACACGGAGGTTCACTAATTTTTTATGCTTCAATTTTAGAATTGATAGGCAAAGGCGAAATACTTGGTATTGATATTGACATACGTGAGCACAATAAAAAAGAAATTTTAGATCATCCAATGGCTAAACGTATAAAAATGATTCAAGGTTCGGCAATTGATCCAGAAATTGTAAATCAAGTAAAAGAACACGCTAAAGGTAAAAAAACAGTAATGGTATTGTTTGATTCAAACCACACACACGACCATGTTTTAGAAGAACTTAAAGCTTATGCCGATTTAACTACAGTAGGTTCTTATTGTGTTGTTTTTGACACTGTTGTTGAAGATTTACCAAAAGATACATACACAGCAGACAGACCTTGGGATGTAGGAAGTAATCCTAAAACAGCCGTTTTTGAATTCTTAAAAACAAATTCTGATTTTGTTATTGACAAGGGAATTGATAATAAAATTCTTATTAGCGTTGCACCCGACGGATATTTGAAACGAATTAAATAATATGTCTAATTCAGAACCGCTTGTTAGTGTTTGTATTCCCGTTTATAATGGCGAAAAGTATATTAACGAAACGTTAGATTGTGTTTTAGGTCAAACCTATAAAAATATTGAAGTTATTATTTCAGATAATTGTTCTACCGATAGAACAATTGAATTAATAAAAGCGTATAATGATTCTCGAGTTAAAATTTTTTCAAATGAAAAAAATGAGGGAATAAAATACAATTATTTAAAAGTGTTTACCTATGCAACAGGCAAGTATCTTACTTTTATGGGAGCTGACGATGGTATGGATATTACAACCATTATAAAAGAAGTTAAGATATTAGAAGACGAAAAATATAAAGATGTTGTTTTAGTTAATGGTTTTGTTTCCATTATAAACGACGAAAGTAAGCAAGTATATTTAAAAAAATTCCTTTTTGGTTCGGGTTTATTTTCGTCTTATTGGGCAATACGATCTAATTTTTTGTATGGCTCTAATATGATTGGAGAGCCAAATGGCGCACTTTTTAAGAAAGAAGCTTACGATAAAATTCCAAACCCTAAATTTGAAAAAGCAAACAATTGGACTTTTGATGTGGATATGCTTTGCGAATTACTTTTGCAAGGCAAACTATACGTAATACCAGAATCGTTAGGTAAGTTTCGTATTTCTGCACAATCTACAAGTAATAAAGAGTTACGATTTACACAAGCAAAACTATTTAGACAATACGCTTATTTTATGTTTAAGGATAAGCGATACAAATTATCTTTTTTTTGGGTAATTACAGCAACTGTAAATTCCTTTTTTTTACAACTTTTAAGAAATTTGTTTTACAAATTATTTATAAAAAATAAATAAATCTACAGTTTTTCCTTTTCAATTTTCAACCAAGTTTCTTGCACTTCTTGAAGTGTTTTTGGTTTTGAAATTGCAACTTCTGAAATTGAGCCTAAATAAAAATTTAGATAACCAAGATTTCCAATATATAACTTATTAGTTGAATTTTTTAACGATTCAGTTAATGGCAATGTATTAATTAAATTACCATTTTGAAATATTTCTATTCTATTTGGATAATAATTTACAACACAATATAACCACTTGTCATTCAGCATGGGTATATCATAACCTTTACCGTTTATACCAAAAAAGCAATTGTTAGTATTCGGTCTTTTAGCAATCATAAAACCTGATGTACCATCCATATTTCCTATAAGAGTTGGGTACTCGTAAATTTGATTTTGCGAGTAAAATAATAAATTAACCGAAAATTCTGATGGTAGTTTAACATCAGCTATACCTTGAGAATCGTTTACTCGTTCAATTATTCCAGTGGTATCGTCATTATATTTTTTATATAAAATAGATTCATTGGAGTCATTAAAAAAAGCAGTTATAGGAGTTTTTAATTTTCTTTTTTTGAGTAAAAGCATTGATTGATTACTCTTTTCAATAGAATAAGAAGCTGCAACAGCCGCTAGAGAACGCTGTAAGTAAGGCGACTTGCAAAGCTTTGGTTCTAGAAAAACACTAAATGAAGAATCAATTATTGTTTTTTCCATTACTTTTAAATGAGAATGCATCAGCATATCAATTTCTCCAGGATTAAAAGCAGCAATTCTTTTATTTCCATTAAAATACAACGATTGGTATTGAGTAGCTGTAAATAGATGAATTTTTTCTTTTTCTTTTGTATTATTAATAATAAATGATTCGTTGTTTTTAATATAATTTTCTTCTTCTTTTTGTTTTATCTTATCGTTTTTTTGATAGACCAATTCATCAATTTTTTTTGTTCCATAAAAAATTTCAAAAATTGAAAAGGAAACTAAAAATAGAAAAACGTAAAATAACGCATCAAGTATTGGTGTTGATTTACTTTTTATTTTGTCCCACAATTCATCTCCTAATAAAGTAAGTAACATTATTGAAAACCCTGTTGTTACAGCGAATGGCCAATTATGACTTCTGCCTTGAAAATAAACCAAAAATCCTAAACTTATAATTGATGTTAGTAATATAATTGTAGCCTTGATGTCGACTTCTTTTTTATAAAGTTTAATTATAGAATAAAATACTCCTAGAATGAGAATTAATGCTGATATATTCCAAGGGTGAATTAGCGACATTGGAAGTAAACTAAATCCCGTTTTACCAAATAGAATTATGTGTTCAAAAAGAAGCGAAAACTCAGGTGTTTTACCATAGAAGAAAAGTAAAATAAATTTAAAAAGATTAAAAACTACAATTAAATTTATTACAGAATTTAAAAGATGTAAAAGTATTTTTTTAATGTTTAATTTATTTTCTGAATTGTAAAAATCAGAGTAAATAATTGTAACTACCCAAGCAATGTAGCATATCATTCCAACTTCTGGATTCCATAAAATAAAAAAGCCTGATGTAATATATGTAAACCAATATATAATTTTTGATCGCTTTGTAAAATAAAAACTAGCTAAAATTGCTAATGTGCTTGGTATAATATAACGCACGGCATGAAACCCAAAAGCAGTATCAAATGGAGTTGTAAATTTAAAAATGTAAAAAGGAAATAATACAATTGTTGTAAAACCTAATAATAATATCAAAGGGTTTTTTATATGTCGTTTTAAATAAACAAAATTAAACACAAAGCAAAGGCCAGATATCAATGCCATTACTAATGAAAATTTAAAAACATTTAAGCCAATAATTTGAAAAATTGGATTTAATAATTGCGGATATAATCCGTAAGTATTTATAAAACCATCAACCAACATCGGTGCTCCTGAATACACTTGAGTCATTGAATAGTATACTGCATTAAAATTATACTTGTTTTCAAAGGTGTATGGAAAATAGAAGGTGCTCATTAATATTATTGATAATATTATTGCGCCAGCAAAAGCATAATTAAAAATAGGTAAGTATTTTTTAAGATTGATTTTAGTTAACCAATCTTTTTTTCTAAAACCAATAAAAAACACATAAGCAATTAATGGTTGCAGAATTAAACAATACAGCAGTAAATTGTTGTAGAGAAAAAGTCCTTTAAAAAAGAAATCAAAGTTTGTTTTACCTTCATAATCTCGGCTATTTTGTGGCTGCTCGCCACCACCATCTGCAAAAGGATTTGGAGATGAAAAATCAATATAAATTAATGCAAAAAGACCAATAATTAAAAGAATTGAAATGAAGTTAAAGGCAATATTTTTAGCGATATGCTTAACAAAATTTAATTTTGAATACAAAATATAAAATCCCCATAAGCCAAGCGAAATTGTAACTATTCCAGCTCTAAATAACATAGATTCTAAAGGTTCTGGACGAACACTTCCTAGAAAAGTATATGAATTTGCTAATTCTATTAAGCTATTAATATCAGGATGATAAACTTTAATAATTAGTTTAGCAATAATAAAATAAATAATTAAAGAAGAGAATATGGATAAAAACCAACGCGTAAATTCTTCCTTTAATTGATTATCAGGAATTTGAATTTCTGTTTTTAGGTTTATTGATTCTGTTTTTTTTGTGTTTTTTATTTTAGATTTCATGACTTTTTTGTAAGAAATTAAAATTTATTTGTAGAAAGATATGAAAGTACAAATTATAATCCGTTCGCTTTACTTAATTATTGCTAATATTAATGAGTATGTAATTTTTTATTAAATATTATTTAGTAACTTTTATAGTGTAGCCAAGCGGGTCTAAATTACTCCCTAAATTCAGCCAAATACTTATGTGTGCAATTACAACTGTAATAAATAAAACAGGCAGCATAAGTATCCAAAATGGTAAACAAATTATTTTTTTTAATGAGTTTGGAATAATATTTCTAAAAAACAATACAATTATTTTTGCGCAAATAGAAATAACATCCGTTCCTCTTGGAGTAACTTCTACTTTAGAGAATTTAGAAAATATTTTTTCTAATGCGCTAGGAGTGTACCTAAAATAATCGTGTGGAATGTAATGATATCTTGCTGAGAAAGGTATTGTAATAATTGCTTTTGCATTTGGCTTAGCAACACGATACATTTCATCAACTAATTTTTGATGATTAAATACATGTTCTAAAACTTCGGTACAAACTATGGCATCAAAAGTATTGTTTTCAAAAGGAATATTTTCTCCATCAAAAAAAGTAACATCAGGATTTATGTAATCAAAACTAACTGCTTCGGCAACATCAATTCCTTTATATTGAGTTGTTTTTTCATTTAATAAATATCTATACGGACTTTGTCCGCAGCCAATATCTAAAACGGTTCCGTTTAATTTTGGTAATTCTTTTTTTATGTCAGAAAATATGGTTAGAATTTGTAAATCTAAAACCATTCTACCGTAGTATTTTATTTTATTAACTAAAGTAGTAGGCGGTTCGTGTTTTATTGGCTTAAAACCTTCTTCAATATATTTAGGCATAATATTATTTAATTAGGTTTTTTAATTCGCTATTTGTTTCAATCGTGCGGCCTTTTATTATTACTTTATCTCTAATAAATTTTGGTCGTGATTTTGTTTCGTCAACTACTTTAGATAAGTATTCTCCTATTAGCGAAATAGCGAGCAATTGAACTCCTCCAAAAAATAAAACTAAAATAATTATAGTTGGAACTCCATGTGGTATATCAGGATTAACTATTTTTGAAATTATCTGAAACGCTATTGCAATAAATGAAGCTATGGTTAAGAAAAATCCTGTATAACTCATTATTTCTAATGGTAAATAACTAAAAGAAAAAATTCCTTTTTTTGCCCACCAAATATTTTTTCGTAAATTATTTGTACTAACACCAAACATACGTTCTGGGCGCACATAATCTACACCTGTTTGCTTAAAACCAACCCAAGCTCTTAAACCTCTTAAAAACTGTTCTTTTTCTGGTAAATCAACAATATGTTCAACTACTTTTTTGTCGATTAACGAAAAATCACCTGCATTTTTAGGGATGTTTATTTCTGACATTTTACTAAAAATTTTGTAAAAAGATTTATAAGCAAAATTCATAAATAATGATGCTTCTCTTCTTATCCGTCTGCCATAAACAACTTGATAACCTTTTTGCCATTGCTCAAAAAATTGTTCAATCATTTCTGGCGGATCTTGTAAATCGCCATCCATTAAAACAACAGCATCGCCTGTTGCTATTTCCATACCACTAACAAAAGCTGCTTGTGAGCCGAAATTACGAGAGTGTTTTATAGCAATTACATTCAAATCTTTTTTGCAAATCTCTTCTAATACTTCTTCTGTATTATCAGGTGAATTATCATTGACAAAAATAATTTCGTAGTTGCAACCAATTTTATTAAATGTTTCGACTAATCGGTTATACATGTAGGGAATTGCTTGAGCATCTTTGTAACAAGCAATTATTGGCGAAATTTTTGCTAGTTTTTTTGGTGCTTCAAAAGCAGGTATAACGTTCTGAATATATTCTACTTGTTTTTGCCAGTCGCCAAATTTTTTTAAACCTGTTTCTAAATTAGTTTTTGGAGTCCAGTTTAATAAGCGATTTGCTTTGTCGTAATTCCCATACCAATCGGCTGTATCCCAAGCTCTGTTTGCCATATTTCCCCATTCGGGATTGGTTGATATACCAAATGTTTCTTTACTTATTACTGTTAATTCTTGTAAAGTAGTTTTTTTGCCTGAACCAATATTTATTGATTGTCCTGAGTTGTCAGCGTTTACACTATTAGCCGCATCTAAAAAAGCTTCAACACAATCATCTATATAAACAAAATCGCGAGATGTAGAAGGGCTTACTAATGGCGGATAATTATTTTTAAGTGCTTGCTCAACAATTTTTGGCATCAATCTATCTGGTTCTTCCCAAGGTCCGTAAATTGAATACAATCTTAAATTTAAGCAAGGTAAATTATGAAATCGAGCAAAAAACTTTAGTAAATAACTTACCGAAATTTTTGAAACAGAATAATGACTATTTGGAATTAATTCACTGTCTTCTTTAGGGGTTTCACTGTTTAGCCCATACTCAGAACTGCTGCCTGCGTGTATGTATGCTTTTATATTTTTAGCACATGTTTCTAAAATATTTACTGTACCAACAAGGTTTGTTTCGTAAATTAAACTTGTATTATTTTGTTTACTGTATGCGCCGTATGCCGATAAATTAAAAACAGTTTGAGGCTTATGTTTATCAAATATTAATTCAACTGATTTTTTATAATTAATATCGCAATGCAAAATATTTTCAGCAGGAATATTTAATAGTTTTAAACGCCAAGCAGAACGTGGATTGTGTGTTATTGCAAAACAATCTTTACGATATTTTAAAATAGTATCTAAAAGATTTGCACCAATAAAACCACTAGCGCCAAAAATAAATATTGGCCCTTGTAATTGTTGAATTTTGTCTTTGATACTTTCCATTTATATTTTCAATAATTTATTTATTTCATTCTTAATATTCATTGCATCTAAACCACTTTCTTGTTGATGAAATGATTGGTTTCCGTACAATTTACTAGGATAGCCTTTAGCATGTAAACTTACAAAACGTTTAATTTCAATATTTTTGTTGGCAAAATGGCTTAACAAATATTCTCCTAAACCGCCACGTTGAACATGTTCTTCAACAACAATAATTTTTTTTGTTTTAGAAATACTTTTTAGCAATTCTTCACTAAGTTCTAAAATAGGAATTGATAAAATTGTAAATAAATCTATATTCTCTTTTTCACCGCCAATTGCATCAATTGCATTGTGTACTATTGGGCCAAGAGCAATAACCGTAATGTTTGGATTGGTTGATTTTATAATTTGATTAATAGGATTTATTTCTAATTTTTGTGGATATGGTTTGCCTAAACCTAGACGTAAATAAGCTGGTTTTTTATTTTTTGTAATTTGATTTAAACAATATTCAACATCTTCTTTAAATGCTGGTATCCAACAAGTAATGTTAGGAAGTGTACTAATGCAACCTATATCTTCTAGAGCGTGGTGTGTTGCGCCCATAATTCCATAGCCATATCCACCGCCATTACCAACTATATAAACTGGTAAATCGTGTATGCAAACATCAATTTTAATTTGCTCTAAACAACGATATACTGCAAAAGGAGCGATGCTGTATGTAAATGTTTCAAAACCTTTGTAAGCTAAACCAGCAGCAACACCTATCATATTTTGCTCGGCAACACCTGCATTAATAAAACGATTTCCTGCAGTTTTTTGTACGTTTTCTAATGCGTTGTAACCTAAATCTCCAGTTATAAAAACAGCTTTTTTATTTGAAGATAAAATGTCTTCTACTTTTTTTGAAAAATCGTTACGCATTATAATTTTTTTCAAGTGAGTTTAAAGCTTCTTTATACATGTCAGTATTCATAGGTAAATAATGCCATTCTAGTTTGTTTTCCATAAACTCTACACCTTTACCTTTTATGGTATCGGCTATTATTAATTTTGGAATTCCATTTTTATTTAGTTTTAAGTTGTTAATGTTTTCAATAAGTTTTTCTATATCGTGTCCATCTTGCTCTATCACTTCAAATCCTATTGCTTTCCATTTTACTACATCTGCAGTATCTCCTAAAACATCTTTTGTATAACCAAATCCTTGTAGTTTATTTTTATCGATAATTATAATTAAATTATCTAGCTTTTTGGCGATTGCAAAATGAGCTGCTTCCCAAGTGGTTCCTTCATTTGTTTCGCCATCAGACATAAGTATGTATGAGTAATCTAAATTGTTTTCTAATTTATTAGCGTAAGCAATGCCACAACCAATCGGAAATCCATGTCCTAATGAGCCTAATGCAAACGGAATATTTGTAAATGAATTTGCAGAAGGGTGAGCTGATAATTTAGTTCCGTTTTTATAAAATGTACTAAGAGTTTCTGTATCAATTTCGCCGGTTTCGCTTAAAACAGTATATAAAGCAGCAGCAGCATGTCCTTTTGATAAAATAACTCTTTCGTTTGTTGTTTTAATTTCAAATAAACCAATCAATAAATCAATACAACTTAATGAAGAGCCAATATGACCAGCATTTGCATTAAAATACAACTCAAGTAGTTTTTTTCTATACGCAATTTTCTTGTCTATAAAACTCATTATTTTACGATAGATTGTAAATTAGAATACACCAAAGTAAAGAAATTATAAAACTTATTAAAATTAATTTCTGTGCTTTTTTAATGTCTTTCTTAATAAAATCAATATTTTCTACATCATTTTTTGGTTGATTTAATTCTCCAAAATTAAACAAGTGCTTGTAAGCAAAGTAAACACAAAATTTACTAAACGCTT
Organism: Bacteroidota bacterium; assembly: GCA_040385525.1. Taxonomy (GTDB): domain Bacteria; phylum Bacteroidota; class Bacteroidia; order UBA4408; family UBA4408; genus JAZKHE01. The sequence goes on from JAZKHE010000006.1 coordinate 10,352, forward strand.
GTACTAAGCACAATGTAGAATAAAATGCGGCTACAAATAACCAAATTAACATTATCCATTTATAAGTAGATATTATAAAATAAAGGGACAAATGTATGGTTACAATTGTCCCTAAAATACCTATTATTAAACGTTTTCTTTTTTCTTTCTTTCCAATATTGCAGGTTCCTGCAACGTAATTTTCGCTCATAAAAAATGTTAGTCCAACAAATATTTTGTTTTAATTATTTTAAAATGATGCAAAACATGACCAGCCGACATAAACATTAAAGTTCTTACGCTACAATTTTTATTATTAGCTGTGCCAATTCTATTTAAAGCCTCTTCATCAAAACTTTTATAAAGCGCTAAACTTCCTTCTCTAGCTTGACAAAACTCATGCGATAAATCGTAAATAGATCTAGAATTAAAGTTTGCGTTTGCAACAAATAAATTCTCATCAAAACTAACTAAATTTTGAGTTTCGCCTCTAGCAATACAAAGTGCACGGTAACAAAGTATTCTTTCTGTATCGGTAATATGTCCAATTACTTCTTTTATTGTCCATTTACCTTCAGCGTAAGCGTATTCTTCTTGCTCTTCAGAAATATCTGTTAGTAACGATTGCAAAGTTAAAATTTGATCTTGCAAAATTTTAATAATGTTTTCGCCTTTCACTAAATCAACATAAGTTTGAAGTGAAGGATGATATTCTTCTGGAAGTGGTCTTCTCATTTCTATGTTTAATTTAAAAATATTAAGCTCCAGTTTTTCTAACTGTAGCCGTTTTTCCAGCTTTAGAACCCGATGTTTTTCCAGCTGTTTTTGGAGCTGCTTTTGCTTTTGGCGCCGCTTTTGCTGCAGTGTCTTTTGCTTTAACAACTTTTTCTTTAGCTCCTTCTTCTTTCGTTTCTTCAACTTGTTTTAATAAGTCGTTTTTTTGAAGAATACCATACCAAGAAATTACTTTTTTAATATCTGATGTATGCACTCTTTCTGAATCGAACTCAGGAAAAACAGAAAGCATAAATTTAGTTAAATCAGCATCAGATTTAATAGCTTCTAACGCACCGTAATTATTTTTTTCGGCAACATTTTTTAATATTTCAGATAATAAAACATCATCTGTTTTACCAAAAATACTAATGTCTTCTAACGCACTAATTTTAAAACGCGAATAAGCTGGCATTCTTTTTTTATCTACCAACGATTCTACAATAACTCCATTTTTGGATTGAGCAACAATTTTAAACAAACCCGGAAATCCTGAAATTGAAATAATTCCACTTAAATTCATATTCTACTTTTTTAATTAAATTTTGATAAAAGTAATGATTTGTACTAATTCAATCAAATTTTATTAAAAATTGCTTTTTAATATAAATAAACCTATTTAAAGAGTTTAAAAATAGTACCTTTGCGCACATTTTAAAAAAATTAGTTCAAAAATATAATGATTAGTACATCAAACGTTACCCTTCAATACGGAAAACGAATTCTATTCGAAAATGTAAGTATTAAATTTATACCTGGCAATTGTTATGGCTTAATTGGCGCTAATGGCGCTGGTAAATCTACTTATTTAAAAATTCTTTCAGGCGAAATTGAAGCTCAAAAAGGTCAGGTTGTTACTGTTCCTGGTGCTCGTATTTCTGTTTTAAAACAAAATCAAAACGCTTTTGATGATGTAGAAGTGCTTAAGGCAGTTATAATGGGTAACAAAAAACTATACGATATAGTTGTTGAAAAAGATGCCTTATACGCAAAAGAAGATTTTACCGAAGCAGATGGTATGCGTACAGCAACTTTAGAAAGTGATTTTGCTGAAATGAATGGCTGGAATGCAGATAGCGAAGCTGCCGAATTATTAGGTGGATTAGGTATAAAAGAAGAATTGCATAGTAAATTAATGCAAGATTTAAATGGTAGCGAAAAAGTAAGAGTATTGTTAGCGCAGGCTTTATTTGGTAATCCGGATGTGCTTTTGCTAGATGAGCCTACCAATAACTTGGATGTTGAAACGGTGCTTTGGTTAGAAAACTTTTTAGCCGATTTTCAAAACACAGTAATTGTTGTATCGCACGATAGACACTTTTTAGATAACGTTTGTACGCATATTGCCGATATTGATTACAATCAAATAACCTTATTTACGGGTAATTATAGTTTTTGGTACGAGTCTAGTCAATTACTTGCCAAACAAAAACAAGATGGCAATAAAAAAATGGAAGACAAACGTAAGGAGCTACAAGATTTTGTGGCTCGTTTTAGCGCAAATGCTTCTAAATCTAGTCAGGCTACATCACGTAAAAAATTATTAGATAAATTGGTGTTAGAAGAAATTAAGCCTTCTACACGTAAATATCCATACATCAACTTTAAGTTTGAAAAAGAAAGCAGAAATGTGGTGCTTGATATTTCTAACATTAAGAAAAAAATTGAGGGTGTAGATTGTTTTCCAAATATGAAGTTTGAAATAGAAAGTAAAGATAAAGTTGCTTTTTTATGTAAAGACGATTCATACATTACTATGTTGTTTGAGATAATTACTGAAAATCAACAACCCGATGCTGGCACATTTAAGTGGGGCGGAACCTCTACTATGTCTTATTTTCCTAAAGAAAACAGCCACATGTTTAATAGCGATTTAACTATTTTAGATTGGTTAGCTAATTTTAATCCTGAAAAAGAAATTAGTTGGGTGCGTAGCTTTTTAGGACGTATGCTATTTGGTGGCGACGAATCGCTTAAAAAATGTAAAGTTCTTTCGGGTGGAGAAAAAGTGCGTTGCCAATTAGCAAAAATTATGTTAGAAGGCGCAAATACATTGGTGTTAGATCAACCAACTAATCACTTAGATTTAGAATCAATTACTGCCTTAAATACAGCTCTTACTGATTATGAAGGAAATATTTTATTAATTTCTCATGATCATCAGTTAATTCAAACCATTGCTAATCGTATTATTGAAATTACTCCAAAAGGAATTATTGATAAACGTATGACTTACGATGAGTATATTTTAGATGAAAAAGTAAAAGCATTAAGAGCAAGTTATTACGCATAACCACCTAAAGATTAATGGGTTTGTTGTTTATTTAAATAATTTTACTACTTTAGCTTCGATTTTTAACTAATTTAAATCAAATTTTATCTATGCAACTTAAACAAATTTTATTTATTGGTGCTACAGCTTTAGCTCTTTATTCTTGTGGAGGTAAAGGAGATTCAACTACTGCAGAACTTAGCGATTCTACTGCTACAGCAGAAGATGCAAGTGCTAAAGATTCGTCAATGTTTTTAGCTTCAGGAACTGTTCTTCCATCGCCAATGCAAATAGCAAACATCTACGCAAAAGCTGGTGTAAAATATTTAACTGGAGTAACAAACAGCCCTGATAATCAATCAAAATATACTTCTACAGTTAGTAAGTCGTTAAATTTAGGTGTTTACACTGCCGATTTAGCGTATTGTATTTTAAACGAACAACCGCAACAAGGTTTACTATATTTAAAATCAATTAAGCAATTATCAGATGGTGCAGGCCTTTCAGGTATTTTCGAATCTCAAGCCATGTTAACTCGTTTCGAAAAAAACATAGGAAATAAAGATTCTTTAACTCAAATTATGTCTGATTTTAATAGTGATTCAGATTTCTTTTTTGAAGAAAATGATAAGCAAACGCAATCGGTAATTATTTTTACTGGTGGATGGATAGAGAGTTTTTACATAGCATCAAATGTGGGTTTAAAAACTAAAAACGATGTAATTACTAATCGTTTGGCTGAGCAAAAAATGACGTTAGATAAGTTAGTTCCTATTTTAACTTTATTATCAAAAAACGAAGCAGAGTTAAAGCCAATTGCCGAAGAAATGGCAGCTATAAGAACTTTGCTAAACTCTGTTGAATCGATAAAATCTCAAGATCCTGACGATATTGATTTTACAAGTGTTAAACTAACGCCTAGCGAATTAAAAACGATAGCAGAGGCAGCTAAAAAGTTAAGAACTAAGGTTGTTTCAATTTAATTTAAAATTTGTTATTAGTTATGAAAAAGTTAAATTTATTATACTTAGTAGTATTATCGGCATTGATTTCGTTAACAGCTACATCTGATTTATTTGCTCAATGCAAAGAAAAGAAAGCAATTACTAAAACCTGTAAACCACAAATGAAACCATTTCATTATGATGGAATGGCATACAACGACATTCAATTTGATGAAAAGCCCAAAGTAATTGATGTAGAATTTACTGCTTTTGCAGGAGAAAAATACAAGTTGTTGTTTTGTAAATCTAACTTTAAAGAAAATGTTGTAATTAAAATTTACGATAAAAATAAAAGAAACAAAAACAGAAAAATTGTTTACGATAGTTCAACTGTTGAAACTAATATTTGGGGGTTTGAGCCACCACGTTCTGGTAATTACTTTATCGAATATGAAGTTCCTGTGTCATCAACAGGGGTTAAAAAGAACGAATGTATGGTTCTTTTAATTGGCTATAAATAATTTATCAAAAATAGTATTTATATGAGCCCCAATTTTGGGGCTTTTTTTATGCCTTGCTTTTTCAACTAACTATCTTTTGTTGAAAAAAACAAAAGATAACAACTCGCTCAAGCAATATATTCAACTACTTTTAGTTTTATCTACTAAATAAGAGAATGGGGCGATTTTTAATTGTATTTTTTGTAATAATTTCTGGCTTTGTATATTCAATTGAAAAATTAAATTCTGATAACGATTTTAGTTTAAATGTTGCAAAAGACTCAATTCTATTGCAAGATAAAAGCGATTTATATTTTCCTGAACCAGCAACACCTAAAAAAAAATCGTGGGCTGATTCTGTTTTTGCTACGCTAACAATCGACGAAAAAATTGGACAGCTTTTTATGGTTGCCGCTTATTCTAACAAAGATAAAAAGCACGTTGACGAAATTGCTAAATTAATTACTGACCAAAAAATTGGTGGTTTAATTTTTATGCAAGGTGGTCCTCTACGTCAAGCCAACTTAAATAATTATTTTCAATCCATTTCTAAAGTTCCGTTAATGATAACTATTGATGGTGAGTGGGGATTAGCCATGCGTTTAGATAGTACATTTAAATATCCAAAACAAATGACGATGGGTGCTTTGCAAAACAATGCACTTATTTACGAAATGGGAAAACGCGCTGCATTAGATTGCAAGCGTTTAGGCATACATGTAAATTTTGCGCCAGTAGCGGATATTAATAGTAATCCTTCAAATCCTGTAATTGGTTATCGTTCGTTTGGGCAAAGTAAAATTTCGGTTACACGCAAAGCCATTGCTTATACTCGTGGAATGCAAGATGTTGGCGTTATGGCGAATGCAAAACATTTCCCAGGACATGGCGATACCGATAGCGATTCGCATTTAGGTTTGCCATTACTTTCACATTCTTTTTCACGATTAGATTCTTTGGAATTATATCCTTTTAAAGAATTGTTTGCTGCTGGTGTAAAAAGTGTAATGGTTGGTCACTTAAACGTTCCTGCGTTAGATACCACAAAAAATTTAGCATCAACACTTTCAAAAAAAGTGGTTACACATTTATTAAAAGATTCGTTAAAGTTTAAAGGATTAGTATTTACCGATGCTTTAAATATGAAGGGCGTAAGCAGTTACTATAAGCCCGGAGAGCTTGAGTTAAAAGCTTTGCAAGCTGGTAACGATGTTATGCTATTTGCAGAAGATGTGCCCAAAGCGATAGAAGTTATAAAAGCAGCTATTGATAGCAATTTAATTTCTGTTGCCGAAATTGATGAGCATTGCTTAAAACTTTTAAAAGCAAAAGAATGGTGCAAAGTAGCACAGTCAACTAAGGTTGATTTAAATAATTTAACGAGTGATTTAAACTCGATTGAAAGCGAAATATTAAATCGTAAAATTTATGAAGAGTCGATAACGGTTTTAATTAATAAGAAAAAAATAATTCCTTTAAAACAATTAGATACACTTCGTATTGCCTCGTTATCATTGGGAGATGGATTGCCTAATGTGTTTCAAAAAACAGCAGAACAATACGCCAACGTAAAGCATTTTAATATAGCAAAGTATAACGATGCTACTTTAAAAGATTCCGTATTAAAAGAAATTAAAAAATACAATTTAGTTTTGGTAGCTGTAAATAATACTAACGTTAGGGCAGAGGGCAACTATAAAGTTACGCCAGAAATGTTTGCACTAATTGATTCTGTAAAAAAATACAGCAAAACTATTGTTTGTTTATTTGCGAGTCCGTACGCTGTTAAATCGTATTCGGAAGCCATAAATTTAGATGGCTTACTAGTTCCTTACGAAGAAAATAAATACACCATGACAAACGCTGCCGAATTAATTTTTGGCGCTATTTCATCAAAAGGAAAATTACCAGTTTCTGTGTTTCCTTATTTTCCCTTAGGCTTTGGAATTGAGACTCCTGCACCAATTAGAATGAAATCGGTTTTGCCACAAGAAATAAATATAAAAGAAGATGCTCTTAAAAAAATTGACAATTTAATTGAAGAAGCTATTAAAGAAAAAGCCATGCCAGGTTGTCAAGTTGTAGCCATAAAAAACGGACAACTATTTTTAAATAAAGCGTATGGAACGCACACTTACGATGGTAAACAAAAAGTATTGACTACCGATTTATACGATATAGCTTCGCTTACTAAAGTAACAGCTTCGTTGCTTGTATATGCTAACTTACAGCAAAAAGGATTAGTAAACCCTGATGCGAAATTGGTAGATTATTTACCCGAGTTAAAAGGCACTAACAAAGAAAATATTGTAATAAGAGAAATGATGTCGCATCAAGCGCAACTAAGAGCCTGGATACCATTTTGGAACAAAACAGTAATTAACGGAGCGTTAGATACAAACATTTATAAAAAGAAATATACCGAAGGTTATTTTTTACAAGTGGCAGATAGTATGTTTATTAAAACTGATTATGCTAATGAAATTTACAAAAGCATTATAGATTCTCCTTTAGAGAAAGAAAAAAAATATTTGTACAGCGATTTAGGTTATTATTTTTTGCAAAAAATTATAGAAAAAGTAAGTAATAAATCGTTAGAGCAAAATGTAACTGAACTATACAAAAAAATTGGAATTACTTCTGGAGGATACCATCCGTTATACCGCGTTAGTAAAAACGAAATTGTTCCAACAGAACGCGATACTGTTTTTAGAAAACAATTGGTGCATGGTTATGTGCACGACCAAGGCGCAGCAATGGTAGGTGGAGTAGGAGGTCATGCTGGTGTTTTTGCAAATGCTTTAGATGTTGCTAAAATAATGGAATTGTATTTAAACAACGGAATGTTTGGAGGCGAGCAAATAATTGATGCTAAAATAATTCAAGATTATAAATGTTGCCAGTATTGTAAAGAAGGAAACAGAAGAGGATTTGGTTTTGATAAACCCGAACCGAATGAGAAAAAAGAAAGTCCTGTGGCAAAACAATGTTCGCTTGAAAGCTTTGGACACAGCGGATTTACAGGAACGTTTACATGGGTAGATCCCAAAAATGGTTTGGTGTATGTGTTTTTAAGCAATAGAGTTCATCCTGATGCTGAAAATAAAAAGCTGGTTAAAATGAGTGTTAGAACTAAAGTTCAAGAATACTTGTATGAAGCTGTTGGGAATTAAAAGCTGATTTTTTATTTCAATTTAAACACTTTTATTGAACCTTTTTCTAAAATCAATCTATCAATGTGATTTAAAGCTACGAATTGACTGTCAATTTGCTTTGAATCTGAATACAAGTATTGTGCACCTTTTTTAATTTTACTTTCAATATCTTCTTTTGTTAAGCTATCGCTTGCAAAACTCCATCCTTTTTTATCAATATAATAAAATGAAATAAATCTTGATTCATCTTTACCTACAATGCACAATGCGTTAGATGGCACAGCATTTCTTAATTCGTTTTTGTATTTTAATAAGTCGCTATTAAAGCCTGGAGATTCTATATTCCATCTGTTTTTCATTCTTAAATAGCATGTAAAAGGTAAAACAAGCAAAGCAATGTATACAAAAGCAGTTGCTATTTTATTGTTTAATTTTAATAAATTGTAAATACCATAGCTTACAATAATAAATAGCAAGGGATAAAATGGAAACAAGTAGTAATCATGAATTTTCGCAATCATGTTTATTTCGAAAAAGAAGTAAAATAAAACTAAGCTACTTAAAACCACAAACGGTAAAAACAATTTATGCTGATAGGCTTTATACTTTATAATAAAATATAAACCAAGTACAAAAAATGGTAATGACGCATAATTTAAAAGTAGTTCGGGTAGGGTAGAAATTAAGTTGTGTTGCAAATAGTCAACTAATTGACTCCCCCCTGGATTGTTATCAAAAACACCTTGAACAACTCCATTGCCATGCCACGTAGGAATTACTTTGTAATACCAAATTGCTGGAATGAGCAAAGCCATTAAAAAAGGAAAACTATTTAAAAGAAGTGTTTTAATCTGTTTGTTTTTTAGGTAATTAAAAAATAAATAACTAAGCGGAAAACTAAAGTAAACTGCAAAGGGTAGTTTGCACAATGTTGCTATGCTAAAAAATAATGCACTTAAATACAATAAATAATTTTTAGAAGTACTAAGCCATTTAATAAACAGAGTCAATCCCCAAATAGCAGTGCACAACGAAAGATTATCTGGAATTGGATTGATGGTGTAATAATAAAAACTGGGCGAAAAATTAAAAGCCCATGCAGCTATAATGGCAATAGTTGTATTGTTAAACATGTTTTTTATTAGTTTGTACATGCCCGCAACAGAGAGTAAACCAATAACAAACATAAACACTCTTGTAATTGCTATGCTATTTCCAAAAACTTTATAAGTGCAGGCAACCAACCATTGCAGAAGCGGAAACTCCATTCTAAAAATACCATCGGTGTTTCCTCTTTCGTTTCTATGCGGATTAAATATATTCATATCTTCCTCATAAAAATTTGTTATAGTGCTTTGTGTTTGCGTTTGCCTCCAAACGTGTATGCCAATAAGCTCTTTATTAAAATGCTTAAAATGCATAGCAGTGCTAATTAAAATAATTGAGAAAAACAGAAGATAAACATGTTTTTTATTCAACAACATTTTATATTTTTTTAGAAACGTGAATATACTTTTTCTCAAAAGGTATATACTGATAATATTCAAACAATTTTATTGTTTTATATCCTTCTATTTCAGTAAACGAAACCAAATAGGTGTCATCGTTTACAAACCACCAACTTTTTTTGGTATTGTTTTGTATAGTACTCGTTTGATTATAAGCATTAAATTCAAATCCGCCATCAATATTTTTTGGAGAGATGTTTTGATTTTCTGTTAAAAAATTTAATCCACGCCATCTAGCTTTATTCCATGCAAGATAATCATGACTTAATCCAATACTAAAAATAGAAAAAACACATATTGTAAGTATCGATATATAAGCCTTTTTGCCTCTTATTTCTAAATTGAATGATACTAGAATTAGTATAAATGGAATTAGTAATTGTATTATGTATCTATCAAAAAAAAAGATTGGGATAACAAAGGTGCAAAAAACTAAAGCCGAATATATAAGTGAAAAATGAGACAACTTATTTTGGTTAATTTTTTCTAACGTTGATTTTTTTGCCTTTTTTATAAATGTAAGAATTGTGAAAATTAAAATAAATGAGCAAATTATGCATACTACTTTTATTAAAATAAGAATAGCATCATTAAGCACCGGATAATTATAAGTTTTAAGAAGATAACTGTCTTTAAGTAATTTTGGACCAAGACCAAGATTATACATTACATTGTTAATTGGAACAAGCGACCATGCTCTTAAAACGGGTATTAAAAAAATAAAAGAAAAAAGTGATACTAACCTATTTTCTTTTTTTAAAATGTTGTTTTTAACAAGTGGAAAAAACAATAGTAATAACGGACTTAAGAAAAACGATAATGTGAATATTGTTGTTCCTATTCTGTTAAAACTTCTTTCAAAAATTTTAAAATTAATACTCGAAATTAAATTTTTGAAGGATATATATGTAGTTTGATTTAGTTGTGTTTGTTCGAACCATTTATTAAATGAAAATAGCGCGGCAAAAGTTAATAGAAAGGGTAAGCTAATTTTAAAAAGTGTTGAAATTTTTAAATTCTTGAACTTAACTAAATGAATTAAAATAAATGAAAGTGGAAGTAAAACACCGATCTGTCTTGTCATTGTAGCTACAATAGAGAAAATAGTAGCGATGATTAAAAAGTATATTTTTTCTGTTGCAAAAAAACGTTCAAAAAAATAAATAGTGATTAACGAAAATGTAAAAAAGTATACATCAGTCATAAACGTATTACTTAAAACAAAAAAGATGGGATTACTTGCTATTACTAAACTTGAAAATAAAGCAATTTTTTTATTTGAAGTTATGTTAAGACTTATTTTGTATGTAAGTAATACTCCAATTAATCCAATACAAATTGTAATAATTCTTAATAATGTAAATGAGAAGCCAAAAATTTTGCAAAAAAATGAAGCTATTAATAATTGTGAAACAAGAGTCATTGCTGACCAATCAACAAAAACGAAATGGCCACTATCTAGAAAATATTGAACATTTTTTGTATACGCCCAATCATCGTTTAATGGAAATTCTCCAATAGGATTTACTATTAGTATAGCTATAATCCAGTAAATGATAATTTTAATATAGTTCATGAAATTATTTTCTTCAATAAATTGTTCTTACTTTTTTGCTTATGAATTTAAAAGTTAAATTTATCAAGCATGGTTTGTATAAAAACTTATGGTTTTGCTCTGCCTACAAATCTACCCTTTCCTGTTAAAAAATCAATTGCTTTAAGCACATTTTTATCTACACTTTCTTCCGTTTTAAGCGATGAAATATACCGCACAATCTCTAGCTTTAGCGATGGACGTAAACCATCAAAAATTGTTTTTGCTTCTTTATTCTTAGTTAACGCATTTATAAATTTTGGGTGCGGTTCTATAATTCGTTTTACTGGGTCAAACTCAATGCTAAGTTCAACTGTTTCTCCAATTCGTTTTGGCGAATTTTTAAGCATTATCATGTTTATGTAAAGTCTCCATTCGCCTTTAAATCTTACTAATGTCTGCTTGTATGGTTTTCCATTTATTTCTCCTCTAATTGCAATTGCACCTTTATTTTTTTCGGCTTGTATAAAAATAGCTGTTAGTATTTCGTTGGGTACAAACACATAAGGATTAACACCAATAATTTGTAGTTCAGCATTAAATTTGTGCATTTCTTGTGTAATGTTTTGTTTGTAGTTTTAGTAGCTTTAGTGTTTTTAATAATTAGCAATAACTAATTACTATTTATTTTTATTTCCTTATCAATAGCATTAAGTAATCCGTTAGAATAGCTATCGCCATTTAGTTTCCAAAACATAATGCCTCCTAATTTATTCTTAATAGCATATTTGGTTTTTTGTTCAACCGATTTTTCGTTGTCAAAAGTTACAAATATTTTTTGTTGTTTGTTGTATAGATATGGTGCTTGTGCAATACTATCCCAATAATAATCGTAGCCTTCTTTTTGGGTGTAACTTTCAACTAACTTATTGTAATTTACATTTGTTTTAAACTTACCTTTTCTTCCTAAACCGTTATTTATACTGTCAACATTTTCGGCTACGAACGAGTAAAAAGCAGCACCAATTAGTATTTTGTTTAATTGAACATTTAAACTATCCAGCGCACGAATTGATTTATCAATACTTTCGCTTTGATAAGACGAAGAATACAATGCGCTGTGATGACCTGTGTGCCCTCTTTCGTTGCTTGGTAAACCATATGTCATTAGATTTACAAAATCTACCAATGGCATTACTTCTTTCCAATCTATAGATAATTCTAAAAACTCTTTGAATGAGTTTGCATCAAAGCAAATTTCACTTTTTGCAGGTAGCGTTTTTCTTAACTCTTTTACAAGTGAGGTAAAATTTGCTTTGTCGTTTTTAGATGCTTTGTGATTTTTGTAACCGCCAATAACAGGACTTTCCCAATCTAAATCTATTCCATCAACCGTGTATTTTTCAAGTAAATTTTTTACGGAAATTGCAAATTCATTTCTACCGCTATCTGTTGCAAAAACATCGCTACAAGTTTCGCAACCGCCCCAACCGCCAAAAGAAATTAAAACTTTTAATTTAGGGTACTTAGCTTTTAATGCTACACAACGTTTTAGTGTTTCTTCGTCTTCCGTATTTTTTATGTTTATTTTATTGCCTTGCAAATAAGTAAAACAAAAAATTAAATGGGTAAGTTTTTCAAATTCATATTTATCAATATCGCTACCATTGCCTTTATAAAAGCCAACAACTCTAAAAGGAGCAGAGTCTTTTTTGTTAGATTCTACAACTGGTTGCGATTGGCAACTACAACAAAATAATAAAAACACTATTAAAATTCGTATCATTTATTTTTTATTGGAATCCAAATTTCTTCTTCCGATGTTGGGTCGTTGTTTTTGTATTTTTCGCCCAACACTTCAAAATGTGGTCTATCGTCTAAAAGGTAAATAGAATTAGGTAACCAATCGCTATAAATATAATGAAAAATAGAAGTATCAGAACTTAAACCTTTGTAGTTAAAAACAGCATAAAGTCCGCTTGGTAAAACAAATGTTTCCATATTGGTTGGTACGTTATTAAAATCGGGAACTTCAACAGCAGCCCATCTTTCAAATGGGTTGGTGGGTTTAAAATTTATAAAATGGGTAGGAGGGTAAACTGCTAACGAAATGATATCGTTTGTGATGTTGTTTTTTATTTCGTTTCGCCACGGCATAAAACTTTTAAAAAGCTCGCCAATGCTATAGTTGGCAAAACTCATAGTTAAGTGCTTGCCAACTAATTTTTTCTCGTTTAATGTTTCTATTTTGGGTTGCATTTTTTAGGTTTTGTAACTATTTTGGCCTTCATTAAATCATTTTTTATACAAATTTGATTGGTTAAGCTAACTTTTATTTATTAAGAATTTTTCTTTAAAGCATTGTGAAACGTATGTTATTGTTGGGTTTTAATTAGTTCAAATTGGTATTGCAAAATACCTTTTTTCATTAAAAAATACTTTCTTGAAAGCAAAAAAGAATAGTTATGCATGGCAGTATAAAGTAGATTTAAATTTTCATCAAAGTAACTCGTTCCACCAAAATACTCCCAAGTTTTAGAAGTGTATTTTTCTAGATTATCCCTAATTTCTCCTGTTATTTCTGACTTTAAAATATCATCAGTTAATAATAAGGCAATTTCTATTTTCAGATTTTCCTCTATTGACTTTATATTTTCAAAATTACTTTTTATTTCTTCAAAAGGTGTTGTTACATTCACGAATTGTAATTCGTTTATAAGTTGTATATAATAGTCATTTTTTTTGTCAAAAATTTCGTCAAAAGAAAAGAATTCATTGTAAATATGCTTTAGCTTTGGTTGTTTATTTTGTTTAGCTTCTAATTCTAAGAATAAGTTAAATACTCCAACATCATTTCTTTTAATTTTTTCATTTATTTCAGTTAGCTCAGTTTTAAGTTTTTCTAATAGTAATTCAGCCTCATTGTTTCTATACCTAACTCCATCGTAGTCAAATGATTTAAGCTTAAATGATTTGTTATAAATATTCTTTAGATTTTCCATATCATTTTGCAAGGCTATAGAAGTATAAACCCAATCTACTTTTTCATCAGAAAACAAATTATTGTAATCATTTGTCTTTTCGAATGAAATTGAATTTTCTAAATCAAAAATAATTGGGTTTTTATTGTCATAATAGCCATTATAAATATCAGGAAATGAATTTTGATTTACTTTATATTTATATTCTTCTATAAATTCACTTGTTGAAATATGTTTTGTTTGACCTTCATAGCTTACTACCTCAAATAATTTTTGGGTTAATTGTATTTGTAGGTTTTCTATATTCTCAAACAATTCATTTGCTAATCTATCATCGCTACTAAAGCTATTAAATCCAGTTTTTTCTAGTCTGTCTATTCTGTCGTTGATGCTTGGATGCGAAGCCCATTGATCTTTAATTACTAATTTAGATTTATCATATTTGCTTTGTTCCTCCATTGAAATATCTGGTAGGCCATTAGTAAGAGTTAGTTTATTTACTTGTGAAAGAAAACTCATAACCAAGGATTGATTGTTATATATGTTCTCACTTTTAATATTTTCAGAAATTTTATTGTTGTAAAAGTTTAGAACATTATTATACGAAGTATCAGCTAAAGCCATTCTTAATAGAGATTTTTTAAGTGGTTCATAGCCTGTTACACTAGCAGCTATTTCATCTGCATGAAATTCCATTTCTCTGGAAAGCCCCAAGTAATCTTTGTTTACCATTTCATATAATTTTCTTAGAATCCATTGAATACTTTCATTAATTTTTACTGCAATAACAACAAATATTGAAAAATACCCACTTACTTCTGCCCATCTTTGGATTAAGTTTTCATATGATTCGTTATCGTAAAGCATATTGAAAATAACTTGGTTTACATTGTAAACATAACTTCCTACCTTCATTGTTTTTTGTGAAAAGTGACCAAATTCATGAGCTAAAATTGCTTTTAATTCTTCTTTAGTTGCAGTATTTACTAAGCCTAAACCAATTATTAAATTCTTCTTTACAGGAAAAAACATGCTCCAAAAGCTTGAGTCGTAAAATACAGCTGCGTTTACTTCTGCAGAAATATAAACTCTCATTGGAAAAGAAGTGCCAACTTCTAATACAATATCATTAATAGTTTTAAATAGTTTTGGATGTTGAGATTCATTTATTTCAACCAAATGCGAACGGTCTGTTTTGTGTGATTTGAAAATGAATTTAATTAGAAAAATTACAATTAAAATACCCAAACTCGATAAACCTATACCTAATAAAATTGTTAGAAACGAAGGTTTTAGTGCAATTAGTGAAATACCACCAGCAATACATAGGGCAGTAAGTATTAAAGCTAATAATAGAATTATTAAATAAGAAAGTATAAAAACGCTAATAGCTATGATTGCTTTTGTAGCTTGAATTTTAAATTCTTTTGTAAGTTGAATTTCTTTTTTGCTCATGTTTTGTTGTTTATTAAATCACTTATAACGTTTTATCATTATGCGTAAAACTTTATACGAAGCATAAAGCTTCTTAAGCACTGAACCGCCAATTTCTTGTATGTATTATTATCTGTATGGCCTTTTTTTCTCATACTATTTCTTCTGTTAAATTCATCATCATTTTGTAATGTCCTTCGTGGTCGGTTAATACAAAAATATCTTTAAAAACCCTTTTATATGTTTCAATTGTCCTGTCTTGAAGTTCAACATATAAGTCGTCATTAATACTATGTGAACCATCATTAATCCAAGAAATTAAAGACCTACATATTTCTTGCTCTTCTTTAGTCTCAAATTTTAGAATTAAATCATCATCTCCGTATTTGCCAAGTAACTTAAAATAATTTTCAATTATTCTTCGCATTATATTTTGTATAGTAAGGCTTGAATTTATCCCTTCACTTTTTAATTCTTTCCAAAGGAGTTCATAAGATGATTGAATAGGATTATCCATTTTAAAACTCTGTAAGTTTGTGACCTTTTCGTTCTTCCTTAAAATCCAAAAATTTGTCTTGTTACAAAATTTCGTTCTTCCGTCAATAAAAGATACTTCTTTGTGAAAATAAACATTGTGTGTTAATAAGACTAACTGTTTTATATTTCCTACCTCTGCTTTTATATTCCTGATTATGTCCTTTATAAGTGCACTTACAACAAATAGAACATTACTATCTAGACTGGAAATAGGGTCATCTATTACTAAAACTCTTTCGTTGTTTACTTCATCTTCTGAAATACCACCTTTTGCAAGTTGCAAATAATACAGAAATGTAATAAAAGTAATTTCCCCTTCGCTAAGTGTTGATTCTGCAAGTGTACCATCTTCACGTTGAATTTGATAAAAGCCTTCTTCTGTTGTAGGAACTATTTGAAAATTTAGAAAACCATAAGACTTCAAAATCCTATTAATCTCATTAATTGTGGGCTGAATACTTGTAACATTTTTGCTTAATTCTTTGATTTCTAAATCTAATTTTTTGTATTCAGTTATCTTCAATTTGTTCTGAGTATCAAGGTTTGTAATCCCCTTGTCTAAACCTTCTTTTTGTCTATTGAATGTGGTAATTTCAGTCTTGTGTTCTTCAATTAGGTACTTCCAAATTGCTTTAATTAATTTGTTTCTCTCTGTTGAATAGTTTGTTACAATGTTGTTATGATTTTTAATTTCTTGATTGGCTTTGGCAATTAACTCTTTTATTAATTCTGATTGTTCCTTTATTGAAATTAGCTCTATGCTTCTGCTTGGCTCTTTTACTTTATTAAGTACATACTCGTTGTTTGTTGTATTTAGACTTAACAACGTTTTTAGGTAAGCAGAAAACTTGTCAATGTCAAGTTTAGAATTACTAAGAGTCTTTTGATTTACTTCAATTGCGTTTAATTGATTAATGATATTTTGAGTTAAACTGTTGTATTCTTGTTTTAACTCTTTGATTAGTCTAATATCATTCATATATGTTTCATCAAAGAAACTTTCAATTTGCGTTTTAAAGTCTTCTGATATAGTTTTTTGTTGACAAAAAGGGCAAGTGTCTAACTGTATATATTCTCTACCTTGATTAACCCAATCGTTGATGTTTAGCTTTTGAATTAGTTTTGCAATATCAACATCTGCTTTTCCGACAATGATTTTTTTCCAAATTTCATTCGCTTCAATTTCTATAACTCTGTCAAATGAAATTTGACTAATAGGTTCAATTCTTTGAGGCTGTAATCCAAATATTGTTTCGGCTTTCTCTCTTAAGTGTTCAGTACTTTCTAGGTCAGCTGTATTATTAGTTGATTCTTGAAGAAGTTTACTTTTAAATGATTCTTTCTGAAGAGAACCTGCAAAGGCTTCTTTAAAATGGTTTTCATTTTTTTTATAAACCTTTGTCCAAATAGTTTCTTTAAAATCGCTTTCTAATTGGTCTTTTTGTGTTTTATGTTTTTCTAGTGTTTCAAGCTTTTGAATTATTTCAGCTTTTATTGCTTTAAGTTCATTGTTTTTTTGTTCAATTATTTTGATTTGTTCAGCAGTGGCTTCACCAAGAGTAAAAACTCCGTTAAGTTTTCCTTTACCAAAATTTCGTTCTCTAAATTCTTTATTGTAAACTAATACTTTCAGAGGAATCGCATTTTGCCAAGTTAACAAGCAGTTATTGAATTTTGCGTCTGTATTATCGTAAATGAAGTTTGAGATTGTTGTCTTACCACAACCATTTGCACCATAAATGAAATTGACTTTTTTCAATTCGTCAAATAGCACACCTTGATTGTCATAAGTCGCTACATTTTTAATTTCAATTTGTTTTATCATTTAGCGTCTGTTATTGTCTTCATTAGTTTCATAGGCTTACAGCTAACTTATTTATTCCCGAAACGTTGTTTCATATATCTCTACGAATTTAGCTAGAGACTCAAATTTTATTAGTTATTCAAATACAGTCTAATTTGGTAAATCTCAACAATCTAATCCAACAAATTCAAATCTTCTGTATCGCCTTCTAATAATTTTATATCAGCAACGGCGCTACCCGCAATACCTTTTACTGAGCCATAAAAACCGGTTGCGTTTAGCAATACTTTATCTAATTGTTTTTCGCGTTCTTTCCACAATTTTTCCATTTGCATACGCTCTTTGGTAATGCTTAAGCGCATACTCATAAAGCCTTCTACAATGGCTTCCATTTGTTGTTTAAACTCGTTACCTGTTAAATAATCGTACAGCATTTGCATTTTATCGCCTTTGTTATCTTGGCTTGCCATGGCGGAGTGTATGCGCACTAAACTATCTCTTAACACTACTGCTAAACTTTTTGCTTCGGCAAAATTGCAAATCCATACGCCGTCTTTTTGTCCAAACCGTTCCATATCTTTGGGCATAGTTTCGGTTACAATCACAGCTATATCAGCACCTGTAGAGCGCATATCGCTTTTTAATTTTTCAATCCACTCGTTGGTAAATGCTTTGGTACGTTTGCTTTCGTAAATAATTCTACCGCAGGTTTGTCCTAAATTATTGCGTACAATTTGTACGGCATCGGCTCCTCTAATTCCTTTTCCAACTTCTTCTATCAAATCAAAAGGAAACATATTTTTTAGCATTTCTTCTAAAGCTAATTCTTGCACTTCGCCTTGCAATTGCATAGAGCCTTGCTCGCTTTTGCGACGCATTTCTTCTACCAATTTTTTTAAATCGTCAACTTGTTTGTCTTTTTCTTTAAAACGCAATTCGTTTCTTTCGTTTTCGCTGGCTCTAATTTTTTCTTCAATTTGTTTTTGTCCCTCCATCAATCGGCGCTGAATATCGAGTTCCATAGCCTGTTTTTGCTCGTTTAGCTCTTGTTGTTTTTTTAGTAAATCGAGTTCTTTGGCTTGTGCTTCTTTTAGTTTTTCGTTTTTGCTAAGGTTATCTTGCTCTAAGTTTTTTATTTTTAGTTCAACTTCGCTAAAAGCTTGTTTTTTAAGTTCGTCGGTAAGTTTTAATTTTTCTTGTTGTAGGCGTTGTTGCAAAACTTCTTCTTGCTCTGATTTTTGTTTTTCAATGGCATCTAATTGTTGTTTAAGCAAAATATCTTTTTGCTCGTATTCTTTTTTTTGTTTTTCTAAATAAGAAGTGTATTTCTGCTTAATTTCTTTTTCAATATCGGCACTAATAGCTGCTTCTATATTAAACTGGTGCTGACAATTAGGGCAGGTAACGGTGTTTGTTTGGCTCATATTCTTAAATCTTTGCTAATCAAATATACATTTTTTTATAGAATTAGTTTAGTAAAGTTTTCAACTCAAATACTTTACGTTGTGCGCCAGTTATTTTGCATAAAAATTAAGCGATTATGAAGACAAAAGCAAAAAAAGTATCCGCAATTCCTGTTGTTTTGCAGTACAATAAAAACACCATGGCAATACAAAGTTTTATGTGTTTACAGGGCAATAATTTGTTGGGCGAAATAAAATACAAAGCAACTGCTAACGCAAATCAAAACACACTGTTTGCAAGTATTTCACATTTAATGATAGCCGAACTTATGGACGAATAAACTAAATTTTGTACCTTGTAAAGAAAAATGCCAGTTAATAAATCAGCTGCTTTGCGCTATCGAATAATTGATAGATGTATAAGTAATAAATACAAGCCTTTTCCTACAAAAGAAGATTTACGCAGTGCTTGCGAAGAAGAGTTGTATGGCAGCAACAGCGGGCGAATTTCTATTTCAACTATAGAAAAAGATATTTGGGCAATGCGCAACGAGAGCAATTTGGCCTACAACGCACCCATTGAATTTAGTAAACGCGAAGGTGGTTATTTTTATACCGACCCCGATTACAAGCTAGGCGATGTGCCTTTAAATGAAGAGGAGATGGACGCTGTTCGATTTGCTGCGCTTACCTTGTATCAATATAAAGATGTTGAAGTTTTTGAACAATTTAGATACGCTATCGAAAAAATTGCAGGCAGAGTAAAAATGTCGCCCGATTTACAAGACACTGCTGTGGAGCGTTTTGTGCAGTTTGAAACTGTTCCCTACTTTAAAGGAACAGAATATTTAACTGATTTATTAAATGCAATTAAAGCATCAAAAAAAGTAAGTTTTAAATACGAAAACATTTATAAAAACGAAACCAAAGAATATTCGGTAGAGCCTTATTTGCTGAAGGAATACCGCAATCGTTGGTATTTAATTTGTTTTAACGAAACCAAAAACGATTTTGTAACTTTTGGTTTAGATCGGATTTCGGATTTAAAAATTGAAGCAAAAAAATACCTTCGTAAAAAAGATTTTGACCCCGATGTGTTTTTTAAATACAGCATTGGTATTACCGAATACGATGCCAAACCACAAAAAGTAGTGTTGAGTTTTTCTCCTGTTTTAGGGAAATTAATTAAGACAAATCCGATGCACAGTTCTCAGAAAATTGTGTTAGAAAACGAAACGGAACTGCGCGTAAGTTTAGATGTTTTGCTTACAATTGAATTGCAGAATTTAATTTTAGGTTTTGGTAATAATGTAAAAGTGCTAGAGCCTGTAAAGCTTAAAAATGATGTGCAAGAGCAGATTAAGAAAATGCTAGAATTGTATAGATAGTTTAAAATTCAAAGTTTAAAGTTCAAAGTGAAGAATTAAGAGTTTAGAACTAACTCATAACTTATAATTCATAACTACTTTTGGTTGTTCATTCTTATCGTTTCTATTTTAGCGTAAAAAATAGCTGCAATAGAGTTGGCTCTTCCTTTGGCTTCGTCAGTTTTTTCGCCTTCAAAAAGTTCTTCTAAGGTGTCAAAAAACAAATTTAACCACTGATTAAAATGGTATTTTTCTAAATTCATTTCGGCGTGTGGCGGAAAAGGTCTGCCAGTGTATTGCGTTAATCCCAATAAAATGCTACCCCAAAAATTATACATTTTTTCTAAATGAACAGGCCAATTATCGCCAATGCGATTATTAAAAATTTCGCCTAACAATTCGTCTTCTCTTATTTTTCCGTAAAACGTGTCCACCATTAGTTTCACGTCATCCATTGTTTCAATATCTTTCATTTTGTTTACGATTTAATTAGTAAAACTTTAGAATCTACCACAGCAGTTAATTCATGCAATAAATCGGCTTCAATTTTAATGTATCGAATCGGTTTTAAATTTACTTCATGGTTAGTGTAACTATAAATTACTTCGCCTTCAACACACAACAAAATAGCCGATTTTGCCGTTTTGTGTTCTTTTAATTTTTGACCTTTATGCAAAGTTATCAGCAAAGTATTATCGCCAATCTTATCCACTTCAATCTTACTTGGATTGTAATTGCTTTGTTTTAATAATTCTACAGCTGTCATTTTTTAATTTTTATTGTAATGCAAAGTTAGTAACACTTCTTTGTAAATAACATGATTTTTATCAAGTAAAAAGTAAGTACTAAAGCAGTTAAATTTAAACTATGAATTATGTTTATTTGGTTTTACTCACTTTTGCATTGGCGCTGTTAGTCAATTACTTACCTTATGTAGGCAAAGTTTTTAGGGTGGTAAATACGCTATTTCACGAAAGTGCGCATGCCTTTATGGCTTTGTTTACCAATGCCGAAGTAGTGCGAATAAATTTATTTAGCGATAGTTCGGGTTCGGCATTAACAAAATCAAAATATTGGATTAGTAAGTTTTTAGTTTCAGTTGCAGGTTATGCTGGTGCTAGTGTAGCCGGTTATTTTTTATGGAAATTGTTTTTGCACAATCAACTTACAATTGTATTTTTTGTATTTATACTTTTAGCAATTATTAATTTAATTTTTTGGGTTCGAAATTGGTACGGAATAATTTGGTTGCTTGTTTTTATTGGTATTTTGGCTACTTCGTTTTTGTATTTGCCACTATTTTATCATCGTTTTATTTTACTTTTTTTTCTTTCAAGTATTATCATTAATTCGCTTTCATCAGCATTTGTGTTGTTGCGCATCAGTTTTAAAGAGCCTAAACAAGCGGGAGATGCTGCTAACTTAAAATTATTTACGTTTATTCCAGCAATAGTTTGGTCGCTTTTGTTTTTTGCTTTTGCAGGATATATGGTGTATTTAGAGGCTTTTCTTTTTAAATTATTTATAAAGTTTTAGATTCCAATACCAATAATACACACATCATCAACTTGTTCTAAATCTCCTTTCCAATTAATAAATTCTTCATTTAATTTTTGAGATTGGTTTTCTAAAGAAGTAAAACTGTTTTTTAAAAGTAAATTACTTAAAGGTTTATATTTAAATTTCTTCCCACTTTCACCTCCAAATTGATCTGCAAATCCATCTGTAAATAAATAAAAAATGGAATTAGGAGTATAGTCGATATGATGAGTGGTAAATGGTTTTAAGTTATCTGTTTTGCCTATTGATTGTTTATCGGCTTTAATTTCCATTATTTTATTATCTACAACAAACCACAATGGATTATTTGCACCACTCCAAGTAATTTTTTTATTTTTCTTATCAATACATAGCAACGAAATATCCATACCATCTTTCACATCATCTGTACTTTTTTCAAAAGTTTCTACAACTAATTCTCTTGTTTTGTCTAAAATTTTACCAGTATCCGTTAAGTTAAATTCTTTTACCGCTTGATTTAATGCGTTGCTGCAAACTAAAGATACCATTGCGCCAGGAACTCCATGACCAGTACAATCTGCTGCTGCAATAAAAAACTTATCGTTGATGTATTTTGCCCAATAAAAATCTCCTGCTACAATGTCTTTTGGTTTAAAAAAAACAAAATATTTATTTGTGTATTTAGAAATAAAATCAGAAGGAGGTAAAATTGCTTGTTGTAAGCGCTTGGCATACGTTATACTATCGAGTATTTCTTTTTGTTTTTCTTCAACTAAATCTCGTTGAATTTCAACTTGTTTTTTTTGACTTTCAATAATGTTTTTTTGTTTGCTTATTACTTTAAATCTATTAAATAAAAACACAGTAAATGTAACTGCAATAATTAGTATAAAAATAACAGCATAAATAATTGTTTGTTGATTTTTCTTTTCTTCTAAATTTATAATTTCTTGAGCTATAGCCTTTGCTTTTAGTTCATTTTCTTTTTTGTCAACTTCAAATTGTGTTTTTAAATCTCCAATTTGTTTGCTGTTTTCTATATTAAAAATACTATCTGTAAGTTGTTTAAATTTTACGTGATATCTGTAAGCTAGTTCAAAATTATTTGTTTTTTCATAAACTGTTGAAAGACCTTGGTAGGTTTCCATTAAATCGTCGTTTATCTCTAATTCTAGTGCTAATTTTTCGGCTTGTTTTAAATAATTTAAAGCTAAATTATATTGATTTTTCTTTAAATAAATAAACGCTAAACTTTTATAATTACTACATAAGCCTTCTTTGTTATTAATTTGCTTGGCTATTTCGGTAGAAATTAAATTATAATATAATGCACTATCGTAATTGTTTAGTTTTAAATAAAGCGTTGCAATGTTTCCTGAAGAAATCCATTTTATGGCATTATCGTTAATTTCATTTGCATAATTATATGATAATTTAAAAGCATCTAATGCCTTGTCATTCTGCTCAGTTTCGTCATATACAATACCTATTCTGTTATAGCATCTGCATAATGTGTACTTGTTGTTTTCTTTTTTTGCAGTGGTAAGAGCTTTATTAAAAAAACTAAGTGCTTTTTCATAATTTTTAAGTTCTAGATAAACTAAGCCTATGTTATTATTTACTGAAGCAACTCTTTTGTCTAATTTTTTATCTTCTCTAATTTTTAAAGATTTTAAATAATAGTCAAGAGCTACATGATAGCGCGCTTGTTTTCTATTGATGTCTCCAATCATGTTAAAACAATCACTAATTTTAACACTATCGCTTAGTTCTTCATATAATTTTAGAGCGTTATTGTAAAATGTTAATGAATTATTATAAGAGGAAGCATCATAATTTAAAGCTGCTAAACCGTAATAGTTGTTTGCGATGCCATATTTAAAATTAATTTTTTTTGATATTTCAAGACTTGAATTAAAATATTTTTCAGCGTTTTTTACATCTTCAATTTTATCGTACTCATAAGCTAAATTCGTTAATTTATTAACTTTAATAGTATCATCAAGTTTATTTAAATTTATTAAATTCAATAAAGAATCAATTTTGTTTTGTTGCGCTACAATTAAGTTTGAACTGATAACAAAAAAGAAAAATAGGAGATAATATTTTATTGAATTTGACAAATTATATGTTTTAAAAATATTTGATAAAAAGCTAATTTACTCCTTTTTAGTATATTTTTTACTCCAGTAAATTAATAAAGGAACAAACAATAGAGTAGGAAACAACCACGGAAACCAGCTAGGCAATGCATTGTTAAACCACGATGCTTTGTAGTTTACAACAATAAATGCGGTAAAGGTAGCAATGTAAGTTCCTGTCATCATACCAATGTGTTGCTTTAACCAAGAGTTTTTTGCAATTACTTTTCCCGCTCTTAATTTTAAAAACATGCGTAATTGTTGCTCAGCAATAATTGCATTTATAGCACCAAAAACCATTAAAACAATGTTGAGTGTGTAAAACATAAATACGCTGTTTAATAGCGCAATAATTACCATTACCCAATCTAAATTATTAGCAACAAGTGTTTTGTTTTTTATTGCACGGTAGCCTGCATAGTTTTGGTACAAAGCAAATAAACCAATGCTAAACAAAAATGCGTTTGGTTTTAAAATAGATAAAGCAAAAGCGCTAAAAGCAACCAAAAGCATAGCTGCAGAAAATATTTTACCTGCCAGTTTGTGCGTCGACAAACCTTTTTTTGCAATCATAGCAACTATTCCGCACAATAAAGCGCAAAATCCTGAGCCTATGTGCACCGAAAGAAAAATTTTATATGCTATTTCCATATACCAATATTACAAAAAGTTTTTATATTGTAGTAAAGATTTTACGTTTGAAGCAACAAATTGTACATATTATTTTAAATAACAAAGTTAAAGTACTAGCTATTTTATTGCTATTAATTTTTGTTGTGTTTGTGGCTAGTAAAATAAAAATAAATCCTTTGTTTACGAGTTCTTACTCAACAGCATTAGTTGATAAAAACGGAGATTTATTAGCTGCTAAAATAGCTAACGACGGACAATGGCGATTTAAATCGGATAATGCAGTTCCTCAAAAATTTGCAATGGCTTTGTTACAATTTGAAGATAGAAAATTTTACAATCATGCTGGCGTAAGATGGGAATCTATTTTTAGAGCGTTGTACCAAAACATTCGTTCTAATAAAGTAGTGAGTGGCGGAAGTACAATAACAATGCAGGTTGTGCGCTTAAGCAAAAATAATCCTACACGTTCTGTTTTTAATAAGTTTATAGAAATTTTAAATGCGTATTGTATTGAACTATTTTATTCTAAGCAAGAAATTTTATCGTTCTATTCTAACCATGCTCCATTTGGAGGAAATGTAGTGGGTTTAAACGCAGCCGCTTGGCGTTACTACAACAAAAGTGCTGATAAATTATCGTGGGCAGAAAGTGCTTTATTAGCTGTTTTGCCTAACGCTCCGAGCTTATTGTATCCGGGCAAAAACGAAATTATTTTAAAAAATAAACGCGATAAATTATTAAAACAACTTTGCGCAAAAGGTTTATTTACTCCGCAAGATTTGGCATTATACATGCAAGAACCTTTGCCTTTAAAGCCATTTAGATTGCCCGAAATTACACCACATTTATTGGATAGGTTGGTAAACGAAAAACAAAATAGCAGTATAGTAGTTACAAGCATCGATAAAAATTTGCAAGAAAATATTTTATCAATTTTATCAAAACATCACAATTATTTAAGTAGCAATTTAATAAATAATCATGCTGTATTGGTTTTAGATGTTGCCAACAACAAAGTACTTGCTTATGTTGGAAATGCTGTTGATGTAAAAAACAGAAATAGTAATCAAGTTGATATTGTTAATGCAAAACGAAGCACGGGCAGTATTTTAAAACCATTTTTGTATGGTGCCATGTTAAACGAAGGAGAGTTGTTGCCAGGAACTATTGTGTATGATATTCCAACGCAAATTTCTGATTTTGTTCCCGAAAATTCTTCTTTAGATTATGATGGTGCAGTCTCTGCAAAGTATGCTTTAGCGCGTTCATTAAATATTCCTGCGGTGCGTATGTTGCAACAATATAGTTACGAGCGTTTTTACGATTTGCTAAAAAAATTAGGAATTACTTCTTTAAATAAACCAGCTTCGCATTACGGTTTGTCTTTAATTTTAGGTGGCGCAGAAGCAAGTCTGTGGGATGTTTGTAATGTGTATGCAAGCCTTTCGCGACAGTTAAACAACTACACCAAACACCAAAGTAATTACGATAAAAACGATAAATTAAAAGCAAGCTTTTTGTATACTAAAGAAAAATTACCTCCCAATTTAGAATCATCTACAACAATTGGAGCAGGAGCTATTTTTAAAATGTTTGAAGCCATTGTAGAAGTTGCTCGTCCTGAAGAAGATGCCGTATGGAAACAATTTTCATCTTCAAAAAAAATAGCTTGGAAAACTGGAACAAGTTTTGGTAACCGTGATGCTTGGGCAATTGGAACAACACCCGATTATGTAGTAGGTGTGTGGGTAGGGAACGCAAGTGGAGAGGGCAGGGCAGAGCTAACAGGTATAGGAAGTGCTGCACCAATTTTATTTGATGTATTTAATTTATTACCGCAAAAAAACAAATGGTTCGTTGCTCCTTTTGATGATTTAACAAAAGTAATGGTATGTAAAAAAAGCGGACAACGCTATGGCGAATACTGCGAAACAAAAGATAGTATTTGGGTTCCAATAAAAGGAAAAAACACAGAATTGTGCAAATACCATAAGCAAATTTATACGGATGCATCGGGTTTATATAGAGTAAGTGATAAATGTGTTTCTGTAAGCGAAATGATTCCGCAAAACTATTTTGTATTGCCTCCCACAGTTGAATTTTATTATAAGCAAAAAAATCCATTGTATAAAAGTTTGCCACCTTACAAGCAAGGCTGTGACGAAGAAGTAAGCGTGTTTGATTTTGAATTAATTTACCCAAAAGCTGAATCTAAAATATTTATTCCGATTGATTTATCAGGAAAGAAAGGGAAAGTAATTTTTAAAGCAGCACACCGGAGTAAAACCCAAACTTTGTATTGGCACATTGACGATAATTTTATAGAAAGTACAAGCAATGGCTATCATCAAATTTCGTTTAATTTGGCTGAAGGTTTGCACAAACTCACACTAACGGATAGTTATGGTAACACTGTCGTTAAATCGTTCGAAATTATTAGTAAATAAAGCTTCAACATTTTCCTGTTGAAAACATAAATTTTGTTTAACATTTTTAACATTCTTTGCTCGTAATTTTATAGAATGAGCTATTTTGTGCTAAATAAAAAAAATATTAATTATTTTTTACTTGTATTGGCAAGTGTATTTTTATTTTCTTGCAAAAGCAGTAAACATGCTTCTAAAACGGATAAAAATAGTAATTCGAGTTCATCATCAAACACAAAAAAGCCAGATACAAATACGTTTAAAAAAACGAATAAAGATGAAAAAGTTGATGCAATTTTAAAAGAAGCTTTTACTTATATGGGCGCGCCTTACAAATATGGCGCTTGCTCTAAAGACGGAACCGATTGTTCGGGTTTGGTAATGAACTCCTTTAAAAAAGTTGGTATTGATTTGCCGCGCAGTTCTAAAGAGCAAGGCGCATTTGCAAAACCAATTTCTGTTGACGATGCTAAAAAAGGAGATTTACTTTTTTTCTGTACCAAATCAACTAATTGCAAAGAAATAAACCACGTTGCTATTGTAAGTAAATTAGAAGGCGGTACAGTTTATTTTATTCATGCTACCGTTCAAAAAGGAGTGATGGTAAATAATTTAAACGAAAACTATTATAAAAAAGCTTTCATCAAGGCAGGGAGAGTTATTAATTAGATTTTTGTTGACTGTTAAATTTCCTTTTAATGATTCTTTATTCATCTGAAAGACAAAATCATAACCAACTCATTAAATTTTCTATTTCACCAATTTCAAAATTCAACAAATCACCAATTCCCTAAACTCGAACTCCTATTACACAGACATCGTCAACTTGTTCTAAGTTACCTTTCCAACTTGCAAAGGTGTTTTTAAGTATTTCCTTTTGCTCGTGTAATGGTTTTGGTTGAATGCTTAAAATGATTTCTTTTAGTTGCGCTGCTTTAAATTTTTTGCCTTTTTCGCCACCAAACTGATCGGCATAACCATCTGTAAATATGTATATAGTATCTTCTTTTTCTAATTTTAGTTGATGTGTTGTAAATGGTTTTACATCTGTTGATTTACCAATTGGTTGCTTATCAGCTTTTGTTTCTAAAAGAGTTGGGTTTACAATATTATTATTTCTAATAATCCATAATGGATTGTTTGCTCCACTCCATTGTAATTCGTTGGTTTCAACGTTTAGTGCGCACAACGAAATGTCCATTCCGTCTTTTACTTCTTCGCCACTTTTTGCAAAGCGTTCTATAACTAATTCTCTAGTTCTGTCGAGCAATTTCCCTGTTTCACGAATTCCTTCTTCTAACAAAGATTTAGTTAATGCGTTAGAGCAAACAACACTCACCATTGCGCCAGGGACTCCATGACCAGTGCAATCTGCTGCAGCAAAATAAACGACATTATTTATTTTTTCCATCCAAAAAAAATCGCCCGCCACAACATCTTTTGGTTGGTATAAAATAAATCCATTTTTTAAAGCCATTTGCATATCATCCATAGACGGCATTATGGCATCTTGTATGCGTTTTGCGTAGTTAATAGAATCTTGAATTTCTTTGTGTTTTTCTTCAACAATTTGTTTTTGGTGTTCAATAATTTGTTTTTGATTTTTAGTTATACGAAGCGCACGAAAAACAATTAAAAGAATTATAGCAACTAATACTAAACCAAATGCAACCGACCAAATAATAATTTTTTGTCGTTTACTGTTTTCAGCAGCAATAGCGGCCTTTTTGTCGTTTTCAGCTTTTGTAGCTAATTCCTTTTTTTCGTATTCATAATTTAATTCCTTTTTAGTAATGTCTTTGTGTTTTTCTTCATTAAAGATTGAATCCTTAGCATCGCTATAATTTTTAAAATGTAGGTATGCGTTTTTGTAATCGCCTTTTTCGCGATATACTTCACTTAAAACCAATTCAAAACGTCTTACAAAATCTATTGATTTTATCTCGCTAGTAATTTGAAGGGCTTCTTTTAGATAGCTTTCGGCAAGAGCATATTTTTTTAGTTTTAAATAAGCAGAACCAATGTTACTTAAATCTCTTGCTAAGCTATTTTTATTACCAATAGTTTCATTTATTTTTTTAGCTTTAAAAAGATATTCTAAAGCTAAATCAAGCTCATCAAGCTCAAGATATGCGTTCCCAATATTTCCTAAATTAATGGCAATACTATTTACATTACCTAATTCTTCGTTTAGTTTTAGCGCGTCTAAATAATATTGTAACGATTTTTTAAATTCATATTTTTGATAATAAATATTACCAATATTGCTTAAGTGGCGAGAAATTCCGTTTTTGTTTTTTAATTCCTCATCAAGCTTAAGTGCTTTAAATAAATAGTTTAGCGCTTTTTCTAATTCGTTTTGATTCCAGTAAACAAGACCAATGTTACCAATAACTTTTGCAATGCCTTTTTTGTTTTTATTCTTTTCATAGATTTTTAAGGCATCAAGCATACTCTCTAAAGCATGTGGGTAATCGCCTTGATTCCAATATATTCCGCCAATGTTACTTAATATACCTGCAACGCCATTATCGTCGTTAATTTCTTTGTAAAGTAGTAGCGCATTATTTGCGTATTTTAGTGCTTCCTCAAAATTAGCTTTGTTAAAATAAACGCTTCGCAAAATATTGTTGGCATCTGCCAATCCTTTTGCCCAGCCCAGTTTGTTTGAAGAAATTGAAATTTTATCAGCAATATTTATTGCTTGTTTTGCAAAATAAGCAGCGGTGTCATAATCAGCAATAACAATGTTTTCGGTAGCAATTTGAATTAGCAAATTAACTTTGCTGGTATCTTTTTTTTCTTTTTGTAAAAGTGTTTTTAAAGAATCTATTTTAGCGTTTTGCGCAAAACTAACTAGGCAATTGCTAAAAATGAAAATGAATAGAAACGTAATTTTTTTCATGCTTATTTACTATGAAATAAAGATAGAAAAAAACCTTAATTGCTAAACAATTTTTAATTGATTTTCTTTATCTGCTACATAGGCTAAACACGCATAAATATTTTCTTCATTTAGTTCAGTATAATCAGCTATTATTTCTGAAATACTCATTCCAGAAGCTAACCAACCTAAAACATCATAAACAGAAATACGTGTGTTTTTAACACAAGGTTTTCCAAAACGAATATTTGAGTCTATGTATATGTGCAAAGAATAATCCATACAATAACGTTAAAAAAAATATTTAACAATTCAAATAATCCGTTTTACAAATACAGACGAGTGGGAGATGAATTTTTATCTTTTTTCTATATTTATTTTTTGTCCGAATTCAATTGCTCCCATTTCAGAAGACTTTTCTGCAATTTGTATTTTAATTTTTATATCGTCGTTATAATAAATGAAATGAGTTTTTTCATTCACTTCTTTAAAATCGAGAGCTTTTAATTCTTTTATATATTTCGTTGTAAAGTAATATCTTTCATCATAATCAATATCAAGAACAGGTTCAAATGATATAAATTCGATTTTATTAGAACCATTAAATTTAATTTTTTGACTTAATACTTCGTTTTCCCAAATCATTTCATTTGAATTAAATTTCCAATTTGGATTAAATGTTAAAAGGTAACTGCCTATATTTTGACTATTTAATTTAAAGATTTTAAATATGTCATTAATACCAATGTTTCTTTTTACACCATCACTACTTTTCAATTTTGCTTTTCGCTTTACTTTTGCGATATTTTTATTTTTTAATAAATAAATTATTTCAATTGAATCGTTTATTCTAAATTTTTCATATTCTTCGTTTGAGATTATAACTTCAGTTTTACTTTCAACTTTATTTTTATCAATAAAAAATATGTTTAAATAGTATGAATTAGATCGCTTATATTTTTTTATTCTTTTTTTTAATATTATACCTTTTGCACTAAGTCCATCTTTTTGTAGTAATTCTGATTCTGTTTTCGATAAATAAATTGAATTAAAAACAAGTACTGAAATTAATGTAATGACAGGAAAAACTATTTCAAACCATTTACCTTTATCACTTTTATTAAAATTACTTATAAACATATACATCAAAATAGTCGATAATATGCCTATCAATAATACTAGTATTGTTGAGTTATTTTGAAAAAAATGTAAATATGGAAATACAAAAATGTTTAATAATAAAAGAGCTATTAAGAAAATGATGTACAAGTATTTCATGTTAGAATGTAAAAAGATTAAAATATATTATCTAATAAAACTATGACTTTTGAAAGTT
>JAZKHE010000006.1:41494-177813 GCA_040385525.1 Bacteroidota bacterium
CGATTTAGTATATGAAATGTATTATTAATTCATCTTTACCAAATGTAAAAAATAAATAGAAAAAAAAGCGCAGTTAAAAACCACGCTTACTTTTTATAAAGATTTTTCACTAACTTAATAATTGAAAAAAATTAAACAACTCATAACTCAGCATTCATAACTCAAAAAAACTATTTTCTCTTAATTACTTTTTCTACTGCTTCAACAATATTTACTGAGTCTAATCCGTATTTAGTCATTAATTGGTCAGGTGTTCCGCTTTCGCCAAAGCTATCGTTTACGGCAACAAATTCCATTGGGGTTGGTAATTCTCTTGCTAATAATTGCGCAATACTATCGCCCAAACCACCATTCATTTGGTGTTCTTCGGCAGTTACAACACAACGTGTTTTTTTTGCAGACGCTAAAACTGCTTCTCTATCTAATGGTTTAATGGTGTGTATGTTTATAATTTCTGCATTAATTCCTTTTTCTGCTAATTTTTCGCCTGCTTCAATCGCTTTCCATACTAAATGCCCAGTTGCAAAAATACTTACATCCGTTCCTTCGTTTATCATCCAAGCTTTACCAATTTCAAATTTTTGGTCTGCTGGTGTAAAAACAGGTACTACTGGTCTTCCAAAACGCAAATAAACTGGGCCGTGATAATCTGCAATAGCAATAGTTGCAGCTTTTGTTTGGTTGTAATCGCAAGGATTAATAACCACCATTCCTGGTAACATTTTCATTAATCCTATGTCTTCTAATATTTGGTGTGTTGCACCATCTTCTCCGAGCGTTAGTCCGGCATGCGACGCACAAATTTTTACGTTTTTATCAGAGTAGGCAATCGATTGGCGAATTTGATCGTAAACTCTACCTGTACTAAAGTTAGCAAAAGTTCCCGTAAACGGAATTTTTCCGCCAACAGTTAAACCAGCTGCAATACCCATCATATTTGCTTCTGCAATACCTATTTGAAAAAAACGGTCAGGAAAATCTTTAATAAATGCATCCATTTTTAATGAGCCAATTAAATCAGCACATAGGGCAACAACGTTAGGATTTGTTTTTCCTAATTCGTGCAAGCCTGCGCCAAATCCTGAACGTGTATCTTTTTTTTCAGAGTAAGTATATTTTTTCATATCTATATTTTTAAAGGTTTTTAGTTTTAGTTTTCTCTCAGATTTTATTTCTTTATTTTTCTCTCACAGATTGCTCAGATTTTCACAGATGTTTTTTCTGTGTTTCTTTGCGCTGTCAGTGAGCTTTTTTTATTTTCTCTCACAGATTACTCAGATTTTCACAGATGTTTTTTCTGTGTTTCTCAGTGCTATCAGTGAGCATTTTTTTATTTCCTCTCACAGATTACTCAGATTTTCACAGATGTTTTTTCTGTGTTTCTCAGTGCTATCAGTGAGCATTTTTTTATTTCCTCTCTCACAGATTACTCATGTATTTTTCTGTGTCTATCCGTGTTATCTGTGAGCAATTTAATTTAAAATAGTTTAACCGTTACAGAACCACCTGGTTCCACTTTAAATTCTCTATCGTAAGTGTAAATTGATTCTTTAGATGATTTACTTCTAAATACTGCTCTGTATTTACCAGGTAATAAATTAAGTGTTTCTTTTGTTGAATTGTCACTAAAATTATAAACCCATTTTAACTCGTTTTTTTCTACTAAATACAAACTTCCGTAACCTACTGTAGACATAACTATATTAGCTAAACCCAATTGTGGAATTTGTACACTAGTTGTTTTGCTTTGCGATATAATAACGTCTGGTACAACTAAACGCGGCATAGTAAGAATTTCAATATCGTACTTGCCTGTTAAATATTTTTCGGTTTTATCGGCACTTTGCACATTCAAGGTTTGCATTTCTTTATTCTTACGAATAATGTATTTTAAATTCGCTTGATCATTTAAATTCATGCTCGTTACTTTTAAGTTTAAGTAACCTTGTGGTGCATCAACTGCAATTATATTGTGCTTGCCGGGTGTTAAGTCAATAGAATCTTTTACAATAGGAGGTATAGTGTGCACAACCATTTTATAGGTTGGCAAAGGATCTAAAGGAATTGTATCGGGATTTCCTTTATGATTTAAAGTATGTATAAAATTGTATTTTAATTGCTCTGCTCGCATATCGTAAAAACTCATGTTTACGTTTGTTTCAGTTGGTTTTCCGTAAGCATCTAATAAGTTTACTTGTGCAGTTGTAGAGTTTAATGCTTGCGAAATAATAATTCCCATTGCACTTTCAAACATTTTTTCGTTGGCAGCATCAAAATATTTGCCCATGCACTCAAATGTTTTTTTAAAGTTTTCGTCAATGCCAACGCCTAAAACAAAGGGTTGCAAAACAACTCCTTTTTTTTGTAATGCGGCAGATATGGCACACGGATCGCCATCGCACTCTTCTACACCATCAGTAATTAAAAACACAATATTACGTGCTTTGTTATCTGGGAAATCAGCACCGCATTGTTCTAACGTATAAGCAATAGGTGTAGTTCCTTTTGGTGATGCATTTTTAATTCTGTTTTTAATGGCTGCAAAATTATTTTTAGAAAATGGAACTTCTAATTTCGTATCCTTACAATCTCTTTCAGGAAACAAAGAACTTTGATGCCCGTACATTCTCAAAGCAATTTCTAAGTTTTTGGTTTTGCTCAGCGTATCAATGGTTTTCATTAATATTTTTTTAGAAACATCCATTTTAGAAGATGTTTGCCATTTTCCGCTCATACTTAAAGAGCAATCAAAAATAAAAAGTATTCGTGTAAGCGGAATTTCTTTAACAGGAGCTTGTGCTCTAAGGTTTACAGATAAACTAACAACGAATAATAAAAGTAATTTAAGTTTTTTCAAAATATTAATAGTCTCCTAACGTTTGGGGTAATTGTGCTAATGCTGTTGCTAATTGTTCATCGTTTGGCGCAACACCATGCCATTTATGACTTCCCATCATAAAATCGACGCCAGCACCCATTTCTGTTTTCATTAAAATAGCAATAGGCGTTTGTTTCCCTGTTAATGATTTCGCTTCATCTAAAGTTTTAATAACTTCTTCCATAGTGTTACCATTCATGTTTAATACTTTCCAGCCAAAAGCTTCAAACTTAGCTTGTAAGTTTCCTAAACTTAATACATGCTCAGTAGAACCATCAATTTGTTGTCCGTTAACATCAACCGTTGCAATAAGGTTATCTACCTTTTTAGAACCTGCAAACATCAATGCTTCCCAAATCTGACCTTCTTGTAACTCTCCATCACCATGCAAAGTGTATACCAAATTATTTTCTTTGTTTAGTTTTTTAGCTAATGCAGTACCAATGGCAACCGATAAACCTTGTCCTAACGAGCCACTCGACATTCTAACACCTGGTAAACCTTCGTGTGTAGTTGGGTGTCCTTGCAAACGAGTGTTTAGCTTTCTAAATGTTGAAAGTTCTTTTTTATCGAAATAACCTGCATGCGATAAAACGCTGTAAAATAGCGGAGAAATATGCCCGTTTGATAAATAAAAAACATCTTCGTTAGTAGCATCCATGTTAAACGGTTTAGGATTATGTTTCATTGCATGAAAATACAAACCCACCAAAAAATCAGTACAACCTAAAGAACCACCAGGGTGACCTGAGTTTACAGCATGAACCATTCTTACAATGTCTCTTCTAACTTGAGAACTAATATCTTTTAACTCTTGAATTGTCGCCATTTTTTTAAATTTTCCCAAAGATAATTTTTATTATTATAAGAGTTGTTCTTGTTAATAAAGTGTGTTAAATGTTAAAAAGTATGTCGTATTGTTAGTAATAGTAAGGTTTTTAAAGTTTTCAATTTGGTATATTTGCGGGTTAATTTTTATGTAATCTCTCAAAAAAGAATAAATTTAAAAGTATGAGCTTAAAGTGTGGTATTGTTGGTTTGCCTAATGTTGGAAAATCTACTTTGTTTAATTGTTTGTCGAATGCAAAAGCACAAGCGGCAAATTTTCCGTTTTGTACAATAGAACCCAATGTTGGTGTTATTACCGTGCCCGATGAAAGATTATCAACTTTAGAAGGAATTGTAAATCCGCAACGTGTTGTGCCTACAACTATCGAAATTGTTGATATTGCAGGTTTAGTAAAAGGAGCAAGCAAAGGCGAAGGTTTAGGAAATAAATTTTTGGCAAACATTAGAGAAACAGATGCTATTATTCACGTTTTGCGTTGTTTTGATGATGATAATGTTGTGCATGTTGATGGTTCTGTAAATCCAATTCGCGATAAAGAAATTATAGATGCTGAATTGCAAATTAAAGATTTGGAGTCTATTGAAGGAAAAATTAAAAAGGTTGAAAAACAAGCTAAAACGGGCACCGATAAAGAAGCTAAAAAAGCTTACGATACGTTAATGATTTACAAAACGCATTTGGAATCATTGCAATCTGCTCGTTCTGCGCCGGTTGCCGAAGAAGATAAAAAACATATTGCCGATTTACATTTATTAACCGTAAAACCTGTGATGTACGTGTGTAATGTAGATGTTAACTCTGTAAAAACAGGAAACAAATACGTTGATATGGTTAAAGAAGCCGTTAAAAACGAAAACGCAGAAGTATTATTTATTACTGCGCAAATGGAAGCAGAAATAGCGTCGTTAGATACTTACGAAGAGCGCCAAATGTTTTTAGAAGAAATGGGATTGTCTGAGCCGGGCGTTAATAAACTGATTAAGGCAGCTTATAAATTATTGGATTTATACACCTACTTTACTTGTGGAGTAAAAGAAGTAAGAGCTTGGACGATTACAAAAGGTATGACTGGGCCACAAGCAGCAGGAGTTATCCACTCTGATTTTGAAAAAGGATTTATTCGTGCAGAAGTTATTAAATATAATGATTATGTGAGTTTAAAATCAGAGGCAGCGTGTAAAGAAGCAGGTAAATTAGGAGTAGAAGGAAAAGAGTATGTGGTTGAAGATGGTGATATTATGCACTTTAGATTTAATGTTTAATAAGCTATTCAATGCGAATTATTTTATTATTTGTTTTATTTATATCTAAAGTTGTTTCTGGACAAAAGGTTAATGTTCAAGGCAGTGATAAATTTAAAACAACGCACCCTTATTTTATTTATGAGATTGCAGAATTAGATACCTTTTTTAATTCAAATGTAACAATTCATCCAACCTTTGATAATATTGGAATCAATGCTAAGACTAAGTTTAAATTTGAAGTTTCTGACTCTGGTAAAGTGAGCAATATAAGTTTGATAGAATATGATTTGAGCTATCAATCTGGGCTTATTTTTAACAAAGACTCAGCTTTTATGGATTCTGCAAAATCTGCAAGACGATTATATCTGAATGAGATTTCTAGAATTTTAAAAATGACCAACGGAATGTGGATTAGCAAAGCAAAAGAAGTTGATTACGGAGCTAATTGGGATAAAAACTATTCTAGTTCTGTTTATATGTCCAAAATTTTTTATTCAATTGGCGATCATAAAAATAAAGCTTTAAAAGATAGAATGAATTGGGGAAGATCAACCACATGGATAAGCTCTATAAGTTTTGTTAGAGATGTTTCTGAAATGAATATAAAGCGAAAAAAAACGTTGTACGATTTTGGTGTGACAAAATTAAATGAAAAAAAATATCTTTTAGCAAAAGCTTATTTTACTGAGAGTTTGAGATATTTCCCAAATGAAATTGATGCTTGGTACAATTTGGGGCTTACAAATTTCTATCTTAGAGATAATAAATCGGCTTGTTATTGTTGGAATGAGGCTCAAGCATATGGTGATAAAGAAGTAAGTAAATTAATAAAAAAATATTGTAAATAATGTCAGAAAAACAAACAAATTATACTGAAGACAATATTCGATCGCTCGATTGGAAAGAGCATATTCGTTTGCGCCCAGGTATGTACATAGGTAAGTTGGGTGATGGTAATGCGCAAGATGATGGTATTTATATTCTAATAAAAGAGGTGGTAGATAATTCCATTGACGAATACGTAATGGGTGCTGGTAAAAAAATCGAAATTACTATTAAAGATGGTTTAGTAACGGTTCGCGACTATGGTAGAGGTATTCCTTTAGGAAAAGTTGTAGATGTTGTTTCTAAAATTAATACAGGTGGTAAATACGATTCTGAAGCATTTAAAAAATCTGTTGGTTTAAATGGAGTTGGTACAAAAGCTGTAAATGCTTTGTCAGTACATTTTAAGGTGCAATCGTTTAGAGATGGGCAAACAAAAATAGCCGAATTCAGCAAAGGAGAATTATTAAGCGAAAGCAAATTAACACCAACAAAAGAAGCTAACGGTACGTTTATTGAGTTTAGACCCGATGAAAGCATATTTAAAAACTATCATTACATCAGCGAATATGTTGATAGAATGATTTGGAATTATGCTTATTTAAATACAGGTTTATCGCTTCATTTTAACAACGCTACTTACCGTTCAGAAAATGGCTTACGCGATTTATTAGAGCAAAAACAAACAGGCGAAATTTTGTATCCAATTATTCATTTAAAAGGATACGATATTGAATTGGCAATGACGCATAGTGCCGACCAATACGGCGAAGAGTATTATTCGTATGTAAATGGTCAATATACAACGCAAGGGGGTACACATCAAGCAGCATTTCGCGAGGCGTTAGCAAAAACAATTAAAGATTTTTATAAAAAAGATTTTGAACCATCAGACGTTCGTAAGTCAATAATAGGTGCTATTTCCATTAAAGTGCAAGAACCCGTTTTTGAATCGCAAACAAAAACAAAATTGGGTTCACAAGAAATTGCTCCTGGTGGTCAATCTGTAAAAAGTTTTATTGGCGATTTTATCAAAACAGAACTGGATAATTATTTACACAAAAATCCAGAAGTTGCTCAAACTATTTTACAAAAAATATTAGCTAATGAGCGCGAACGTAAAGATTTAGCGGGCATACAAAAATTAGCCAGAGAACGTGCAAAAAAATCGTCGTTACACAATAAAAAATTACGCGATTGTAGAGTTAATTTTCAGTCGAAAGATGCACGTGCACCAGAAACTACTTTGTTTATTTGCGAGGGAGATTCTGCAAGTGGTTCTATCACAAAAACACGCGATGTAAATACACAAGCGGTGTTTAGCTTAAAAGGAAAACCATTAAATGCTTATGGTTTAACTAAAAAAATTGTTTACGAAAACGAAGAGTTCAACTTATTGCAAGCCGCATTAAATATTGAAGATGGTTTAGAAAATTTACGTTACAATAACGTTGTAATTGCTACCGATGCCGATGTTGATGGAATGCACATTAGATTATTGTTGCTTACTTTTTTTCTACAATTCTTTTCTGATTTAGTTAAAAACGGACACATTTATATTTTGCAAACACCTTTGTTTCGTGTGCGAAATAAAAAAGAAACAATTTATTGTTATTCAGACGAGGAGCGTGTTGCAGCAATTGCTAAATTAGGTCCGAAGCCAGAAATTACACGATTTAAAGGTTTGGGAGAAATTTCGCCAGATGAGTTTAAACACTTTATTGGCAAAGATATTCGTCTAGAGCCTGTATTGATAGATCATAAATCGTCGATACAAGAATTGTTGAGTTATTATATGGGTAAAAACACACCACAACGTCAAGATTTTATTATCGAAAATCTTAAAATTGATAAAGACGAAGCAGTAGAAGTTTAGTTTTATTTTAAAGTATTAAAAAATAGAATGAGTAAAATTGAAAATAAAAACGAAGAGAATAGTCACGGAGAGTTAGATAACATCACTCACGTTTCGGGTATGTTTAAAAACTGGTTTATCGATTATGCTTCTTACGTTATTTTAGAGAGAGCAGTTCCTGCTATACAAGATGGTTTAAAGCCAGTTCAACGTAGAATTTTGCATTCTATGGATGAGTTAGAAGATGGTAGGTACAATAAAGTTGCCAACGTTATTGGTCATGCTATGAAATATCATCCGCACGGAGATGCTTCTATTGGCGATGCAATGGTGCAGTTGGGACAAAAAGATTTGCTAATCGACATGCAAGGTAACTGGGGAAATATTTTAACTGGCGATAATGCAGCAGCGGCACGTTATATTGAAGCACGTTTATCAAAATTTGCGTTAGATGTAGTTTTTAATCCTAAAACAACAAATTGGCAGCCATCTTATGATGGAAGAAACAAAGAGCCAATTACTTTGCCAATTAAATTCCCATTATTATTAGCACAAGGTGTAGAAGGTATTGCAGTTGGTTTAGCTACCAAAATAATGCCGCACAATTTTATAGAGTTGATAGATGCATCAATCGATATTTTGCGTGGAAAAAGAGTAAACATTGTACCTGATTTTCCTACAGCTGGTATGGCCGATTTTACCAACTATAACGAAGGTTTACGTGGAGGTAAAATTAGAGTTAGAGCAAAAATAAAAGAACTAGATAAAAAAACTTTAGTAATTACCGAAATTCCTTTTGGTACAACTACTACATCGCTTATCGAATCTATTATTTCGGCCAACGATAAAGAAAAAATTAAGGTTAAAAAAATTGAAGATAATACAGCAGAATTTGTCGAAATATTAGTTCATCTCGCTCCGGGCATATCTCCAGATATTACTATTGACGGATTATATGCTTTTACAGCTTGTGAAGTTTCTATTTCTCCTAACTCATGTGTTATTGATGGCGATAGACCTCGTTTTTTAAGTGTAAACGAAATTCTAAAAATATCAACTCACAACACGGTTGATTTACTTAAAAAAGAATTAGAAATTCGTAAATCAGAATTGATGGAATCCTTCTTAATGTCTTCGTTAGAGAAGATATTTATCAGAGAAGAAATGTACATCGATTTTAAAAATTTTAAAGATAAATTAGAAGTATTTGAGTATTTAGATAAACGATTTACTAAACACAAAAAGAGTTTCTTTAGAGAAATTGGAGATGCTGATTATGAAAAGTTAACGCAAATTCCAATGATTCGTATTACGCGCTACGACTCGGATAAAGCCGATGAAAAGATGCGTAATATTGAAGAAGAGTTAAAAGTTGTAGCGCAACATTTAGCAAATCTTATTGATTTTGCAGTAGAGTATTTTAAAAATTTAAAGAAAAAATACGCAAAAGGAAAAGAACGCAAAACAGAAATTCGTTCGTTCGAAAACATTGTAGCTACTACTGTTGCAGTGGCTAACGAAAAATTGTATGTTAATCGCGAAGAAGGTTTTGCGGGCTACGGACTTAAAAAAGATGAGTACGTTTCTGATTGTTCAGACATTGATGATATAATTGTTTTTAGAGAAGATGGAACGGTAACGGTTTCTAAAATACAAGACAAAGCCTTTGTTGGTAAAGGAATTTTGCACATTGCAGTATTTAAGAAAAATGATGAACGTACTATTTATAACTTAATCTATCAAGACGGAAAATCTGGACCAATAATGATGAAACGCTTTTTTGTGAGTGGTGTTACTCGCGATAAAGCTTACGATTTAACTAAAGGTTCGTCTGGTTCAAATGTTTTGTATTTAACGGTTAATCCTAATGGTGAAGCCGAAGTGTTAACCATGCACTTAAAGGCAATACCAAAAGTTAAAAACTTAGTTTTTGATGTTGATTTTGGAAAGCTTGCTATTAAAGGGCGTTCGTCAATAGGTAATATTGTTACTAAATATCCTGTTCGCAAAATCATTTTTAAAGAAAAAGGTGGTTCTACTTTAGGCGCAAGAGGTTTTTGGTTTGATGATACAATTCATCGTTTAAACACCGAAGGAAAAGGTCAGTTTTTAGGTGATTTTACAGGCGACGACAAAATTCTAACAGTTACTCAAGATGGTTTTTATAAATTATATAATTATGATTTAACCAATCATTTTGACGAGAATATTATTTTAATCGAAAAATTTAAAGCCGACAAGCCACTGAGCGTTATTTATTTTGATGGCGAGAAAAAAGAGTTTTATATTAAACGCTTTATGGTTGAATTAACCGATAAAAAGAATTTAATTATTACTGAGGCAGAAGGTTCTTATATTGAATTAGTTAGTAGCTATGCTGAACCAAAAATTGATGTTAAATACGCTAAGGAAAAAGGCAAAGAAATAGAAGATGCGCATTACAATTTAGCAGAAGTAATTGAAGTAAAAGGTTTAAAAGCGCGTGGTAATAGATTTACAACACATAAAATAAAGGAAATTAATTTGCACCCATCGCCAGACGAAGATATTGCTGAACCAGAAGCGCAAGAGCCAAAGGGAACAGGAATGCCTTCTAAAGCAACATCAGAAGCAGAAATTGACGATATACATTTAGAACGCATACGTTCAATTAAAGCGGAACTTGATGATATGGATTCGCAAATGACTTTATTTTAAAATTTTAAAAAATGCATATAACAATAATATCTTCAAGTGTTAGAATTGGCAGAAACAGCCATAGAGTCGCTTTGTATTTTAAAAATTACATTGAAGAAAATAAAATTGCTACAGTAGAAATTTTAGATTTGTTAGCGTATCAGTTCCCTGTATTTGAAGAACGCTTAAAGTTTCAAAAAAATCCAAAACCTAATGCAATAGAATTTGCTAATAAAATAAAATTGGCAGATGGAGTTATTATTGTTACGCCAGAGTATAATGGAGAATATCCCGCAAGTTTAAAAAATGTAATTGATTTATTAAATGAAGAATGGAATAAAAAGCCTATAGCTATTTCTACTGTTTCATCTGGTGTATTTGGAGGTTCTCAAGTAATAATTGCCTTACAGTTTGTGTTGTGGAAATTAAAAGCTATGGTAGTTTCTGCAATGTTTCCTGTACCTAAAGTGCAAGATAGTTTTGACGAGCAAGGTAAAGCAATAGATAAAGAAGCTACAGATAAAAGAGCAGCTATATTTTTAAAAGAATTAAATTGGTTTATAACAGCTAAAAGCAAAATGGTAGAGTAGATAATCGTTTTATTAACTTTTATTACAAAGTTTAGTTTTACACAGCTTACTGGCTTAGTTCGTGAGTTTTTTTTATTAATTATCTTATTTAGATTTTAATTGATAATTAACTCAAAAAAATACCCTACATTTGCGTACGAATTAAAAAAAGGGAAAACACCCTAAATCTGTTTATATTCGTATGTCTGCAACTAAATACATCTTCGTTACTGGCGGAGTTACTTCATCTCTCGGAAAAGGAATTATTTCGGCATCTTTGGCTAAATTGCTTCAAGCGCGTGGCTATAAAGTTACCATTCAAAAACTCGATCCATACATCAATATCGATCCGGGTACTTTAAATCCGCTTGAGCATGGTGAGTGTTTTGTTACTGACGATGGTGCTGAAACAGATTTAGATTTAGGTCATTACGAGCGTTTTTTAAATGTTCGCACATCGCAAGCCAATAATATTACAACAGGTAGAATTTACCAATCGGTTATAAACAAAGAACGTGAGGGTGTTTATTTAGGCAAAACAGTACAAGTTATTCCGCATATTACCGACGAAATTAAACACAGCATAAAGTTAGTTGGTCGCGAAGGAAATTACGATTTTGTAATTACAGAAATTGGTGGAACTGTTGGCGATATTGAGTCTTTACCGTTTATTGAAGCTGTTCGTCAAATGAAATGGCAATTAGGAAATAGTTGTTTGGTAATTCATTTAACACTAGTTCCTTATTTAGCTGCTGCTGGAGAATTAAAAACAAAACCTACTCAACATTCAGTAAAAGCCTTGTTAGAATATGGTGTACAGCCCGATATTTTAGTTTGTCGTACAGAAAGATCAATAAGTAAAGATGTTCGTAAAAAAATTGCTTTGTTTTGTAACGTTTCGCCCGATGCAGTTATAGAATCGATAGATGCGAGTACAATTTACGATGTTCCTTTGTTGATGCGTGAAGAAAAATTAGATAAAGTAGTACTTTCTAAATTAGGTTTGTTTGATGAAAATCAAAAAATGGATTTAGCTATTTGGGAAAATTTTTTAACTACATACAAGAACCCTAAACACGAAGTAAATATTGGTTTAGTTGGTAAATATGTTTCGTTAAAAGATTCTTACAAATCAATTGTGGAGTCGTTTATACATGCTGGAGTTGTTAGCGAATGCAAAGTAAATTTAGTTTGGATTAACTCCGAAACTATTACAGATGCTACTGTTGAGAAAAAATTAAAAGGCTTAAAAGGAATTTTAGTAGCACCAGGTTTTGGCGAACGCGGAATTGAAGGTAAAATTGAAGCTATAAAATATGCACGCGAAAATAAAATTCCGTTTTTAGGAATTTGTTTAGGTATGCAGTGCGCAGTAGTTGAGTTTGCCCGTAACGTGTTAAATTTTGAAGGAGCTCATTCGTCTGAAATGAATCCTGAAACAAAATATCCAGTTATTGATATTTTAGAAAATCAAAAAGGTATAAAAAATAAAGGTGGAACTATGCGTTTGGGCGCATATCCATGTCATATTACCAAAACAACAAAGGCGCATCAAATTTATGGTAAAACAGAAATTAAAGAACGCCACCGTCATCGTTACGAGTTCAATAATAAGTTTTTATCTAAGTTTGAAAAAGCGGGCATGATTGGTTCTGGAGTAAATCCTGATACTGGTTTGGTAGAAATTGTCGAAATTCAAGATCATCCTTGGTTTGTTGGCGTGCAGTTTCACCCCGAATACCGCAGTACGGTTGAAAAACCACATCCGCTTTTTATTGAGTTTATTAAAGCGGCGCTTAAAGCTTAATTTTTAAAATTTTAACTTCTTGTGGTTGAATGATATTCTTATCTTTGACCACTTTTTTAATATATAACACGAAATGGATCGTAATTCGATAATAGGTTTAATAGCAATTGGTGCAATTTTAATTGGTTTTACAATATACAACCAACCATCAGATGAAGAAATAGCAGAACTAAAACGTCAGCAAGATTCTATAGCTGCAATTCAGCAAGCAAATACGGCAAAGGCTACTGCTACAAAACCAGTTGTGACTGATACTTCGAGC
Source organism: Bacteroidota bacterium (assembly GCA_040385525.1). Lineage (GTDB taxonomy): Bacteria > Bacteroidota > Bacteroidia > UBA4408 > UBA4408 > JAZKHE01. The sequence continues at coordinate 54,461 of JAZKHE010000006.1, forward strand.
ACTACTGCTATTGTTATAAACGATACACTTCCCGCTTCTGATTCTTTAAAACAAGCTGGCTTAGTTGCTAAATATGGCGATTTTGCTGGAGCTGCTTTTAAAGAAGAAAAAACAATTACAATTGAAAACGAATTTGTAAAGTATACTTTATCAAACAAAGGTGGTAGAGTAATTTCTGCAATTCTTAAGCAATACAAAACACACGATTCGTTACCGGTAAATTTAGTTGATAAAGATTCAACTCGTTTTGGTTTATCATTAATTTCAAAAAACATTACTGTAAATACCGATTCGCTTCAGTTTGAATCTTTAGGCAAATCGTTTATTGTTAGTAATAACGATAGCAATAAAGTTATAATGCGCTTAAAAGCTGGCGAAACTAACTACATCGACTATATTTATGAGTTAAAAGGAAATTCGTATTTGCTTAATTTTTCAGTAAACTTTGTAAACATGAATCAAAGTTTGGCGAGCAATGTAAACTCACTTCCTTTGTTTTGGGAATCAAAAACAGTGCGTCACGAAAAAGGAAAAGATAACGAAGCAAACGCAACTACTATTTACTACAAATACATGGATGATGAAGTTGATTATTTGTCAGAGATGGCTGATGATCAAGAATCGCTTCCAAATAAAGTGCAATGGATTTCGTTTAAACAACAATTTTTTACAAATGTATTGTTGGCAAAAGAAGGTTTTGATAAACCAATAGATATCGAAACCAAAAAGATAGATTACACATCAAGTTTTGGTAAAGAACTAAAAGCTACTTTAGCTATTCCATTTAATCATTCAACCAACGAAACAAAAAACTACACTTTTTATTTTGGACCAAACCACTATAAAACATTAAAAGATATTGGGTATTCATTCGAAAAACAAGTTCCATTAGGTTGGGGAATTTTTGGTTGGGTAAATCGTTTCGGAGTTATTCCCGTTTTTAATTTCTTAAGTAGTTTTAATATAAATTTTGGTATCATTATTTTAATTTTAACCATTCTAATTAAAGCAGTTTTATTTCCTCTAACGTACAAGGCTTATTTGTCGCAAGCAAAAATGAAAATTCTTAAGCCAGAATTAGACGAAATAAACAAAGAGAACGAAGGTGGCGACCCAATGAAAAAACAACAAGCTGTAATGGCTTTGTATAAAAAAGCGGGAGTTAGCCCAATGGGTGGATGTTTGCCAATGTTGTTGCAAATGCCAATTTTAATTGCAATGTTCCGTTTTTTTCCAGCAAGTATAGAGTTACGCCAGCAAAGCTTTTTATGGGCTACAGATTTATCAACTTATGATACTATTTACGATTTTGGTTTTAGCATTCCTTGGTATGGCGATCACGTAAGTTTATTTACATTATTAATGACAGTTTCTACCATTTTATACACACGTATGAACGATCAGTTTAGCGGTGCTGGTAATCCACAAATGGCGCAAATGAAATGGATAATGTACTTAATGCCAATTATATTTTTAGGAGTATTTAATAACTACGCAGCAGGTTTGAGTTATTATTATTTCTTAGCGAATATGATGACTTTTGCTATTCAGTTTTTAATGAAACGTTTTGTTGACGAAAAAGCATTGCATGCAAAAATTGAAGAAAACAAAAAGAAACCAGTTACTAAATCTAAATTTCAGTCGCGCTTAGAAGAAATTGCTAAACAAAAAGGGGCAATGCCAGCTAAGAAAAAATAGTTAGTTTAGAGTTAATAGTTTTTAGTTTAGAGTTTTGAAATGAGAATTAAGAACAAAGAATATAGAATCAAGACTTGTTGTAAACACAAACTTTTAACTCCTAATTCATAACTCAAAATGCGTATACTTTTAGTTGAAGATGAAGAAAACTTAATGCAAACTTTAGCATTAAATTTTGAGTTAGAAGGTTATGAGGTAGTGCAGGCAGTTACTGGCAAGCAGGCTTTAAAAGAATTTAAAAGTAAAAAAATCGATTTAATTGTTTTAGATGTAATGCTTCCCGAAATGGATGGCTTTACTGTTTGCGAAAATATTCGTTCTGAAAACAAAACCGTTCCAATTATATTTTTAACAGCAAAAAGCACTTCGTCAGAAAGGGTAGAAGGCTTAAAGTTAGGCGCCGACGATTATTTGGCAAAACCTTTTAGTTTAGAAGAATTACTAATTAGAGTTCAAAATTTATTAAAACGAACAACTTCGCAACAAAGTACAGAACAAGAGTTAACTGAATATTCTTTTGGAGAATATTTTCACGTAAATTTTTTAACCTACGAAATTGTAGGATTAAATAAAAACAAACACGAGTTGGGTAAAAAAGAAATACAATTGCTTAAGCTTTTAATTGAGCGTAAAAATATTGTAGTTGCTCGAGACGAGATATTAGAAAAAGTTTGGGGTTACGATGTTTTTCCAACATCAAGAACAATAGATAACTATATTTTAGCCTTTAGAAAATACTTTGAAGTAAATCCTAAAGAGCCAATCCATTTTCACTCCGTACGCGGCGTTGGTTATAAGTTTACCGATTAATTAACTGTTAGCTACAAAATATCTAATAACATCAGCAGTAGAAACAATACCTTTTAAAATAGAATCATCAGCAATAACAACTGCATGAAATTCGCCTTTAGCTAACTCCTGTGCAACATCTTTAATGCTAGCTGTTGAGGATTTGCTAAATGGATGAACACTCATAATATCTTTTACTGTTTTTTCGCTATACACTTTTTCGTCATCTCTTAATCCTGCATCTTTAATAGCAATCATAAAATCAATTAAACTAATCATGCCAACAAATTTTCCGTTTTCAACAACAGGAATGTGGTGATGAAATTGTTTTTTTTCGTAAATATGTTTTACATCAATTAACTTTTGCGAAGGAGAAACAGTAACTACATTGGTAGTCATTATTGTTGCTATTGAATCCGAAATATTCATAATTATACGCTTTATTACAAAGCAAATATAAGTGTAAGTTTATAAACTTGTATTGATTAATATCATAAAAATTACTATTTTAGTATACTAACTTTGTTTAAAATTTAGAAACTATGAAATCGAAAACATTATTAGAATTACTTACTTTATCGTCTAATTTGTATTTAATTGCAAAAGATAAAGATTTGTTAAACAAGCTTTCTGACATGGCTGCACAAGGCAAAAAGAAAGTAGATGAAGTGATGGAAGAATTTGCTGAAGACGAAGAACATGAAGGTTTTGTTGAAAAACTTGTTTTTAAAGCACAACAAGCCAAAGAAGAACTAGATAGAAAAATGGAAGAAGTGGCAAGTAATGTTTACAAAAAAATGAATATTGCACACACAAACGATTTGGCTATTTTAAACGAAAAATTAGATAAACTTAAAAACGAATTAGAATTAGCTAAACTAAGAATTGCTAACTTAGAGGGCAGATTGGAAAACAAATAATATGGGATTAATTTCTTTTTTCGAAGAAAAATACAAACATGTAAGGCGTTATAATCAAATAATAAGCGTATTGCTAAAATACGGCTTTGAGGATTTGGTGTCTTACATGGAAGAAAAAAAGAGGTTTGCATTTGTAAAAAAATTACTCCCAAAATCAACACTAAACCAATCTATTCAACTCACAAAGTGGGAAAAAATGCGCATGGTTTGCGAGGAATTAGGACCTACTTATGTTAAATTTGGTCAATTACTTAGTAATAGAGGCGATTTACTACCAGCTGAGTTAATTAAAGAGTTAGAAAAATTACAAGATGGAGTTCCTCCAGTACCCGGAAATGTTGCTGCTCAAGTAGTTGAGCAAGAACTAAAAAAGAAAGCAGAAGATATTTTTGAGTGGTTTCAACCCGAAGCTTTTGCATCTGCATCAATGGCGCAAGTGCATAGAGCAACGCTAAAAACAGGCGAACAAATTGTCCTTAAAATTCAGCGTCCAGGCATTCGCGAGGTTATTGAGCAAGACATAAAAGTGATGCTTTATCTTGCTGAGATATTTAGAAAAAGAATTCCTTCGCTAAAAAGTTTTGATCCAGTAGGTTTGGTAAAAAACTTTGAAGAAGGCATTTTTAAAGAGTTAGATTTTATTAACGAATCTATCAATCTTCAACGGTTTTACAATAATTTTACTGAAGACGATACCAACAATGGTTCCATTCATTCGCCAAAAGTGTATAGAGAATACAGCACATCAAAAGTGTTGGCAATGGAGTTTGTGCAAGGAGTTAAAATAAACAACTTGCAAAAATTAGAAGCGGCTGGTTTAGATAAAAGCCTTGTTGCCAAAAGATTAGCCATATCTTATTTTAAACAAATTTTTAAATACGGATTTTTCCACGGCGATCCACACCCAGGTAATTTACTTGTTTTAGAAGGAAACGTAGTTTGCTTTTTAGACTATGGAATGATGGGCAGCATCATGAAAAAAGACATTCAGCAAATTGGTTTTTTATTTATTTCTGTAAAAAACAAAGATGTTCGCAAAATAATTCGTGCCATTCAGATGCTTTCTGATAATCCTGTAATACGCAATTACAGAGCTTTAGAAACCGACTTAAATGAGTTTGTGCAAAACTATTCGGTGCAAGAAAGCATGAAAGAAAACGAAATTAGCACCATATTGTTACAGCTAAAAGATGTTATTGTAAAGCATAAATTAAAAGTACCAACCCATTTTTTTATGTTGGCTCGTTCTATAGTTTCAATAGAAGGTGTAATTCACCAGCTCGATCCTAATTTGAATTTAACAAAGTTAATGCAACCTTATCTGCTTAGAACAATTGCAAATCAATACAGCCCAATAAAGTTTACAAAAGGAATATTGAGTTCTATTTACGAAATGGGAACTTATATGGAAGAGTTTCCTCGTGATTTAAAAAACGCAATTCGTAAAATAAATACGGGAGAAATTAAAGTAGATTTACGCCACAAAGGTATAGATCCTTTGGTACATACTGTTCATCGAGTTACAAAACAATTGATTTCGGCGATACTAATCGCTTCATTAATAATTGGTTCTTCTTTATTGTTGGTTTATAAAGTTCCACCATTGTGGGGAAACTCTTCTGGTTTAGGTGTTTTTGGATTAATAATTGCTGGATTATTAGCAATCGGTTTAATAAACAATTTACGAAGAGGCGATCACGACGATTGGTCGGGTTGGGAGGAAAATCAATAATTATAAACAAAATTCGGTTTTTTACGACTAATTGTTAAAATTACTAGCTCAATAAGCTTTCTTCTTACGTCTTAAATTGGTAAATTTGTAATATCACTTTTAAGATTGATTAATGATTTTTACAAGAGCAATACTCCTTTTATTTATTTTAGCTGTTCCCAATTTTGTTTGGTCTCAAGCCAAAGATACCACCTATGTTGTAATTCCCGACGATCCAATTATAGCTATGTTGGATAGTTTACAAAACGCAAAGTTTTTTGAAAGCACTGAATTTTCTACCGAAAGTCAATTTCCTGCCGATTACGACCCAAAGTTTAATCCCGTTTTCGAACTATCAGTTATTCGCGAGCGACTTGCAAAATTAGATGCAGAATCTCCTTTTGATTTAGTTTATAACGATGCCGTAAAAAGTTATATTGAAGTGTATGCTAAACGTAAAAATTTGGTGTCTAAAATGTTAGGCTTAGCTAAAATTTATTTCCCATTATTTGAAGAACATTTAGATAAATACAAAATGCCTTTAGAATTAAAATATTTGGCAATTGTAGAATCGGCATTAAACCCCAATGCAACATCAAGAGTAGGTGCTTCTGGTTTGTGGCAATTTATGTATCCAACAGGTAAAATGTATAAGTTAAATGTAACTTCGTATGTAGATGAGCGTCGCGACCCAATAAAAGCAACAGATGCAGCTTGCCATTATATGATGGATTTGTATAAAATGTATGGCGATTGGCAAATTGTTTTAGCGGCATACAACAGCGGGCCGGGTAATATTAACAAAGGTATTCGTCGCTCAGGCGGAAAAAAAACGTATTGGGAAATTCGCCCATTTTTGCCAAGAGAAACACAAGGTTATGTACCAGCATTTATTGCAGTAAATTACATTATGAATTATTCGCAAGAGCATAATATTTACCCAGTTGTACCAAAGTCTTTATATGTAAATGCAGATACAGTTGTGGTAAAAAAGCCAGTAAATTTTGATCAAATTTCTGTTTATTTGGGCTTGCCAACCGAAGATTTAAAATACTTAAATCCATCTTACAAAATGGGATTAATTCCTGCTACAAAAAATGGAAACGTTTTGTGTATTCCTAAGGAAAAAGTAGGTTTATTTATTACCAACGAAGAAGCTATTTATGTTTGTGGTAAAGCTAAAGATGCTCCCGAAATTGCTTTTAAAGATGTGAAAAATACACATACGGTAAGAAAAGGCGAAACGCTTGCTATTATTGGTAAAAAATACAATTGTACTATAGATGAAATTGTTTCTTGGAATGGTTTGCGTCAGCGAAAAGCTGTTGCAGGTAAGAAACTAACCATTTATACCTATGCAAAGTTAAATGATGATTTAGCTGACAAATCGAAAGATACGGTTGTTAAAAAAGAAAACATTGCAAAATCAAACACAAGCGAAAATAAGAGTTCTCAAATTGGTAAATCGGCTAAAGATAAATTAAGTGGTAAAAAGTTTGTGTATTATACGGTTCAACCTGGAGATACTTTATGGAGTATAGCCAATAAACACAAAGGAACAACTGTTGATGAAATTAAAAAGTGGAACAATATTAAAAATTCTAATAACATAAAACCAGGAACTAAGTTAAAAGTAGGACTGCATTCTTAGTTGTTTTAATATTAATTTTAGTAAATCCCGACTTTGCGTCGGGATTTTTTTTTACTTTGTATATAAATTTTGATAAGAGACTAAAATATGGAAGCCAATTTTAAGTACGACTACTCCAAATTAAAAAAACGTCCTTCGTATCCATTCGAAACTATTGCAGTTGCAATTTCTTTTTCACCAAGAATGGAGGCAGTGTTATGCGAAACAAAACGTATGGTTGAAAATTATAAATCGAATTTAATTTTAATTCACATAGGCGAAAGAAACACTGAGAAAGAAGATGTTTTAGATACCAACTTAAAAAAAGCAAACATAGACAAAGAGAAGTGCAGAATAATTTGGATGGATGGAGACGCAACCGATTTAATTTTAAAAATATGTAAATTAAATATTGTTGATTTACTTATTATGGGTGCAATAGAAAAAGAAAATCTATTTAAATATTATGTAGGCACAATTGCCAGAACAATTAGCCGCAGAGCAAAATGTTCGGTTTTATTATTAACGCATCCATCAGTTCAACCCAAGCCATTTAGAAAATTAGTAGTAAACGGAATTGATAATCCTAAAACAATTCATTCGCTTAAAACTGCTATGTATGTTGCTAAAGCAGAGAGTTCTAAAGAAGTTGCCATAATTCAAGAAGTAAACATGCCTGCTTTAACTATGACTATTGCAGAAAGTAGCACCGCACCCGAAGCATCTAAAATTAAAAAAGATATGGTGCAAGAAGAAAGCATTAAGCTTGCGAATATGGTTGAAACGTTAGATAAAACAGGTATTGAAGTAGCCATAAAATCAGTAAACGGAAAACCAGGTTATGCCATTGGTAATTATGCGCGTAGCAAAAATGCCGATTTATTAATTTTTAATTCGCCAGATACACATTTAGGTATTTTCGATAGAATTTTTACGCATGATATAGAATATGTTTTAGCAGATATTCCTTGCAATTTATTAATCGTTCACTCAAGAGTATAACAATTGGCAAAATTAGCGCATAACGAATTAGTTACATTACTAATGGCAATAGCCATTATGATGTTGCTTTCGCGTGTATTAGCGGAGTTTGGGCGTCGTTATAAATTACCAATGGTAATGGGCGAATTAATTGTTGGTATTCTTTTAGGTCCAACTATTTTTGGTGCTTTATTTCCTGATTTATTTTTAAAAGTCTTTCCAAGAACAGGAAATGTAGCCATTGCTTTAGATGGAATTACTAACATGTCAGTGGTTATGTTGCTCTTTGTTGCGGGTATGGAAGTGCAATTGCCAATGGTACTGAAACAAGGCCGAAAAGCAGTGATAACTAGCTTAAGCAGCATGATAATTCCTTTTGTGGTAGGGTTTGCAATGGCTTGGTATGGTAGCGATTATTTTGCATTTACAACACCAGATAGAAAATTATTATTCGCTTTGTTTTTAGGAACAGCCATGTCTATTTCTGCTTTACCAGTAATAGCACGTATTTTAATGGATTTGAATTTGTTTAAAACCAAAGTTGGACAAATAATTATTGCTTCTGCAATGTTTAACGATTTAATTGGTTGGCTTATTTTTTCAGTAATTTTGAGTCAACTAGAAAATACTTCGAGCGAAGGAACAGCATTAACAATTGTGTACGTTGTTATATTTGGATTGTTTATGTTAACCATTGGCAAAAAAATTATTGATAAAGCATTGCCATGGATGCAGAAAAAACTTTCGTGGCCAGGAGGAGTACTTTCCATCTCATTAGGCTTGTGTTTTGCCTCGGCTGCTTTAACTGAATCTATTGGTTTACACGCAATTTTAGGTGCTTTTATTTGCGGAATTGCTTTTGGCGATTCGGTTCACTTAAATATTAAAGCACGCGAAATTATTGAGCAATTTGTAATTAATGTTTTTGCGCCTTTGTTTTTTGTTTCTATTGGTTTAAAAATAGATTTTGCAGCCAATTTTGATGTGGTTTTAGTTGTAGTAATATTAATTGTAGCCATTGTTGGTAAAGTTGTAGGAGCAGGCTTAGGAGCTTATTTTGCAGGCTTTACTCGCAACGAATCCTTAGCTATTGGTTTTGGTTTAAATGCACGCGGTGCTATGGAAATTATTTTAGGGACATTAGCTTTAAACGCCGGTTTAATTGATCGTCCTGTTTTTGTTGCTTTAGTTGTAATGGCATTGGTAACAAGCATCCTCAGCGGGCCAATGATGCGCAAGTTTATGTCTAATCAATAAATGATTATAATCGATTAAATTAGTTATATGAAAAAACTTTTTGGATTTTTAATTCTTGGGCTTTTATTTTCTTGTAACTCAAATAAAGAATTTGATGAATCAATTGTAAATTGTGATACTGTAAAAATACATGATACTATTTATATCGATAAAAGTATAAAAAAAGATTGGCAAAAAGGTTTTGGATTAACTCACAATCTAGATAAGGATAGTATATGGTATAACCCAGTTAGTTATTATATATCTGATTCGAATTGTTCAGGTTTAGCAATAGACTTTTATTATGGATATTTAAGACCAAGTGATAATGGAACAACTATTGAACTTTTAAAACTTGCAACTACAAATAATAAAAAATTGAGACCATTCTATAGATGGTGTTTAAACAAAACATTAATCATTTCAGATGGCGCACTAGCTGAAGTTGTTGGCGTTCCTGCTAGACAATATGTCGAAAAATTCCCAGATGATTTTTTTGAATATATAGATATTGAAGCAACAAATGAAAAATATAAAATGTGGACTCAGGCTATTGTTTATAGTGGATATTTTGATTATAATGATTACGATAATTATAATTTAAATAGAAAAAGACTGGAAGAAAAAATGACGAAAAATTTACAAATAAAAAGTGCTGAAAATTTAAAACGTGTAAAACAATTTGCAATAGATTGTACTTCTTTTTGATTATCACTGCACAAATTAATTTTGAACCACTAAATTTTAAACTATTTCAAATCAAAATTAATAGAAAAAACACAATAATCGATATAAGTAATAGGCTATAAAAACTGTTTTTTTCATTCTTGAAATTTAAAAATCTCTTTTACACCACATTTTATAATTAGCTATTTGTTCTTGTAAAGCATTTGCTATGCGCTGTAAAGTATAGCTTTGGTTGTAATGGCTTTGGTAACAAGCATCCTCAGCGGGCCAATGATGCGCAAGTTTATGATGAGCGAAATAAAGTTATAATTAAATAAAGCTTTTTAATAATTGTATTAAACTAGGAGTGCAGATTGAAATTCCTGCAAAAAATAATGAAAAGCGATAACGGATTTTATCAGTTTTTTTCTCAATCTTCATTTTTTCTTCAATCCAAAAAGCAAGTCTAATCGGCATTAAAAAAAACAAGCACAAAAGAGAAAGGGAAATAATTACGATAAGTGATGTTGCTATTGCTGAATCGTTATTATTTGCTGAAGATATAATAAACTCAATGAATTGATTATTAAAAGAAGTCCACACTAAATTTGTGACTAAAATAGCAGTGATAAGCAATATTGCACTAGCAATGTTTTCTTTAAAAACTGAATTTTTGTTGTGTGCTAATGGATAATTTTTTGACCGCCATTTTTTTTCGCTTTCCCAATAATCATCAATATCTTTTTTAGTTTCTGCATCTTCACCCAACAACTTGTAAATATGAGTTTCAAAAATAGAATAAAGCATATTGAACAATTCAAATAAGGTAACACAAATCATTAAAATAATTTGAAAAGTGCTCACTTCTTCTTTTTCAAAATCGCCACCAAATGCTGTAATAATTACTAAAACGAGCGCAAAACGAAAAACTAAACGCATTAAAAAAGCATAAAATACTAATCCGCCAGGTTCTCTACCCATTGCGATTTTAACATGTGGATTTCCAGAAGTTAATTTATGAAGAACACGAATTTTAGCTATTTTGAGTTTAAATAGAAAAGCCCAAAAATCGGCTATGTAAATTAGTAAAAGTAATATAGCAACAAATGCATTAGATGAAAGGGAAACAAAATTTACGTTCCTAAACAGCATAAAACTGGCTATACTAAGTAAACCTAACATAAAATTAAATCGAGTTGAATTCATTTAACTCTTAAATTAAAAATTTATTTTTATATACTTTGTAATTAAAGTACTTTAAAGTAGATATCTGTTTTAGTTGTATTTTAATTAATTAATTTCAAATATTTTATCATAAAGTTCTGTTTCAACTATATTGATTGCTCTGTAGGTTAATGTGTAATTGTTTAGGGTGGTGTAGGTGTAGCCTAAGTATTGGGACTTCATGTTTTTAATAGGACCGTACATTAGTGAAAAATTTTTAAAATGTTCTGGATTTATAAATATTTCGGGGTCAAAATAAAAAGAATGAATTTCGCCATCCTCAAGTTGTTCGAGATAATTTTTACATTTTCTATTACATATTATTTCATTTGATTCACTTGTTTTAGAAATGATTACTTCTCTTTCGTCTTTTTCGCTACAATCAATAGTTTCAATTAATTTATTGTTTTTATCGAATTGAAAAATTTTATTCCTTTCGCAAGAATAAACTACACGTTTAACTTTTTTGCTTCCATTGTAAATAATAGAATAGTTTCCATTTTTATAATAAAATTTTAAAATAGTTCCATAAAGTGATTCCTGTTCTTTTTTTATTTTTGCATCATTCGAATTTATTCCAATTTGATATTCAATTAACCCTTCAAATTCTTTCTTATTTTCTGAATCATTTTTAAATGATAAGAAAACAAAAACAAACAGTATGAATAAAAAAGTAATTATTTTTTTCATTTAATCAAAAATCTCTTTTACACCACATTTTATAATTAGCCATTTGTTCTGCTAAAGCATTAGCTATACGCTGTACAGTGTAGCTTTGGTAATAGTTTTTACCATCGGCTGTAATTTCAATTTGCTTTATTTCTTTGTTTCTCGAAACAATAAAACTATTGCTATTTGCTGCAAAATACGTTAGCCATTCGTTTAAGTTGGCTGTAATTTCCATGTTGTTTACAGCAACAATTTTGTCGTTAATCTGTAATCCTGCTTTTTCCGCAGGCGAGTTCGGATAAACTGCAGCTACTCTTGTAATGCCACCTTCATCAATGGTTTTAAAGCCAAATTTATCTTCGTTATATTTTTTATTGCTTGTTATTTTAAATTGCAAACCAATATAATTTAAACAATCTTTTAATAACGTTTCGTAGTTATGTGTTCCATAAACGTAATTGATAAAAAACTCATCCCAGTTTTGTTGCGTTAAATTTTCAATAATAAGTTTATAATCGCTTTCGCTGTAGCCAATGCCTTTGCAAGCAAATTCGTTGTTTAAATAACGCATTACATCATCTAAACATTTTGTATTTTGTGTTTGCTTTCTTATTAAAATATCTGTCGCAAAAGCAAGCAAACAACCCTCTGTATAAATAGAAACTTTTCTGCCCGGAACTCCAGGCTGATAGCCATCTAACCAAGTATCAAAAGAGGATGCAGCAACCGAATAATTGGTTCGACCTGCATTATCAAAATGTTTTTTTAATTGGTCGTTAAAGGTTCCAAAATAATCTTGTTCGTTAAAAACACCTGATCTATATAATAAAAAATCCCCATAGTAAGTAGTAACTCCCTCGGCAATAAAGCCTAATCTACTGTAGTTTTCCTTACTAAAATCATAAGGCATCATTTCCTTTGGACGAATTGTTTTAATATTCCAAACATGAAATAATTCATGACAACTTACGCCCAACAACTCATCATAAATTTCTTTTTCCATCAATTTATAAGATGGGCCAAGTGCTACAACAGTAGATTTTACGTGCTCTACACCATGGTAATGAGGGTAGGGAACTATTTGAAAAATAAAATGATATTCATCGCTCGGAAATTTACCAAACAGAGCTAATTGCTCGTTGCAAAAAATAAAAAAATCGTTGATTAGCTTGCCCCAATTGGGTTTGCATTTACCAACAAACCATAAATTAAATTCAATACCATCAATTACAAAATATTCGCGTTGTAGCGTGTTGCTTGCTACAAAAGGACTATCCGCTAATTCATCAAAGTTTTTAGCTGTTAGTTTATTTCCGTTTTTTGGTAAAGAACAAGCAATTTTATAATCTTCAGGAATTAGTAATTCTACTTCACAAGCTTCGTCCATACTTTCGGGCACGTATAAACAACAATTTACTGGGTTAACGTAAATCTGCTCATTATCTAACCAAGTAGAACCAGCGTTTAATTCGGCAGCATAATAATTGTATTTAATTATAAGTTGTTTTGCGTTTTTAGTGTTTACCGCCCAAGTATCTTTATTCGTTTTTTCAAAAGATAAAACGTCTCCTTTTTCATTAAAAGCTTGCCATTTTTGAATGTTTTTAGCAAAATTCCCTAATTCGTATCTACCAGGGCGCCAAGCTGGTAATTTAACAGTTATAATTTCTGTAGAAACAGCCACCAAAAATTCAATATCAATGTACTTTGTAGCAGGGTTAGAGTAGAAGAAACGATAGTTCATACAATATTTTGAACAAAAATTAATAATTACACAAAGTTATAGATTTGTATAGATAATTATAGATCAAGCGTGTTTCTTGTAAAATTTTCACCACATAGCAACATAGTTTTAACATAGAAATTACGCAACACTTAAAAATAGGTCAGCATAGAATTGAAGCAAAGCTTCAATTTACTATGTTTCCTGAATTCAATTCCAAATTTTCGTCAGCTTAATTCTATGTAACTATGTGGTTAAAAATAAGCTGTGTGATTTAAAAAAGTGAAATTTCATTCATTTTTAATTAAAACACTTGACAAAACACACTAACTAAAGTTTTTTTAGTATTTTCGTAATCTAAAATATAAGTTTTATGAATTACGATGTTATTGTTATAGGCAGTGGACCAGGTGGTTATGTAGCTGCAATTCGCGCTTCGCAATTGGGTTTAAAAACTGCAATTGTTGAAAAAGAAAATTTAGGTGGAATTTGCTTAAACTGGGGTTGTATTCCTACAAAAGCTTTGTTAAAAAGTGCTCAAGTTTTTGAATATTTAAATCATGCAGCCGATTACGGAATTCAGGTTACTGGCGGAAAAGCAGATTTTAATGCAGTAGTAAAACGCAGTAGAGATGTTGCCGATGGCATGAGCAAAGGCATTCAGTTTTTAATGAAAAAAAATAAAATTGATGTGTTAATGGGCTTTGGTAAAATTAAAGCTGGTAAAAAAGTAGAAGTGACAGCAGCCGACGGAAAAGTTACTGTTTACGATGCTAAACACACTGTTTTAGCTTTAGGAGCACGTTCTCGTGTATTGCCTAACTTGCCTCAAGATGGTAAAAAAATTATAGGTTACCGCGAAGCAATGACTTTACCAAACATGCCAAAATCTATGGTAGTTGTAGGTTCTGGAGCAATTGGTTGCGAGTTTGCTTATTTTTATTCTACAATGGGTACAAAAGTTACTATTGTTGAATTTTTACCAAACATAGTTCCTTTAGAAGACGAAGAAGTATCTAAACAATTAGAACGTTCGTTTAAAAAAGCAGGTATGGAAGTAATGACCAACAGCAGTGTTGAAAGCGTTGATACAAAAGGAACAGGTTGCAAAGTAAAAGTTAAAACTGCTAAAGGCGAACAAATAATTGAGTGCGATGTAGTTTTATCTGCAGTAGGTATTCAAGCAAATTTAGAAGGAGTTGGTTTAGAAGAAGTAGGAGTGAAGACAGATAAAGGTAAAATTTTAACTGACGGTTTTTACAAAACAAATATTGATGGCGTTTATGCTATTGGCGATTGCGTTGGCGGACAAGCATTAGCGCACGTTGCAAGTGCAGAAGGTATTACTTGCGTTGAAAAAATTGCAGGTCACCACCCAGAACCAATTAACTACAACAACATACCAGGTTGCACGTATTGCTCACCAGAAGTTGCTTCTGTAGGTTATACCGAAAAAGCAGCTAAAGAAGCTGGTTACGAAATTAAAGTAGGTAAATTTCCATTCTCTGCATCGGGTAAGGCAAGTGCTGCTGGAGCAAAAGATGGTTTTGTAAAAGTAATTTTTGATGCTAAATACGGTGAGTTTTTAGGAGCGCACATGATTGGTGCTAACGTTACCGAAATGATAGCGGAAATTGTTGTAGCGCGTAAATTAGAAACAACAGGACACGAAATTATTAAATCAATACATCCGCATCCAACAATGAGCGAAGCCATTATGGAAGCTGCTGCTGCTGCGTATGGCGAAGTAATTCATATTTAATTTTAGAGTTTTAAAACATAAAAACGCCTCAATTTTTGAGGCGTTTTTTTATTCTTAAAATATCTAATTTAGACTAAACGTGCAATTATAATAAATTTATTCCTGTTAAATTTGCTTTGCAGTTTTTCAAAAACTCATAGGTTAATTTATCCGCTTGGCAATCGATAAACGCTACATTTTTTAAATTGCTATACTTAAAAAAACTATTTTTTAGTGTTGCGTTTTTAAATGATACTTTAGTAAATGCACAGCTTGTAAATGAGCATTCTTCCAACAAACCACTAAAAATAATTTCGGTAAATTGAGTGCTTTTAAAAGATGCATGATGCCACTTTGTGTTTTCGATTTTGTTATTTCTAAATTCAGAATTTGAAATCTCTATTCCTGATAAATTAGCATTAGAAAAATCACAGTTTCTTATTTCGCTCGATACTATTATTGCATCTATAAATGAGGCATTAACAAACGAGTTTGTTTTAATTTCTGAGCCATCAAATTTGCTGTTTCTTAAGCCTGTATTTAAAAAATCACAATCTCTAATACTATTTCCTTTAAAAGTTATTTCAGATAAATCGGCTTCTATCAGTTTGCATTTTTTAAAACTAGAACCGCTTAATTTATCGTTTACGTTTTTAATACCAGAAAAATCGGCTTCCACATAGTTTTCGCCCGACATATTCCAATTCAGCCCCAAGTTATCTTTTAGCTTTGTAAACAGACCATCTTCTGCTGTATTAACTTTGCCTGCAATTTCTTTTTCTGAGGATTTAAAATTTTCAGAAAAATAGTTTAAATCAACACCAAAAATTTCTGCAAGTCGGTTTAATGTCATGATGTCGGGCATAGATTCACCACGTTCCCATTTGCCTACAGCCTGTGGACTAATTGATACTTGTTGTGCAAGTTCACTTTGAGAAAGATTAGATTTCTTTCTTGCTTCGGCAATTTTATTGCCAATCGATTTTGAATTTAGCATCATATTATTTAGTTTTTTTTGATGCAGCAAAGTTATTTTGTGTTATTGCCATCACGCAAATATAAGCAACTACTTACAGTTGTGATTACACTACATTTAGTTGTTTTTAATAGTTTTTGGTTGTTTTTGAAGTGAAACAGATGCTTTTGTTTAAGAATGCTTTGTAAACGTAAAAATAAATATTCTGTTTTTATCAAATGTGGATGAAATAGTATAACTGCTCATTACTTTTTAGATTTCTTTGGGTTAAGTTTTTTTGCAGTATTATTTTCGCTTAAAATTGTTTTTGCATTTAATGCCGTTACTACTTTTTTACCTGTTTTAGCTTCTAGTTCTTTCATAGCTACTTTAGCTACATTGCCACCTTGTGCGGCAACTTTTTTGCTGGCTTCAAAATTTTTTGGGTTTACGGCTTGCGAAATATCTTTGGTAGATGCCTCAGCAAGCATATTCAAAATAAGTTCGGTATTGGTCATATTATCACGCAGGTTTTCCTTTTTTAAACCTTTCAATACTTTATATTCTTTGGTGGTTTTGCCTGCCCAAGCTTTAGTAATAATGTCGGTAAGTGTGGCAAATTGTTGCCCTTCTTTCAAGCCTCTTTTTTTCCACTCATCGGTTAATTCTTTGCGTATTTCAATGCTTTTAAGCCGTTGGTTTATCCAATTTTCAGAATACCCCAATTGTAGATATTGTTCCAAAGCCCTATCAATAGTTATTTCTGGGTCTTGCATTTCGTCTAATCGTTCGGCAGCTATTTGTGCAAGCCAAAGTTTAAAAGGTTCTGCCTTTGGTGATGGAATGGATTGAATTAGACGAAAAAGTTGTTCAGTATCGGCTACATCGGTCACTCGCATTTTACCATCTTCTGCTTCCATTTTCAACTGTCCGATTTTTTCGGACAGTTCACTCCCTTCTTTTTTTAATTTGGTTTTCAGGTCGCTCCAATATTTTCTTGGGCGATCGGTATTAGTTAATATTTCAATTACATCAATAATTGAAATATACCATTTCTCTTGCTGAGCATTCCAAAGGGTTCTTACCTTTTTGTCTTCAAATAATTGTATGGTATTTTGTTGTTTCATTTATACTCATTTTTAATAATAAAATATGTCGGAAATTCCGATTTATCTATACTAATTACTTTTCAGTTTTGTTGATGTGAACAATAAACTTGGAAAGTTCAATTCCTATTTCAGTCAATTCATTATTGTTGGTATTTCGCCATGTGGCATCAAAGCCAATGTCTTCGGCTATTGCCATAAAAATGGGCTTACAAACGCTGACGATTGTTGATAATTGTCTCAACTTTTCTTATGCATTTTATACTGACACCCAACTGCCATAAACCTATAATTACTCCGAATCCAACTCCTGCTGCAAAAATATCATTTGTTTTGGAATAAAAAATTAGTCCAATAATTCCAGTTATAAAACCTATCGATGCAAATTTAACACCTTCATTATCCAATAACTTATATTTATGGTTTATATGTAATAATTTACCTTCATTATAAAACAACCATTTTACAATTAATCCACCTAGCGCACCTACAACAGGTACACCAACTCCCCAAGTAGCTATTCCACCTGCGAACGCAATGAAATAATATACAGAAAGTATAATAAAAAAACGAATCAACTTTCCAATCTGATATAACTTTCTATGAAGCACAACAAGATAAAGCGAATAAATTAAACCAGGAGTGAATTGTATATATACATCAAGAGACTTATTATAAGCACCTTTAGGGTAAAAATCAAAATCCTTAACTTTAAAAATGATAAAACACTTATTATTACCGCAGAAAGATATTTCATTTTTTGTGTTATATAATTACTGGTAATTATGCTATTATTCTAATTTAGCGAAAGCGTCCGATTACGTTAAACAATAAAAAAATGTGTTTTCTACATCCCATACTCTTTTCTCATTGCATAAACCAATTCGTCTTCAAAAGCATTGTTTTTAAAAATAGTTTTTTCAAAACGCGCTTCTAATTTAAAACCTGCTTTTTCTAATACTTTTTGCGAGGGTATATTGCTTCCAAATGGTCGAGCAAAAATGCGGTTTATTGGCAAATTTTCAAATCCGTATTTTACCATTTGTTCTATGGCTTTGGTCATAATTCCTTTTCCCCAATAACTTTGAGATAGCCAATAACCCAACTCTGCATTTTTGTGGTGTATATCGCTTTGTGGATGTATGCCAATTCCACCCACAGCAATTTCATCTACAACAATTGCTAAAACCTGTGTGGGCTCGTGCTTTGATGCGTTTGCAATAAATTGCAATGCATGCTCTTTTGTGTAGGGGTGCGGAAAACCATCGGTTAAGTTTTTAGCAATATTTGGGTTGTTAGCGTGTATTACTAAATTATCTAAATCGCTTAATTTCCAAGGTCTTAATTCAAATTCCATAAAATTTTATCATAAAAAAGCCCCTTGCGGGGCTCTTAATTATTCTGTATAATTAATTTTTAAGTTTGGATATTTATCCGAACTCAACTTAATTTCAGCTCTTCTGTTTTTTGCTCTGCTATCTGGGTTGTCGCTACCATCAGCGTTTTCGTTAGGTACTAATGGTGTAGATTCTCCCTTACCAGTTGCTTTTATTCTGCTTGCTGCAACGCCTTTTCCTGCAAGGTAAGTAGAAACTGCATTTGCTCTTCTAAGCGATAAACGTTGGTTATACGCTTCTTCTCCTTTAGAATCGGTGTGTGCAATAACTTCAATTTGTATTGATTTAAATTGTTTTAATGCTTTTAACAACAAATCTAAACTTGCCTTAGAATTAGCAGTAATTGCATTTTTATCGTAATCAAAATAAATTTGACGCGGTACATTTATTTCGCTTGGTATTTCTGCTGTTGTAGTTGTTGTAGCAGTAGTTACCGCTTTAGTAGTAACGGTTGTTGTAGAGGTTGTTGCTACTTCTGTAGTTTGTTTTGCTTTTGCAATATTCTCAGCTATTAAAGCTTCGCGAGCGGCAATTGCTTGTTTAATAGAATCTTCTTTAGCTGCATCATCTTTATGTTTTAAATCAACATTAATTGTTCTTTCAACAGATTCTGTAAAAGCAGTAGCATCCAACATTTCTTCTTGTGGTACAAATGAATTGGCTTCGTACACAAATTTATATTTGTAACCAGTTAATAAAGTAAAAGCATATTTACCATCAAATGTGTTTGAGCCATAAGTTCCTAATAAATCGTTATTACCGTTATACACTCTAACTCTTGCTTCTAAAGGTTTTTGCTCAGTTGTAACCGTTCCGTTAACTGTTAATAACGAAGCTTTTTTATCCATGTTTTCAGTATCGAATGTAAATAAATCATACATTCCTAACGCTCCAGGTCTTGCAGAAGAGTAGTAAGCGTGTTTTCCGTCGGCAGTTAAAACTAAATAAATATCACTATTTATTGAGTTGATAGGGAAACCTAAATTAATTGGTTTAGCAATTTGTTTACCAGTAATTGAAGATTTAAATACATCATACCCACCAATACTACTGTGCCCTTCTGAACTGAAATACAAAATATTTCCATCTGGCGAAACATAAGGAGCTTCTTCGTTTAATTCAGTATTAATTTCTGGACCTAAGTTAACAGGCTCACTCCATTTTCCGCTTGCATCTTTATCAATTCTGTATAAATCTCTTTTACCTATACCACCAGCTCTGTCGCTCGAAAAGAAAATTGTATTTCCATCTTTAGTCATTGTTGCAGAACCTTCAAATGCTTTAGAATTTATTTTATCTACAAGTTTTAATTCGTCCCACTTACCGTTTTTATAAGCTGTTTGATAAATATCACTTTTGCTTTCGTCTAATACATTTTTATAAACAAAGATGGCTGATTCGTCTGCTGATGGAGATAAAGCAGCATGATTTTCGCCTGAATTAAAAGGTGCACCAACTTTTTTAGGTAATGCCCATTCGCCATTTTCAAAATTAGATTGGTATACTTCTTCGTAAAAATCAAACAAAGGAAGCGGCACCATTTTTTCGTCGTAATTACCAATTACAGTGCTATCGCCACGGTGCGAGTAAAATATAGTTTTACCATCTGGTGTAATAACTTGCGAGTATTCCGCATAAATTGTATTTACATTTTTGCCTAACGATTTAACATCAACGTTTACCGTATTTTTAAATACTTCTTTAGCATTTTTACAATTTATAATGGCTTGCTTAGCTTCGTCTACGTTTTTATCTTTGGGATTTTCGGTTATGTATTTTTCAAAAAACTCAAGGGCTTTATCCCACAAAAAGCTGTATTGGTAAGATTTACCCATATAAAAAAACAAACCTTTCATGTTTGGTTTACGAGCATAAACTCTTTCAAAAAACTCTAACGATTTTGTTTCTTCTCCACTACGGTTTAGGTAACAAATTCCAACTCTAAATGTATATAAAACTTCGCCCGGAAAGTTTCTATCTAAATTAATAAACATAGGTAATGCAGTAGCATACTCCTTTTCTTGAAAATAATATTCAGCATCAGAATATAGTGCTGCTTCTTCGGGAGAAACTACATAATCTAACTGAAATTTTTTGGGAGTTTTGGCAACTTGCGCGTTCACAGAAAAAAACAAACAAGAACTTAAAAATCCGGTAATGAATAGTTTAGCTATTTTATTGATCATACAATAATAAATTATTTTGGCTTGCAAGTTAAATATTTATGTGTTTTAAACAAATTATTAACAATACCTTTTTTTGTATTAAAATATCCACGATGTTTAATATTCTGATTATCAGTTGTTTGAATGTATTTTTCAGTAATAAGTATAATTTGTAAAAATAGGATAAATCACCTTTTTTTGTCGATGATTTGTGTTTAGTGTTCTCTTAAATTGTACATTGCATTAAATTAATTTGCAAAAAGTGATTAGAAGTAGGCAATTAAAAAACAATTCTTCTGAAGTAAAAAATTCATCAAACAAGGATGTAGATGTGAGTGAAGTTTTAAAAAATTTAGAAATTTTTGAAAATCTTACAAAATCTAGATTTTTGAGAGAAGGCAATTTAAGTCAAGCTTTGTTCGAGATTTTAGAGGCTGGCTCCAAAATACTAAACGTAAAAATTGTAAATGCTTGGTTAGTTGATGAAAACGCAACAAAAATAAAGTGTATATCTAACTTTCCTGATAAAAAAGCAATTGGTGTAGAGATACTTAGAGCAGATATGCCTAACTACTTTGCGCAATTAATTAGTGGCGATATTATTGTTATTAACGATTGTTTTAATGATATAATTACAAGAGAATTTTTAGAGTCGTATATTATTCCAAATAATGTAGGTGCAATTATAGATGTGCCGATAAGAATTTCGGGCGATTTAATTGGAACTATTTGTTTTGAACATGTTGGAGCAAAAAGAAAATGGACTTTAGTAGAACAAAAATATGGATTATTTATTGGTCAACTTATTTCTATGGCGCTTGAAACTAGCGAAAAGAAAGAGATTAGAGCTGTATTAGAACAATCTATTAAAGATAAAGAAACTTTATTACTCGAAATGAATCATCGTATAAAAAATAATATGATGATTGTGGAAGGTATTTTGATGTTGCAAGCAGATAAAGCAAAAGATAATTTTCATCGCGATTTAATAATTGAATCGAAAAATAAATTGCATTCTGTTGCTAAAATTCACGAATTACTTTACAAATCAAAAAATTATACACAAATAAACATGTATGATTATTTGAATGATTTATCTAAAGAAATTGTAGCGAGTTTTAGTAATCAAAAAATTAATCTTTCAATAGATGTAAAGCCTATTTTATTAGATTCGTCAACTGCAATAACTTGTGGTTTAATTGTAAATGAGCTGCTGACCAACTCTTATAAACACGCTTTTAAAAATAGCAACGAAAAACGTAGTAAAGAAGTTTGTGTTTTGTTTGATAAAGTAAACGATAAATTTATATTGCGTGTTTGCGATAACGGAACTGGTTTTAACGTAAACGAAGTTAGCCACGATAAACTAGGAATGGCTTTGGTGATGGATTTAGTAAAACAATTAAACGGAAAAGTTACTTACACCAATCAAGGAAGAAGTATTTTTTTAATAGAGTTTTAGCTAACGATTTGGCGAAGCAAATCCAAAGTTAAGGCCCAACATAAAACGAACATTTCCTGAGTAAAAAGGAGCTTCTTTGTAAAAATCTACACTTCTGTTAGATAATCCTGAGCCACCATTTACAACCACATCAGTGTTGTTTTTATAACCTAAGCCTAAGTAAAAATCAGTTACCAATCGGTTCGAAATTTTTTGATAACCAACAACGCCACAAACATTTATCTGTTGCAATTGAACAAAATAACCAACTTGCAATAAGTTTTGGGTAGAAAACCGACAATAAGAATAAGAAATATGCGGGCCTGCATACCAACCCTCTGGTGCATACGTATTTCTATTTAAATAAAATTTTTGAGTTCCCTGAAATCTATAGCCAAATAGCGTGTATTTATCGCCTTGAGTAGGAGGTTGGTTGTTGTTTAAGGTTCTTAAAAGCGGACCACCACTAAACAAAGAAAGTCCTAATTGTGTTGATGAATACGGACCATTTACAAAATCGTGCAATATTTTGTATTCTGATGTAAAAGGAACGTGCCCCCAAAGTAAACTTGCTATACCAAATTTAGTTGTAGATCGATATTTTTGAGGTGTTTCGTACTTACCATAATCATAACTACCGTTTTGTGCCTTGCTTGTTGTAAAGCAAAGTAAAAAAAACGCAAAAAGCGCAATTATTTTAAAACGACATACGTGCAAGTGAAGCATTTTTTTGGTTAGAAAAATCTTTATTTATAAACTTGTAATGTGCAGTAATAGCAATCATTGCAGCATTATCTGTACAATACTCAAATTTAGGAATATATACTTCCCAATTTTCTTTTTGGGCAAGTAAACTAAGTTCGTTTCGTAAATAACTATTTGCAGAAACTCCACCAGCAATTGCAATTTGTTTTATACCTAAATCGTTTGCGGCTTTTTTTAATTTATTCAATAAAAAAGATACTATTGCGTGTTGGTAGCTGGCGCAAATATCATTTAGATTTTCTGTAATAAAATTAGGATTTGCCTTTTTATTTTTTTCAATAAAATATAAAAATGAAGTTTTTAAACCGCTAAAACTATAGTTGTAGTCAGCTATTTGTGGTTTTGGAAACTGAAATTTATGTATATCTCCATCTTTACCATATTTATCAATTAATGGTCCACCAGGATATGGCAATTCTAAAATTTTAGCTGCTTTATCAAATGCTTCACCAGCGGCATCATCGTTGGTATCGCCAATAATTTCCATTTCAAAATAACTTTTGCAAAGCACCAATTGTGTGTGTCCGCCAGAAACTGTTAAACATATAAAAGGAAATTCAGGCGTTTTTTTACCGTTATCATCAATAAAATGAGCCATTATGTGGCCATGCATGTGGTTTACTTCAATTAAAGGAATATTTAAAGCCAATGATAATGCTTTTGCAAAAGTGCCTCCAACCAATAACGAACCCATTAATCCTGGGCCACGTGTATATGCGATTGCATCTAAATTTTCTTTAGCAATTCCTGCTGTTTTTAAGGCTACATCAACCGTAGGTATTATGTTTTGCTGATGCGCTCTTGATGCTAACTCGGGAACAACTCCTCCATATTTTTCGTGAATTTCTTGACGAGCAATAATGTTGGCAAGGATTTTGCGATTATGTATAACAGCAGCACCTGTATCATCGCAAGATGATTCAATTGCTAAAATAGTTATGGTTTCATCGCTCATATTAAGTAAATTAGCGGATTAAAATTCAAACGTAAAGATAAACGTATTAAAAGGTTATTAAAAATACTCGCTTACTTTTTTTCAACAATACTATTGTTGTTAGTGTTTGCGTATTTATTATTGCGAACATCAACCGTACAAACTTTTGTAACGCAAAAAATTGCTAATTACCTTTCAGACGAGTTAAAAACAGTAGTAAAAGTTGGCGGAGTAGATATTGAATTTGTTTCTAAAATAGTTTTAGAAAACGTTTATATCGAAGATTTACACCACGATACACTTATCAATGCACAAAAAATTAAAGTGGGTTTAAATCATTTTAATTTAGGTAAATTTCAAAACAACATCATTAATTTAAATTCTATTTTATTAGAAAATACTCGTATAAATGCAGTTCAATACAAAGGCGAAAGCGATATTAATATTCAGTTTTTAGCCGATTATTTTGATCCACCACGCCCGCGAGACCCCAACAGAAAGCGAAAACCATTGTATGTTTTTTGTAATTCTGTAATTCTAAAAAATGTTGATTTTTCTTATCGTTACGAAAAAGATACCACTTTTAATTACGGAATGAATTACAACGACATACATACACGAAACGTTATGGCTGAGTTTAAAAATTTTGTAATTCAGGCTGATACGTTTAATGCAGAGATAAAATCGTTGTCGTGTATAGAAAAAAGTGGAGTAGTCTTAAAAAACTTTAGAGCCAAAACAGCAAGAGTTTCTTCTATTTTTATGCGTTTAAATAATTTGGTTTTCGAAACTAATAAATCGCATGTAAATGCAGAGTATTTAAACTTTACTTACAAAGAGTGGAACGATTACAACAACTTTGAAGAAAATGTTTACATGCAAGCTAAGTTTAATAACAGCTTGATAGAGATGAACGATATTGCCTATTTTGCGCCAGAGTTAGAAGGCTGGCATCAACAATTGGTTTTAAATGGAAATGTAAGAGGAACCGTAACCGATTTAAAAGGAAAAAAAATGACCATTGCTTTTGGTGAAAAGTCATATTTTAAAGGCGATTTTTCGCTAACAGGCTTGCCAGATTTTGAAACTACTTACATACATTTTACAGCGCAAGAATTAAAAACAAATAAAGCCGATTTAGAAAAAATTCAAATCCCACCATTTCCTAAAAACAAAAAGTTAGAATTACCTACTCAATTTGGACGTTTAGGAAATATTAATTTTAAAGGTTCTTTTACTGGTTTCCCTAACGATTTTGTTGCTTATGGTAGTTGTGCTACCGACATAGGGATTGTAAATACGGATTTATCCTACAAACAAAATAAAGTAGCCGCATACAAAGGTAAAATACAATCGTTTGGTTTTGATTTAGGAAAATTTATTGCAGAAGAAAAGCTATTGGGTAAAGTTACCATGTCTATCGATATTGATGGAAGCGGTATTACTGAAAAAGATGTAAACGCAGATATTAAAGGTAAAATAGGCAGTTTTGTAATTAGTAATTACGATTACAAAAATATTGATGTAAACGGAAAATTCACAAAAAATATTTTCTCGGGTAAGCTTGCTGTTGAAGACGAAAACATAGCTTTTGATTTTGATGGCGATATTAATTTTACCGAAAAATTACCCAAATTTGATTTTGTTGCCAACTTTAAAAGAGCCAATTTAACTGCACTTAAACTAATTAACGACGAAAATAAAATTGATTTTAGCACCTCTTTACTTGTAAAATTAAAAGGCGATGATGTAGATAATTTAACAGGAAATGTAAGCGCATTAAACACTACTTACTCAAAAAACAACGAGCGTTTATTTGTAAAAGAACTCAATTTAAACTTAGAGCAAGATAGTAGCACAAACTACCGATCAATCAATATTAACTCGTCTGTAGCCGATTTTTCTATAAAAGGAAACTTTTTGTTTCAATATTTAGAAGATGCATTTATTAAAAGCTTTTCTAAATATTTACCTGTGTTAGCACAAAACCACACTTTTACGCAACAACGACCAAAACAAAGTTTTCAGTTTGATGTAGTTTTTAAAGATTCAAAATTTGCGAGCGAGTTTTTACTTAAAAATTATATTATTTTTCCGGGTTCTACTGTTAATGGTTCGTTTGACGAAAACTTGGAAGACATCTCGTTAAAAGCAAAAGCAAGCGATTTTATTGCTTACGATTTGCCATTAAAAACAATTGATTTTTACTCTACAAGTACTGCTGATAAATTAGATTTTAATGCGAATTTCGAAAAGGTATTTTTATCGGATAGTTCGGTATTACAAAATGTAAATTTTAAAGGCGGAGCGCAAAACAATGCAATCGATTTTTATACATCTTGGTTAAATCAAAGCAAATTAAACAATAGCGGAATTGTAAACGCCAATTTGCAATTTGAAAAACTAGATAAATTTAATTTAAAAGTTAATCAAGCCGATTTGATAATTGAAGATTCGCTTTGGGCGATAAACAATAGCAACCTAGTGAGGTTTGATTCTACAAGTGTGAAATTTGAAAATTTTATTTTGAGCAACAACAATCAATCTATAAAAATTGATGGAGCCATTACCAAAAACAAAAACGATAAACTTACTTTGTTATTAGCCAATTTTGATTTAGCCAACTTTAATACATTGCTAAGAAGTAGCGATTTGCAGTTGCAAGGAATTATTAATGGTAATGCAGAATTTTCTTCCATTTACGACCAATTAATTTTTAGCACTGGCGTAAATTTTCAGCAGTTGCAATTAAATAACGAAATGCTCGGAAATGGTTCTGTTATTAGTATTTGGAACAGACAAACGGAATCAATTTCGTTAAACGGACGCTTTATGCGCGGAACAATTCCTACCATTGCATTTACGGGTTTGTATTATCCAAACAGAAAAGAAGATAGTTTTGATATTGAAATACAATTGCAAAAAACACAATTAAAATTATTTGAAAAATACGCAGCTTTTATGGCTAGCGATTTAAAAGGAATTGCCACAGGTGACTTGTTTTTATTAGGTTCTCCAAAAAATCCGATTTTAAAAGGAAAACTCGAAATTCAAAAAGCAGGCTTTAAATTTGATTACATAAATGTTGATTATACGTTTAGTAACGAAGTTGAATTTAAAGAAAATGAAATTAGTGTTCCTCGTTTTATTTTGTTCGATTCTAAAGGAAATAAGGCCTATTGCACCGCAACAATTAATCATACAAATTTTAAAGATTTAAAATACAATATTAGTGTAGAACCAGAAAAGCTAATGTGCTTAAATACCACTTTAAAAGAAAATGAAGATTATTATGGTGAAGCTTTTGCCACAGGAAACATTAGTGTTGTGGGCGACGAAAAAAACACTTTGATAAACGTTGCTGTTAAAACAGAAAAAGGTACAAGTTTTAAAATTCCGTTAGAAGGTGCAGCAGAAGTTAGCGAAAGCAATTTTATAACTTTTATAAATAAAGATACCACGCAACTTAACATGGCTAAAGAAGATAAAATAGAGCTGAATGGTATTGAAATGAAAATGGATTTAGAACTTACGCCAGATGCCGAAGTTCAATTAATTTTTGATCCAAAAGTAGGTGATGTGATTACGGCAAACGGAACAGGAAATATAAAAATGGATATTTCTTCGTCAGGCGAATTTAGTATGATTGGCGATTATGTGGTAAACAAAGGTTCGTATTTATTTACGCTAAAAAATGTAATCAACAAAAAATTTAAATTAGCACCAGGCGGAACTATTAATTGGACGGGCGATCCGTTTAATGCAGACATAAACATTAATGCTATTTACGGGTTAAAAGCGAGTTTAAAAGACATTAGCGAATCAGACACAACAGGTAGGAGAGTGCCAGTAGATATTAACTTGAATTTAACGGATAAATTAATGAATCCGAATTTAAAATTTGGAATTGATTTGCCTCGCGCTGATGAACGAACAAAATCGGAAGTACGAAATTTATTTTCGGATGCCAATCAAGATGAGTTAAACAAACAAGTATTTGCTTTGCTTGTGTTAGGTAGATTTATTCCGATGGGAACTTCATCTGGAGGAAACGCAAACAACCCAACTGCATTTGGTTCCAACTCTATGGAATTATTGTCAAATCAGTTAAATAACTGGTTATCGCAAAGCAACGATTATGTAAACCTTGGCGTAAAAGGCGATTTAACGCAGGAGTTTCAACTGGCTATGTCAAAAGAATTGTTTAACGATAGATTATCGTTAGAAGGAAGTTTTGGTTATCGCGATAAAACAACATCAACAACAACATCATCTTCTGCAAGTAACTTGGTGGGTGATGTGAATATAGAATACAAATTATCGAAAGACGGACGCTACCGAGTAAGAGCGTTTAACCAATCGAACGAAAACACAATTATAACCAATAACGCGCCTTACAAACAAGGTTTAGGCTTTTTTTACAGAGAAGATTTTGAAACCGTTGCCGAATATTTACAACGCCGCAAAGCCAAAAAAGAAGCACGCAAAGCAGCAAAACAAAACATTGTTGTACCCGAAAAAACAGGGCAAGATACTACTGCTAGTATATCTAAAGTAGTAGGGAAGTAATAAACCCGAATTACAAACATGGACGAGTGTGGGCAGTACTGGCATTATTGCAGCAGTATATTGCAGGAAAAAAGGTTTACAAAAAGAAACTTACGAATGGAAAATGAAGAAGTAGCAGAAGAATTAATTGATGATGAAATGAAAGGGAATTCGGAAGAAATAAAAACAAATTTGGATGAGAATGGGAGTGAGGATAACACATCCAATATAAAATGATTTATCATATAAAAATGAAGATGATGAGGAAAAGAAAGCATAAAAAAAACGCAGCTAATTAGCTGCGTTTTTTTATAAATAAACTTTAAAACATTTACTCCTTTACTATTTTCTTAACCGTTTTTTGTCCGTTAACAGTAGTACTTAAAATATAAATACCAGAACTTAAATTTTTAGAAACAGGAATATTTAATTTATATGTTCCGCTGTTTTTAGTAATTTCTTCTGTACTAATAATTTTCTCACCTAAAATAGAACTCAACTCCACTGAAACAGTTGAAACATCCTTTAAATCAAGTGTTACAGAAAGTTCTTCGTTAAAAGGATTTGGATAAATTCTAATAGAATTGTTTACAATTTTACTTGCTTTGCTTATTCCAACTGGAGTAGGAGGAGGAGTTCCACTAATTCCAGTGGCAGAATCAACATAAAAATTTAAATCAGCATGTTCAGTTCCACTTCCTGCAGTAACGTTATGAGACGATGTCATTCCTAATCCTGGAATGTCAACATACAATGAATAATTTCCTGCAGGTACATCAGCAAAATTAAATTTACCCGATGCATCAGTTGAAGTTTGCGCTACCATAATAGAACCAGGGTTTTGCTCTAACGATACATCAATACCTGGAATTGGATCTCCAACAGTATTTGTTTTACCACCCAACACGTTGTAAATAATACCCGTAATTGTATCATTTCCACCAGCTAAAGGAGCTAAATTAATTAGGTCAATATTTTTTAGTGTACTTAAATTGCAACCAGCGCTTACAGTTGTAGCATCGCTCCAATTATTTTCTTGTACAAAATAAGTTTTAATTGCGTTTGGATATGTACTACTATTTGCTGTTGCAGCAATTAAATAATCGCCTTCAATAAACGAAGCAACACTATAATTACCATTAGCATCAATGCCAGCCGAATTAATTAATGTAAGTGCTAGACTTGTTGTGTTAAATCTGTAAAGTTCTACAACTCCTGAATTTATTGGGTTTCCTGCTATTGCAACATTACCACTAATTAAAGGATCGTCACCAGAAGATGTAATTGAAATAGCTGCACTGCTTACACAAGAAGAGCCATCTGTAACTGTTACAGTATAATTTCCTACACATATGCCAGATGCGCTAGTAGTGTTACCAGCTGAGCCATTGCTCCAAGCATAAGTATAAGGAGCAGTTCCACCACTAACATTTATAGTGGCAGCTCCGTTGCATTTACTTGGACAAGAAGTTGGAGTTGTAGTTGATGTTATAATTGGTCCATCGCTATTGTTTATTGTAGCGTATGCTGAATTTTGGCAGCCAGCTGTATCAAAAACTTGAACCAAATAACTATTAGCTGCTAAGCCAGAAATTGTATCGTTGTTAGAGCCAGTTTGCCAGAATATTGAATTACTAGGCGAAGTACTTACAAAAGCCGTACCTGTAGCGTTTCCACAGGTTGTGTGGGTAACACTAACTGACATCGCTGGCTTTGGTCTTACATTCATAGTTATAGACGTTGTAGCCGAACAACCAGAAGTACTGTAGCCAGTTACATTAATTATTGAGCTTGTAGTTGCTGTAAAAACGATTAAAGAAGTACTATCTCCTGTTGACCATAAATAACTATCAATGTTAGTACCGTTTGGAGATAAACCAACACTACCTCCTTCACAAAAATTTACTTCGCTGGCAGCAAAATATATTGTAGGTGCAGGAGTAAAACTAATATGCATTGTATCTTGTGTGGCAGTACAAACGCCATTTCCATTTGCTAAAAAAATTAGATTAACCCCACTTGAAGTATCTGTTGAGTCTGGAAAATAGGTAGTAGCGGCTACAGAATTGCTTAAAAAAGTACCTCCACCTAGCGTAATCCAATTAAAGGATGATGATTCGTTGTAACTAGCACTAATATTAATAGCAGAAGTATTATTACAAGATGTTAAATCTGCACCAGCGAATGCAGTCGGTTTTTTATTAATCATAAACGAATAACTGTTCCCTATAAGAGCTGTATCACTCGAGTTTACACGTATTGCATAAATGCCAGAAGAAGTTATTCCATTTGGAATAGTACAAACAACTGTATCGTTTAGTGCTGTTGATGCAAAAGTAGCAACCAACACAGGGCTAACAAAACTACCTGCTGAATCGGATAATTGAACAGTAAAAACGTTACCTACAGCCATTGCTGGAGCAACCCCTGATACACTATAGCTTAAATTAAAATTAGCTCCTTCGCACTGAGCACCGCCCATTGCAGAACAAAAAATGCTTTGTGCTTTTACTGTTATTGTAGCTGAAAGCAATAAAAGAAGTAGAGTAAATATTTTTTTCATGTTACATAAATATTGATTGGTATAAAATTAAACTAATTTGAGCAAAAAGCAATTTAATGTTGAATAAAAAAAAACTCCGCTATTAGCGGAGTTTTTTTTATAATTAGTAACCGGGTTAGAAAAATTATTTTTTTACTTGCTCCACAATAGCTTTAAAAGCCTCTGGATGATTCATAGCTAAATCTGCTAAAACTTTACGGTTAATTGTAATGTTTTTTGCATGAATTCTTCCCATAAACTCTGAGTAACTCATATCAAACTCACGAACTCCTGCATTAATACGTGTTATCCACAATGCACGGAAATTACGTTTTTTAGTTTTTCTATCGCGGTATGCGTAAGTTAAACCTTTTTCTAATGTATTTTTAGCTATGGTCCAAACGTTTTTACGTGCACCCCAGTAGCCTCTGGTTAATTTTAGAATTTTTTTGCGTTTTGCTCTTGAGGCAACCGCGTTGACTGATCTTGGCATTTCTCTTAATTTTTAATTTGATGCTTAGCGCTTTGTTTTATCAAAGACTTAAATGCTGAACATCGGGTTAATTTAATTTTTAATTACCGTTTAAGTTGTAAAGAAATTACTTTCCTACACAAAGCATACGTTTAACATTTCCCAAATCGCCATCGCTAACTAATCCGGTTTTTGTTAATGCACGTTTACGTTTCGTGCTTTTTTTAGTCAAAATGTGACTTTTAAAAGCGTGCTTTCTTTTAATCTTACCCGATCCTGTGAAAGAAAATCTTTTCTTAGCACTGGAATTGGTTTTCATTTTTGGCATTGCTACTTGTTTTTATTTGGTTACTAACTAATTTCTTAAATTCTAATCTCTAAAAGCTAAACCCTAAGCTCTAAGATCTAATGCCTATTGCCTAATTCCTACTTCACTTTCTTAGGAGCTATCATTATTTGCATTTTTTTACCTTCTAAAGTTGGTAATTGCTCTACTTTTCCCCATTCTTCAACTTCAGATGCTAAACGCAATAATATTATTTCTCCTTGTTCTTTAAACACAATAGAACGACCTTTAAAGAAAACGTAAGCTTTTACTTTTGCGCCTTCTTGCAAAAATTTAATGGCATGATTCTTTTTAAAAGCATAATCATGGTCATCAGTTTGCGGTCCAAAACGAATTTCTTTTACCTCCACCTTAGCGGCTTTGGATTTCATTTCCTTTTGTTTCTTTTTTTGCTCGTACAAAAACTTTTTATAGTCAATAATTTTACAAACAGGTGGCTCAGCAGTTGGAGAAATTTCAACTAAATCTAATCCTGCTTCTTCTGCCATTTCAATAGCTTTAGCAATAGGATAAACTCCTGCTTCTATTCCTTCGCCCACAACACGTACCATTGGTACTCTAATTCTGTCGTTTATGCGATGTGCATCTTCTTTTTTTGCACCACCTCTGTTTGGCATGTTTCTGCCAGCATTGTTTCCGCTTCCACCTGGTTTAAAGGTTGGTTTGGGTCTGTAACTACTAGTTGCTATAAAATTGTCCTCCTAAAAAAAATTACTTATCAAATGAGGCTAACCGTTCCTCTATTTCTTTGTTAATCATATTAGCAAACTCTTCGGGGCTAAACGAACCTAAGTCGCCATCGCCTTGCTTACGCACCGATACTTTGTTTTCTGCTACTTCCTTTTCGCCAATAATAAGCATGTAAGGAATTTTCATTAACTCGGTATCACGAATTTTTTTACCAATTTTCTCGTTTCGGTCATCAACGAAGCCACGAATATCGGAATTATTTAGCAAATTCAAAATATTTTTTGCGTGGTCGTTGTATTTATCGCTAATTGGTAGTATTGCAATTTGCTCTGGAGTTAACCACAAAGGGAATTTGCCTGCGCAATGCTCAATTAACACCGCCACAAAACGCTCTAACGAACCAAATGGCGCACGGTGAATCATTACTGGGCGATGTTTTTCGTTGTCGGCACCTGTGTATTCTAACTGAAAACGCTCTGGTAAGTTGTAATCTACCTGAATTGTACCCAATTGCCATTTTCTGCCAATGGCATCACGTACCATAAAATCTAATTTTGGCCCATAAAATGCAGCTTCTCCTGTTTCTACAACTGTTTTTAAACCTTTGTTTTTAGCGGCTAAAATAATTGCATTTTCGGCTTTTTCCCAGTTTTCGTCGGTACCAATGTATTTGGTTTTATTTTCTGGATCACGTAATGATACCTGAGCAGTAAAGTTTTGAAAATCTAAAGCTTTAAACACATACAACACCAAATCAATTACTTTTTCAAATTCTTCTTGCACTTGATCGGGACGAACAAATAAATGTGCATCATCTTGCGTAAATCCTCGTACACGAGTTAAACCGTGCAATTCGCCCGCTTGCTCGTAACGATAAACTGTACCGAATTCTGCATAACGAACTGGTAAATCTTTGTAGGAGCGAGGTTTGCTTTTGTAAATTTCGCAATGGTGCGGACAGTTCATTGGTTTTAAAAAGAACTCTTCGCCTTCGTGCGGTGTTTTTATAGGCTGAAAAGAATCTGCGCCATATTTTTCGTAGTGACCAGATGTTATGTATAATTCTTTGTTACCAATATGTGGCGTAATTACTGGTAAATAACCAGCTTTTACTTGCGCTTTCTTTAAAAAATTCTCTAAACGTTCGCGCAAAGCAGCACCTTTAGGCAACCATAATGGCAAACCTTGACCTACCTTTTCGCTAAACGTAAACAGCTCTAACTCTTTGCCTAACTTACGGTGATCACGTTTTTTAGCTTCTTCTAACAAAGCCAAATAATCGGTAAGTTCTTTTTGTTTAGGAAAAGTAATTGCGTAAACACGCGTTAACTGTTTGTTTTTTTCGTTGCCTCTCCAATACGCACCAGCCACACTCATTACCTTTGCTGCTTTTATAAAGCCAGTATCAGGAATATGCGGACCACGACATAAATCGGTAAAATTACCTTGCTCATAAAAAGTGATGCTTCCATCAGCTAAATCTTGCAGTAACTCAAGTTTGTATTGATCGTTCTTTTTTGTGAAATACTCAATAGCTTCGGCTTTGCTAACTTCCTTACGGATATAAGGATTTTTTTGCTGTGCTAACTCAAGCATTTTATCTTCAATTCGCTTAAAATCGTCAGGACCAATAGTTTTATCGCCTAAGTCGATGTCGTAGTAAAAGCCATTTTCAATTGGCGGACCAATTCCTAGCTTTACTTCAGGATAAATACTTTCTAAGGCTTCTGCTAATAAATGCGCAGACGAGTGCCATAAAGTTGATTTTCCTTCGTCGTCGTTCCAGGTTAATAAATTTAGCGAGGCATCAGAATCTATAGGGCGTGTAGCGTCCCAAACTTCTCCGTTTACTTTTGCTGCTAATACATTTCTTGCTAATCCTTCGCTGATTGAAAGCGCTACTTGATGCGCTGTTGTGCCTTTTGCGAACTCTTTAACGGCACCATCGGGTAAAGTTATTTTTATCATAATTTGTTTTCTCCCTTACGAGCGAGAGCTTTTTAGTTTAGTGTGCAAAGATATTGTTTTTTTTTTATTTTATTGGTTTACAGTTTACTGTTTTCGGTTTATAGTTTTTGGATTAGATTTTAAGTTGGCAAATTGCAGATTGACAGATTATGAATTAGTTTGATTAGATCTTACAAGTTTTTTTAGAATAAAACTATAAAAAAAATCCTCGAAAATTTCGAGGATTTTTTAGCTATTTAGCTTATACTTTTGTTTTAGTTTTTTATTAATTTAAAACGTTGTGATTTCCCATCTTGATTTATTTCTACGAAATAAAAACCGTTTGCTTCTTTGGATAAATTAATATTAATTATTGAAGCATTTTCGATGTGATTTTCACTAATTATTTGGCCAGTAACAGTTGTAATTTTAATGTCAGCACCAATTAAAGAACTAGTAGCACTTATCGTAAATAATCCATTGTTTGGATTAGGATAAATACTGATACTATTTTTATTAATAGTATTTGATTCTACGCTCAATAATTTATCTTTCAGAACAATTACATCGCCTTGATTTTGCACATTTATTACAAAACCAGTATTGTCGATTAGTTTAACATTAGATAAATTAATGTTTAAATCATTAGCTCCGCTAATAACGTCTTTTGTTTTGAAATGAAATTCTCCAATTTCTCCATTACCCGAAACGTTAGTGTGATTTTTTCTTGTAACGGCAACATGTGTTACTGAGTTTAAATACTGATCTTTTTGAAACGTAATTAAATTTGTATTTACATCGCCTAACCAGATATTGTTAAATGATACGTAACAAGAATTTTCTTTAATGTATTGAGAATCGTAATTAATGCTAAAAGCAATACCATACACATTATTCGCGGGAATTGAAACGTCACCTAAATAAATTTTAGCTACAACATAAGCATCATTAACAATTGTATCCGAATCAAATTGAAGTGAAAAAACAGGGTCACTATCAGTAGATTTCGAAAAATCAGATTTAGAATGTGTTTGTCCGTAGTTTAAATATATCGCTAAAGTATCATCATCATTAATAATTCCATTGCCATCGCAATCGGAATGTTTATAATCTACTCCGCTACTATTTTGTAACCAGTTTAAAGATGGCTGCGCTATCCAATTATTGTTTGCTGCATTACGTGTATAACTTGTTGCGCCATACGCTAAACCAATATTTAAGATATCAAAATTATCAGCAACAAAGTCATCGTTTGCATCGCCCGGCCAAACAGGGCTACAAGGGTCAATAGTTAAATTAATTGTAATTGTAGAATCGCAACCAACAGCATTTGGTATTATTTGCGTGTAAGTGTTACTTGCTGTGTAGGTTTGTGCGTTAAGTGTATAACTACTGCATGCAACTGCATTTATGGTAGATGCAGTGCTGTTTTTTATAGTTAAATTTAAAATATCAACGCTCGCGCATCCGTTTGCATTGGTATAATTGTATGTGTAAATTCCGCTTGTTGTATATGTTGTTGCGTTCCACACATAATTGTTACATTGTGAAATGGTTGTTATTGAATTAGTTATTGGAGCCACTGAAAAAGTGATTATTGGTATAGTAGCTGTTTGATTATAGTTACCACATTGGTCTGATATAAATATTGCATTTTGCGTAAGTGTGAGCGTATAAATTCCTAAAGCGGTTAAGGGCGGCTCAAATTTTACTGAAGCATTAGTAACATAAGTGTTGTTATTAGAATTTGTACAATTCGGACTGATGTAATTTAGTTCAACATTATGCAATCCATCAGGACCTGTTATGGTAAAGTAATTAACATCAAGATTACCACATAATATAGGTTCTGAAAAATTAATAACGACGTTACTATCACCACAACTAGGCGGTATTAGACTTGTAATAGTTGGGCTTTGTGTATCTATATAGGTAGCTGTGCCACCAAGATAAATATCGTAACCATCGATATTTTGTGTATAATTACTTACATATAAAACGAATTTTCTACCAGCTGCTAAAGTTAAAGCAGATTCAAATTCGGATCCTGTTATTGTAGATGATATACCGGTATTGCCATTTGCTGCTGCTACAGAGCCTGAATAATTACAACTTACTTCTAAAGTCGGATTATTAAATATATCAGCGCAAGTAGCATTTGTTAAATCAAACAATGCCCAATCGTAATCTGTTGAGTTTGTAAGAGGATCAATTGTAAACTCAAAAGTACCAGATGATTGAACTTTAAATGAATACCAAAATCCATTTTTTTCACCTTGCATCAAACAACTTGAACCTCCAATTTCTTCATCGTATGGTGAACAACCTTCTCCTGAAGCAGCCTGAGATTCAAAATAATGATTATTGCAAATGGGTTGTGCAGCAATACAATCTAATTTTGGAGTTCCTTGAGGATTATTAATAATTAAGTTTAATTTATCAGCACTTGGGCAACCGTTAGCGTTAGTATAATTATATGTGTAAACTCCACTTGTAGTGTAAGTTGTTGCGTGCCATAAATAGCTACCGCATGCTGAAATGGTTTGATTATTGTGAGTACCATTATCTATGGTTAAATTCAAAGTATCTGCACTTAAACAACCTAAACCATTTGTATAAGTATAAATTTTTGTTCCTCCAACTGTATACGTATTACCATGCCATACATAACTATTGCAAGCTATTTGACTAGTAACATTATATGTATTGCTAATGGTTAGATATAAAGTATCAAGACTTGCACAACTATTAGTATTACTGTAGCTATAAGTATAAATTCCACTAGCAGTATATGCAGTTCCATGCCATGTGTAACTATTACAAGCAGAAGTAATTTCTGCGTTGTGAGTGCTATTGTTTATAGTTAAATGCAAAGTATCAACACTTGCACATCCATTTGTGTTGTTGTAACTATATGTGTAAACTCCGCTTGTGGTGTATGTTGTAGCGTGCCAGCCATAATTATTACATGCAGTAATAGTTTCTGAATTGTGTGAGCTATAATTAATTGTTAAATGTAAAGTATCAACACTTGCACAAGCGTTTGAATTAGTATATCCATATGTGTATACTCCGCTCGTGGTGTATGTTGTAGCGTGCCACTCATAATTAGTACATTCAGTTATAGTTTCTGAATTGTATGAGCTGAGTATGGTTAAATTTAAATTTAAAATACTATCACAGCCTAATGTTGTAGTACCTACAACTTGTGAATAATTGCCACTTGTAGTATAAGTAGAGGTATTTAACACAAAACTATTACATGCTACTATTATACTATCCTTATATACAGGGTAACATATATAAGTTTCGATTAAAGAACCACTAGGATATGATCCATTAACTCCGATAAAATCGATTTTTTTTGTGCTTGTTTCAGACTGAATATCATATTCGTAGAGCACACCTAAGTTTGCATTACCTCCAGATTTTGTTAAGCCGTATAGTTTGCGATTTCTTGCTAATAAAACGTCATTTTGTGACGGTCTTGAACCATTAATGCCATTAAAAATATTTTTTGCATTAACTGTATTTGCAGCAATATTATATGCAAACAAAACACCTAAACCAGTGCCACCTCTATTTGACATTGCATATAGATTTCCATAAGCTGCATCTTCAACGAAGCTGCCATAATTCTCCATCATATAACCATTGAAATCGACCTTTTTAGTTGTAATATTTGTAATTGGATCGTGTTCAAATATTATTCCAAAATCGTTTATACCTCCATAGCCTGTCATACCATATAATTTGCCATTTTCTGCTTGTACTATGCTACCATAGGCGTATTTGCCTTCACCAGCTGTACCTGAAAAGTTCAGTTTTTTTGAATAAGTGTTAGTATTCAAATCATATTCATAAAAAACACCACGATCAAATGTGCCTCCGTTGTTAGTTAAGCCGTAAAGTTTTCCGTTTGTAGCTTGAATGAGTTTGCCAATAGGGGCTCGGCCATTTGCAACTTGCTCAAAATCTAATTTTTTAATGTAAAGGTTTAATAAGGGGTCATATTCAAAAAGTACACCTGAATTATAAGTGCCACCAGCACTGGCAACACCATAGAGCTTACCATTAGTAGCTTGTAATAGAGCTCCATTTGCCCAAGATCCATTAACTAAACCATTAAAATCTATTTTTTTTGTAAATACGTTAGTTTTAGGATTGTACTCAAACAAAGTTCCCATGTTATTTGAGCCACCACCAGTGGTTACACCATAAAAGTTACCATTTGTCGCTTGCATAAGACTTCCGTTTGGCCCGCTACCACTTGCTGCTCCATCGAATGAAAAAACTACCGTATGATTGTTTCCAATACCATCTGTTTTAAAAATTGTTCCTAAATTGTTTGCTCCTCCGATGTTGGTCATGCCCCAAAGTTCCGCTGGGATTGGAGAGCATACTTTTGGGTTTATTGTTAAATGTAATGTGTTAATATTACTGCAACCATAGGTATTAGTATAAGTTTGAGTATAAATACCGCTTTTTGTATAAGTATTGCTGCCTAAGGTATATGCGGTGCATGAGATAATAGTTGTATCAGTATATTTTGGATAGCAAACACTAGCTTCTATCAAATTTCCGTATGGATACCAACCTGTGTTATTATCAAAATATATCAAATTAGTGAGTGTTTGAGAAGTAATATCATACCTGAACATTCTTCCCTTATTGATGTTTCCTCCTGAAGACAGGCCGTATAATTTACCATTGCTGGCCTCTAAAAGACTACCATAGGCAAAGAAATTGTCATTGTAATCTTCAGAATATGTATTATTAAGCGGATCAAATTCAAATAATTTTGATTTAAAATAACCGACCACATAATCGTCTCCATCACTATCGCCTGTTGTAAGTCCATATAACTTTCCATTATTAGCTTCAATAAGGTCTCCATTCGGATGGAGTCCAACATTAACACCGAATATTTCATGCTTTGTAATAAGTTGGTTGTTACTTATATTAAATTCAAAAATAGTACCTGGACCACGGCAATTATTACTTCCTCCATTTTTAGTCAAGCCATAAAGCTTTCCATTAGTGCTTTGCATAAGACCACCACGAGGGTGTGAGCCGTTACAACCATTAAAATCTATTCTTTTTATATAAACATTTGTATAAGGGTCGTATTCAAAAAGCACTCCTTTATCGTTTACACCTCCATAACAAGTCATTCCATAAAATTTACCATTGTTTGCTTGCATTAACGAACCGTATGGAGATCTGCCCATTTCTCCATTAAAATGAAATTTTATGGAGAAGGAGTTGGAAATAGGGTCGTATTCAAAAATAACACCTTTATTAAAACTTCCTCCTTCGGTAGTTAAACCGTAGAGTTTTCCGTTTGTTGCTTGTACAAGATTTCCGTAAGGGTATGCGCCTGTATATGTACTATTGAACTGAATTTTAGTAGTAACAACTCTAGATATAGGATCAACTTCGAATATGCTTCCATGGCCGTTTATTCCTCCTTTTAGTGTCATACCATAGATTTTTCCGTCTAAAGTTTGAGTAAGGCTTCCATGTGGCTCACCTAAGAAAGAATTATTATTAACATGGCTAAAGTTATTGTTAAAATCAATTTTAAAAATTCCACTGTTACTATATTGACCGTAACTTGTCATTCCAAAAAGTTCAGTAACAGGCTCATTAAAAGTGATATAACTTATTGTTAAATTTAAGGTATCAACTTTAGAACAGCCGCTTGGGTAGTTAAAAATATATGTGCCGCTCGTGTTGTATGTTGTACCATGCCATTTATAACTGTTATACGCATTTACAGTTTGTGAAGAGTTTGTGGCATCAATTATGTTCAAATGTAAGGTATCAACACTAAAGCAACCATTTGTATTGGTATAGCTGTATGTATATATGCCGCTTGTATTATAATTAGAGCCATTCCACAAATAATTAGCACAAGTTTCAATAGTTTCTGCATTGTAAGTGTTGTTTATTGTTAAATGCAATGTGTCTGAGCTTGTACAACCATTTGCATTTGCATAACTATAAACATAAGTTCCATTTTTGTTATATACAGTACCATTCCATAAATAATTATTGCAAGCGTTAATATTTTGAGAATTGTGGGTGCTGCTGTAGGTTGTAATAGTTAAATTTAATGTATCTATATTTTGACAATTATACTGGTTAAGATAACTGTAAGTGTAGATTCCGCTTGTAGTGTATATTGAATCGTGCCACGAATAACTATTACATTCAGTAATAGTTGAGGTATTGTACGATGGCAAACATTCACCAGCAATTAGTCGGGTTATGTTGTTTTTTCCTAGATTGTTAAATGAATTAAAAAGCCCACCAATAATTATTTTATCATCAGATTGAGAAGCCAATGTGTAAATATTAATGTCAGGACCTTTACCAACGTTAAATGTATTGTCAATTGTACCATCATTATTTAATCTTAAAACTCGGTTCGTTGGAACGGCATCATATGTTGTATAATTTCCCGCAATCAATATTTTTCCACTCGCTTGAACTAAAGTAGAGTTGATTTTCCCTGTAATACTTATGTTTCTATAAAAAGTACCATCTAAACTACCATCAGGATTAATTCTAGCTATTCGATTATTTGCAATACCATTGTAAATACCAAAATTGCCTGTAATAATTACTTTTCCATCATTTTGCTGAACTAAAGAATGTACAACATTGTTAAACCCTGAACCAATGTTAAAAGTATTATCTAAAGTACCATCCGTATTAAATCTAGCAATATAATTTGAAAAATTGCCGCCAACAATTACCTTACCATTAGCTTGCATTACTATTGAGTAAATATTATAATTTGAGCTACTGCCAACGTCAAATGTATTGTCAATTGTTCCATCGTTATTTAATCTTGTAATGCCTCTTGCGGCTATTCCATTGTAACCATTAAATTTACCTGCAATTAATATTTTTCCATCATTTTGAACAAGAATAGAACGTACTGTGTCATTTGCTCCTGTACCAATTAAAAATGTATTATCAATACTTCCATTTGGGTTAAGCCTACATATTCTGTTAGTATTAGTTCCATTAAAAGTAGTAAAGTTACCTCCTATTAATATTTTACCATCATTCTGCAATACTATTGAAAAAATGGTATTGTTTGCAGCAGAACCAGCTGTAAATGTACTATCTATACTACCATTTACATTTAACCTAGCAATTTTGTTTATCGAGCTACCATTGTAAGATGTAAAATCGCCTCCAATTATAATTTTTCCATCAGACTGAACGGCTGATGTGTAAACAATGTCATTTGCCCCCGTTATTCCTAGATGAAATGTATTGTCGGCACTACCATCAGTATTTAAAATCTTTAAATAACCTCTAGAAAAAACTTCGTTGCCAGAAATAATTATTTTTCCGGATGTTAATATGTTAACTGAATTTTTTGTACTGCTCGGATCACTATTACTATAAGAATTGTCTTTAGTTCCATCAGAATTGAGTCTGCATAAACCACGGCCAGTATAACTTCCTCCATAGGTTGTGAAATTACCAATAATAATTACTTTATTATCTGCTTGTATTTTAATTGAGGAGACACTGTTATTAGTACCGGTGCCAATAGTAAAAGTATTGTCAATGCTACCATCTGTATTAAGTCGTAAAATGCGATTTTTTGTGATACTATTATACACAGTAAAACTGCCTCCAATCAATATTTTACCATCAAACTGTATAGCAATGGAGTTAACAACATTGTTAGAGCCTGTACCTGAACTAAATGAATTGTCTATGTTTCCATCTATATCTAATCTTATAATACGGTTTTTTGTTACACCATTATAAGTTGTAAAGTTTCCTCCAATAATTATTTTCCCATCAGTTTGCAAAGCTATTCTGTTGATAGTGCCGTTTGCTTTTGTACCAGATGTAAAAGTGGTATCTAAAGTACCATTTGGGTTAAGACGGGTAATTCTATTTGCAGTAATACCATTGTAGATAGTAAAATCTCCACCAATTAAAATTTTGCCATCAGCCTGAATAGCTATTGAATAAATTGTGTTATTGCAACCTGTTCCAATTAAAAAAGTACTGTCGATGCTTCCATCAATATTAAGACGTGCAATTCGGTTTGTTAAGACAATGCCATTATATAGAGTGAAACTTCCACCAATTAGTATTTTTCCATCAGACTGTATTGCAATACAATTAACAGTGCTATTAAAGCCTTTGCCAACATTAAAGCTATTGTCAAAACTACCATCAATATTAATTCTACCTATACAATCGGCACCCATGCCATTGTAGTTAGTAAAAATCCCGCCAATTAGTATTTTTTCATCAGCTTGTAAAGCAGTAACATTTATATTGCCATATATTTTATAGCCTTTATCTATACTATTAAACGTAGTATCCAGTTCACCAGGAATTAGTTGGGCACTTACCTTTTGTGCAAATAAGAGATTAAAAAATAAAAGGGATATGTATAAAAAATTGGAAATATTTTTTTTCATATTAGGAGGTTTTCTAAAAGTACGCATGGTAAAAATAGCAAAATGTTTTAATTCTAAAAACATTTTGAGGTGTTTTATTTTAAATATTATCCATGTTTAATTAAAAAACATCTTGTTTATTAATTTTT
Source organism: Bacteroidota bacterium (assembly GCA_040385525.1). Taxonomy (GTDB): domain Bacteria; phylum Bacteroidota; class Bacteroidia; order UBA4408; family UBA4408; genus JAZKHE01. The sequence goes on from JAZKHE010000006.1 coordinate 97,353, forward strand.
TAAGTTAACGTTTAAGTGTTAATAAACTGTTGTGTAAGTTGTTAAATAATAGATGTGGTTTGTTATTTTTGTAATTATTGTTTAAATTAGTTGTAATGAAGCATTTTGTATCTATAGTTTTGTTTTTTGTGTTATTACTTTTTACTAGTAAAAAAAATACGAGTAGTAACGTAATTAAAGCAAATAAATCAGTTGTTAAAGAAGCTGCTGCAACTCCTGTTGAAGCAGATGTTAATGTTACAGAAATTGCTTTATCGTTAGATACTCTTTTTAATCAATTACACTTAACCCGAAATTTTAATGGTGCTGTTTTGGTTGCTAAAAATGGTAAAGTTTTATACGATACTATTATTGGTTATTCTAATGTAAAATTAAAAACGGCATTGCCCGAAGAACCTATTTTTCAGTTAGCTTCGGTATCTAAACAATTTACAGCTTATGCTATTTTAATTTTACAAAAGCGTGGATTAATTAATGTAGAAAAAGAAGTTAGTGAATATATTACTGGTTTTCCTTACGCTGGAGTTACAGTAAAAATGCTACTTACACACACATCGGGCTTACCAAACTATATTTATTTTTGGGAACAATTTAAATTAAATACCAATGGTTTTATTTCTAACGAAGACGTTATAAATGCTATGTTAACTTATAAACCAGCTCCGTATTTAAAACCAAATGTAAAATACAATTATAGTAACACCAATTACGCTATTTTAGCTTATTTAGTAGAAAAACTAAGTAACAAAGCCTACGCTGATTTTATGGCTACCGAAGTTTTTGAACCCTTGGGCATGAAAAATACCTATGTGTGGCAACCCGAATTAAAACATATTAATTGTGTGTTAGGAAATGAGTCGACAAGAAAATTAGCCGAAAACGACTGTTATGATGGAGTTACAGGTGACAAAGGAATTTTATCGACAACTAATGATTTGTTGCTATGGGATAATGCTTTATATGGAAATAGCATTTTAAATGCTGATGAATTAGCTGATGCATTTACCAACCAAAACACACAAATGAAACACCGCAAAGCAAAGTATGGTTATGGATGGAGAATTAGCGAAGATGTAGCAGGCAACAAGTTAGTATGGCATGGAGGCTGGTGGCATGGTTTTAATACATACATTGGTAGGAGAGAGCAAGATAAAACGTGTGTAATTATTTTATCGAATATAAGCAACAAAAGTTTTTTTACAAGCAAAGGAAAAGTTTGGGATATTGTTGACCGCAGAAGCGCAACAAGCGAAGGTATGGCAATGGATTTGGAGGAATAGAAATATTATTCCCAAACAAAAACATCGTAGCGGTTTTTAGGGCGTTTGGCTCCATACCACTTAAAATCTTTTAAAAATAAATCGTCGCCGCTAATTTTATCAATAGGGTAAAGCGTTGCAACTGGTTTTTTGTAAAATGTAATTTTATCTACTTTGCTTTCTTTTAAATAAATCATTAAATCGGTGCACTCTGCTTTGTTTACACCAATATACGAATCGTTATCTTCTTTAGCATAATAAATAGTTTGTCCGTTTCCTTTTACCGAAATTCTACTTAACTCATTTTTCACAAAATAACCAATCATGGTTTTGCCTTTAATTTGGTTATACATATTGCTATCTACTTCCTCACTAATAAAAGCATTGTTGGTAAGGTGCAAGGTTTCTATTTTTCCGTCAAAACTTTTTATGTTTATTTGGTCGCCAGTAAGCTGATTGGCTTCGCTCCACAAAACAGGTACTTTAAACATTTTCATTAAGCTATCGGTGGTAGAATACACCAACGAATCGCACATGCCTTGCATATCTTTTTTGTAAAATTTTACTTTGTGATAAGCGTAAATAAAGCGGTCTTTTTCTTCAGCATCTTCGGGCTCTTCTTTAACTACTTTTTTAGTTTCTGATTTTTTCTTTTTACCTTTTTTTACAGGAACTTCAACTACTTTTGGTTTAACAGTATCAGCATAAGATGTTGTATAATGTTTTAATGTATCGGCATGTAAAAACAAAGTGTCTTTGCCTTCAATCTGCATAAACAAAGCCTTTTTAGTTACTACAGTATGTTTGTTTCTCTGATAAAAATCGGCTAAATCGCCAGTAATAATCATTTTTTGAGCAGAATCGGTAACAGTAATATTTTTAATAGCTTTTCCGTATCCGTTTGTTCTGTCGTAATACAAACTATCGCCAGCTAATGTTTGATTTTTTGTTTTTATAAATGCGTTTTTATTGAACTGCGCTTTGTTGCTTTCGGTATCATACCAGCCATTTTCGCAGTAAATTAAATTTTCTTTACTCTTAATGTGTGTAGGACTTTGAAAGTATGCTATTTTATCGCTAGTGTCGTATTTAAGCGTATCGCAAGTCATGGTGTACTTAGGATTGGTAAGAACAACGTTCTTTTTAAAATACATGGTGTGTTCGCTACTGTGGTAATAGCCACTTTCGCTAACTAGTGTATTTTCTTTATTTATTATAGTTCCTTTTGTTTTATAGTAAGCAATGTTGGTGTTTCTATCGTAATCCATTGAATCGGTAGTAAGCGTAACATCGCTATCAACAAGCTTTACGTTGTGTTTTAGTTTAGCTAATTTGGTGTTGCCATCGTAAGCTAACGAGTCTCCATAAATGTGTGTAGAATCGCCTTGCTGAATATGCACTTTGCCAAATGCATCAACCTTGTTATCGTCGTAAAGGTAAGCGCTATCGCAAAATAGTAATGCGTTTTCGTGTTTAAATTGTACGTTACCAACTAAGCGTTGCGCTGTGTTTCCAGTGGTTTCATCGTACAACAAAACATCAGCGTTTACAAGTTCGATGGGTGTAGTTTGTGTTGAACTTGTAACAGATGTAGTTTTAATATTTTGTGCTTGTACTTTATTAACAAAGCACAAACACAAAATGAATATAATTTTAAGCCAATTGCGCTTCACGAATAATAGTTTGCGTTCTATCAGGACCAACAGATACAATAGAAATTGGAGTGTTTACTTCTTTTTCAATGTATTCAATATAAGCTATTAATTCTTGAGGTAACTCATGCATTGCATGCATTCCTGTTAAATCTTGCGACCAACCTTTAATGGTTTTGTAAATTGGTTTTAAACTTACATTTGCAACATCAAATGGAATAGTATCCGTTTTTTCACCATTTAATTCGTAGTGTGTGCAAATTTTAATTTCATCAAACTCGCTTAAAACATCCGCTTTCATCATAATTAATTCGGTAACACCGTTAATCATAATGGCATATTTTAAAGCAGGAATATCTAACCAGCCACATCTGCGTGGACGACCTGTTGTAGAACCAAACTCAGCTCCTTTTTTACGTAGTAATTCTCCCGTTTCATCTTCTAATTCAGTAGGGAAGGGGCCACTACCAACGCGTGTGCAATACGCTTTAAAAATCCCGAATACTTTACCTATTTTATTTGGAGCAATACCTAAACCTGTGCAAGCTCCCGCACATATTGTGTTTGACGATGTTACAAATGGGTAAGAACCAAAATCAATATCTAACAAAGAGCCTTGTGCGCCTTCCGCTAAAATAGATTGTTTTTGATTTAATTTGTCGTTTATGTATTGCTCACTTTCTACTTGAGGAATAGTTTTAAGTGTTTCTATACCCTCAAACCAATCTTTTTCTAATGGAGCTAAATCGTACTCGTAGTTATAAAACTTAAGTAATTCAGCGTGTTTAGCTACTAAGAAATTATATTTTTCTTTAAAGTTTGGCGAAGCAATATCACCAACGCGCAAACCGTTACGTCCGGTTTTATCCATATACGTTGGTCCTATTCCTTTTAGTGTTGAGCCAATTTTAGAAGCACCTTTTGAAGCTTCAGAAGCTGCATCTAACAAGCGATGTGTCGGTAAAATTAAATGTGCTTTTTTAGAAATAATTAAGTTTTTAGTTACATCAACTTTCATTTTTAAAAGCGAATCAATTTCTTTTTTAAAAATTACTGGGTCAATAACAACACCATTTCCTACAACGTTTATAGAATCTTTATGAAAAATTCCAGAAGGAATTGTATGCAAAACATGTTTTATTCCATTAAACTCTAAGGTATGTCCTGCATTTGGTCCTCCTTGGAAACGTGCAATTATATTGTATTTGGGAGTAAACACATCAACAATTTTACCTTTTCCTTCGTCACCCCATTGAAGACCTAATAATACATCTACTTTCATGCTTTAATAATTTATTTATGCGTTTTTATTTAAGTGTTTAACTGCTTCTTCTTCATTTTTTAAAATGGTAAAAACAGTATTTAATTTAGTAACTAAAAATAATTTTTTTATGCTTTCGGGTAAGTCGCACAAAACGGTTTCTCCTTCAATGTTTCTACTTTTTGTAAGAATTGTTATTAGTCCGTTTAAGCCCGAACTATTTAAGAAACTTAAGTTTGTGAGGTTTAAAATTAATTTATTTTTGCCCGATTTTATTTCTTGTTTAGCATCATTGGTGAAAGTTTCAATATCGCTTGTATCAATTAATTTACCGCTTAACTGATAAATAACTATTGAATTTTTTTCTTGTTTTGTAAATGAGAATTCCATTTTAAATTATTTTTTTAAATGTTCGCATTTACCTTTTTCAGAAAGTTTGTTACACTTTGCGTAAAAGTTTAAGGAGTGATGATCGACAGTGAAATTGAGCATTTTTTCAGCCATATTTTGAATTTGCTGAATTCTAGGATCGCAGAATTCAAATACTTTATCGCAATCTAAGCAAATAATATGATCGTGTTGTTTGTATTTGTATGAGCGCTCAAATTGCGCTAAATTTTTACCAAACTGATGTTTTGTAACCAAGTTACAATTAAGCAATAACTCAATAGTATTGTATAAAGTAGCTCTACTTACTCTGTACTTTTTGTTTTTCATATTAATGTAAAGCGATTCAATATCAAAGTGTCCTTCGTGTGAGTAAATTTCGTCTAAAATAGCAAAACGCTCAGGAGTTTTTCTATGACCATGTTGCTCTAAATAATCAGAAAAAAGTTGTTTAACAGCTTGTTGTGTGTCTTGATTTTGGGGCATTTTTTTAATTTAGCAGCACAAATTTAACAATCTTAATTAATTTTTAAGGAGGCAGAATCCATTCTTACCACATTTAGAACACCATTTACCTTTTTAATTTTTTTAATTAGCTCTTTTAAGTGATTTGTATCGTGTACAAAAACCATTATTTTACCTTCAAAAATACCATCATTGCTCTCAAAACCGATTGAACGCATATTTACATGTAATTGATCGGAAATAATTTTTGTAATGTTATTAACAATACCAACATCGTCAGTCCCTTCAATTTTTATGCCAGCCAAAAAGCTAATCTGTTTTTGGTCAGTCCATTTGGCTTTTACAATTCTGTATCCGAAGTTAGACATGAGTTGTATGGCATTTGGACAATTGGTTCTGTGTATTTTAATTCCTTCGCCAACGGTAACAAATCCAAACACATCGTCGCCCGCAATTGGGTTGCAACATGGGCTAAGTTTGTAGTCAATTTTATCTAAATTTTCGCCAATTACTAATAAGTCGTTGCTACCTCTAACCGTACTAACCAATTCTTCAAACTTTTTAGATTCAGATTTTGGTAAAACTGTTTCCTTTTGCTTTGGTTTTTGGTCGTCTTTAACAAATTCTTTAAGTAACTTTTGATTAATAGCTTCAGTAGCCACTCGGTAATATAATTCGAGGTTAGAACCCACTTTAAAATACTCAACCAATTTTGTTATTAAATCGGGGGTAATTGTAAGTTTTAAATGACTCAGTTTTCTTTCTAAAATTTCTTTACCATCATCAGCAATTTTTCTTTTGTCTTCTTTTAAAGCTAATTTTATTTTCGATTTTGCTTTTGCAGTTTCAACAAAATTTAACCACTCATCTTTTGGTTTTTGCTTTTGAGAAGTTAAAATTTCTACCTGATCTCCACTGTTTATTTTATGACTAAGTGCAACCAATTTGTTGTTTACTTTGGCGCCAATACAATGGTCTCCAATTTTGCTGTGTATATCGTAAGCAAAATCTAAAGCGGTTGAATTTATTGGTAAAGTTTTTAATTCGCCTTGTGGTGTAAACACAAAAATTTCTTCAGCAAATAGATTTAATTTAAACTCGTTAATAAAGTCTAAGGCATTAGAATCAGGATTTTCGAGTAGTTCTCTAATTTTTTTAATCCATTCGTCAAGCGCACTTTCTGAAGCTGATTTTTCTTTGTATTTCCAATGTGCTGCGTAACCTTTTTCAGCAATATCATCCATACGTTCCGTGCGTATCTGCACTTCAACCCATTTACCATCAGGGCCCATTACAGTAGTGTGCAACGATTCGTAACCATTTGCTTTTGGTGTAGAAATCCAATCGCGCAAACGCTCAGGACTCGGTACATAAAAATCGGTAACTACTGAATATACTCGCCAACAATCTGATTTTTCTTTTTCGTAAGGCGTTTTTAAAATAATTCGAATAGCAAAAATGTCGTAAATTTCTTCAAAGTTTACGCTTTGCTTTTTCATTTTATTCCAAATGGAATGTATTGATTTTACGCGCCCTTTTAAGTCAAATTCAAAACCTTGTTCTTCTAAAGCATTTAATATGGGTAAACTAAATTTATTTACATAACGATTACGTTCTCTTTGCGTTTCTTTTAGTTTTTGCTCAATCGATTCGTAAACTTCGGGTTCGGTATATTTTAAAGATAAATCTTCTAGCTCCGTTTTAATTGCATTTAAACCTAGACGATGTGCCAAAGGAGCATATAAATAAAGCGTTTCAGAGGCAATTTTTAATTGCTTATCACGCTTCATCGAATCGAGCGTTCGCATGTTGTGCAAACGATCGGCAAGTTTTATTAAAATTACTCTAACATCATCAGAAAGAGTAAGTAACATTTTTCTAAAATTCTCGGCTTGTATTGATGTTGTTTGATCGAAAACTCCAGAAATTTTAGTTAATCCATCAATAATTGAAGCTACTTTATCTCCAAAACTTCTGCGAATGTCTTCAAGTGTAATATCTGTATCCTCAACAACATCGTGCAGTAAAGCACAAATAACAGAGGTTGCGCCTAAACCTATTTCGCTTACACAAATTTGAGCTACAGCAATTGGATGATAAACGTAGGGTTCGCCCGATTTTCGGCGCATATCTTTATGCGATTCAACTGCTAAATCAAAAGCTTTTCGAATAGCTAGTTTATCTTTTTTATCAATTCTTCGCTGACACGAACGTAATAAACTTCTGTATCTTTTTAAGATTTCTTTTTTTTCTTGCTCTAAGTCAATTTCAACCATAACGCGCTATATAATCAAAATAGTTACTAAATTTTTTTTCTTTTTTAAAGTGCTTCAACACTATTAACACTCCAAGCTTGCGGCTTGTCGTTAAACAATATTTTTGTATCAGCCCAAACCGTTTTAAACAATTCACTATCTCTGTAGTTATTTAAATCTTGTTCTGTATTCCATTTACTGTATGTAAAAAAAACAGATGGAGAATGTATATCATTCAACAATTCTAAGCCATTACAGCCACTCATAGCTCTAATTTTATGTTTTGAGTTTTCAAAAATTTTTAAAAATTCGGCAACATTTTTTTCCTCAAAACTCAATTTAACTATTCTTGTAATCATTTAAATTGTATTGATATTTCCATGTTTCTATCTAATCCTAATAAACCCGCTATATTGCCAGTGTTTATGGCTACTTCTAAATAATTTTCAGTATTAAAAAACGCTACTAATTCACCCATATCTACTGCGTCGTAATAATCAGAAATTGTATCAATTTGATAACCTCTAAGATTAATTAAAAACGGACGTAAATTCCACACGCTTTCAAATTGCTCTTTGGTTAAATTGGTAATCGCATTCTGAAAATTATCAATTTGTGTAACGTGGCATTTTATAAACTGCTTGTCAATAAAAGGTTTTAGCATTGTTTTTTTAGAGTAATCGGTTAAAATTGCTCCAGCTTTTTCAAAACTCTCTGTATTTATAATGGCTTTTACGGCGTGTAAATACTCGTTAAGCGGTGCGGCAACACTAAACTCTTCATTATTAAAAACTCGCACAATTAACTCGGGTTCAGCATCTAAAATAAACGAAAACATGCCGTTATCTTGTCCTATAAAAAAATGATTATTGTGTTTTACCAATAAAATAGGCGATTTTGCAACTGAATTGTAGGTTAGCGCTACAATATGAATTGTTTGTTCTGGAAAATGTTTGTATGTTTTTTTTACTAGTTCTGCTGCCTGAATATAATCAAAAGCTTTAACGCTGTGCGATACATCAATTAGTTTTAAATCTGAATTTAATTTTAATAGCTCGCCCTTTATAGCAGCAACGTAATGATCTTGCCATCCTAAGTCTGAAGTTAAGGTAATAACATGGCTCATAAAATTAAACTTCTTTGTATGAATTGATTTGTTCTAAAATTACTAATTTTAGCTCACATTTAAATTGTTTTACAAAATAAAATAAAAACAAAAATTTTGAGCGAAAAAATTATTGAGATTGAAGGTATAAATCCGATTCAAATTTATGGTATTAACGATTCGAGATTAAGCATTATTCAGCGTCATCATCCTAAGCTAAAATTAATAGCGAGAGGCAGCACGCTTAAATTAATTGGGAGTGAAAGCGATATTGAAAATTTTAGCGGAAAACTTGATAAACTTACGGATCATTTACAAAAATATTCGAGCATTTCTGAAATTGAATTAGAACGCATTATTGGCGATGGTACTGTTTTGGGTGAAGAAGGCGCAGTTGAAAGCTTTGGTGGCGAAGATGTTTTGGTGTTTGGGAACAATGGATTGGTAATAAAAGCCCGCACCGAAAATCAACGATTATTAGTAAAAAGTGTTTTAAATAATGATATGGTTTTTGCTCTTGGCCCAGCAGGAACAGGCAAAACCTATACTGCAGTGGCACTAGCCGTTAGAGCTTTAAAAAACAAAGAAGTTAAACGAATTATTTTAACACGACCAGCAGTAGAAGCAGGTGAAAACTTAGGTTTTTTACCTGGCGATTTAAAAGAAAAATTAGATCCATATTTACAACCCTTATTTGATGCATTGCGCGATATGTTGCCTGCCGAAAAACTAGTTACTTATTTAGAAGCAGGAACCATACAAATTGCCCCATTAGCATTTATGCGTGGACGAACTTTAGACAATGCTTTTGTGATTTTAGACGAAGCGCAAAATGCAACTAAAAGTCAAATGAAAATGTTTTTAACCCGGATGGGACGCACTGCTAAGTTTGTAATTACAGGCGATGTAACGCAAGTAGATTTACCAAAAAATCAGCCATCGGGTTTGGTAGAAGCAATTCATATTTTAAAAGGAATAAAAGGAATTGATTTTATTCATTTGAATGCTGATGATGTAATTCGTCACCGTTTGGTAAAAGCAATTATAAACGCCTACGATCAAGAAAATAGAAACTAAAAATTTATGCAAAACGTTTTAAAAGGCGAATCAATTTATTTGCGTGCTCCCGAAATGGAAGACCTCGAAACACTTTATGCATGGGAAAATAATCCTGTAATTTGGGAATTGAGCAACACACTTGCACCTTTTTCTAAACAAGTTTTGCGACAATATTTGCAAAGTGCTCATCAAGATTTGTTTACAAATAAACAAGTTCGTTTTATGATTTGTAACTTGCAAAACGAAGCCATTGGAAGCATTGATTTATTTGAATTTGAACCGTTTCATTTACGTGTTGGTGTAGGAATTTTAATTGCATCTGAACAAAATAGAAAGAAAGGGTATGCCAGCGAAGCGTTAGATGTAATAAAAAAATATTGTTTTTCGGTTTTACACTTAAATCAGCTGTATTGCAACATTAACAGAGATAATGAAGCCAGTATACTACTTTTTCAAAAGCAAGGGTTTGTTGTGAGTGGCACAAAACTAAAATGGAATAAAACCGCAACTGGTTATAAAGATGAATTTTTTTTACAATGTTTTAATCCTAAAGCATGACAGAGTTAGAAGCGCAAAAAAAAATTGAAGAACTTTCTTTAGAAATAGAAAAACACAATTATAATTACTACGTTTTATCTAACCCAACTATCAGCGACTATGCGTTTGATATGTTGTTGGAAGAATTAATAAAACTAGAAAAAGAATTTCCACAGTTTCTTTCTTCAAATTCGCCATCACAGCGAGTAGGAGGAGCTATTACCAAAAACTTTAAAACAGTAAAACATAAATATCCAATGCTTTCTCTATCTAATAGTTATTCTGAGCAAGATATAATTGATTTTGATGAGCGCGTTAGAAAAGGTTTGGAATTAGAAAACACCAATTTATTTGGTGCAGATGTAAGCTATGTTTGCGAACTAAAATTTGATGGTTTATCTATTAGTTTGCATTACGAAGATGGTATGATAACACAAGCACTAACTCGTGGGGATGGAGTTCAGGGAGATGATGTAACAACCAATGCAAAAACAATTCGTTCAATTCCATTAAAATTAAATGGAGATTTTCCAAAGTCGTTTGAGATAAGAGGAGAGATTTTTTTACCTCGAAATGTGTTTGACGAAATAAATAAAGAGCGAGAAGAAATTGGTGATGCCTTGTTGGCAAATCCGCGTAATGCAGCCTCTGGCACCATGAAAATGCAAGATTCAGCAGTTGTTGCGAAACGAAAATTAGATTGTTTTTTGTACAATTTGTTGGGCGAAGAAGTTGAAAAAGGTTCGCATTTCGAAAATTTGCAGAAAGCAAAAAAATGGGGATTTAGAATTTCTGAGTACTCAAAAATTTGTAGTAACGTTGGCGAAATTTTAGAATTTATAAAATATTGGGATAAAAAACGTTTTGAATTACCATTTGATATTGATGGTATTGTTATAAAAGTAGATGAATATGCAAAGCAAGAACAGCTTGGTATTACGGCTAAATCGCCACGATGGGCAATTGCCTACAAATTTAAAGCTGAACAAGTTTCTACTATTTTAGAAAGTATAAGTTATCAAGTTGGTCGCACAGGAGCAATTACGCCAGTTGCTAATTTAAAACCTGTTTTGTTGGCTGGTACAACAGTTAAGCGGGCATCATTACATAATGCAGATATTATCGAAAAGTTAGATGTGCGCATTGGCGATACCGTTTTTGTAGAAAAAGGTGGCGAAATAATTCCAAAAATTATTGGAGTTGATTTTACTAAACGAAATCAAAATTCTGTAAAAACAGAATACATTAGTAATTGTCCCGAATGTAATGCAACATTGGTGAGACAAGAAGGAGAAGCAAATCATTATTGCCCAAATGAAAACGGTTGCGGACCACAAATAAAAGGAAAAATAGAACATTTTATTTCGCGCAAAGCTATGAATATTGATAGCTTAGGAGGCGAAACAGTAGCGCAATTGAACGATGCAGGATTAATAAAAAACATTGCCGATTTATACGAACTAAAAAAAGAACAATTATTGCCTTTAGAAAGAATGGCCGAAAAATCGGCTGACAATTTAATTAAAGGGATAGAAACTTCTAAATCTATTGCGTTTGAACGTGTGCTGTATGCTATTGGAATTAGGCATGTGGGCGAGACAACAGCTAAAAAAATTGCGCGTAAAATAGGTTCAATAGAAAAATTACAACATGCTGCTTTTGAAGAATTAATTGAAGTAGAAGAAGTAGGAGAGATAATTGCAAAAAGCATTATTGATTTTTTTGCTGTGGAAGAAAATCAAAATATTGTAAATCGTTTAAAAAGTTATGGTTTGCAGTTTGAATTGACACAAGAGCAGCAAGCAGGAGCATCAGATAAACTGAAAGGTTTAACATTTGTAATATCGGGTGTGTTCGAAAAACACAGCAGAGATGAGCTAAAAGATTTAATAGAAAAAAATGGTGGAAAAAATACAGGTTCTATTTCTTCAAAAACATCTTTTGTTTTAGCTGGCGAAAATATGGGGCCCGAAAAACTTAAAAAAGCAGAAGGTTTGGGTGTTAAAATAATTTCGGAAGATGTTTTTTTGGAGATGATTGGATAGTTTTTATTTTTCAAACTAGTTTTAAATTATTATCAATTCCATAAATTTTAAATATAAAAGCAAAAAAAAGTCCCGAAATATTCGGGACTTTTTTTGTTGAATAAATTACTTCTAATTTTTGATTAGTTTGAAATTTGAAATTGCATTTTGCTCAATAATTTGTATGAAATAAATACCAGTTGCAACTGAATTTAAATCAATACTCAAACTACTAACATTTACATTTTGTTTTTCATAAACTAACGCTCCTTCAATAGTAGTTAATTTAATACTTGCATTTAAAAAACTGTTATCATTTGAAATAGTAACTAAACTATTGCTAGGGTTGGGGAAAATAGAGATTTGAGTATTAAGATTTGAGATTTGAGACGTACCAACTGTTGTAATAGCAACGCAAGGAGAAAAAGCACTACAACCATCTTTAGTAACAGCCACCATATAATTACCATTTGCAGTAGCGGTATAAGTTTGATTCGTTGCGCCAACAATATCTGAGCTTACTGCACAAGGACCAAACCATTGGTAAGTTGCACCAGTTGTTGTGGCTGTAATTGTTGTGCCTGATAAAGATGTCGCTGCGCTTGGTATTTCATTAATTGTTAAATTAATCGTAATAATACTATCGCAACCCACAGTATTTGGAATAACAGCTGTTTTTGTTCCTGATGTTGTATAAACAATTCCATCATGCGCAGTATAACTTGTACAAGCAGTTTTAGTTATAAGTTCATAAGTTCTATTCTTTACAATTAAATTTATTGTAATTGTACTATCGTATCCTGCAACATTTTCAATAATTGCTGTTTTTATACCTGAACTTGTATAAATAACTCCATCGGGTGCAGTGTATGTATCACAAGCTGTTTGTGTAGTTGTTGAACTTGTCGGCAAAGAATAATTGTCAATACGAACCAAGGTTGTGTTTGTTTTTATAGGAAGATTGTAATCGAAGTAAATATTTGCAAAGTTTTCAATTCTTGTTCCTAATGGAGTGGATGATTTTGGTGTAATCTTAAATTTTATGTAACCATGACTCAAAAATTCATTTGTAGTTGAATCCACCAAATTAATATTATCAAAAGTAAACTTAAGTATTGGAACACCTTCGCCGCTAATGCTTGTTTTGTATATATGAGAAGAAACACCAAGTTCTAAAGTTGCCAAATCTAAATATTGATTAAGAGTATCAACAACTACAACTGTATAAGCGGTATCAGTTCCTGTATTTTGAAAGTGAATTATAAAATCTAAAGCAGTTTCTGGTAAAACAATGTGCCCTAAACCTATACCTTTTGGTGAAACTATCTTTTCGTTTGGGTCGTAAGAGTCTATAATTTCCAAACAATCAATTTCTATATCCACATTGTCATCGTCCATTGGAGCTTGATTTACTTGACCAATTGAGAATGTTCCTGTTCCACTTGTTCCACATGCTTCAATAGTTTCGCGAGGGTGGCTACGCCCTGGATGGTCGGGATGTTGATCGGCTTCCAAACGAATAGTAGCACCACCTGAAGCAATTTTAATTACTAGGCTATCGCCACTAATTAACTGAAAAGTTTCTGTTTGCGAAAGTAAATTATCGACATAAATACGATATTCACTTGCTATTAGCATATCACCAGAACCATGATTAAGAATAACAAAACGAACAGTATCATCTGCACATTCTCCGCTAACAACAATGGAAGAATGATCCCAACCTGCTCCAGTTGTAGAATCTATCAAGCAAGTATTAGGGGGCAAAATCCAAGATTTTGTGCATTGCGTTAAACCAGTAATTCCATTTACACAAGCAACAGAATCTACAATTGTGATATAGCCGCTTTGTCCTGCGTTTAGTGTACCAATATTAAATACTAAACTACTATCCGATGCATCAACAGTGTATGCTATATTTGCTGAAAGCGGTATATCATACGCATCAAATTTCACACGAACTTCTACACCATTAACATCAATAAGCCCCTCATTTGTATAGGATAAGTTAGTTGAATTTCTAAAACATCTTCTCTTTCTATTACTGGAAACATCTGTTCTTAATTGATAACATGGTGTATAATCAAAACCAAAATTTAAACCATTTTTTTCTAAAGGATCATTTGCATCCAAATAGACATTGTAACTTGAAGGACATGGATTCTTAAGCCAAGATGTAAAGCGTTCAGGAATAATTGGTTGAATAGTGTAATTTATAAAATCGTTTAATCCAATTGAGTAATAACCTGTATCGTTTGAGAATGCATAGTAATTTCCGGGGTTACATTGAATTGGAAATTTTAACCCTTTTTCTATAATTTGTTTCGAACAATCTCCAGAAACATCATTAAATAAGTATCCTTTTCCATAATGGTTGTATTCAACTTCACCTCCTTTTAAACGAGCAAGTGTAAAATAACTGTTACTACCAACAGAACTAGATCCTCCTAAAAGAATATCACCATTTGTTTGAATAATCATTGCATCACAATAATCATCATTATTTCCAATTGATAGGGTTAATTTTCCATCAGTATCAAATGTATTATCTAAGCCTCCATCGATATTATAGCGTGCCAAAACAAAATTATTTGCAACATAATTATTAAAACTTCCTCCTGCTACAATAATTTTTCCGTCAGCTTGCAAACACACTGAATATCCCATACTTTCAGGATTACCAATCGGGGTTATTACTTTTCCGTTGGTTCCAAATGAATTATCTAAACTACCATTATTATTATATCGTACTAGTGCAAAATTGTTATTGACCACATCATTACTGTATCCAGCCAAAATAATTTTACCATCAGGTTGAATTGCAATAGAGTTTGCAACGTCATCATATTGAGTTAAGCTAGTTGTTAGGCTAAATTCCAACGTACCATTTGTATCATATCGTGCCAATAAAAAATCAGAATACCACCCAAAAGATCCTCCAATTAATATTTTGCCGTCACTTTGTATAGCAATAGACTTTGCGGCTTCATTTCCTCCTAAATCACTCCATACAATTCCCATAGAACCAAATGTATTATCCAGGCTTCCATTACTATTATAACGGATAATAGCTAAATCTGTATCGCCCGAAAGAATTAATCCAGCAACAACAATTTTCCCATCTCCTTGAATAGCTACAGAATAGCATTGGTCGTTGCTACTCCCAATTGGAGTTATAATTATCCCGTCATAATCAAAAGTATTATCTAAACTTCCGTCTGTATTATAACGTACAACTGCAAAATCAGTATTATCATTATTAAAACAATATCCTGCAACAACAATTTTCCCATCATTTTGAATCGCAACATCATTTGCATAAGATGTTTGAACACCAATAGAAGTTGTTACACTTCCATTTACTCCAAAAGAACTATCTATAGATCCATCAATGTTATATCGTGCAACAGCAAAATCATCCAAAGCGTATCCAATAGCAACAATTTTCCCATCATCTTGTATAGCCATTTCATGTATCGAAGAGAAAGTATTTCCCATTTGCGATAATACGATTCCTCCATTTCCAAATGTTGAGTCTAAAGTACCAGGTTGCGCAAAAGTTGTTAGTGTAAATAACAAAAAAAGGAGGGTGCAACTATTTTTCATAGGCTTATTTACTAATTTCAGGTACTATTAAAAGCAATCAAATATAAAATAATAAGTTAGAGTTTCAAAGTTTTTTTGTTGTACGCTATACCTTGTATATTATACGCTGTTTGTTGACAAGGTACATTTTACAAAATACAACAATCAACTAAACTCTAACCACTAATATCCAATCACTAAAAACTAAACCCTAAACGAAAACACCAACACATCATCGGTTTGCTCGTTAGTGCCTTTCCAGTTTTCAAAAAAGGTAGTTAGTTCTTGTTTTTGTTCTTCGCTGTTTAAATTATATACAGAAATAATTTTTTCTTTAAACCACTTAGTGTTTAGTTTTTTGTCTTTGTCGCCACCAAACTGATCGGGATAACCATCGGTAGTTAATACAACGCGTTCGCCTTTTTGCAAATAAAGTTTGTTTAATTCGTATTCTTGATGCAAATCGGTGTTGCCACCAACTGATAGTTTAGATGCTTTGTATTCGCGCAACTCACCTTTTTCGCTAAGCACATACAATGGGCGATTAGCGCCTGCATACAACACTTCGTTGCTTTGTGTATTCCAAACGCAAAAGGCAATATCCATTCCATCTCTAGAGTTGGGATTGTTGTATTGTTTTAATGTAAGTTTAATTAATCGGTTCAATTCACTCAATATTTTTTCGGGCGAATGTATATTTTTTACATAAAAAATTTCGTTTAGCAACATACTGCCAATCATACTCATAATTGCACCTGGAACTCCATGGCCAGTACAATCGGCTATTGCTAAAAACACATGCGAGTCTGTTTTAGCTGACCAAAAAAAGTCGCCACTTACAACATCTTTTGGTTTGTAAACTAAATAATAATCGGTAAACGATTCGTTAAGCTGTTTAACATCGGGTAAGCAAGCGGTTTGTATATGTTTTGCGTAGTTAATACTATCGCTAATTTCTCTGTTTTTTGCTTCTACTAACTTTTTTTGAAACTCTAGTTGAACGTTTTGTTTTTCTAATTTAAAATTAGATTTACGTTTTTGATTGTAGTTACGAATGGCTATAAAAATAATAACAATAGCCAAAGCTAAAAACGCCATTAAAAAATATTGATTTTTTTTCTCTGCTTTTAATACAAGTTGATTTTCTATTTCTTTTTCGTGTGCAATTTGTCTTTGTATTTCTTGTTGTTGGTCAAACTCGTAAGCCAATTTAAGTTCGGTTTGTTTTTTTATGTCGTTTTGTGCTGCAACGCTATCTAGTGAAGCTTTATGTAAAACAAAATATTCGTAAGCTTTGGTGTAATCCCCATTTAATTTATAAATTTCAGACAATCTAAAATTGAGATTGCTTAGAAATAAATAACCAAAATTTTTGGGATATATTTTTTTTACATATTCTAAAAGTTTAAGCGCTTCGTCATAGTTTTTTAATCCAAAATAATTTCGTGCTTTAGCTGATAAAATGCTCGAAATGTTTAAAGTATCTTTTCTTTCTAAAGCTATTTCTAAAGCTTTATCTAAAAACGCTAATGATTTTTCGTATTCTTTTTTCTCGAATAAAATACCACCTAATTTTTGTTGTGAATTTAGCAGTCCGCCTTTTTCATTATTTTTAACATGTATCTCGTAAGCCTTATAGGTGTAGTAATACGAGCTATCGTAGTTACCCGCTTGGGCATACGCGCTACCTAATTTTGAGTAGCAAATTGCAAAGCCATTTTCGTCGTTATCAACTTCGTTTATGCGGAGTGCTTTTATATAAAATTGTAATGCTTTATCGTTATCGCTTGAGTTTTGATAAAGCGTTCCTAAATTAATATAAGCACTATATTGCGCCGCCGAATCTTTAGTTAACTCAGCGAATCGAGCAGATTTTAAATAATACTTTAAGCCATCGGTAAATTTATAATTGGTTTTATAAATTTGTCCAACCATTGATAACGAACTGGTAATATCTGCAGTGTCTTTTAATTGTTCTCGCAATGCAAGAGCAAGCAAACCAAAGTTTAACGATTTATTGTAATCGTTTTTAGTATTGTAATAAACGCCTATATGATAAAGAGCACGAGCAATGTCTTTGTAATTGGTAACGTTTTTTGCAATTTCATAATTCTTTAAAACCAATGGATAAGCCGCATCAAGGTCTTTTTTGCGAATTAAAATATTGGCTTTGCTGTAGTGCGCATCAAAATTATATAGATTTGTTTTTTCAGAAAGTTCTAAAGAAAGCTTGTTGTAAATGTTTGCTGAATCGTTTCGTTGGGAAATGTAATATTTTGTAATATCGTTGTATAAACGAATTTTGCTAGTATCGGCACTTGCATTTTTTAAGTCGAGAAATAATTTTTTTAGTTCATCTTCTTCTTGTGCAAATGAGTTTGCAGCAAAAAAAAGAATAAATACAAAAGTGAGTTTAAAATAACGCTTCGCCATACTTCTCTTCAAAAATACACTTTTTTGTTTTTAAAGCAATATAAAAAAGAAATCCCTCCGAACACAAGGCTCTGGAGGGATCAGTCGAAATTAATCAACAAAAATTATTAGAAACGCTCTAATTTAGAGAAAAAGAAATCGCCTTCAATTTGTGCATTTTCATCACTATCAGAACCATGCACAGCATTCGCAGCAATAGATTTAGCGTAAATTTTACGAATTGTACCTTCGTCAGCTTTAGTTGGATCTGTAGCACCAATTAATTTTCTAAAATCAGCAACTGCATTATCTTTTTCTAAAATAGCTGCTACAATTGCACCACTGCTCATATAAGTTACAAGCTCGCCATAAAAAGGTCTTTCTTTGTGAACTTCGTAAAATGTTCCAGCAGCTTCAGCACTTAACTTAGTATATTTCATTGCAACAATGCGAAAACCAGCATCGTTAATCATTTTTAAAACTCCACCAATGTAGTTGCTTTCAACTGCATCGGGTTTAATCATTGTAAAAGTTCTATTTGTAGCCATGATTTTTTTTTTAATTTGGTGCAAAAGTAGTATTTAATATTAAAATCAAAACAAAGCAACAGCATTTATTTTGTAAATTTGACGAATAAAAATTTATTAGCGTTGAAAATAAGAACGAGATGGAAAATAAAATAAAACAGTTAAAACAATTAATTACAGATGCTAAACACATCGTTATTACTACACATACAAATCCTGATGGCGATGCAATGGGTTCATCTTTAGGTTTATATCATTATTTAAAAAATTTAGGAAAAAAAGTAGATGTTATCACTCCAAATGCAGTGCCCTCGTTTTTAAATTTTTTACCAGAAATAGATGCTGTTACTGATTTTGAATTACACCCTAAACAAGCTGCAAAACTTGTAGATAAAGCCGATTTACTGTTTACTCTCGATTTTAACAATTTAAAACGATTGGAGAAATTGGGCGAACTTTTTTTAGAAAAGCAAGCGCCAATTGTGATGATTGATCATCATATCGCTCCGCAGGATTACGCAAAAATTACTTTTTCGGATACATCGGCTTGTTCTACTTGCCAAATGATTTACGAAGTAATTGAAGCCTTAGGCGATGCCGATAAAGTAAATGCAGCTATTGCTAATTGTTTGTATACAGGTATAATGACCGATACTGGCTCGTTTAAATTTGCGAGTACGACTGCGCAAACACACTTAATTACTGCAAAATTAATTGAAGCTGGCGTTAATAAAACTTTTATTCACGAAAGTGTTTACGATACCAATACCGAAAGTCGTATGCGTTTGGTAGGTTATAGTTTATCAGAAAAATTAACAGTTATAGAAAATTGCAACACAGCATTTATTGCTTTAAAGCATGATGAATTACAGCGTTTTCATTATCAAAAAGGAGATACCGAAGGTTTGGTAAACTACGCTTTATCGATTAACGGAATTAGATTTGCTGCCTTTTTTGTAGAGCGCGACGGACAAATAAAAGTATCGCTTCGCTCAAAAGCTAAGTTCGATGTAAATACTTTTGCCCGTAAATATTACAATGGTGGTGGACATTTTAATGCTGCCGGCGGACAAAGTGACTTAAACATAGATGAAACCATTTTGCAGTTTACCGATATTTTAAAAACATACAAAGACGAATTAAATGCTTAAACCTTCAATTCAACTTGTTTTTTTACTTTTTGTGTTTGCTTTTGTTTCTTGCGAAAAGAAAAAGCCAAACGTTGCTATTACTAACTCTGAATTAAACAAACCTTTGCAAAATGCCAATAGAGCTTTGGTTAAAAAAGGCAATGCAGAAATTGATGCCTATGTAAAACGTAGAAATCTGCAAATGACAGAAACGGGGACAGGATTGCGTTATATGATTTATAAAAATGGAGTAGGAGTTAAAGCAGAAAGTGGCAATTATGTAAATATTAGTTTTAAAGTTTCTTTGCTTGATGGAACTGTGTGTTATAGTACTGATAAAAAAGGTCCTCAAGAAGTTTTAATAGGTCAAGATCATGTAGAAAGCGGTATTCACGAAGGTTTGCAGCTTATGCACGTGGGCGATAAAGCTATTTTTATTTTACCGCCAAACATTGCACATGGTTTAATTGGCGATCAAGATAAAATACCTCCTTTATCAACAATTATTTACGATGTAGAATTAATTTCGCTTCGTTAATATAAAAATGTCATTTTTTAACAATCTAAATCAATTTATTACTTTACATTTGGCACTTTATTTATAAAATTTAAAGATTTCTATCAATTTAAAAACAATGAAAAAAACTATTTTAAAAATGTCGTTAGCTGCATTATCTGCAGTTGTTTTATTAAGTTCTTGCGATAAAGGAAAATATCCAGGTTTCGAAAAAACAGAAAGTGGTTTATATTACCAATTTCATACAGAAAATAAAGAAGCTAAAAAACCTGTAGAAGGCGATGTTTTATCATTAATAATGGTTTACAAAAACAGTAAAGATTCAGTTATTTTCGATTCTCGTCAACGTGGTGGCGAAATAATGGTACAACTTTCTAAACCTACATTTAAAGGTAGTATTGAAGAAGGTTTTGCAATGATGGCTGCTGGCGATAGCGCTTCGTTTTATGTAAATGCTGATTCATTATTTGCTAAAACTTTTCAAGCAGAAAGACCTAAATTTATTGATGCAGGTAGCGATTTATTATTTACTATTAAAGTAGTAAAAATAGAAGCAAAAGATGAAGTTGAGAAAAAACGTAAAGAATTAATGGAAAAGCAAATGGCCGAAATGGAAAAGGCTAGAGGTGCAGAACAAGGCTTACGCGAAAAATATTTAGCTGATAACAAAATTACAGCTAAACCAACTGCAACAGGTTTATACTATATTGAAAAAGTAAAAGGAAAAGGTGCAAAAGCTGCTGCTGGTAAAACAGTTAAAGTTCACTACACAGGTACTTTATTAGATGGTACAAAATTTGATTCATCTGTAGATAGAAAAGAACCAATTGAATTTCCTTTAGGAACAGGACAAGTGATTCCAGGTTGGGACGAAGGTATTGCAATGATGAGTGTTGGCGGAAAAGCTACATTTGTTATTCCATCATCTTTAGGTTATGGTGAAAACGGACAAGGTCCAATAGGTCCATTTAGTACTTTGGTTTTTGAAGTAGAATTAATTGAAGTAAAATAATTTTTAAAATAAGATTGGCATGAAAAAAAATATTTTAGCTGCAGTAACGGTTGTATTTTCGATTAGTGCTTTGTTTGCACAAAAAAATAAAATGAACGATTACAAAAAAACAGCTTCTGGTTTAGAGTATATGATTACTCATTCGCCTAAACAAAAAGGAACTCAAGCGCAAGCTGGCGATATTGTTACTGTGCACTACACAGGCAAATTTTTAAACGATAGTGTTTTTGATAGTTCAGTTGCGCGTAACGAGCCAATTAAATTTACTTTAGGTAAAGGGCAAGTTATAAAAGGTTGGGACGAAGGTATTGCTTTGTTGCACGTTGGCGAAAAAGCAAAATTTGTTATTCCTGCTGAATTAGCTTATGGCGACAGACAAGTAGGGACAATTCCAGCTAACTCAAAATTAATTTTTGATGTAGAATTAATTAGCATTACCGAAAAACCTAAAGCTTACGATGTAAAAGGAAAAGATACAGTTACAACTGCATCTGGTTTAAAATACATTAAAGTGCAAGAGAATTCGGCTGGAACGTTAGCCACAAATGGAAAAACAGTTGTTGTACATTATACAGGCTTTTTGTTAGATGGTTCAATTTTTGATTCATCAGTTCAACGTGGCGATAAATTTGAGTTTCCATTAGGCGCAGGAAGAGTAATAAAAGGTTGGGACGAAGGTTTGGCTTTAATGAAAACAGGCGATAAATATAGATTTATTGTGCCATTTAACTTAGGGTATGGCGAAAGAGGTTATCCGCCAGTTATACCAGCAAAATCTGATTTAATTTTTGATGTAGAATTATTTGAGTTAAAATAATAATGCAAGCATACTAAATTAAAAAGCCCCAATTTGGGGCTTTTTTAGTTTGTAAGCATAAACTTCTTTTTAGCGAGTTTAACACCATTAACTTGAATTTCAACAAAGTGCTCTCCAAAATAATGTTTGCGTGTTGTAAAGTCTTTTAAAACCTGTTTTTTAGTAATGGTTTGATTTGCGTTAGCTGGCAAATTAATATTGACTAGCTTAAATACTTTAGGAGATAAATCGCCTAATTTTTTTCTGTAATGAATAATATAATCAACCACTAATTTTTGTGTTGCATTTTTTTCAGAAACAACATCAAAACTAAATTCTAATGCATTGCCTAATTTAACATCATTAGATTTTAATTTGAAATTTTGAATAGCAATTTTTACGTTTTTGCTAATATTGAATAACGCCAAGGCATTAGCATCGCCTTGTTTTATTAAGTTGCGGCAAGCGTGTTTAACAATCCACGCACTATGTTCGTTTTTTAAATTCCATTGGCTAACCAATTGTAGTGCAAATTCTTTATTGTCTTTTGTAAAATCGTTAATGTGATTAGCTACTGATTTTCGCACATATAACTCATCATCTTCTTTTAGTTGTTCTAAAATTGGAGCAGTAAGTTTTGGGTTTTTAATAATCTCATCTAGCTTAAACGACCAAGGTAGGCGAGGGCGGCTTCCTTCTGAAGCCAAACGGCGAACATGATGATTTTTATCGCCAGCCCATTTTTTCATTACTTGTAAAGTTTGGTTGGCATCACGTTTTATAAATTCGCGAATAGCAAATTCTGACGAACCAAATTTTGTAAAATAATGCAAAGCTTCCATCGATAATTTAAAATCATCGTGCCCATAAAGACTTACAAAATCTGGGCAAACAAGATTAGTGTAACCATTAGGCATAAGTGGAGCTACATCATATAAAATGCTAACACTTTTTTTGTAGTTGTTGGGCAAATGTTTTTGTAAAGCAACAGAAGTGTTTCTTAGTCGCTGGTTTAGCGAAAACGAATCTAAATTATGAGTTACATCTTTTATAAAAGTTTTATCGTTAAAAGCGGGATAAATTTTGGTAACATGTAAAGCTAACTTTTGGTAGTAAGCTTTGTTAAACATTTCTTTTAGTGGCTCCATACAAAAACAAATATAAATTATTTAAGTTAAATTATAAGCTTGTAATTGTTTGTGTGAAATGGAATTTGTAGAAAATAAAAAAGGAGGTTAAAAACCTCCTTTTTGCTCTTTTGTGATCCCGCTGGGATTCGAACCCAGGACCCCATCATTAAAAGTGATGTGCTCTACCAGCTGAGCTACGGAATCGTTATTCCTTTAAAGCGGGTGCAAATATACAGGCATATTTTTAGAATCCAAAATTATTTAAAATTATTTTGGCTTTTTCTCTCATAAACTATTAACAATGCTTTTGTTAATTAAAAACTCAAGTTTTTTAAACCTTTTAGCATTATTTAAAAATAGAATACGAAATTTGCATTTAGTTATGCAAAACCCCGTTTTAGAAATACTACCAACCATAGGACTTGGAAATCTCAAGTTTGGAACTCCTATTAGCGAAATTAAAAAAATATTGGGCGAACCTCAAGAAATAGAAAATTTAAACGAATTAGAAGGTGTTAATGCTTTAGTTTGGCATTATTGGGAAAATGGCTTTTCTATTTTTTTTGACGAAGCTACAAGTACTTATTTTTCGGGAGTTGAAATTGATAATGAAGAAACACTGCTTTGGGGTTTTAATGTGTTTGATTTAAACGAAAAAGAAGTTTTGCAACTCTTTAAAAATAAAGGTTACGAAAAATCAGATGAAGAAGCCCACGAATGGGGTGAAAAACGCGTTAGCTACGATTCTATTCAGGTTGATTTGTATTTTACCAACAATATTTTATCATCTATAAACTTTGGTGTAATTATAGAAGAGTTTAAATTCACAATCTTTCCAAACTAATATGTTAGTTTATTTAATTGGTTTTATGGGAGTTGGCAAAACCACTCTTGGTAAGCGTATAGCTAATAAACTAAGTTTTGAATTTATTGATTTAGACAATTACATCGAAAATAAATACAAACAAACTATTCCTGATATTTTTGAAACCAAAGGCGAAGCCTATTTTAGAAAAATTGAGTTGGAATGTATAACTGAATTAAGCGAACTTAAAAACCATGTTATTTCTTTGGGAGGTGGTACGCCTTGTTATAACGATGTAATGAAATTGCTTAAAAAAACGGGTGTAACTATTTATATGCAAGCCAATGCTGCATTTTTAGAAAGCAGATTAAAAAATTCAAAACAAGATCGCCCATTATTAAAATATTTAACTAACGATAGTTTGCGAAAATACATTGATGATAAATTGGCAGAACGTAGTCCTTATTATTTGCAAGCAGATGTAGTTGTTGATGTTTTAAATGCAGATATTGAAATGCTATCTAAAATTATAATAGATATGCAGCATCGTTACCCGAATTAAACTCAACCGAAATATGTTCATTTAATGTTGTAGAAAGCGACATGCCCACAAAACGAGCAAAAACAGGATATTGCTTATGATCTCTGTCAACCAAAACCAATACCCCTAAGTTTTTTAATTCAATTTGTAAAAATGGTTTTAAGGCATACATAATTGTTTTGCCAGAGTTTAAAACATCATCAACAATTACTACATTTTTATTTTTCACCTTGCTTAAAAGCTGTTCGTTAATAGCTAAATTGTATGGATTTTCTTTATCAATTTGTAATGAAATAGATTCTGCTTTTGTTTTAGAAACTGTGTTGTAAATTGCAGTAATTCTATCGGCTAAAATATTTCCTCTGGGTTCAATGCCTACCAAAACTAACTCTTTGTCCATATACAACTCAAGCATTTCGTAAGCCATACGATTTATTTTTTGCTCAATTTGCTGATTGTTTAGTATTTGTTTTTTCATGGCACAAACTATTTTTTTCTAAATTTAATAAATACTTCTCTACCTTTTCGGGGCGCAATAGAATTATAACATTCTTCTAATTTTTCAATTGTAAAATACTTGCTGAACAAACTTTTGTATTCTTCTGTATTTCCTCCAAATGGTGGCTTATCTCTATTTAACAAATCGTTAAACAAAACACCAACCAATAATCCTTTTTCAGTAAGTAATTCGTTCATTTTTTTTGCGTATTGCTCTCTTAAACTTGGGTTTAAGGCACAAAAAAAAGTTTGCTCCACAATCAAATCATACTTTGTTGTATGATTAAAAAAATCATCGCAAATCAAATGTGTTTCATCAAAATTTGGAATGCGCTTTTTTATGTTGGCTAATGCGCTAGGAGCGAGATCAACAATTGTAATATTTTTAAAACCTAAGTTATGTAAATATTCTGCCTCGTAGGCATTGCCAGCACCCGGAATTAAAATTGAAATAGATTTATCTTTTAATGAATCAAAATAGGTTTTTAAAGGTTTTGTAATTTCGCCAACATCCCAACCCGTTTCGTTTTTTTGGTAACGTTCTTCCCAGTATTTTTGATTCAGCTCCATTTTATTTTAATTGTAATAAAACTACGTTTTCTATGTGATGCGTTTGTGGAAACATATCTACTGGTTGAATTTTTACTACATCGTAAAACTCTTTTAGTAAAACTAAATCGCGTGCTTGCGTAGCAGGATTACAACTTACGTACACAATTTTTTGCGGAGCAACTTCAATTATTTTTTTCACTACATCTTCGTGCATTCCTGCGCGTGGTGGGTCGGTAATAATAACATCTGGTTTGCCATGCTTTGCAATAAATTCATTGTTTAACACATCTTTCATGTCACCAGCATAAAAATCGGTGTTATCAATATTGTTGATTGTTGAATTTACTTTTGCATCTTCTATAGCTTGTGGTATGTATTCAATTCCAATTACTTTTTTTGCTTTTTTCGCAACAAAGTTCGCTATAGTTCCAGTTCCTGTATATAAATCATACACCAATTCGTTGCCCGTTAGGTTTGCAAAATCGCGCGTAACTTTATATAACTCATAGGCTTGCGCAGAATTGGTTTGGTAAAACGAAATTGGGCTAACTCTAAACGTTAAACCTTCCATACTTTCTTCAATATAATTTTTACCGAAAAAGTTTTCAATTTTTAAATCAGAAATGGTGTCGTTTTTTTTACCATTTACAACAAAAAGTAAGGAAGTAATTTGCGAAAACTTATTTTTTAATTCACTTAACAAAGCATGCATTTCGTTTTCTAAACGCTCGTAAAACGAAACAATAACCATTACTTCGCCTTTGTTAGAAGTACGAATTATTAAGTTTCGCAAAAAACCATTTTGATTTTTTATATCGAAAAAAGTTAGTTTGTTTTTTAAAGCATATTCTTTAATAAAATTACGTATATCGTTAGAAGGTGATGCTTGTAAATAACAATTTTCAACATCTAAAATTTTATCAAATTTTTGAGGTATATGAAAACCCAAAGCATTCATTTGCAATTGCCCACTATCCGCCAATGGCATATCTTCTGAAGTAAGCCAGCGTTTGTTAGAAAAAGTAAACTCTAACTTATTTCTGTAATAATATTGTTCAGTAGAACCTTTTACAGTAGCAATTTCAACGTTTTCTATTTTAGCTAAGCGTTGCATGCAATCGGTAACTTGTTTGTGTTTAAAATTTAATTGTGCGGCATAACTCATATGTTGCCATTTGCAACCGCCACATACACCAAAATGTTCGCATTTTGTTTCTGTTCTTAATTCCGATTTTTTATGAAAAACAACTGCTCTACCTTCGGCATAATTTTTCTTTTTAAAAGTGGTTTGTATATCAACTATATCACCAGGCACAGCGTTTGCAACAAACAATACAAAATCATCAACTTTACCCACCGATTTACCTTCGGCAGAAGTATCAATAATGGCTACATTTTCAAATAGGGGAAGTGGTTTTTTTTCTCTTTTTCGCATGCAGCAAAAGTAATAAAAGAATTGTTTTTATTTGTAGAAATTTAGTTTACCAGCTTCCGCTGCTTCCACCGCCACCAGAACGACCGCCACCGCCACCACTAAAACTTCTACTGCTTGATGATGAACTAGATGACCTAGAAGATGAAGAGCTACTACTGCTCCAGCTTGAGCCAGATGAGCGGTAACTGCTTCCGCCTGAAGAATATGTTGAGCCACCACCTTTGCCAGAAAAATTTCCAAATACTCCCGTTTTTTCTATTTCATTAACTTTTGTTTGCCAATTACCTCTTTTTCTAAAAATTTTAATCACGGTAATTAATAAAGCAATGTTAAACAAGTAGCCAACAATTAAAATAAGTAAAATGTAATTTAAAAACGACCAAGCAATTATTGTTGTTTTAACTTTTAAACTAACTTGTTTGCTTAATAATATTAATACAATAATTAAAAACCACGGTATAAATACTGCTAAAGCAATCGACGTGTAAATTATGTTTTGATAGTAATCGTAACAAAAATAAATTTCGTTTTTTTTATAAAATCCTGAAAAGAAAAAAGTGTAAACAGGATTTGAGGATTTAAAAGAATTGACTTCAATTATATCTTGAACTGCACTTCCAAAAGAATTACTCAGTTGCTTAAATTCTCTGTTTTCAAAGTTGTTTAAAAAGTGTTTTCCATAAACAAAATTGTATAGCTTACCACTTAAATCTTCTTTTAAATAGGGCTGTATAGACTCATCTAAATAAATTGCATAAACAGGAGCTGAAGCACTAAAACCTACAAATAATTTGTTTTTTTCGTTTGGGAAATTAGCTTGAATTTCTCTCCATTGCTTAGCCATTTGTTGTTTTAATTCGGCAGACGTATTTGCGTATCCAAAGTAATAAAACGAAACAAAACCACCATAATCGTTTAAATATTGGCTATAATCTCTATTGTCGGGGTACAACAAATCATTTTTATCGTATTCGGTTAAAACACCTGCTTTATCAGTAATAATTAAGTTATTAAGGTATTGTTTTCTTTTTTCGCCATTTAAATCGAATTTATAATCGGTAGCCGCATCATACAATCCTTTTGCGCAATCGTAAATGCCTTTTCCAAAATCACCTTTTCTAAATTCTGGAACTAAATATTGTTCTTGAATTCGGGTGGCTAATAAATCTGGAATTTTGTCTTCTAATCCGTAACCAATTTCAATTCTAAATTTACGTTCGTTTAAAAAAATGGCTAACAAAATTCCGTTGTCTTTGCCTTTTTGCCCAAGTTTCCAATGATTAAAAAGTTTTTCGGTATAATCTTCTAAATTTTTGCCGTTTAAAGAACTATCTACATATACTAAAAACTGAACTCCAAAATCGCGCTCTAAATCAGCTAATAAATTTGTGATTGAATCAGAATAACTAGCCTCTACTGTATTAGTTAAGTCAGTGATATAGGTAGTTGGAGTATTTGGTAATTTTTGTGCAAACGCATAAATACCGCATAATGCAAACAAAAAAACAAGGGCTAATTTTTTCATGAAAAATCAAGTTTAACAAATATAGTTATTTATAGGTTTTATTTATTTGCCTATTTGCTTACTTTTGTATAAAATATATTTACATGGAGGCAACTATGACAATTTCTGCAAAAGCTCAACAAGCAATAGAATTAGAAGATAAATATGGCGCACATAATTATCATCCTTTACCTGTTGTGCTCGAAAAAGGAGAGGGAGTGCATGTTTGGGATGTTGACGGGAAAAAATATTACGATTTTCTTTCGGCTTATTCTGCAGTAAACCAAGGTCATTGTCATCCAAAAATTACTGCTACGCTTATTGAACAAGCTCAAAAATTAGCTTTAACATCGCGTGCTTTTCATAACAATGTATTGGGCGAATACGAAAAGTTTATAACCGAACTTTTTGGTTTTGATAAATTGTTACCCATGAATACTGGTGCCGAAGCGGTTGAAACAGCTATAAAATTGGCTCGTAAATGGGGGTACGAAAAAAAGAAAGTAGCCGAAAATCAAGCTAAAATTATTGTATGCGAACATAATTTTCATGGTAGAACCATTTCAATTATTTCTGCAAGTACCGACCCAGATTCTCGTGGAGGTTTTGGTCCGTTTACGCCCGGAATTATTACTATTCCGTACAACGATACAAAAGCATTGAATGAAGCTTTAAAAGATAATACAGTAGTTGGCTTTTTAGTAGAGCCAATTCAAGGCGAAGCAGGCGTTATGGTTCCTAATGAAGGCTATTTAAAAACAGCATCGGAAATGTGTAAAGCAGCCAACGTATTGTTTATTGCTGACGAAATTCAAACAGGCATTGCGCGTACAGGAAAAATGTTAGCTTGCGATCACGAAAACGTAAAGCCAGATATGCTTATTTTAGGTAAAGCATTAAGTGGCGGAATGTACCCAGTATCTGCTGTTTTAGCTAACGATGAAATTATGTTGTGTATACAGCCTGGGCAACATGGTTCTACCTATGGCGGAAATCCTTTGGGTTGCAAAGTGGCAATTGCTGCTATGAAAGTTGTAACAGACGAAAAACTAGCAGAAAATGCTGAGAAAATGGGAGAGTTGTTGCGTAAAGAATTACGTTCTATACAATCGGACATGCTTACAACAGTAAGAGGAAAAGGGTTATTAAACGCGATTGTAATAAAAGAAAAAAATGGCAAAACAGCTTGGGATGTTTGCGTGCGTTTAATGGAAAACGGATTGTTAGCAAAACCAACGCATGGCGATATTATAAGATTTGCACCACCTTTGGTAATAACTGAAGCGCAGATAATGGAATGTGTTGCTATTATTAAAAATACTTTGGCTGAGTTTTAATAAAAACTGATAATAAATAACAAAGCCTTGATTTCATAATGAAATCAAGGCTTTGTTATTGTAAGATATTATTATTTATTTTTGTTCGTAATCGTAATTTACCATCCAGTTAATGCCAAATTTATCGGTAAACATACCAAAAAAAGCGCCCCAAAAAGTTTTCTCTAAAGGCATGGTAACCTTGCCACCAGCTGATAATCCATTGAATAATTTTGTAGCTTCGGCTTCGCTAGCAGCGTTTAATGAAATAGAAATGTTGCTACCAACTGTAACTTTTCCAAAAGATTCAACTGTATCGCTACCCAACAAAATGGTTTCTTTACTTATTGGTAACGAAATGTGCATTATTTTTTGTAATTCAGCAGCAGGCACTTCTTGTCCTGGTGTAGGAGGCATGTCTGCAAATCTTCCAACATAAGGAAATTCGCCACCAAATACCGATTTGTAAAAAGTAAATGCGGCTTCGCAGTCGCCATTAAATGTTAAATAAGGATTAACTTCTGCCATAATTTATTGTTTTTTAAAGTTTATATTAAATTGAATATTTATGCTAAAATAGAATTTAATAGCTGATCAACAAAGAGTGGAGTATTAAACTTTTTTAATTCAATAAAATTCAATAAAAACATTGATTTCTATACGAAATAATTTATTTGATTTATTTTTTATCTCTCTAGTAATTCGTAATACTTATTTAAACTCATTACAAACAAAACATACATTTTATTATTCCTTCTAAATAGCTTACTTTTACTGCAATCAAAACTAAGTTCATTTTACTTTGTGCATAGTACTTAATACTTTGTACAAAGTACATTATACTAAAAAAAATATGTCAATAAGTAAAGAATTAAAAGAAAGAAATAGCGATTTGTGCGAGTTATGTAATGCAGAGCAAACAACGAATGGTTACACCGTTAGTCCTAAAAATAGCGATTCAATCGAAAATCAAGTAGCCTTGTGCGATAAATGTTTAGAAGCAATGGATACTAATGAGCAAGAACATTATTGGAGATGTTTAGAAGGAAGCATTTGGAATCCTGAAGCTAGCGTACAAGCTTTGAGTTATAGAATTTTACATAAATACAAAGAAAAAGATTGGGTAAGCAACTTACTTAGTTCTGTAGATTTAGACGAAAACATAGTTCAATGGGCTATGCACGCATACGAAGTACCTAATGCGCATAAAGATGCTTTTGGAAATATTTTGCAAAACGGAGATAATGTTGTTTTAACCGAACAATTAAACGTAAAAGGCACAAGTTTTACTGCATCTAAAGGCACTGTTGTTAAAAAAATAAAATTGGTGCACGATAATTTTGAGCAGATAGAAGGTAAAATTAACGATCAAACCATTGTTATATTAACCAAATTCGTAAAAAAAGGATAGTTTGTTTTAGAAAAGCTATTTATTCATACTTAAAAAGACACTCAACGAGTGTCTTTTTTGTTTTAAAAAAGCTTTAAAAGTATATAGAAACAAAAAACCCACCATAAGGCGGGTTACAATGTTTTGGCGGAGAGTGAGGGATTCGAACCCCCGGACCTATGACAGTCAACAGTTTTCAAGACTGCCGCAATCGACCACTCTGCCAACTCTCCGGGGACAAAAGTACTATTTTTTTTTATTCTGCAAGTATTTCGCAAAAAAAAATATTTTTTTTCTTTCAATTTGCCCGTTGTTTGTACTAATTCAAGGTTGTATATTTGTGTTTAAATTTATAAAACGCTTTGAAAAAGTTTATACTTCCTCTGTTTTTTAGTATTTCGTTGCAATGTAGCGCTGCACTTACTGCCGTTTTTTCGCATTCAACATTTAATACAGCAAATAATTCGCCTTATGTAGAAACCTATTTATCTATTATTGGTAACTCGGTTGAGTTTAAAAAAAATGCTGAAAACAAATACCAAGCTTCTATCGAAGTATCGTTGGCTTTTTTGCAAAACAACGAAATTGTAAATTTTAAAAAATACAATTTATTGAGCGAAGCCATTGCAGATTCTAATAAATTAAAGCCAAACTTTTTAGATATACAGCGCTTTTCGCTTAAAAACGGAAACTATGTGTTAGAAATGCAG
The DNA here is from genome assembly GCA_040385525.1 of Bacteroidota bacterium. GTDB lineage: Bacteria > Bacteroidota > Bacteroidia > UBA4408 > UBA4408 > JAZKHE01. The sequence goes on from JAZKHE010000006.1 coordinate 129,217, forward strand.
ATTAAAGACAATGCTTTTCCTGATAAAGTTTTTAAAACTTCGCAAGCTATATCGGTTAATTTTCCTACCGATTCTCTAGCGTTTTCGAGTATCGAATTAATCGAGAAAATTTCTAAAACCGAAATGCCATCTGTTTTAACAAAAAGTGGTTTCGATTTAGTTCCTTATGTTTCGTCTTATTTTCCTGATAATTTAAACGAAATTTCGTTTTATTCAGAAATTTACAACACAAATAAAAAACTAGGTCTCGACGAAAAATTTATTGTAAGCTATTATTTAGAATCGTTTGAAAATAAATCTAAAATGATGGAATACGGAGGCTTTTCAAGACAAACCACAAGTACTATAAATGTTGTTTTAGGCAAGTTAGATATAACTAAACTTCCATCAGGAAATTATTTTTTAGTGCTCGAAATTCGAGATAAATTAAATCAATTGGTTTTAGCTGATAAATTATTTTTTCAACGAAGCAATCCTGATATTGGAATGACCATAGCCGATATATCGAGCATTGTTATAGAAAACACATTTGTTTCTCAATTTAAAACTGCCGATACTTTACGCTATTTATTAAAAGTATTACGACCTGCTTCAACTCAGTTAGAGGCTGATTTCGCAATGAATTTAACTAAAACCGACGATTACAAATCGATGCAACAATATTTGTTGAATTTTTGGCAAAAAAGAAATGCAGCTGACCCTGAATTAGCGTGGCAAAATTATGTAAAAGATGTAGAATTTGTAAACAAACATTTTACAGCAATCAATCGTCCTGGCTACACTTCAGATAGAGGTAGAGTGTATTTGCAATACGGTGCGCCCGATGCAAGAACTGTTTTTGATAACGAACCGAGTTCATATCCTTATGAAGTTTGGCAATATTATAAAATTGATAAAAGAACCAATCGTAGATTTGTATTTGGAAACTTTGCAATGGCTGGCAACGACTACAAATTAATACATTCTGACGCAGTAGGCGAAGTAAAAGATAGCCGTTGGCAACAACGTTTAGTAAAACGAAATCAACAAACCAGAAACTTTGATACCGAAAAAGCGAACGATTATTTTGGCGGAAACATTAACGATAACTACGATAACCCAAGATAACATTAGCTAATTAATGACTACAGCAATTGTTATCCTTAATTGGAATGGTAAAAAATATTTGGAAGAATTTGTTCCAATTGTATTAAAACACTCTAACTTTCCGAGCGTATCTGTTTATGTAGCCGATAATAATTCAATAGATGATTCTGTTGCGTTTTTAAAAACCAATTTCCCTACAGTAAAATTGATTTGTTTACAGCAAAATTACGGTTATGCAAATGGCTACAACGAAGCAATAAAGCAACTCACCGAAGATATAATTGTATTGCTTAATTCGGATATCGAAGTAACACAAAATTGGTTAAACCCTGTTTTAAATTTGTTTGAGCAAGATAAAAATATTGCAGCTATTCAACCAAAAATTTTAGATTACAACAATAGAAATACTTTTGAATACGCAGGCGCAAGTGGCGGATTTATTGATAAATTAGGATATCCATTTTGTAGAGGAAGAATTTTTAACGAACTCGAAAAAGATAATAACCAATACAATACAGCTCAACCCATTTTTTGGGCGACAGGTGCTTGTTTGTTTGTTAGGAGAGAAGCGTATTTAGAAGCAGGACAACTTGACGGCGACTTTTTTGCACATATGGAAGAAATTGATTTATGCTGGCGCATAAAAAATTTAGGTTATCAAGTTTGGGTGCAGCCAAATTCTGTTGTGTACCATGTTGGAGGCGGAACATTAAATAAAATAAATCCTAAAAAAACGTATTTAAACTTTAGAAACAATTTGTTTTTAATCAGTAAAAATGCACCAAAACGATACATTCTATTTTTAATTTTAGCACGTTTAGTGTTAGACGGTATTGCGGGATTAAAGTTTTTGATAGAAGGACAAGCTTCACACTGTTGGGCAGTTGTAAAAGCACATTTTGCTTTTTACGCAAAAGCAGTTTCAATGCTTAAAAAACGTAATAATAAAAAGTTTAAATTTCAAAATAAAGTGTATTCCGAAATAGCTGTTACATCTGTAGTTTGGAAGTTTTATATTGAGAAAAAGAAAAAGTTTAGTGAATTGTAGTTGAGTTTAAGCTGAATTATAAATAATAGGATAATGTAAATTGCCCACCTAGATAAATGCCGTAACACATTATAAATAAATTCAATAAAAATAGTATTAGTGTGTTTTTAATGTTACTGGTTTTTTCAATCTTTATTTGGTAGAAATAATTAAATAAAGTAAGAGCTATAGATAGAATCAAAGCCCAAATAATCCAATCTAACGATTCATTTAAAACCCATTTTTTTCTTTCATCTCCTCTTGGTCCATTAACTACAATTGCAAATGAAAAGTAAACAATATAAACGAATAGAAAGGAAATTGTATTTACAATATATTTTATTGTAGCTTTAATTATCTGTTTGTCTTTTTTATATAAACCAAAAATTAATCTGGCTAATAAAATAAGCCAAACAGAAAAACCTGAAATAAAAGTAATAGCTCCTACATTTGCCCAAAATTCATAACTCATAATTCAAAACTCTAAACTATTTAAAGCTGTCAATCGCCATATTGTAGCCTTTTAAGCCAAAACCAGTAATTACGCCAATTGCATTTTTTGCGGTAAGCGATACATGTCTGTATTCTTCTCTAGCATAAATATTACTAATATGAACTTCAACAACGGGTGTTTTTATTGCACTAATTGCATCTGCAATAGCTACAGATGTGTGTGTGTAGCCTCCTGCATTTAAAATTATTCCATTAGCCGAAAAACCAACTTCATGTAATTTGTTAATAATTTCGCCCTCTACATTGCTTTGATAATAAGCTAATTCAACTGTTGGATACTGTTTTTGAAGCTCTTTAAAATAATCTTCAAAATTTTGTGTTCCATAAATTTCGGGTTCTCTTTTTCCGAGTAAGTTTAAGTTAGGACCATTAATTATTACTATTTTCACGGTAGATTATTTTAATTAAGTAAATGTAATTTTTTTTAATGAATTGGGCAATTTACATAAGAGGTTTTAAAACATTTTTGCGTTTAGAAAAATCGCTTTCGTCTAATTCTATTGACGCTTACATTCACGATGTAGAAAAGTTTTGCCAGTATTTAGATTTTTCAAAAATAGAACTTAGTCCGCAACAAGTTCAGCTAAGCGATTTACGTAATTTTTTAAAATGGATTAATGAGTTGGGCATGTCGGCTACAACGCAAGCTAGAGTTATTTCTGGTTTAAAATCGTTTTACAATTATTTAATTATCGAAAACGAAATTTCTGCCAATCCAACCGAATTATTAGAAGCTCCAAAAACAGGACGCAAGTTGCCCGACACACTTTCTGTGCACGAAATTGATGCATTAATTGGCGCAATAGATAGGAGCACCCCCGAAGGTGAGCGTAATAAAGCCATGCTTGAAGTGCTTTATAGCTGCGGATTACGCGTTACAGAGTTAATCAGTTTAAAAATATCTGATTTGTTTTTTAACGATGGATTTATTCGAGTAGTTGGTAAAGGAAATAAAGAACGCTTGGTGCCAATTGGTAAATCAACTTCTAAATTAGTGGAGACCTATATTTCGCAAATTCGCTCACACATTGCTGTTGCGCCCAATTGCGATGATGTATTATTTTTAAACAGACGTGGTAAACAATTAACGCGTGTAATGGTTTTTATAATTATTAAAGACTTAGCTAAAAAAATTCAATTGCATAAATCAATTAGTCCACATACATTTCGACATTCGTTTGCAACGCATTTAATTGAAGGTGGCGCAGATTTGCGCGCTGTGCAAGAAATGCTTGGGCACGAAAGCATTACAACAACCGAAATTTACACACATTTAGATAGAGAATTTTTGCGCGATGCAATTATTCAGTTTCACCCACGATCAAAAAAATAATGGAAATAAATAAAATAACCGAATTCAATTCGCACGCTGGTGGTGTTTACGGACTTTCTTTAGCTAAAGAACAAAACGTATTTTTTTCAGGAAGTAGTGATAGATTTTTAACCAAATGGAATTTAGACACACTTGCTAACGCTGAATTTTCAGCGCAATTGCCTGCTTTTATCTATGCAGTTTGTTATATCCCAAATAAGGAATTGTTATTAGCAGGAACTTTTAAAGGAGCCATTCATATAATTGATTTAAATCAAAAAAAAGAAATAAAAATTCTACAACAACACAATGCGGCAATTTTTGATATTTGCTATTCGAGCACAACTAATTTAATTTTTTGCAGCGCAGGCGATGGTTCTATATCAATTATTAAAGCAAGCGATTTATCGGTTGTAAAAATTATTAGTTTGTGCAACGAAAAAGTTAGAAAACTAAGTTTAAATGCGGAACAAACCTTGTTATGCATTGCTTGCGGCGATGGTAAAATTAGAATTTTAAATACTTCAACTTTAAATATTGTTAATGAGTTTTCTGCTCATACTGAATCAGCTAATTGCGCCGTGTTTCATCCAAATAAAGAACTAATTTTAACAGGAGGAAAAGATGCGCATTTAAGAATTTGGAATGCAACAAGTTTTAAATTAGAAAAAGAAATTGCTGCGCACAATTGGGCAATTTATGATATTGTTTTTAGTCCTGATAACAAGTATTTTGCAACAGCAAGCAGAGACAAAACCATTAAAATTTGGGATGCTGAAAGCTTTGAATTATTGTATAGAATTAATAAAGAAAAAAACGAAGGACACACACATTCTGTAAACAAATTATTGTGGTTAAACTACAACGATTACTTGGTTTCTGCTGGCGATGATAGAAAAATTAATGTTTGGAAGATTCAGGTTTAAAGTAAACTACTTCAACAACAATTGCTTTTCAAGCACTGATTTCAATTCATCTAAACTAATATTAGTTTTTAATTCGCCAGAAAATGCATAAGCAATTTCACCTGTTTGCTCAGAAACAATCAAAGCCAAAGCATCAGAGTTTTCTGTAATACCAACAGCAGCTCTGTGTCGCATTCCTAAATGTGCAGGAAAATCAGGGTTTTCTGACACTGGTAAAACACAACGAGCGGCCACTATGTTGTTGCCCGAAACAATTACTGCACCATCGTGCAAAGGACTATTTTTATAAAAAATACTTTCTAGCAATCGTAACGAAATCATAGCGTTAATAGCATCGCCAGTATTGGCATAAAAACTTAAATCGCTTTTGGTTTGAAAAACAATAATAGCACCCGTTTTGGTTTCTGCCATGTTTTTGCAGGCTTTTATTAAAGTAGGAATATCTAAATCACTTTTCTTTTGAAAATCAGAACCACTAAAAAAACTGCTTCCAAATTTAATTCTTCCAAAAATTCCAGTTGTTCCAATCATCAATAAAAATCTGCGCAGTTCTTGCTGAAAAACAATCATTAAAGCAATAACACCAACGCTAATAAACTGTCCTAAAATGGTGCTTAACAATTGCATGTTAAGCGCTTTAACAATTATCCAAAAAAAGTAAACCGATAAAATTCCCGCAAAAATATTGATGGCTACCGTTCCTTTTACCAATTTGTATAACTGATACAACAAAATGGCCACCAAAAATACATCAATGGCATCGAGCCATCTAAACGAAATAAAATCGGGCCAAATAGATAAAACGGACAAAGCTTGTTTTTTTTTAATTTCTCGAATTTACTCATAATTGATTAAAAAAATAATGTAAATCATTTCTTTTTTATTTAACCACATAGGTGGCATAGTGGCAAAGGTTTTTAAGAACATATAGTTTTACATAGTTTTTTGAAGCAAAGCTTCAAAACTTTGTGTTTCTCAATGCGTGCAAGCCATATACAAACAAAGCCTATGTAACTATGTGGTGAAAATGTTTTTTAAATCAAATTCCAACGACATATTATGCTACTATTTTAAAGTATTTTACGATATTTGCTAAAATTTCTTAAATAATAATAAGTATGTCAGAGGCAGGAAGACAGATAATTTTTTCGATGGTAAATGTTAGTAAAATTTACCCTCCTAGTAAACAAGTTTTAAAAGATATTTACATATCGTTTTACTACGGTGCTAAAATTGGTATCATAGGTTTAAACGGTTCGGGTAAATCTACTTTATTAAAAATTATTGCTGGAATTGAAAAAGATTTTTTAGGCGAAACGCACTTTTCTCCTGGTTATAAAGTTGGTTATTTAGAGCAAGAACCAAAGCTTGACGTAACCAAAACCGTTATAGAAATTGTTCGCGAAGGCGTGCAACAGTTTACTTCTATATTGCAAGAGTACGAAGAAGTAAACAATAAGTTTGCTGAAGAAATGACTCCTGAAGAAATGGATAGATTAATTTCTCGTCAGGCTGTTTTAAACGATTTAATTGAGCAACACGATTTATGGAATTTAGATAGCCGTTTAGAAGTTGCTATGGACGCACTGCGTTGTGCAGATAGCAATACACCAATAAAAGTATTGTCGGGTGGAGAGCGCCGTAGAGTTGCGTTGTGTAGATTGTTGCTGCAAGAGCCAGAAATTTTATTGTTAGATGAGCCTACCAATCACTTGGATGCAGAAAGCGTTGACTGGTTAGAACATCATTTGCAAGAATACAAAGGAACTGTTATTGCCATTACCCACGATAGATATTTCTTAGATAACGTAGCTGGCTGGATTTTAGAGTTAGATAGAGGCGAAGGTATTCCTTGGAAAGGAAATTACACATCTTGGTTAGAACAAAAACAAGCTCGTTTAGCACAAGAAGAAAAAACAGAAAGTAAACGCCAAAAAACATTACAACGCGAGTTAGATTGGGTGCGTATGGGCGTAAAAGGTCGTGGTGTAAAACAAAAAGCACGTTTAAGTAATTACGAAAAATTATTAAGCGAAGACAGCAAACAAAAAGAAGAAAAATTAGAAATTTTTATTCCGAATGGACCACGTTTGGGTAACGAAGTAATAGAATCTATTGATGTTGCTAAAGGTTATGGCGATAGATTGCTTTACGAAGGACTTAATTTTAAATTACCACCTGCGGGTATTGTTGGTATTATTGGGCCAAATGGTGCTGGTAAAACAACTTTGTTTAAAATGATAATGAAAGAGGAGCAACCTATAAGTGGCGAGTTTAAAGTAGGACCAACCGTTAAAATTGCTTACGTAGATCAAACGCACAAAGATATTGACCCAGAAAGAACCGTTTTTGATGTTATTACAGGCGGAACAGAGCAAATGATGTTAGGCGGAAAAATGACTAACTCTCGTGCCTATGTGTCGCGATTTAATTTTGCAGGAGCCGATCAACAAAAAAAATGTAGTATGCTTTCGGGTGGAGAGCGAAACCGCTTACACTTAGCATTAGCGCTAAAAGAAGAAGGAAACGTTTTGTTACTGGATGAGCCAACCAACGATTTGGATATAAATACTTTGCGTGCCTTAGAAGAAGGTTTAGAAAACTTTGCGGGTTGTGCAGTAGTAATTAGCCACGACAGATGGTTTTTAGATAGAATTTGTACGCATATTTTAGCTTTTGAAGGCGACTCGCAAGTATATTGGTTTGAGGGTGGTTACAGCGAATACGAAGAAAACCGTAAAAAACGTTTAGGCAATGTAGAACCTAAAAGAATAAGATATAAGAAAGTAGCGATTTAAATTCTCGTTTTCATCTAAAATAAGTTCATTTAAATGAAGGAAAAATGTTGTTTTTTAGGTTGTGAGCAAGAAGCTACTGTTGAAAGGTCTATAAGGTATGATAATGGAACTTGTTCTTATCATGATAAAGGAGGACCATTTAGTAGCGGTGAAACCTACGAACAATATCAAATTATTGAAAAAGATTTTATTGATTTTATAAATGTAGTTCCGCTTGCCGAAGAGCATTATTCTGTGCATTCGCCTTTTTTGCGTGATATAATTATTAGAGCGTGCGTTCAAATTGAAATCTTTTTTAAGGAATGGGCAAAGTCTAATTGTACAATGGATAATACCAATCCTTTATTAAAAAAATACAATAAAACAGATAAAAAATCTAAGGAACTTAAAGGCGAGAGAAATTGGACCTTTAAAGATTATTATTGTTTCAAGCAAGATGTTGAGCATGGAGATTCATCTATAAAGGTTAGGGTTTTAGATATAGATATTTTTCCTTTTGAAAATTGGACTGAAGAAAAACCTCCATTCTGGTGGGAATCATACAATAGTATAAAACATAGTGGATTCGATAATAAAAAACATTCAACTCTCAAAAATGCATTGTATTCATTAGCAGCTTTGTTTCAACTCCATCTTTCTAATCAAGCTTCTCATAGCTACCTAAATAGCTTTAATTCTCCTTCAATTACAAGTTTAAGTTTAAGCTTAGATAAGCGTAACTTTAATCTTACATACCATTATATTCAAACACCATTAGATTCTAGAAAATATTTATTTAGGTCGAATAAGCCATTTTATCCAAATAATAATACTAAAATCCCTACTGAAATTGGATTATCAAAAAGGTTAGAATCAAAAAAAACAAGAATTAATTAGTTTCAAATACGTTTATTATTTCCACACTACACGTCATTGCGAGCGAGGTACGAGCGAAGCAATCTGTTGGGTTTAATACACACACAGTTTGTCATTCTGAACGCAGTGAAGAATCTCTTTAAAGGATTGAAAATTGACAGGTTAAAATTGAATAGGTTTAGACGCTTCGTGCCTCAGCGTGACAAACTAGGTGTCTTGAATCTTAAATCTTGTTTCTTGAATCTAAACTAAGTTCCTCAGCGTGACAAGCTAAGTGTCTTGAATCTGAAATCTGCAATCTGTTAATCTGTAATTGCCTAGTTCACTAAATAAATACCAGTACTTTCTATACGGATTTGTTTTTGTTTGTAAAGATTACCAAGCGCTTTTTTAAATGCTTTTTTGCTCATTTTTAGCTCCGCGTAAATCTCTTCAGGAGAACTGTTATCGTCTAAACCCAAAAAGCCTTTGTTGCTTTTTATTTTATTAAGAATAGCTTCTGTATTACTATCAATAACGTTTCTAAAACCTTGTGGTTGAAGACTTATGTCAATTTTCTTGTCATCACGTATTTTTTTAACATAACCCACTGTTTCTTGCCCTTCAAACAAGTCTTCGTAAATCTCGTTGTGGTACAAAAGACCTTCGTGTTCGTTGTTGATTGTAACAATAAAACCCAGTGGAGTTCTTTGTTCAATAAGTAAATTTACTTTGTCGCCTATAGCTAATTCCATTTTGTAAAATTAAGCCATATTATTGGTTATATCGCCATATTTGCCCACACTTTTTTATTCCTAGCATTTGCATTACTTTTGTTATGTGTTTAGCTTACAACAACTCTCGCAAATAAAAAAACAATATAATTGGGTGTTTTTTCCAAACTCGGAAAACACATTGCTTGCTATTGGCGATAAAGGAATAAATACGTTAAGTGATTTAAACAGCTCACCAGGCTTTAAATTCGGTTGTATTAGCTACGATTTAAAAAATAAAATTGAGCGCTTGCAATCTATACAAAATAAAAATTTGCATTGGAATGATATAGGTTTTTTTAAAGCAGATTTTGTTAAGCAAGGAAATACAACAACAGGTAATTTAAATGATTTTCTAACAGAAAATACAGTACAATTTTCACAAAATAAACTCAATATTCAGTGTCGCGTTAGTAAACAAAAATACATAGAAACAGTTGAGAAATTAAAGCAACACATACAGTTTGGTGATATTTATGAAATAAATTATTGTATAGAATTTTTTGCCGATAATGCTGAAATAAATCCTTTTGTTGTTTTCGAAAAACTAAACACAATATCGGAAGCACCATTTGCCGTTATGGCTAAATTTGGCGATAAGTATGTGTTATGCAGTAGCCCTGAGCGTTATATAAAAAAACAAAATCAAAAACTTATTTCGCAACCCATTAAAGGAACTCGCAAACGTAGCAGCAACGAAACAGAAGACAATCGTTTAAAAAACGAATTGAAAAACGATGCTAAAGAACAGCGTGAAAACGTTATGATTGTTGATTTGGTGCGCAACGATTTATCAAAAATTGCATTGAAAAATTCTGTTAACGTTGACGAATTATTTGGCGTGTATTCCTTTAAACAAGTGCATCAACTAATTTCTACTGTTTCGTGCGAGTTAGATTCAAAAACTACTTTAGAAGAAATAATAAAAGCAAGTTTCCCAATGGGTTCTATGACGGGTGCACCAAAGGTTAGAGCCATGCAATTAATAGATGAATACGAGGAATTAAATCGAGGTTTATATTCTGGAAGTATAGGTTTTATTGATGAAAACAATAACTTTGATTTTAATGTAGTAATTAGAACCATAATTTACGATACAAAAACAAAGTATTTATCTTTTTCGGTAGGCAGCGCTATTACAGCCTACTGCGATGCTGAAAAAGAATGGGAGGAATGTATGCTTAAAGCAAATGCCATGTTTAAAGCATTAGAATAGTTAGCTATTTTTTATGACCGACCTTTGAAAAATAATTTCAAAAATCAAAAGGAATTTTTAAGCGGTGGTTCTGGTAAGCAATCAGCGAGTGAGCTAATTTGAATGTGTGTAGGGGCGAACGGCTCTGGTTGCGTGTTAAAAATGTATTGCAGATTTTAAATTATTTTTCAGAAGTCTTGATTTTTTGTTTCTTTTTCATCAAGGAAAAAGAAAAGAACATAAATAAAATGTAATTTTATTGCAATAATATTATTTAAAATCGAACCAGAATTCCTTTGTTAACGAATAAACTACATGCTATTTTTAAAAAATTAGAACCTGAATTTTCGAGTTCTAATTACTTATTGGCGGTAAGCGGCGGTAGAGATTCGGTTGCATTAGCTCATTTATTGGCCGAAAATAAAATAAAGTTTACAATTGCACATTGCAATTTTCAGTTAAGAGGAGAGGAGTCGAACCAAGAAGAAGAGTTTGTTAAGTTGCTTGCAGAAACACTCAATGTAAAAATACTTACGAAGAAATTCGATACACAAATTTTTGCAGAAACAGAAAAAATATCAATTCAGGAAGCCGCACGTAAACTACGTTACAATTGGTTTTTTGAAGTATTAGAAAAAGAAAATTTTACCAAATTAATTACAGCGCATCACGCTGATGATGATGTAGAAACTTTTTTAATAAACCTACAACGAGGCTCTGGAATTAAAGGTTTGGCAGGTATTCCAGATAATAACGATAAAGTGTTGCGTCCGTTATTGCAAGTTTCTCGTAAAGAAATCGACGTATATATAGTTCAAAATACAATTGCTTTTAAAGAAGATAGTAGTAATCAATCAGACAAGTATTTACGTAACGCTTTCCGATTAAAATTAGTTCCTTATTTAGAACAAAATTATCCTGATTTGCTAAACGGCTTGCAAAATACTTTGCCCGTTTTAAAACAAAATAAAGCACTTTTTGAAAGTTTATTGCATGAAAAAAAATCGCAATTAATTCAAAAAAGTAATGATGTTTTTACAATTAAATTTGAAGAATTGCTTTCGCAGAAAGAACCATTATATTTGCTTTATGAGTTAATCACTGATTTTGGATTTAATTTTGAAAGCGCTCAAAATGTATTTGATTCAATAACGTCATCAGAAACAAAACACTTTTATTCTGAGAATTATTTTATAACAAAAAACAGGACAAATTTTTCAATACAAGTAATTCAAAATAAAAAATCGGAGTGCAACGAGTTTCTAATTGATAAAGAATTAACACAATTAAATTCACCAATTTCTGTTAAGTTCGATGTTTTAAAAAGTGTTGAATTAATTAATTTCACAGCTAATTCAAACATTCAATACCTAGATTTTGAAAAGCTTAAATTTCCGCTTTTACTCAGAAAGGCAAGAGTAGGCGATAAGTTTAAACCGCTTGGAATGCAAGGTTATAAAAAACTTAGCGATTTTTTTATTGATTTAAAATTTAGCGAAAATCAAAAACAAAATACTTGGGTTTTAGAAAGTAATTCCCAAATTGTTTGTATTGTTAATCATAGAATTAGCGACGATTTTAAAATTACAAAATCCACCACAATTGGCTATAAAATTGAGTTTTTATAATCGTTTTTAAATAAATTTTTCCTTTTTTGTAACAAATAATTTCTTTTTGCGTTACAATAGTTACCTAAAAAATTATTTTATGAGCACAACAAATACAACAACTATCCCAAAAGTTGAAAAAGAGGATATTGATAAGTTAACTTTTCCTAATGAAGACGTGTTAACCTCTGCTGATGAAATTAAACAACGACATGCCGATTTAGAGCACGCTATGCGTTTGGGTAATATTGAACACGGCAAAATAAAAGTGCATTTTAAAGACAGTGAAGGCTTAAAACAAGTTGAAACAACTATTTGGGCAACTACCGATAAACGTATTGTTTTAAAAGGCGGTATTATGATTCCCATAAATAGAATTTGTAAAGTAATTATTTAGTACTTTTGTACTGTTTTTAAAATTTAAAATAAAATGAAAAAAAGTTGGATTATAATTGGCGTAATAGTTATTCTATTTTTTGTTCTTTACAGAATGTTTGTAGGTGGCTATAACAGCATGGTTGAAAAAGAAGAAGCAGTTAGCGGAGCGTGGTCTCAGGTAGAAAACGTTTACCAACGCCGTTCAGATTTGATTCCAAATATTGTAGCATCAGTTAAAGGTGAGGCAAATTTCGAAAAATCAACTTTGGTTGATGTAATTAATGCAAGAGCAAGTGCTACACGTCCCGAAATTAAAGTAGATCCAAGTAAAATTACTCCAGAATCGGTTGCGAATTTTCAACAAGCGCAAGATGGTTTATCTTCTGCTTTAGGTCGTTTACTAATTACTGTTGAAAAATACCCAGAATTAAAAGCAAATAAAGCGTTTTCTGATTTACGCGTAGAGTTAGAAGGTACAGAAAACCGCATTGCAGTTGAGCGTAAACGTTTTAATGAAGTAGTTCAAGATTACAACGCATTTATTCGCAAATTCCCGAAAAACATTGTTGCTAGCATGTTCGATTTCGAGAAAAAAGGATATTTTGAAGCAACTAAAGGAGCAGAAAAAGCACCAGAAGTTAAGTTTTAATTTTATTTAACGATATAACCAAAGGTTATTCAAAGTAGTTTGCTATTTTTGAATAACCTTTTTTAATTTCTAATAATGAAAAAAATATTTACACCCGAACAAGAAAAACAGTTGATTTCAGCTATTGAAGCAGCCGAAAAAAATACTTCTGGCGAAATTAGAGTCCATATAGAATCTACCTGTTCTGGCGATGCAATGGGCAAAGCACAAAAAATGTTTCATAAATTAGGAATGGATAAAACCGATTTAAAGAATGGTATTTTAATTTATTTGGCTTTTGAATCGAGAACCTTTGCTATTATTGGTGATAAAGGCATTAACGATAAAGTTGCCAGTGACTTTTGGGACAAAACAAAAGACGGAATGTTAGAAAATTTTAAACAAAGTAAATTTTTAGAAGGTTTAGTTTTTGGAGTTAGCGAAGCTGGAAATAAATTAAAAGAGTTTTTCCCTTACCAAAGTAATGATAAAAACGAGTTGAGTAACGATATATCTTTTGGCGCATAATGAAAAATAAATTAATTCAGTTTTTATCCATATTATTATTCGCACTTCCTTTATTTGTTAGCGCACAAGATTTTCCTGAAAAACAAAATCCTCCAAAACTCGTAAACGATTTTGCAGGAATGCTTTCTGCTACTGAAGTGCAGCAGCTAGAACGTAAACTTGTTGATTTTAACGATTCTACATCTACACAAATTGCTATTGTAATAGTTAATTCTATTGGCGATTACGCTGCTTCAGATTATGCTGTTCAATTAGCAGAAAAGTGGGGCATAGGGCAAAAAGGTGTAAACAACGGAATTTTAATTTTAATTGCAAAAGAAAGTAGAGATGCCTACATAGCAACTGGCTACGGAATGGAAGCTTACGTTCCAGACCTTGTTGCAAACGAAATTATTGAAAATCAAATAATTCCAAATTTTAAAAACCAACAATATTATCAAGGTTTAGATGAAGCAAGTTCTGCTATAATGAATGCTGTAAAAGGCGTTTATAAAGGAACTGGTGGAGGTGGTAAAAGCGGTGATGGAACTTTTAAAACAATATTTATTATAGCATTTATTATTATGGCAGTATTCGTTATGAGCAAAAGAGGCGGCGGCGGCGGCGGAATGTATTATGGCGGTAGCGGTTTTAGCAGTGGTAGAAGTTCTGGTGGCTTTAGCGGAGGAAGTAGCTTTGGTGGTTTTGGTGGCGGAAGCTTTGGTGGTGGTGGCTCAGGAGGCAAGTGGTAAACTTTTATAGTTATAAGTTGTTAAGTTGTAAGTCAGTAAGTTCATGGTTTTTATTTTATTATTAAGAATCTAAACCGTCAACAGTAAACCAAAAACAAGTATGAAATTCAAATATATTTTTCTTGTAATCACTTTAATTATAGCAAGTTGTTCTTCTCCCAAAAAAGAGAAAACTGTACCTGTTGTTGCTTTTTTAGATGCTTTTGAAGATGAAACTGTTGGTCAGGCAAAGAATGGTTTTTTTGATGCGCTTGAAAAAAATGGCTTTAGCGAAAAAGATAAAACCCTCGAAGTTATATACAGAAATGCACAAGGCGATATGACGACAATGGGGCAAGCCATTGATTATTTTCTTGCGCAAGATGCTGATTTAATAGCCACTAACGCCACTATTTCAACAATTGCAGCCGTTCAAAAACAAAATGCAGTTCCAGTTTGTATGATGGTTTCGCCTAGTGTAGAACTAATGCAATTAACCGATAAGCGCGGAAAATCGCCTCAAAATTTGTTTGGTGTATACGAAACCCTTAGTTATATTGATACTTCAGTAGCATTAATTAAAAAGATTGTTCCAACAGCTAAAAAATTAGGTTTAATTTATAATCAAGCTGAACCTCAATCGGTAAATGCTTTTTATAAAATTAGCGAAGAATGCAAACGTCAAAACCTAGCTATTGAAGCTTTACCCGTTAATAATAGCTCTGAAACACAACAAGTGGTTCAGGCATTGTTAGCAAAACAAATTGATTGCTTTTTTGCTATGCCTGATAATACAGTTTTTTCTTCTTTCGAAACGATTGTAAAAACCTGTAACGAAAAAAACGTTCCTGTTTTTACTAGCGAATCGGGTTTGGTAAAACGCGGTGCAGTTGCTGCTTATGGCGCAGATATGTATTTGTGGGGATATCAATCGGGTGAAGAGGCTGTTAAATTTTTAAAAAATAAAAACCTTAATGGTTTAATTCCTGTTATGGTAAAAGCAAGAAAAGTTTCTTTTAATAAAGAAGCTGCAACTAAATTGGGGATTAGTATAACCGATAGTATTGCTAATACTTTCAACCAAAATTAAAAATGAGTTTTTATGTTTCTGCTTTAACACTGGGTTTGGCTTTTTTTAGCTTGTGTTTGGGCATTTTTATTTCACTTAAAATTTTTAATATCCCTGATATTACTACCGACGGAAGTTATACGCTAGGAGCGGCTGTTACTGCAATATGTTTAACCAATCAAGTTTCGTTACCCATAACTTTTTTACTGGTAATTTGTAGTGGAGCAATTGCTGGATTAATTACTGCATTTATTACAACAAAATTTAAAATTAATGCACTTTTAGCTGGTATTTTAGTAATGACAGCCTTATATTCAGTTAATTTAAAAATATTAGGCAGGTCTAACGTTCCATTAATTGATGTTCAAAATATTTTTAACTGGAATGAAAACAAATTTTTAGCCGAACTAACTATTTTATCGCTAGCAGTAGCAGTTTTGATATTGTTTTTTTCTTGGCTTTTAAAAACCGATTTTGGTTTAACCATGCAAGCAACAGGTGTTAACGAAACAATGGTTAAATCGATAGGCAGCAACCCAAACAAAATTAAAATTATTGGTTTGGCAATAAGTAATTCTTTGGTTGCTTTAAGCGGTTTTTTTATTGCTCAATTGCAAGGTTTTGCCGATATAAATATGGGAATAGGCATTGTTATTATGGGTTTAGGCTCGGTTATGATAGGCGATGCGTTTTCTACTTTGTTTCAAATAAATTCAATAGGTGCAAAAATTGTTATGGTTTTAGTAGGCGCAATTTTGTTTAGAATATTATTGGCTTTTGCGCTCAGCGTGGGTGTTGACCCTGTTTGGCTAAAACTAATTACAGCTGTTTTTGTGCTAATTGTAGTTGCAATTCCTACTTTCAAATTAAAAACAAGTTAAAATTTTTTAATCCAGTTCAATCCATTTTCGTAGGACTGACCTTCGAAAAATAAAACAAGAAAATCAAGTGAGATTTTTAGCGAGGGCATTTTGTAAGTAATCAACGAGTGAGTTTATTGGAAATGTGCGTGGCACGAACGGCTTTGGTTACGTGAAAAAAGCGATATGTAGATTTTCGTTTTATTTTTCGGAAGTCTTGATTTTTTGTTTCTTTTTTATCAAGAAAAAAGAAAAGAAGTATCAAATTCAGAGAATTTTATAGTAAAATGAATTAGTCTGAATAAAAGAGAAATAAAAATTGTAATTATTTTTGTAATTTTGCACCATCAATTTTTATTATGATTTTACCAATTGTAGCCTACGGAGACCCTGTTTTAAAAAAGAAAGCAGTTAATATAGACGAAAAATATCCTGATTTGCAACAGCTTATTGATGATATGTTCGAAACCATGGATAACGCTTCTGGCGTGGGTTTAGCTGCACCACAAATTGGTAAAAGTATTCGTTTATTTATTGTTGATGCCACTCCATTTGAAGATAAAGAACCAGAAGTAAAAGATTTTGTACAAGTTTTTATTAATCCTGTAATTGTTGAAGAATCTGGCGAAGAATGGGGTTTTAACGAAGGTTGCTTGAGTATTCCAGGTATTAGAGAAGATGTTTTTCGTAAACCAACTATTTTAGTGAGATACTACGATGAGAATTTTGAATATTATGAAGAAGAATTTTCTGGAATTGCAGCGCGTATTATTCAGCACGAATACGACCATATTGAAGGGAAATTATTTGTAGAAAGAATTAATCCATTAAAAAAAGCACTAATAAAAGGTAAACTAAACGATATTAGTAAAGGCAATGTAGATTGCGATTATAAAATGCGTTTTGCAAAAAAATAATTTATGAAATTAACCAATATACTTTTTGTAGCACTAGGGCTTACATTAGCTTTAAACGCTTGTAAATCGGATGCAGATAAAAACGAAGCCAACTCGCAAAGCGATAGTGTTAAAGTAAACATAAATGGAGTAAACTCTGATAGTTTATTGAACGAAATTAATGCAGTAGAAAAAAAACTATTTGCTGAAAAAAAAGATAAAATAGAAAGCACAATTGGTTTGCAAGCAATAAAAGTGTATACCGATTTTATTAATCAATTTCCAGAAGATAAGCGTGTACCCGAATATCTTTTTAAAGCAGGAGAAATTAGTAGTGCATTAAATTTAAGCGATGCTGCCATTGGTTATTTCCAAAATCTATATACTAAGTTTCCTGAAAATGAAAAAGCAGTATTTGCAATGTTTATACACGCTTTTATTTTAGAAAACCAGTTAATGGATTTAGAAAAAGCAAAAGCAAAATACCAAGAAGTAATTGATAAATTCCCAGGCACACAGCAAGCTACAGATGCTAAGGCAAGCATTGAACATTTAGGCAAATCGCCCGAAGATTTGATAAAAGAATTTGAAGCAAAAAATAAAAAGTAAATTATTTACTTTATTGTTAAAAGCGCAGTTTTACTGCGCTTTTTTTATGACATAAATTTAGATTTCAGCAATAAATAATTATATTTGATAAAGGTTCAATCATTAAAAATTCATTACATATATGAAAAAAAATATAATTTCAATTTCAATATTATTTTGTTCATTTATTAGTTTTTCGCAAGAAAATGTAACGTATCAAAATCCGCCTAAAGAAATTTTAGAACTAGCCGATTATCAGCGTCCACCTTCGGTGTTTATAGATTCTAAGGCAGAGTATATGCTATTGGCTTACAGCAATACCTACAAGTCGTTAAACGATTTAAATCAAGAAGAAATTAAATTGGCAGGCTTGCGAATTAATCCTATCACAAATATTTCGAGCACAGCTTATTATTTTAATAATATCAAAATTAAAAAGGTTGCTGATAAAGTAGAAAAACAAGTGGAAGGCTTGCCAAATAATGCAAACATTACTAATTTAAAATGGTCGCCAAATCAGAAAAAAATTGCATTTACCAACACAACCAGCACAGGTGTGGAGCTTTGGGTAATTGATATTGCAACGGCTAAAGCAAGCAAACTTACGGATGCTGTTTTAAATGCAAACATGAGCACACCATTTGTTTGGTATACCGATAACGAAAATTTATTGGTGAAATTTTTACCAAAAGATAGACCAACATTAATTGATTCTAAAAAAGATTTACCACTCGGACCAACTGTATCTACTAGTGTTGGCGGAACTAAATCTCAAAACAGAACTTACCAAGATTTATTAAAATCGCCAGCCGACGAAAAAAACTTTGAGATTTTGGTGGCTTCAGAATTGTATAAAGTAAACCTAAGCGGAAAAGCAGACTTGTTTAAAACCAAAGATTTATACAACAGCATTAGTTTTTCGCCCGACGGAAATTATGTTTTAATCAACACCATTTCGCGACCATTTTCTTACATCGTTCCTCTGTTTCGTTTTCCTGTAAAGACGAATATTTACAAGGCTAACGGAGAGTTTGTAAAATTGGTAAACGATGTTCCCTTAACGGAAATTATGCCCAAAGGTTTTATGGCAGTGCGCAAAGGAAAACGCGATATGGCTTGGCGCGATGATAAACCCGCAACACTTTATTTTGTAGAAGCTTTAGACGAAGGAAACCCTGAAAATAAAGCCGATTTTAGAGATGAACTTTTTGTTTGGGATGCACCTTTTGCGCAAGAACCAAAATCTATTTTAAAAACAATACAGCGTTTTGATGGCGTAGTTTGGGGCAACGAAACCACCGCAATTGCTTATGATAACTGGCACGACACGCGAAACACAAAAACCTATTTGTTTAATCCTGCAAACGAAAAACAAGCACCTAAAATTATTTTTGATAGAAACCGACAAGATATTTATTCGGATCCTGGAAACTTTGAAACCACTAAAAACGTTTATGGTAGAGATGTTTTAGCTATTGAAAATGGAACAGCTTTTTTAGTAGGCGATGGCTTTACAAAAGAAGGGCAATTTCCTTTTATTGATGAATTTTCGTTGGCTACACAAAAAACAAAACGCCTGTATCAATCGAATTTAAAAGATAAAATGGAACGCATTTTTTCTGTAATCGATTTTAAAAAGGGTTTGGCTTTGGTGCGCATAGAGTCGAAGAGTGAGTACCCTAATTATTATTTACGAAACATTAAAACCAAAGCAAATCCGCAAGCTATTACCAACTTTAGTAATCCTTTTGTGAGTTTAAATGGTGTGTACAAAGAGTTGATAAAATACAAACGTAAAGATGGTGTAGAATTATCTGGAACGCTTTATTTACCTGCTAATTACGATAAAACAAAAAAAGAAAAACTACCACTTTTAATTTGGGCTTATCCGCAAGAGTTTAAAGACAAGAGCAGCGCTGGGCAAACCAGTAACAATCCCAACGAATTTACTTTTCCGTATTATGGTTCGTTTGTGTATTGGGTTACGCGTGGTTATGCTGTTTTAGATGATGCAGCTTTCCCAATAGTGGGAGAGGGCAAAACAGAACCTAACGATACGTTTATAGAGCAATTAATTGATAATGCAGAAGCAGCAATAAATGCAGTAGATAATTTAGGATTTATTGATAAAAATAAAGTAGCTGTTGGCGGACACTCGTATGGCGCATTTATGACCGCTAATTTGCTAAGCCACACCAAATTATTTGCTTGCGGAATTGCACGCAGTGGTGCGTATAATAGAACGCTTACACCATTTGGATTTCAGGGAGAGCAACGCAATTATTGGGAAGCAATTGATGTGTACACAAAAATTTCTCCATTTTCGAGTGCCGAAAAAATGAAAACACCTTTGCTTTTAGTGCATGGCGAAGCAGATAATAATCCGGGTACGTTTACTTTACAAACCGAGCGTTATTTTCAGGCATTAAAAGGTTTGGGCGCACCTGTGCGAATGGTTATATTACCCAAAGAAAGCCATAGTTATGTAGCTAAAGAAAGCATTTTTCATTTGCTTTGGGAACAAGAGCAATTTTTAGAAAAACATTTAAAAGGGAATAAATAAAATTAATAGCACAAGCGGATGCTTGCTCCAGAGTTGGGAAATGTCATGCGGGAGAAGTTCTGGTACGTAACGAAATATTCCTATTGGTTGCAATTTTTTTATTTAAAACCTAATTATATATTTAACATTTTTAGATAAATGAATAGAATTATCAAAATACTTTCAGTTATATTATCATTTCATATTAATTTTTTAAACGCTCAGTCTTTGGAAGTGGATACCATATTTTACAAAAAGGATTCTACTTATCTAATTGAATTAATAGAAGTATATTTTAAATATACTTTTGTAAGTGATACGATAATAACGGTTACGAAAGCAAATAATAACAAACTGAAAAACAAACAATATTTTAATTTAGGTGAAATTAGTGGTTTATATTTTTCATCTGAAAAAATATTTCATTTGAAAGATGGTACTTTAATAAACGATGGACATCAGAGTATGACAAATTGTACTCGTGAGAAAGAAAAAAAATATAAGGCAAAAAAAAATGAAATAATAATTTTTAAAGCACAAGCTTACACTAATCGTTTTATATTAAATGATCATTTAGAAATAGATAATAAACCTATACCCATATCCATAATAAAATCGATTGAACTCTTAATAGAAGAACACCCGAACAAAGGCAGGCCTCCACTTAGTGTAATTTTACCATTTCCCCCACGCTAGCGCGAGCTTGTAGCTCGTGCTTAATTACACACCTAGTTTGTCATTCTGAGGTAATAATAATCCAAAAAAAAAGATGCTTCCTTCGTCAGCATGACAAAGTGTTAAAAATAAGCTAGTTAAAGTTTATAGCTCGTGCTTAAATCGTTAAATTAAACTAACTCTTACTTTTTTGCTTTTAAGTTTGCTGTTGTTTACTTTTTGTATGGTAGGTATTGCTTTATTAGCTTGCACAGCCACAAAAGCACAATCTTGCTGAATTTCTATATTGCCCAATTCATAACTTTGCAATTCGCCTTGTTTTAAAAACAAGCCTGCCACATCACCTTTCGATATTTTATCTCTTCGCCCACCAGTTATGTAAAGTGTTTTCCATTTAGATGGAGCAGGAATAGGAGCAGGTTTTAGTTTTTCAATTTCGTAATTCATAACAAAATCGGGCATAGGCTCGTTTCTCCATTTTAAAATGTAAGCTGTTCCATCACTTTTCATTCGTGCAGTACGGCCGTTTCTATGCGTAAATTCTTCTTCGCGTTTTGGTAATTGAAAATGAATAATAAATTTCACTTCGGGCACATCAATTCCGCGAGCAGCCAAATCAGTAGCAATTAAAACCTGATATGTTCCGTTTCTAAATTTAACCAAAGCTAATTCTCTATCTTTTTGCTCTAAGCCACCATAAAAGCAACCATGACTAATATTTTTACTTGCTAAAAAATTGCTAACATCTTCAATCGAATCTTTAAAATTGCAAAATACGATGCCGGGCTCGTTTCCAATGTGGCTAAGTGTTTCCACTAACGAATCTAATTTGTTATTGGCATTGCTGGCAATAATTTTTATTTCTAGCTTTTCATTTTCTTCATGTAAATAGTCAATATAAACAGGCTTTTTAAGCGCTAAAAAAGAAGGTATTTCTTTTTTGTTGGTAGCAGATGTCAATATTTTTTTGCGCACTTTTGGTAAAGCATAAACAATGTCGCGCATCTCGTTTTCAAAACCAACTTCTAACGATTTATCAAATTCATCTAACACCAATGTTTTAATATCGTTGGTAGAAAAACTTTCTCTTCGCAAGTGATCGGCAATTCTGCCAGGTGTACCAATTAAAATAGCAGGCTTGTGTTTTAAGTCAATTTTATCTTCGGAGCCAGCTCTTCCGCCATACAAAGCATTAGTTTTAAATCCGCTGCCCATTTTGCGCACAACTTGTTCTATTTGCAAAGCCAACTCGCGCGATGGGACAATTATTAAAGCTTGTACTTCTGCACAATCTGCATCTAATTTAGCAATAATGGGTAATAAAAAAGCTACTGTTTTGCCTGTTCCAGTAGGAGAGAGCAAAACCACTTCTGTATTAATGGTTATTTTTTTAAAAGCTTCTACTTGCATTGGGTTTAGGGCCTCAATACCAAGCTTATCTAATATGTTTTGGTTGTTGTTTATTGTGTCAGACATTTGGCAAAGGTAAGCCTAATAATTTCGTTTTAAGAATATTACACATTTTTAATAGTTGATTTACTTTAGTAAATTAAGGGTTTAACCTTAAGTATAACTTTATAAAATTGAAACAAATGCTTTACATTTGTAATAGCATTTATAAAAAGCATTTAGGCAAATTTTAGTTGGATGCAATAATTAAATTCGATAGATGTGCGTGAGCGTGACAAAACGCGAAAGCGATTGGCTTTGTGTGAAAGCATTCGTTTTGTCTTGACTTTTTTTGGTTCGTTTTTTGTGTCAAGACAAAAAATGAACGTAAAGAGCCACTATAGGCTGTTAGTTGACATTGCTGTTTAATTAAAAGTGAAAAGTGGAGTATATTTATTTAATAGTTTTAGAAGTGATTTAAAATAACTTACGATGAAAAAATTAGTTCTGTCCCTACTTCTTATTGTTATTAGTTGTTCACTTTATGCGCAATCGTCTGATTGTTTAAAAGCAAAAGGTAAGTATGATATTTTAGAACCCTATTATCAAATTTTAGGAAAAGACACTATAAACAGATACGCAAACGAAGATGAAATTATTAAATACGGGCGCTGGGTTTATTTTAGAAAGACAGGATATATAAAAAGTACTGGTTATTATTTTGCGGGTAATAAGCAAGGTTATTGGCGTTTTTACGATAAAAAAAACAATTTAGTTAAGATTAAAAAATACAGAAATAATCAGTTAATTGAGGTGAACGACATCGTAAATAAAAAGAAAAAAACGTATCCTTTTGAACCTTACAATTCTGCTTGGGATTATGGTGGAGATTATACAGGTGAATACTTAGAAATGGGAAATTGCAATTAATTTATTCTAAACCTAACATTGCTCTAAAACTCTCTTTACCAATAGGAAGCTTTTTTAAGTTTTCAATAAGTAGAATGGCTCTGTCAACTCTTAATTGCGGACTTTTAACTGTAGCCACATAATTTATTATATAACGCTGTTTGCCAGGAGTTAAGCCTTCAAATCGTTTAAAACCTTCGCTATCTTGTTTAAATAGTTCTTGTAATTCATCAGGAACTTCCATTCCGTATTCGCTAGTATCGGGTTCTAAAACAACTTGCACTTCATCACCTTTGCTTAAACCAGCATCTTTTAGTCTTTTTTTATTTATGCTAATGTAAGCAGTGCCGTTTCCTAACGAAACCATTCCGCATTGATAAGGCTTTTCGTTATTTACTGTACACAACAAACGAGTGCCAATGCCGCCAGCTTTTTTTACAATCTTTTCAGGAATAAACAAATAATGCATACCTACCAAATATTGCAATACATCAATATAAGTAGTAAATTCAATTTTAAGTTTTTTATTTGCCATAGCTTATTGGTTATAAAAGTATAAAAATTATTAAAAAAGGTAAAATAAATAATAATATGCTTGCATATTAAAAAAATGCTTTCTAAATTCGTTTTATGCAAACAGAAAGAAAACAAACTTTTGATTCGAGAATTAAAAACTGCTGGCAAGCTATATCTCGCATGTATAATGCAGAAGCGGCGCAACACGACTTAACAGCAAACATTGGTTTTGTATTAATTAATATTGATAAAGAAAATGGAACAACTGCTTCGCAATTAGCGCCATTGTTAGGTATGGAGATTACCAGTTTAACGCGAATTATTAATTCTATTGAGCAAAAAAAGTTAATTACACGAAAAACAGATAAAGTTGATAAACGAATTACTCGAATTTTTTTAACAGAAAAAGGAAAGAAAAAAAGAGAAATATCAAAAATCGAAATCAAAAATTTTAACCAAGAAATACACAAGTTAGTTGGCGAAAAAAAAATAAACGACTTGTTTGAAACACTTGATAAGATTAATGAATTTGTGTTGGAAAAAGAAAGAAGTTTGAAAGCTAAGTAGGTGTATGTTGTATGCTGTATTCTGTAAGTTGTCCCCTGTCAGAAACAAACATTGGACAATATACATTAGACAACATACCTTTTAAATAAATAAATTAGAAAGAAAAATACTATGAACAGAGCCATCAAAAAAGTTGCCATTTTAGGATCAGGAGTAATGGGTTCGCGTATAGCTTGCCACTTTGCTAATATTGGTGCAGAAGTACTTTTGTTAGATATTGTTCCCAAAGAACCAAATGATGCCGAAAAAGCAAAAGGTTTAACGCTAGAATCTAAAGCCGTTCGTAACCGAATTGTGAACGATGCTTTGCAGTTTGCATTAAAATCAAATCCTTCGCCAATTTACCATAAGTCGTTTGCACAACGTATTGCAACAGGAAACTTTGATGATGATATGCAGAAAATTGCCGATTGCGATTGGACAATAGAAGTTGTTGTAGAAAATTTAGATATTAAAAAGAAAGTTTTTGAACAAGTTGAAAAATTCCGTAAGCCTGGAACATTAATCACATCAAATACTTCGGGTATTCCAATTCATTTAATGACAGAGGGAAGAAGTGATGATTTTAAAAAACATTTTTGCGGAACGCACTTTTTTAATCCTCCACGTTATTTAAAATTATTAGAAATAATTCCTACACCACATACCGACAAAGCGGTAGTAGATTTTTTAATGCATTATGGCGATTTGTTTTTAGGAAAAACTACTGTTTCGTGTAAAGATACACCTGCCTTTATTGCCAATAGAGTAGGTGTTTACGGCATTATGTCGTTATTTCATTTAGTGAAAGAAATGGGGCTGACAGTGGAAGAAGTTGATAAATTAACTGGACCTGTTTTAGGCCGTCCTAAATCTGCAACTTTTAGAACATGCGATGTGGTTGGTTTAGATACTTTGGTGCATGTAGCTAATGGATTAAAACAAAATTGTCCGAACGATGAAGCTAAAGCTTTGTTTGAATTACCTGAGTTTTTATCTAAAATGGTTGAAAACAAATGGTTTGGCGACAAAACAAAACAAGGTTTTTATAAAAAAGTAAAAAGCGATTCTGGCAAATCAGAAATTTTAGCTTTAGATATTAATACGTTGGAATACAAACCATTGCAAAAAGTAAAATTTGCAACCTTAGAAGCTACAAAACCAATCGAAAATCTTCGCGAACGAATGAAAGTATTGGTAAGCGGAAAAGATAAAGCAGGAGAGTTTTATCGTAAATCGTTTATTGGTTTGTTTCAATATGTTTCTAATCGTATTCCCGAAATTGCTGACGAATTATTTAAAATAGATGCAGCCATGAATGCTGGTTTTGGCTGGGATTTAGGGCCGTTTGAAACTTGGGATGCCGTAGGTGTAAAAAATTCAGTTGCATTAATGGAACAAGCAAATCATAAGCCTGCACAATGGGTTTATGATATGTTAGCTGCTGGAAACGAGAGCTTTTATAAAATTGAAAACGGCGTAAAAAAATATTACGATATTCCTTCTAAATCATATCAAATAATTCCTGGAACTGAAAATTATATTTCATTAGAAAATTTAAGAAGCACCAAAACAATTTGGAAAAATGCAGGAACTTCAATTATAGATTTAGGTGATGGAATTATAAATTTAGAGTTTCAAACCAAAATGAATACGCTAGGAAGCGAAGTATTGCAAGGTATTCACAAGGCAATTGATTTAGCAGAGAAAGATTATAAAGGATTAGTTATTTCAAACGAAGGACAAAATTTTTCTGCAGGAGCAAATCTCGGAATGATTTTTATGATGGCTGCTGAACAAGATTTTGATGAAGTAGATTTTGCAGTTCGTGCCTTTCAAAATGCGATGATGCGTGTACGTTTCTCTTCAATACCAGTAGTTGTTGCTCCTCACGGTTTGGCACTTGGCGGTGGTTGTGAGTTAAGCATGCATTCGGATATGGTTGTAGCGCATGCAGAAATGTATATGGGCTTAGTAGAATTTGGAGTAGGAGTTATTCCTGGTGGTGGCGGAACAAAAGAGTTTGCGCTGCGTTTAAGCGATTCGTTAAAAGATGGCGATGTAGAATTAAATGCTTTTAGAGATAAATTTTTAACTATTGGTCAGGCAAAAGTATCTACGTCAGCGCACGAAGCGTTTGATTTAGGTTATTTACGCAAAGGTATTGATAGAGTTGTTATTTCAAGAGCTCGTCAGTTAGCCGAAGCTAAAGAAGCTTGTATTGAATTAGCAGATGCAGGTTATACAAAACCGGTAATGCGTAAAGACATAAAAGTGTTGGGAAATCAAGCAATGGGAATTGTTTATGTAGGAGCAAATTCAATGCGAAGTGGTAATTATATTTCAGACCACGATCAAAAAATTTCAGAAAAATTAGGTTACGTTTTAGCTGGTGGTGATTTATCAGTTCCAACATTAGTAAGCGAACAATATTTATTGGATTTAGAAAGAAAAACATTTGTTGCACTTTGTCAGGAAAGAAAAACAATGGAACGCATGCAGAGTATTTTAACGGGTGGAAAGGTTTTGAGGAATTAAAGGTTGTATTTTGTCTATTGTCTTTTGTATTTTGAAGAAAAGCATTTATGAATAATTTTAGAGAATTGAAAATTTGGCAAGAGTCAATTGATTTAGCGGTTGAAATTTACAAACTGACTAAAACTTTTCCTATTGACGAAAGATTTGGTTTAATAAGTCAAATGAATAGATCCGTAGTTTCAATTTCGTCTAATATAGCTGAGGGTGCAGGTAGAAATAACCAAAAGGAATTTAGACAGTTTTTAGGAATAGCTTTAGGTTCTGCTTGCGAATTAGAATCTCAATTAGTTATAAGTAATAAATTAAATTTTATAGAAGATGAAGTGCTTGAAGAATTATTTAAAAAGCTAATTCATATTCAAAACATGATAAATAAATTAGTAAAAACACTATAATCAAAATCAACATACAACTTACATAATACAAGGTACAAAATACAACATACATAATACTAAAAAAAATATGGAAGCATACATAGTAGCAGGTTACCGTTCGGCAGTAGGAAAAGCAAACAGAGGTTTTTTTCGATTTTACCGTCCCGATGATTTAGCAGCAGATGTTATAAAACATTTAATGGCTGCAGTACCTAATTTGGAAAAAGAACGTATTGATGATTTAATGGTTGGCAATGCCATGCCAGAAGCAGAGCAAGGATTAAATTTTGCACGATTAATATCGTTAATGTCGTTAGATACCGATAAAGTTCCGGGTGTAACGGTTAACAGATATTGCGCATCGGGTTTAGAAACTATTGCTATGGCAACTGCAAAAATTAAAGCAGGAATGGCGCATTGCATAATTGCTGGTGGTGCAGAAAGCATGAGTTTAATGCCAATGGGCGGTTGGAAAGTTATTCCGAACGCAAAAGTGGCAAAAGAGCACCCAGATTGGTATTGGGCGATGGGTTTAACTGCAGAAGCTGTTGCTAACGAATTTAAAGTTTCGCGCGAAGCACAAGATGAGTTTGCTTTTAAATCGCACCAAAAAGCTATTAAAGCAATAAAAGAAGGGAAATTTACTGATGATATTGCACCAATAACAGTTCAAGAAAAATACTTGGATGCAAATGGAAAAATGCAAACTAAAGAAATAAAAGCATTAATAGATGAAGGTCCTAGAGAAGACACTTCAATGGAAGCTTTAGCAAAATTAAAACCAGTTTTTTCTGCAACTGGTAGCGTAACTGCAGGTAACTCTTCGCAGACATCTGATGGTGCTGCATTTGTAATTGTAATGAGCGAAACAATGGTTAAAGAATTAAATTTAAAACCAATTGCTCGTTTGGTAAGTTATGCTGCTGCAGGTGTTCCTCCACGTATTATGGGTATGGGACCAGTTGCAGCTATTCCTAAAGCGTTAGCTCAAGCAGGATTAAAGTTAAACGACATTAATTTAATAGAATTAAACGAAGCGTTTGCTTCACAATCTATTGCGGTTATTAAAGAGTTAGGTTTAAATACAGATATAGTAAATGTAAATGGTGGTGCTATTGCATTAGGTCATCCCTTGGGTTGTTCAGGAGCAAAACTTTCTGTACAATTATTTAACGAACTAAAGCGCAGAAATCAAAAATACGGAATGGTAACAATGTGCGTAGGTACTGGTCAAGGTGCAGCGGGCATATTTGAAATGATGTAATTTTTTGTACCATGTATTTTGTCCCTTGTATTTCGGACAACATACAATGTACATTCTACATAATACAAAAAAAGAAAAAACTAAAAAAATAAATATGGAAACTAAATCAACAAAAACAAAAGGTGGTGAATTTTTAATTAAAGAAACCAACGCACAAGATGTATTTATTCCTGAAAATTGGACGGAAGAACAACTGATGATTGCTCAAAGTTCACGCGACTTTTTAGAGCAAGAAATTTTTCCAAACTTGGATAGAATTGATGCACAAGAAGAAGGGTTAATGCTTTCTATAATGAAAAAAGCGGGTGAGCTAGGTTTGTTAGGATTGTCTAATCCCGAAGAATATGGCGGATTTGGTAAAGATTTTACTACATCTATGTTACTAACAGAAGTAACTGGTGCTGGTCATTCCTTTGCTGTTGCCTTGTCGGCACACACGGGTATTGGAACGCTTCCAATTTTATTGTATGGCAATGCAGAACAAAAACAAAAATACATTCCTAAGTTATCGAGTGGCGAATGGTTGGGCTGCTATTGCCTAACAGAGCCAGGTTCGGGTTCTGATGCGAACAGTGGAAAAACAAAAGCAGTGCTTTCTGCTGATGGAAAACACTATGTGTTAAACGGACAAAAAATGTGGATTACCAATGGTGGTTTCGCAGATATTTTTACAGTTTTCGCAAAAATTGATGATGATGAAAATTTAAGTGCGTTCATTGTTGAGAAAAACTTTGGCGGAATTTCTTTAAACCCTGAAGAGCATAAAATGGGAATTAAAGGAAGTTCAACGCGTCAGGTTTTCTTTAACGAATGTAAAGTTCCTGTTGAGAATTTGCTTTCTGAAAGAGGAAATGGATTTAAAATTGCTGTAAATATTTTAAACTTAGGTCGTGTAAAGCTTGCAGGCGCTGCAATTGGTGGTTGTAAACAAACAATTTCGCATGCTGTAAATTATGCAAACGAGCGTAATCAGTTTGGTCGTCCAATTTCTAAATATGGTGCTATTCGTCATAAATTAGCTGAAATGGCAATTAAAACTTATGCTAGCGAAGCAGCAATTTATCGTTGTTCTCAAAATATTGAAGATGCTATTTCTGCATTAAAAGCAGGAGGAATGGACGAAGCAAAAGCAAAACTAAAAGGAGTGGAACAGTTTGCTGTTGAAGCTGCAATTTTAAAAGTAGATGGCTCCGAAACGTTAGATTATGTTGTTGACGAAGGTGTTCAAATTTATGGAGGAATGGGTTACAGTGCTGAAGCACCTATGGATAGAGCGTATCGCGATGCACGTATCAATCGTATTTTTGAAGGGACAAACGAAATTAATCGTATGTTAACCATTGATATGATGTTGAAACGTGCTATGAAAGGCGAGTTAGATTTAATGACTCCTGCACAAAAAGTTGCTGGTGAATTAATGAGTATTCCTGATTTTGGTGACGATGATGATTCGTTATTTGCAAAAGAAAAAAAATACATCCAAAATTTTAAAAAGGCAGCGTTAATGGTTGCGGGAGCAGCGGTTCAAAAATTAATGATGCAACTTTCTAAAGAGCAAGAAGTGCTAATGAATATGGCTGATATGCTAATAGATTTATATGTAGTTGAAAGTTTACAATTACGTGTAGAAAAATTAGTTTCTCAAAAAGGAGAAGCAGCTTGCGCATTGCAACTAGACATGTTAAGAGTTTACATAAACGATGCTGCGGATAGAATCAACAAAAACGGAAAAGAAGCAATTAACTCTTTTGCAGAAGGCGATGAGCAACGCATGATGTTGATGGGTTTAAAACGATTTACAAAAGTAGATCCGTTTAACGCAAAAGAAGCACGCAGAAGAGTTGCAGGCAAATTAATTGAAGAAAATAAATATTGTTTTTAAGAATAAATGACTAAACAGAATTTCAATTTAGTAATAGATTGAAATTCTGTTTTTCTTTTGTGTCAAGACAAAAGAAATTAAATCTTATTATTGATAAAAAATGTAGATTGTTATGATTAAAATGAAACAATATTTTTTGTTATTCTTTATATTGATCAATATTAGTTTTATTTATGCCCAAAACACAAGCAATCTAACAGTTTCTCCAAATCCATTTTATAGTTCAGCTTCAATAAATTTTCAAGTTACAGAAGATGCTAATGTTACTTTAAAAGTAAATAACTTACAAGGAAATATTGTAAAAGAATATTTTAATTCTTCCTATTTATCTCGTGGCTTATATTCATTAAATTTAGTTGGAAATGATTTAGCGGATGGAATATATTTCGTCAGTTTAACAGTTGGAACAGCTAATACGATAACGCAAAAAATTGTGAAAGATGTTAAAGTTGTTAGTATTTCAGAATCAAATACTGAAGATAAAAATATTATTTTCTATCCAAACCCATCAAACTCAATAATTACAATACCATTTGAAGGAATAAAGAATATAATTATTACAGATTTTAATGGACGAGTTATAAAAAAAGAAAAAATTTCAACTAAAGAAATTTCAATTTTAGATTTAGCAAATGGTCAATATTTCGTTACTGTATTATCTGATAAACAAGAAATAATTTCTGTACAAAAAATAATTAAAGTTGAATAACATTGAAACTCCGCGAATTTAATAAGCTTACAATTCCCGAAATGATTGACGTTTCGGAAAGTAAAGGCGTTTTAATTTCGCACCGAAAAAACGATAAATATATTTATTTTTTGTACCACTTATTTAGCTTTTACTCAGAATTGCAATATAATTCCGAAACAAAAATTTACACCAAAGCAAGAGGTTTTTCAAAACTAAAACTGCTCGAACCCTATATAAAACATATAACTTTGCAAGGCATTGAACATTTTAAAAAAGAAAATCCAAACTGGAATATATTACCATAAAACCATTGCTATGCAAAACCTTGTTTTTAGAAAAGCTACACTCAACGATTTAGACGAACTCTCTGCATTAGCAGAAAAAATCTGGAAAAAGCATTACATCACAATTATTAGTCAGCAGCAAATAGATTTTATGCTGAACTGGATGTATAGCAAACAAGCCTTACAAGATCAAATAGAAAATCAAAATCATCAGTTTTATGTTGTTTTTAAAAACGATGTAATGATTGCTTATGCCTCGTTTACAGATAAAGGAAATGGAAATTATTTTATTCATAAATTTTATGTAGATACCGATTTGCATCAAGCAGGAGTGGGCTCGCAGTTGTTTAGCTATTTAAAAAATCAAATGCCAAATTTAAGCAGCATTCGCTTAACCGTTAACAGAGCCAATTACACTGCTATTAATTTCTATTTTAAAAATGGTTTCGTTATCGAAAAAGTGGAGGACTTTGATATTGGAAACGGTTATTTTATGAACGATTTTGTTATGATTTTTATTAGTAAATAGTGATTAGGCAATTGGCATTACGAGAATGTATAACTAATAAACTAATCCACCAACAACCAATCTAACATCTCAAATCTATTATCTAACATCTAATTATGATATACCACATCGCTCACCAACACGACTGGCAAAAGGCACAACAGCAAGGTTTTTATAGTTGCGATTCTATTGCATTAGAAGGTTTTATTCATGCTTCGTTTAAAGAAGAAGTACTGAACTCTTACAACAATTATTTTAAACCCGAACAAAAATTGGTTTTACTTTTTATTGACGAAACAAAAGTTACCGAAAAATTAATTGTAGAAAAAGCACCAAGTAACGGTAAGGACTATCCGCACATTTACGGCAACTTAAACTTAAATGCAGTGCTTAAAGCAGAAGTTATTTCTTCGCAATTTGAATTAACAGCGCTTTTAAATAATTAAGTTTTGAATTGCTTGATATAACTGCAAATTACAAATCAAGTAAAATTCATAGCAACTTTGTTTAATAAAAAGATGTAGTTTTGTCGGAAATTTTGAAAAGAGAAATGACGACTACTAAACCTATTTATTCTGATAATGAGCTTTTACAGCTGATTAAAGAAGGCGATAAGATAGGTTTGGAGCTTCTTTTCAAAAAATATTACACGGCTTTGTGTCGTTTTTCTCAACTGATTTTAAAAGATGAAATTACAAGCGAAGATGTTGTACAGGAGTTTTTTATAAAGTTTTGGGAGCAAAGAAATACTTTGCAAGTTCAACAAGTAAAATCATATTTATATCGCTCAGTAAAAAATGCTTCGCTAAATTTACTCGATACATCAAGCAGAACACAATTACTTTCTGATACTCAAGATTTCAATTCGCACGATAGTTATAACAGCGATACCAGTATTGTTGTTGGCGAATTAAAAGAATCGATAGATACCGCTGTTAATAGCTTGCCACCGCAGTGTAAGTTAATTTTTAAATTAAGCCGACAAGAAGAAATGTCGTACAAAGAAATTGCAGAGCATTTAGATATTTCGGTTAAAACGGTTGAAAACCAAATGGGTAAAGCTTTGCAGATATTACGCCAACGTTTAAAACCATATTTAAACGATGCAACTGTGAGTATTTTAGTAGGTTCTTATTTATTAAACTGAACTAAGTAATCACAAATATACCACCCACTTTTTGGGCTATATGCGCTATTAAATTCGAGAGACGCGCGTGAGCTTGACAAAACGCGAAAGCGAGTGGCTTTGTGCTAAAGCATTCGTTTTGTCTTGACCTTTTTTGGTTCGTTTTTTGTGTCAAGACAAAAAATGAACGTAAAGCCCCACTGCAGCTTGTTATTTTGTGTTGTTGTTTAGTTAAGAGTAACGTTTATGGACACACAAAAACTAAACCTCTTTAATTTTTTACCCCTCATTATCAGTTAGTTATAAAAATATTTTAAACCCAAATAGGGGTTAGCTATCTTTTTTTTGTCATAGTTACAGAAAGGCGAAATCGATTAGCTATTAAATATAAAACAATGCAAGAAACTAAAATTTGGGACATCATTATTCGTTCGTTACAAGCAGAAGCTAGTAAAGAAGAATTAGCTGCGTTGCAAAACTGGATGCAACAATCTAAAGAGAATAAAAAACTATACAACGACATAAAAAAAATATGGAACGATACAGAAATGATAACTGTTTCATCTTCCAATTTTGATGCAGATGCAGCTTGGCAAAAAATAAATAAACGCATTACAGAATACGATTCAAAAGTAAAACAATTACAACCTGTAGCGACTACCAATAAATGGTTAAAAATTGCAGCAGCTATTTTGGTGCTATTTACAATTGGAGCAACTTCGTATTTTGTTTATGATAATGTTGCTGTTAAAGATTTGGTAGCGCAAACCAATGCTTCGCAAATGCAAGAAATTGTTTTAGCTGATGGCACAAAAATTATCTTAAACAAAAATACACAAGTAACTTATCCTGATAAATTTAATGGCGCTACTCGCGAGATAACATTAGATGGTGAAGCTTTTTTTGAAGTAGCTAAAGATAGCGCTAAACCTTTTATCATTCATACATTTAACTCTAACGTTCAGGTGCTTGGTACTTCGTTTAATGTAAGAGCATTTAAAAAATCAAAAGCTGTTGAAGTAGACGTAGTTACTGGTAAAGTAGCGTTTTCTGACATAAGCGGTAAACAAAAAGTGTATTTATTACCAGGCGATAAAGGAACTTTAGATACTGAAAATAAATTGGCTGTTTCGCAAACGGTAGATAATAATTTTAATGCTTGGCAAAGCAAACGCATGGTGTTTTCTAACACAAAATTGGATAGAGTTTTGGGTACACTCGAAAACTTTTTTGAAGTTGAATTTAAAGTTTCTAATCAAAAAATATACGATTGTTACTTTACTGCTACATTCGATCAACCTAATATAAACGAAGTATTGCAAGTACTTTCTGTATCAATGGGAGTAACCTACACCAAAAAAGATAACGTGTATTATTTAAACGGAAACGGTTGTAATTAATAAAATAAAAGTTAAACATAAAAATGAAAAATAAAATTATATATACTTTGCTAATTCTTGCATTAGCTTTTAATACAATGCAAGCTGCATCTATTCTCGATAAAAAAGTAAATCTTGTTTTTAATAATATAACGCTAGAACAAGCCTTAAAACAGATTAGTGATAACTACCAAGTACGATTTTCTTACATCAATAATTTGGTTCCATTGCAATCTAAAGTGAGTTTGTCTATACGCGAAAAAACTTTGGCTACTGCGTTAAACAAACTTTTTGAAAACACTTATGTAATATATTATGCGGTTGGTAAACATATTGTTTTAAAATCGGCAAGTGCTGATGTTAAACCAAACGCAACTATTGCACAAAATGTAAGAAAATATGCAACGCCAATTAAACCGATAAAACCATTAGATTATAGTTCTTCAGAAAATTTGGTAGCTGATGCCGAATTAAAAATGTATGATATTGATGCGAAATTGCGCGAGTTAGATTCGTTAAATTTATTAGAATCGAATACAGCTAAAAAAGATTCTTTAGGTAAATTAAGATTACAACAATCAATAGCCATTCAAATAGATAAAATAAAAGCATTAACACAAAATTTAGTTGATGGTTTTAACTCCGCACTCGATTCATTGGTAGCTAAAGACACTGCTAATACTGTAAAAATTAACGATGCGCTACAAAAAATAGAAAAACAAACGGTTAAACTTTTTGTGAATGTAGATAATAAAGTAGACTCTATTGTAGCTGAAAAAAAACTACAAAAAATTTACAGCGTAGTGCCAGATAGTAACGGATATTACCATCGTCCATTTCAACTTACTTTTTTTCCACCGCTTGGAACTAACGGAATTCAAAGCACTAAAGTAATAAACAATGCTTCTATAAATCTTTTAATTGGAGCAAATGGAGGTGTTAATGGTTTTGAAGGAGCTGGTTTTATGAATGTAAATAAAACAGATGTGTTTGGCATACAAGGAGCAGGCTTTGGTAATGTAAATGGCGCTAATACTTATGGAATACAAGGAGCGGGATTTTTTAATGTAACAGGAAACGATATAAAAGGAATTCAAGGAGCAGGATTTTTTAACATAACTGGTAACAATGTTAGTGGTGTGCAAGGCGCTGGATTTTTTAATGTAACTGGAAAAAATGTAACTGGAGTTCAAGGTGCAGGATTTTTTAACGTAACGGGTCAAAATATAATTGGTGTGCAAGGTGCGGGCTTTTTTAATGTAGCCGAAAACATAAAAGGTTTTCAAGGTGCTGGATTTTTTAATGTGGCTGAGAATGTTGATGGTGTTCAAGCTTCAGGATTTTTTAATGTTGCTCAAAAAGTAAAAGGAACTCAAATTGGTTTCTTAAATTTTGCAGATACTATACAAGGTGTTCCATTTGGTTTTTTAAGTTTTGTAAAAAAAGGATATCATAAAATTGAACTAAGTGCTAGTGAGGTTTTACCTTTAAGCGCGTCGTTTAGAACAGGAGCAAAACAGTTTCATAACATAATTGGTGTTGGAATAAATCCATTTGCAAAACAAACCTATGTTTCTGTTAC
This sequence comes from Bacteroidota bacterium, assembly GCA_040385525.1. Classification (GTDB taxonomy): domain Bacteria; phylum Bacteroidota; class Bacteroidia; order UBA4408; family UBA4408; genus JAZKHE01. The sequence continues at coordinate 165,150 of JAZKHE010000006.1, forward strand.
ATACGGTGTTGGTACAGATGTGCGTTTAACAAGCAAAATAGATTTAAGCATTGATGTGTTAGCGCACGATATTCGTTACTTAAATTCTTATCCTAATAATGGAATTAGTTTTCAAGTAAATAATTGCGGACAATTACGAGTAAATGCTGTATATGCAATTACTAAAAAAGTAGCTGTATATGCTGGCCCAACTTATTCTGTTTATGTTACAGATATATTTAATAAAGATACGAATGCTTACGGAATGGGGTTTGAACCTTACACTTTTTACGACCGCGCGCGCAATGGTTATAGTTTAAAAATGTGGGTGGGTGGCTCGTTAGGACTTCGTTTCTTATAATCTAATCAATAAATTTTATTTAAAAAAAACTAAAAAAAATAATCATGAAAAAAACAAAAACAATTTTACTTGGCATTTGTGTAGTGTTAGGTTTAGCAATAACTTCTTGCACAAAAGATAATTTTTTTGCCAACAACATTAAAGGTAAAGGCAATATTATAGAGCAATCTAGAAGCGAAATGGGTTTTAGTGGTGTTGATTTAAGCATTGACGCCGATGTAATTATTACGACATCGTCTGATAATTATTCAATTGTAATTGAAGCGCAACAAAACATTGCTGATAACATCGAATTAAAAGTTAGAAACGGTGTTTTACAAATTGGTTATCATCGTAATGTTAGAAGTCATTTACCTATAACAATACGCATTTCAATGCCTATGTTAACGGAGGCAAACATTAGCGGAAGCGGTAGCGTTAGCACCAATGGACTTTTTTATTCAAGTAATTTTTCGTCAGATATTAGTGGTTCAGGTAACTTAAATTTACAGATTGAAACCAGCGATGCTGATTTTAATTTAAGTGGTTCTGGCAAAATAATTTTAACAGGAAAAACACAAAATGCAAATTATAATATTAGTGGGAGCGGAGATGTAAACGCACTTTCGTTTCCTTCGCTAGTGGTAGATGCAGATATATCGGGTTCAGGAAATATTTCTGTTGATGTACAAAATAAATTAAACGTTTCTATTTCTGGTTCAGGAAACATAAAGTATAAAGGAACTCCAGCTGTTTCTGCTGATATGAGCGGTTCAGGAAAAATAAACAGTATCTAAACAGTTTAAAAATATAGCTTTTGCAAGATGAATTTTTTAGTTCATCCTGCGCTAGCTGTGCTTTGTTCAATTATTAAAAATCAAGTTCATGAAAAAAAGAAATTACCTGTTGTTATTGCTTAGTTTACATTTTTCAATTGTTTTCTCGCAAGAAATAACACAAACAGTTCGCGGAAAAATAACAGATAAAATATCTCAACAAACCTTACCAGGTGTTTCTGTTGTGTTGTTAACTACCGCTCAGCAACTTGGTGTTTCTACCGACATGGATGGAAATTTTAAAATTGAAAAAGTGCCCATTGGTAAACACAGTTTTAAAATCTCGTTTATAGGCTATGAAGAAGCTGTATTACAAAACATTTCTGTTAATGCTGGTAAAGAATTGATTTTGAACGTAAGTTTAGAAGAAGATATCAATCAAATGAAAGAGGTTGTAATTACTGCTAAAACGGATAAAAACAAAGCATTAAACGATATGTCAACAGTAAGTACGCGCACTTTTTCTGTTGAAGAAACTCAAAAATTTGCTGCAGCAATAAACGACCCAGGACGCATGGCTACTTCTTTTGCAGGTGTGGTTCAATCGGGCGATGATAGTAACAACAGAATCTCTATTCGTGGAAATTCTCCTAATGGTTTGTTGTGGCGAATTGAAGGCGTAGAAATTCCAAATCCAAACCATTTTTCTGATGTGGGTACATCGGGCGGAGCAGTTTCCTTACTGAGCGCTCAATTGTTGGGCAACTCCGATTTTTCTACAGGAGCTTTTGCAGCTGAATATGGTAACGCTTTATCGGGCGTGTTCGATTTAAAATTTAGAAAAGGAAATAACGAAAAAAGAGAATATACTTTTCAAGCTGGATTTTTAGGAATGGATGCCTGCACCGAAGGTTATTTTAAAAAAGGATATGAAGGTTCTTATCTTATTAATTATAGATATTCTACATTAACTATGTTAAGCGCAATTGGCGTCCCTATTGGAGATGCTAATACTGTTTTTCAAGATTTATCTTTTAATATTTCGTTACCAACAAAAAAAGTAGGTGTGTTTAGTATTTTTGGTTTTGGCGGATTAAGTTCGCAAACGCAAACAGCAAAACAAGATTCTTTACTTTGGAAAACAGAAAGCTATCAGCAGTACAGTTCTAAATTCGAAAGCAACACAGGCGCAATAGGTTTAACCAATACTAAACTTTTTTCAAATCAATCGTATTTAAGAACTGCGCTAGTTTTTTCGGGAACTAAAAATGCTTACGGACGCAGCAAATTAGATACTACATATGCTGATGTAAAAGAATATGCTCAAAATTATTTACAAAATAAAATCACACTTTCGTCGGTTTACACACAAAAAGTAAATGCTCGAATCAATTATAGAACGGGCTTTATAGCCAATGTTTTAAACTACGATTTATCTCAAAAGCATAGCATTGATACAACTGTTTTGGTTGAACGAATTAAAAACAGAGGAACCACACAAACACTCCAAGCTTTTTATCAAGTGAGTTATAAAATCGGTGCTCGATTTACAGCTAATGCAGGAGTACATTATTTACAATTGTTACTTAATAATTCAAAATCAATTGAGCCCAGAGCATCTTTAAAATATGATGTTTCAGAAAAAAGCAACGTAACGTTGGGATATGGTTTACACAGTCAGTTACAACCTATTGGTGTTTATTTTGCTCGCGAAAATTTAGGCGATGGCACATACAATGTTCCAAATAAAAATTTAGAATTAAGTAAAGCGCATCATTTGGTTACGGGTTACGATTTTTCTATAAACGATTTTTCGCACATAAAAACAGAAATTTATTTTCAGCATTTATTCAATATTCCTATTAGCCAAAATACCAACAGAACCTATTCTGTTTTAAACGAAGCCGATGGTTTTACAACAGAAAAATTAGTGAACAAAGGTTTGGGAAAAAACTATGGTATGGAGCTAACTTACGAACGCTTTTTACATAAAAACTTATATTATTTATTATCAGCTTCGGTATTCGAATCTAAATTTAAAGCGCCAAACGGACAATGGTACAACACGCGCTACAACACCAATTATGCAGGTTCGTTTACAATAGGAAAGGAGTGGACTTTGTCTGAAAAAAGAAAACACAGAGTTGTTGGTGCAAATATAAAATCGATGTATTCGGGTGGAGTACGCTATACGCCTGTAAACTATGCTGCATCGGTTGCTGCTGGGCAAGCCATATTTGATGCAACAGCTACATTTGGCGAAAAAAATCCTGATTATTTTAGAACAGATATTCGTGTAAGTGTAAAACGTAACTACAAAAAATTAACAAGCACTTTGGCTTTAGATATACAAAATGTAACTAACCGAAAAAATGTTGGAGGACAGTATTTTGACACAAAAAATCTTAAAGTAGAATATTACTACCAAACCCCGCTAATACCCGTTTTGAGTTATAAAGTAGAGTTTTAGTTTTTGTTTTTTGTACGTTGTCTTTTGTAGGTTGTAGCTTGTATGATGTAACTTGTATATTGTTAGGGTAGAAGTGAGTGATTGAGAAATTGAGGAGACAATTTTGAAAAACAAATAATTAATATAAAAAAAACAGATTTTGGTATTGCTCCCAAAATCTGTTTAATGATAATGCTTCAATTTTTACTGCTCACAAATTTCTTTTAATTTATTTAATGCATTTGGATAAGTGCTATTAAAATAATCCAAATAATCATCAACAGAATCCATTTCTACGACAACAGTTGTTACGCCATTATTTTCTTGAAAGTTATAATTTTCGTGACCGCCAGCCCATTTTTCGACTTGTTCGCCTGTTGTAACTTCTACATCTCCGTCTAAAAATCCGTAATGACGAATAGAAACAAAACTAGCAGGTAGGTGTTCTACAATTTCAGAAATCATTCCTCCTTTTTTACCATTTTCATCAGTTCCTACAAAAAGAATTTTGCTTCCTTTGTTCCAGCTGCCCTCAAAAGTAGAAGTAGGATTAAAAGCTGCTGTCCAATATTGGTAAGTGCTTTTGTCTTTTAAACCCAGCATCGTTTCGTACACTTTTTGAGCCGTAGCGTTTATTTCTTTTTTAAATTGTAATTTTTGCATAGTTGATTTTTAAAAAAGGTTTTATTAAATATAACGTTTTGGGGCTTTGCGTTGTGTCGGATGCACTAACCTGCAGAATGTAAACAGTTTATATTAGTATTTCCTAAGCCATAACGCAAAGATACTGTTAGTGGCAATTATTTATAATCCTATTACTCTATTCCAGTCCGCTATGTACATATAAACTCTCTGATATTCTGATGGTAATAGAGTCCTGTTGTGTGCAATGAAGTTTCTTACTTTCTCCAATTCTTCCATCCTCTGTTTTAACCAATGTTGTGAAGGAATTAAATTGCTAAAATGTGGCCACTTCTCAATAATAATTGAACTTAGCATTCCGAAGTCGACAAAACCTAAAAGGTCACTCTTTTCACCTTCAAGCCAAGAGTCTTTTAGTGCGGTTTCTTGTCGTCCTTCTGCGTGTGTTTTCATTTTTTGGGGCAATTTAGTCCACCAATCAATCCCTTCTTTGTCTGCTAATGTTTCTCGGATATATTCTCTTATTTCATTTTCGAAACAGTGAAGCACGGCATAGAGCCTAGCCATTTCTAAAGCACTATTTCTCCTAGGAATACTAAATGGAGCTAAGGACTCGGAAAGTAATTGTTCCTCTGCGTGAGTTGAACTTGCTCCAATTTGAATACCAGCAGTCTGAAATTTTGTCGCCTCTGATTCAAACATTAGACCTCTGAAGAAGAAGTCTCGAATATCTTTTTTCTTATTCAATGAGATGATCTTTTAGTGATTTGAAAATAGCATTATACACTTCAACGTCCTTAGTTGCTGGCAGATGAATTTGTATATTGTAATGTAGCCCTACTGAAGAATGAGATTTATTCCTAATTGCTGTAAAAACAGTTTCATCATCAGATTTTGTTGTAGGCTCAGTTGTTACTGTTTTTGTCGTTTCAGAAGTTGTTTCTAAATCTGCTAAATCAAGTAAAGCATAGAAGGTTTTTGTCATTAGTCCAGCTACTGTGTCACTCACATTATGAAAACTTTTAAACTTGCCTTCAATAAGTGCTTTGTCAGCTGTAGTAGGTTTTGCTTTAATTAAAAATATATCAGAATATGCTTCTTTTATAGCTTCCCCCATTACTGCTTTAGACATGGAATGGTTTCTATAATTGTGGTATCTAGGAGTGGGACTACCATCAGCAGTTAAGAAGCTAAGCGCTTTTAATATTGGCAAGAAAGCTCTGTGGTTATTAGATTTATAACCAAAGTCTTTTATATTTTGTAATGTGAATTTATCGGGAGCTTGAGCATCTCTTAATTTTCCAAAAAATTCCGGAAGGAGTTTAAATTCTTGTGTGTATGTTGTTGGTAATGCCATATTTTGATTTTAAATTAATATTCGATTCTTCGTTATAATTGCCACTAACTAGTATATACCCGGTACATTCTAACGTATATACAAACTTATTTGGGTAGGTTGTCGCTACTTTATATCGTGTATTTACTACATCAAATATATTATTTTTTTATAAAGTATCAAATTCTATTTTTTTCCAATCTTTAACAAAACAGCCATTTTATTATCCCTGCTAAATATCGTACTTTTGCACTAATAAAAACAAAATACAACATACAAAATACAAGGTACAAGCAAATGTCAATAAGCCTCATCATAATAATCCTAACTGTAGCCGTTTCGTTTTTTGCGTTTCAAAGCCAAGAGCTGTTTCATAAATTGCAATTTAATGCCTACCAAATAAACACCCGCAAAGAGTGGTGGCGCTTTTTTTCGTATGGTTTAATTCACGCCGATTTTTTTCATTTACTAGTAAATATGTATGTGCTGTATATGTTTGGCAATGCAACCGAGCAGATGTATGCAAATCGTTTTGCAGAAAAAGGTCCGTACTTTTTTGTGTTAATGTATGTTTCGTCGGTATTTGTATCGGTAATTGCTTCGTTCGAAAAACACAAACATAACGTTTCGTACAATGCAGTAGGAGCGTCGGGTGCAGTTTCGGCAGTAGTTTTTGCCGCCATTTTGTTTAATCCAACCATGAGTTTGTATTTATTTTTTATACCCATTCCAATTCCAGCTTTTGTGTTTGGCTTGCTGTACTTAATTTATTCGTACTACATGGGCAAAAAAGCAAACGATAATATTGGGCACGATGCTCATTTTTTTGGAGCCGTTTTTGGAATTATGTTCACTATTTTAATGGACAAAGATTTAGCAATTGAATTTGTAGAACAAATAAAATACACCTATTTTGAATAAAGCAGTTTTTTTAGATAGAGACGGCGTAATAAACATTGAGCGCAGCGAATACACCTTTAATAATGATGATGTGTTGTGGGTGGCTGATATTGCAGAAGCCATACAGGTATTAAAAAACAAAGGTTATTTATTAATTGTAATTACCAACCAAAGTGGCATTGCAAAAAGTATTTACACGCACAATCATGTAGAAATAATTCATAACAGAATAAAAAACGAAGTAGCAAAAGGAGCCATTACTGAAATTTATTATTGCCCGCATCATCCTGATTTTAGCAAATGTTTGTGTCGCAAACCCGATTCGTTAATGGTAGAAAAATCATTAGCGCGATTCAATATAAATCCAAATTTGTCGTTTTTTGTAGGAGATAAACAACGCGATGTTGATGCTGGCGAAAAAGCAGGAGTAAAGGGAGTTTTAATTGAGCAAAACACTTCTATTTTAGAATGGGCAAAAACTTTGTAACTTTAAGCTAATTAACATTAACGTGGAAACCAACGCTTTTGTAATATACGACAACAAACTGTTTAAAGCAGATGCACCTGTGCTTAATATAAGTAACAGAGCGTTTCGCTTTGGCGATGCCTTGTTCGAAACGATAAAAGTTATTGATAGCGAACCACTTTTTGTAGACCTACACATAGAGCGAATCTCTAACGCTATGCAACTATTGGGCATGCTTGCCATTCCCGATTTAACGGTTGATAATTTAGTAGCACAAATAAAAATTTTGCTAAAGCGTAATAATTGCGAAAAGTCGGCGAGAGTTAGATTCACAATTTTTAGAAAAGATGGCGGTTTTTATACACCCATTACAAATCAAGTAAGTTACACTATAGAAGCTTATCCTTTATCGGTAAGCGATTACGAGTGGAATGCAAAAGGTTTACAAATTGGTTTTTACAAAGAAAATCTAAAACCCATTAACAATTTCTCTAAAATAAAAAGTGCTAACGCCTTGCTCTATGTGTTGGCATCGCAATATGCTCAAGCTAATAAATTTGATGATGTTTTTTTGCTAAACACCAATCACGCAATTATAGAATCGAGCAACTCTAACTTGTTTTATTTTTTAAACGGAAGACTTTATACACCGCCACTTGCTGATGGTTGTTTAAGCGGAATTATGCGTTTTATTGTGTTGGCTTTAGCTATAGAAAACGAAATAGAAATTGAAGAACGCAGTTTGTATATAGATGATATTCCGTTTGTTAAAGAAGCTTTTTTAACCAACACATTAAGAGGCATTGTTTGGATTTCGGGTATTAACGATGCGCGTTATTTTAACCACACAGCACGTCAGTTTTACGAATTGTTGCTTCAAAAACTAAACCAACTAAGCAATAAAAATAGGTTTTTAGTTTAAAGTAGGGTCATCAGGATAATTGATAAGCAAAGAAAAATCGCCACCCAATTTTTTTAAAGCATCGCGCCACATATCTTCCGAGCGATAGCTTAAAGCTTGTGCTTTTTCAAAATCAGAAATAATCCAGGTTTCTTCTTCCAATTCTCTTTCCAACTGATTAGCATCCCAACCCGAATAACCAACAAAAAATTTAATATCATCTTCGGTTAATTTTCCGCTATTGATAAACTTTTTAATCGAATCAAAATCGCCACCCCAGTATAAATTATTCCCGATAGAAGTGCTGTTTTTAATGAGCTCGCCTTTGTTATGAATAAAAAACAAACTGTCTTTAGCAACTGGTCCGCCTACAAACAACTGAAATTTATCCGATTTTATATCCGTAATCACATCTTTTAAAAAAGCATCAATCTTTTTATTTAATACAAATCCAACCGATCCTTCATCGTTATAATCAGTTATTAGTATTACCGATTTTTTAAAATAAACACTGTCAAGAACAGGTTCAGCAATCAGTAATTTGCCTCTGCTTGGTTTTATATTAGTTGTGCTCATAACTCTTTCAACGATAAATGTTTTAAAATGTTTTAAAAATGACTACATTTAAGAGATAAATTTATAAAATGGAAGATTACAAACAATATATACAACAGTTGCGCCACGATTTTGCAAAACAAACACTTTTAGAAGAACAGGTTGATAATAACCCAATGGTGCAATTCGAAAAATGGTTTAAAGAAGCTGTAGATGCAAAAGTAATGGAAGCCCAAGCTTTTAGTTTGGCAACGGTTTCCGAAATGGGACAACCAAGTATTCGTATTGTGTATTTACGAAACTTTAGCGAAAATGGTTTTGTATTTTATACCAATTATCAAAGTAAAAAAGCAAAAGATGTATTAGTAAATTCAATGGTTTGCATGAACTTTTTTTGGCCAGAATTAGAACGCCAAATCAGAATAGAAGGAGATATAGCTAAAATTCCAGCAAGCGAGTCTGACGAGTATTTTAAAATGCGCCCAAAAGGAAGTCAAGTTGGTTCTTGGGCTTCGCAACAAAGCTCAGTATTAAAAAACAGAGAAGACCTTGACGAAAAAATAAAATACTACGAAGAAATTAATAAAAACAAACAAATTGAGCGCCCAGAGCATTGGGGTGGTTATATTATTAAACCCAACTACTACGAATTTTGGCAAGGTCGCCCAAGTCGTGTTCACGATAGAATAGCTTTTGATTTAGAGTTTAATGGCTCTTGGACTAAAAAAAGATTAGCGCCTTAATAGTTTCTAAACATCTTCACTTATTAATTTGGCAGCATCTTCTCCAATAAGAGAACCAATTGCTATGCCCATTCCGCCCATTCTAACCGCGCAATAAACATTAGATTGTACTTTTTTAACAATGGGCACTTTTTCGCTACCAACACCCATAATACCACTCCAAGTTTGTTCTATTTCAAATGGAGTATTTGGTAAAATAACTTCTTTAAGTAATTGATTAAGAGAATTTTGAACTTTAGTAGTTAAACCAAATTCAGAAGTGTTTTCCGTTTTAAAATCTAAGTTTCTGCCTCCACCAAACAAAACTCTATTGCCAATATTTCTAAAATAATAATAGCCTTTATCATAATGAAACGTGCCTTTAAATTTTAAATTTTTTATGGGTTTTGTTATCAATACTTGAGCTCTTGCAGGTTCAACGTTTAACTCTGGAAGTAGCTTTTTTGCAAAGCCATTCGTGGTTATTAATAGCTTTTTAGTTTGCAAATGCCAACCGTTTTTAAATTCAACTTTTACGGCATTGTTAATCGATTCAAAATGGCTTACTTCTAGGCTATTTAAAACAATAATGTTCTTACTTTGGCAGAGTTTAATTAAATTAAACATCATTTTGCCAGTATTAATTTGACCTTCAAATTGGTTTAATATGAGACCTTTAATATTTTGAAAATCAAATTCTTGTGATTTATTTTTTACGTTTAAATAGGTTGTTTTATTCTTTGTAATCGGCTTTAAGTTTTGGTTTAAGTAATCTAATTTAGATAACGTTTCATCTAGTATTTTCTCATCATTAAACAACTCATATCCACCGTAAGGTAGATAGTCAATTTTCTTTTCGCTTAAATTACTTTTTAGTTTTTCTAAGCCTTTCCATCTTTTTTCAACTAACGAAAAAACTTGACTTTCACTCATGATTTTTAAATCATCAAGCAATTCGGTAGGGCTGCCAAAGCAAGCAAAACCAGCATTTTTAGTACTTGCACCCATTGGTAAAATACCACGTTCGCAAACTACAATTTTACTTTTAGTGAATTTTTTTCGTAGCTCTAAAGCAGAACTTAAGCCAACAATGCCCGATCCAATAATTAAAAAATCAATGTTTTTTAAATAGGTTTCATTTTCCCAAAAACTAAAATTCATAGCCAACAATTTTGAACTTTGAAGTTAATTTTAATAAAAATGAGATGCATTTTAGTCCGCAAAAGTTATTAACAATAAATCTAATAAAATGGTGTAATAGTTAATAAAATGAACTGATTTGAAGCAATATAAGAAGCAAATTTTCGATATTTTTGAGAACTTGACTATATGCGCGCAATTACTAGACTTTTAGGTTTTATTTTCTTTATTTCACTGCTATTCAGTTCATTCCAATCGAATGCACAAGCTGACTGGAACCTAGAAATAGATGGGAAGTTAAAAGAAGGAGCAGGTAAACTTGATGGTGCTACGGTAACCCTAATGAAGGGATCTACAGTGGTTCAAACCATAACAGCAACTGGAGGAAAATTTAAACTCGAGATGTTGCCCGACCAAGATTACGTTATCAAAGTTTCAAAGCCTGGCTACGTATCAAAAACATTATCCATAAACACCAAAAATGTGCCGCCCGATGATGCGCCCGAAGAAGGTTTTATTTTTCCGCTAGACATAAGTCTTTTCAAAGAAGTACCTGGAATTGATGCCTCCGCATTTAACAAACCTGTAGGAAAATTATTTTATTCAAAAGAAACGGAAAATTTTGATTTTGACCAAGCTTATACCAATTCTGTAAAAGAAATTCAAAATCAAATTCAGAAAGAAGCAGAGAAAAAATTAGCCGAAGAAGCAGCTAAAAAAGCTGCAGCAGAAGCGGAATTAAAAGCCAAAGCAGCCGCAGAAGCAAAAGCAATTGCTGATGCAGAAGCTAAGCGAAAAGCTGAAGAAGCTTTAGCTAAAAAAACAGCTGATGATGCAGCAAAAAAGGCGGCCTTAGATGCAGCCACAGCCGCTAAAGCAAAAGCTGCTGAAGAAGCCGCAGCAAAAAAAGTGGCAGAAGAGGCTGCTAAGAAAGCCGCCGCTGAGGCCGCAGCAAAAAAGGCAGCGGAAGAAGTCGCTGCTAAAGCAAAAGCCGACGCCGAGGCAAAAGCTAAGGCAGAAGCCGAAGCCAAACGTTTAGCAGATGAAGCTGCAGCTAAAAAAGCAGCCGAGGCGAAAGCTAAAGCAGATGCTGAAGCCGCAGCAAAGAAAGCCACAGAAGATAAAGCCAAAGCAGATGCGGAAGCAAAACGATTAGCCGATGAAGCCGCAGCAAAGAAAGCAGCAGAAGATAAAGCCAAGGCTGATGCCGAAGCAAAACGTTTAGCAGACGAAGCTGCCGCAAAGAAAGCAGCGGAAGATAAAGCAAAAGCTGACGCTGAAGCAAAACGTTTAGCCGATGAAGCCGCCGCAAAAAAGGCAGCTGAAGAAAAAGCTAAAGCAGAAGCTGAGGCGAAGAGATTAGCCGATGAAGCCGCAGCAAAGAAAGCAGCAGAAGATAAAGCCAAAGCAGATGCAGAAGCAAAACGTTTAGCCGATGAAGCTGCAGCGAAAAAAGCAGCCGAGGCAAAAGCTAAAGCAGATGCTGAAGCCGCAGCAAAGAAAGCAGCGGAAGATAAAGCCAAAGCAGATGCCGAAGCAAAACGTTTAGCAGACGAAGCTGCCGCTAAAAAAGCAGCAGAAGATAAAGCAAAAGCCGAGGCCGAAGCAAAACATTTAGCCAATGAAGCCGCAGCGAAAAAAGCAGCCGAGGCAAAAGCTAAAGCAGATGCTGAAGCCGCAGCAAAGAAAGCAGCAGAAGATAAAGCCAAAGCTGACGCGGAAGCAAAACGTTTAGCCGACGAAGCCGCAGCAAAGAAAGCAGCAGAAGATAAAGCCAAGGCCGATGCAGAAGCCAAACGTTTAGCCGACGAAGCCGCCACTAAAAAAGCAGCAGAAGATAAAGCAAAAGCAGATGCAGAAGCAAAACGTTTAACTGATGAAGCCGCAGCGAAAAAAGCAGCAGATGATAAAGCCAAAGCTGATGCGGAAGCAAAACGTTTAGCCGACGAAGCCGCAGCAAAGAAAGCAGCAGAAGCCAAGGCCGATGCAGAAGCCAAACGTTTAGCCGACGAAGCTGCCACTAAAAAAGCAGCAGAAGATAAAGCAAAAGCCGATGCAGAAGCCAAACGTTTAGCCGATGAAGCTGCCGCTAAGAAGGCAGCAGAGGATAAAGCCAAAGCCGATGCAGAAGCCAAACGATTAGCAGATGAAGCTGCTGCTAAGAAGGCAGCAGAGGATAAAGCCAAAGCCGATGCAGAAGCCAAACGATTAGCAGACGAAACCGCAGCAAAAAAAGCAGCAGAAGATAAAGCAAAAGCAGATGCCGAAGCCAAACGATTAGCAGACGAAGCTGCCGCTAAAAAAACAGCTGAAGAAAAAGCCAAAGCTGACGCGGAAGCCAAACGTTTAGCAGATGAAGCCGCAGCAAAGAAAACAGCTGAAGAAAAAACCAAAGCTGACGCGGAAGCAAAACGTTTAGCAGATGAAGCTGCTAAGAAATCAGCAGAAGATAAAGCAA